>NZ_JBUXKP010000013.1:0-219830 GCF_055502675.1 Pseudoduganella sp. jia 12
TGTAGTGGTCAAGTAATCCCGGACACGACGATAAGTTCTTTCTCTGCCATTTTGCGTTCGTAGACGCTGGGCGGCAGATTGCCCAATACAGAATTCAGGCGCTCGCTGTTATAAAAGCCGGCAATGTAATCAGCCACGTCAAGCTTGGCCTCTGCATGGTTCGCGTAATTGCGCTGCCAGACGCGCTCCATCTTCAGGTTCAGGAAAAATCGTTCAGCAACCGCGTTATCCCAGCAATTGCCCTTACGGCTCATGCTGCAGACGAAGCTATGTGCACTCAGCAGGGTCTGGTACTGCTCACTCGCATATTGGCTGCCGCGGTCTGAATGAACGATTAATCCCTAAACTGGCCGGCGTGCCTGGATCGCCATGCGTAAGGCATCGCAGACCAAGGTAGCCGGCATGCTCGGCGCCATCGCCCAGCCCACGACTCTGCGCGAGAATAGGTCGAGCACGATAGCCAAGTACAGCCAGCCGGCGCCAGTGCGGATATACGTGATATCGGACACATAAGCCAGATTCGGCGCTGGCGGGTTGAACTGCCTGGCAAGCACGTTCGGCGCAATCGGCAAGGCATGCTTGCTATCGGTCGTGTGCACGAACTTGCGCTTCCAGACTGGCTTCAGGCTGGCTTCTTGCATCAGCCGGCGTACCTTGTAACGCCCGATCTGCAGGCCGCTATTTGCCAGCGCCGTAACCAGGCGGCGGCTGCCGTAACTTTGACCGCTGCCCATGAACGCGGCACGCAGATGCACGCTCGCTTGGCAAAAGATCGGTGCAACGGCGCGGCGCTTGGCTTCATAAAATCCGGCCCGGCTCACGCCCAGTAGACGGCATGTTTGTGCAACAGGTACGGCCTTCGTTTGCAGCTCGTCGACGAGCCGGTAGCTCACTTGAGCTCGCGGGCAAAGAAGGCCGATGCCTTTTTTAAAACGTCTACATCGCTACGAAGCTGACGGTTTTCCTGCTCCAGCTGACGAATACGCTGCTGCTCAGCCGTCAATGGCTTGCCGATACCTGGCTGGCCATTTTGCTCGGCACCGTATTGCTCCATCCACCGACGGATCGAACTCACGCCAATGTCCATCGTCTGGCTGACGTGCGAAATGCTAAGGCCTTGTTCTGTGATCATTCGGACGACCTCCAGCTTGAAGCTGGGATCGAAATTGCGGCGCTGCCTGATCATGTAAACTCCTTCGAAGGTGAATTATCCACCTATCGAGGTGTCCGGGGACATTAGACCACTACAACTTGCTTGTTCTTGTTAGTCATATGCATAGACCTATTCCTAGTCGTAAGAATAGCGCATAGACCATGTCCGGCGATTCAGGGGGCTACCTCAAAACAATGATGAAAAAGCAGAATAAGGATGACCGGTTTAAGCGGTTGGAGGAAGGCCGGTGCCCTGTACATGGTCTCGATATTACACAGGTTGGTCTTAGTGACAAAGGTCGCGCCGTCGCCGCTTGCCCAAGAAAGGATTGCGATATCGAAGGTCAGTCGGAGGGGCCGTCTGGCCCTGTAGCGCTTACTCCCAGTTTTGCATACTTGATCGCGTAGCGATGGACGGTAAACACCGCAGCACCTAAGGCGCGCACGCTGGGTCTGGTGCACTTTGACAAGGTCGAATACTGTGTCTGGCCAGTAAAGAAAACCATTGCGGCGCTTGGTGAACACGATTATTTGAAAAGCGATATAAACCATTTACCAGGGCGGATATTAGCGTGAAGAGTTTCGGCTTGTGTGGCGTTGTAACGATACTCGCGTTTAGCGGGTGTGCAACTACCGGTACAGAGGGAGGTGTGCAGATTGGGCCAGACCAATACATGATCGGCAGCCTCGGGAAATTCACCGACTTTTCCGGAAGCGCGGTCAAGGCCCGTCTGTATCAGGAGGCTGGAAAGTTCGGTGCAGAGAAGAACCGAGCCATGGCCCCGGTCAGTAGCACCGGTCAAGACTCTGGGCTCGGGACCTATGCGTCGGCCGAAGTGCATTTTCGATGCATGCCCCGGGGGTAGAGATCGGAAAACAACGCGCCCCCAAGGACGGATACAAATCGACCGATTAGAGTGTTTTTTATCTGCTCTCTTGCAAAATGGCGCCCGTTACAACGGGCGCCATTTTCATTGGCTGTCGAAACTATCGCAGGTTCGCCACCGCTGCCGTCAGCGGCGCCGGCGGCGCGCCAGGGCGCCGATGCCAGCCAGTCCAGCCAGCAGCATCACGCCCTGTCCCGGCTCCGGCACCGCACTGATCGAGATATTGTCGACGGCAACGTCGAAATAGGTATAGCCGAACACCATGCCCGGCACATAGGTGGTGAACGCCACTTCGTCGACACCGGCCAGCACGCTGGCGAAGGTGCGGTTCGAAGGCAGGTAGGGCATGCCGGTGCTGTCTTCCGCACCGTAGCCGCCCCAGCCGGCCGGCAGCGCGGTGGCCGACGTGTCGTCGATGGTGACCGACAGGTGCTGCCAGCCGGGCTGGCTGGCATCGAGCGTGCCGACCTTGACCCAGACGCTCGTATAGGGCAGGCCGTTGGTCATGTTGTCGTAGTCGCGCAGTTCCAGCACCAGGTCGCGCGTGACTTCGCGGTTGAAGAAGTAGACGCTTTGCGCCGATACGTCGATGCCGAAGGTCACGCTGCCCATCTGCGTATAGTCGCGCACGAAGTCCGTGTTGCTGCGGGTAGTCCAGGCCACGCCGAAATTTTCCATCTGGGTGCGCAGCGCCGGTGCGCCATTGCCGAGCGAGGGATCGATGGCGGAACCGCCATTGCCGTCCAGCGGTTGCAGGCCATACCAGCCTTCCTCGCCGTTCGAGAAGGTCACCGTGCTGCCGGCGGCAGCGGCGGTGGCCTGGAGCGTGGCCAACAACAACATCGTCAAAGTCTTCTTCATGGTCGTCCTTGTGCGTTGAATGGACCTCGTATCGCTGCGCCGGCGCAGGGTAAGCGCGGCCAGCCGGCGCTCGGGCAAGGCGCCGACACTTAATTTTTACTTAAGGGATACGCCGGTCATTCTCGACGGCGTGTTACTTCGTGTCAAAGACGTTCGATGACTGTTTTGTAACAAAGTGCCGTGTGGAATTTGGACATTCCAAGGCAATAACACCAGCGACGCGGCATGCCTGATGCCACCACCAGCAATCGTCTGATACGCCCTTGCCAGCGCTACATTTTCTATTGATAATGATTTATCATTACTATAAGTGAGCCATGCTGGGGAATCCAGCGTCGTGCCGATACCGCACTCGCCATGGCATCGATCAATCAAAAACAGGAAAAAATATGAAGAAGAGACCCGCGATGAGGGACGCCGCCGCTGTTCTTGCAGTGATGCCGACTGTCCTGTGGGCCCAGGCAATGGAGACCGATGCGCAAGTCGCACCGGGTGGCATCGGCAACACGGTCACCATCACCGCAAGCCGGGGCATGGAAGGCTGGCCGGCGATCACGCCTTCGCAGACGTTGTCCGGCGACGAGCTGGTGCATCGTCGGCAAGGCGGGCTTGGCGAGACGCTTGCCGGCTTGCCGGGCATTCACCTGGATAACTTTGGCGGCGGCGCGTCGCGCCCCGTCATCCGTGGGCAGACCCTGCCGCGCGTCGAGATCCTGAGCGATGGCGCGACCCTGTTCGACGTTTCCTCGGTGTCTCCGGATCACGCGGTGACGACCGACCCGCTGCTGCTCGACGCGATCGAGGTCATCCGTGGCCCGGCCGCTATCCGCTATGGCGGGAACGCGGTCAATGGCGCGGTCAACCTGATCGACAGCAAAGTGCCGACCAGGCTGCCAACCGGCGGACTGGCCGGTGCGACCGAAGTGCGCTACGGCACCGGCGACAACGAGAAGACGGCCGTTGGTCGCGTTACCGCCAGCATGGGCCGGTTCGCGATCCATGCCGAAGGTGTGCGCCGACATGCCGGCAATTACGATGTGCCGGGCGCCTATGGCGCGGATGCGTTGCCCGATTCCTTTGCCGAGAATACGAGCTATTCCTTCGGCGCGTCCTGGATCACGCCGAAGGGTTACATCGGCGCCGCCTTCACGCGCATGAAAAGCAACTATGGGCTACCGGGCCACAGCCACCTGAACGGCGTGTGCCATACGCATGGCCTGGACCTGCATTGCATGGCCCACGGCGGGTTCGACGATCCATTCGGCTCCCCCGACAGCCATACCGCGTATATCAGGCTGCGCAGCGACCGGGTCGATATCCGCGCGGATCATGCCGATCCGCTGCCGGGTTTTTCCCATGCACGCTTGCGCCTGTCCCATACGAACTATGCGCATGACGAGATCGATGGCGCCATGCTGTTCACGCGCTATACCAATAAAGTCTCGGATGGACGTCTCGAGCTGACCCACCGGCCCGTGCTGGGCTTCACCGGCACGTTGGGCGCGCACTATACGGATGGCACCTTCAGTGGCATCAATGTCGAAGACCTGCATGTGCCGTTTCCGGAAAATGCCTATGGATTTGTCCCGCCTTACCATCACCTCACCAGGAATGTCGGCCTGTTCCTGAGCGAGCGCCGTTCCTTCGGTGCGGTGGAGTTCGAATTCGCGGTGCGCAAGGATTGGCGCGACATGCGCGCGCCGGCGCCCCGGTTCCTGACTACCATGACGCCCGAGTATGAAGCGATGTATACGGAGTGGTATGGGAGCGACTGGCGGCGCATCATCGAGTCCGACTACGTCGACAATTACCGAACGAGAAATCCCGCCACGAAGCACAATCCCTTCTCGGCTTCGCTGGGCGGTACCTGGAACATGGGGCAAGGGTACTCGGTGGGGCTTTCGCTCGGCCATACCGAGCGCGCGCCGAACGTACGCGAACTCTACGCCCGTGGTAACAATCTCGCGACCAACAGCTATGAAATCGGGCTTGCGGTGGATAACCCGGTCTTCAAGGAAAGCAGGCGCTCCGCCGGGGAGGTGCTCGAGTCCACCGATTCGATCGACCTGACATTGCGCAAGAAAGGCGGTCCGCTCGAATTCGAGGTCGGCGTGTTCTACCAGGATGTCGGCGACTACGTGTTTGCAAAATGGATCGAGACCGAAAAGGAAAGCGGTATTGCGCACAACTTCCTGGCGTACACGGCAGCCGATGTGCGCTTCGCCGGCATCGATGGGCAGGTCGGCTACCAGGTCACGCCCGCTTCGCGCATCACCGTGTTCGGCGACCATGTCCATGCCCGGATGAAGCGCGGGGACGATCACCTGCCGCGTATTCCCCGCGGCCGTCTCGGCGCACGCTACGAGCGCAGCTGGGGGCCGCTCTCGGCCGACCTCGAAGTGTCGCGCACGTTCGGCCAGAGCCGCATCGCCACCTATGAAACCGAAACGGCAGGCTACAACATGGTCAATGCGACCGTGGCCTACCGGTTCGACATGGGCTCGCGCAAGTCGGTGGAACTCTACGCGCGAGGCAATAACCTCACGGACGAACTGGCCTTCGTCCACACCTCTTTCGTGAAGAACCAGACGCCGCTGCGGGGGCGCAGCATCGCCTTTGGCGTGCGGCATGTGTTCTGACGATCGATAGCGCCCATCGGGCAGGCCATTGCATGCCACCTCTGTCAAAGGAGAGAGGTGGCAAGCCTTGTCCGGCCGGGGCTTCACGTGCACAGTAGCGGCATCGACACCACGATCAGCTGCGGAGACCCTCATGCGCGCACAACGACTCGATTTCCCGGGCGCCAACGGCAACAGCCTGGCAGCCCGCCTCGACGCGCCGGACGGCCCGGCCCGCGCCTATGCGCTGTTCGCCCACTGCTTCACGTGCGGCAAGGACGTCTTCGCGGCCAGCCGCATCGCCCAGGCGCTGACCGACCACGGCATCGCCGTGCTGCGCTTCGACTTCACGGGCCTGGGCGCCAGCGAAGGGGAGTTCGCCAACACCAATTTCTCGTCGAACGTGGAAGATTTATTGGCCGCTGCGAGCTACCTGCGCGAGCAGTTCGCGGCGCCGCGCCTGCTGATCGGCCATAGCCTGGGGGGCGCGGCCACGCTGGCGGTGGCAGGGCTGGTGCCGGAAGCGCAGGCGGTGGTAACGATCGCCGCGCCCAGCGATCCATCGCACGTGGTGCACCTGTTCCGCGATCACATCGATACGATCACGGCGGAAGGGGAGGCCGAAGTGCAGCTGGCCGGGCGGCCGTTCCGCATCCGCAAGCAGTTCCTCGACGACGTGGCCGAACACAGGCTGAAGGACAAGATCGGCGCACTGCGCAAGGCGCTGCTGGTGATGCATGCGCCGGGCGACACGACTGTCGGCATCGAGAACGCGATGAACATCTTCGTGGCGGCGAAGCATCCGAAAAGCTATATTTCGCTCGACACGGCCGACCACCTGCTGACGAAACGCGACGATGCGGTCTACGTGGCCAACCTGATCGCCGCCTGGAGCGAACGCTACCTGAGAGATTGACAGCTCACGCGCCGCGCGGCTTCCATTTCATGCCCGCCTGCACGGCCGGCCGCGCACCAACCAGCCCGAGCCAGCGCTGCAGGTTCGGCTTGCCCAGCGCGCCGGCCAGCGGCTCCTGCAGGCGCTCGCTCGCCGCCATGATCCACGGGTAGCAGGCGATGTCGGCGATCGTGTACTCGTCGCCGGCCACATATTGCGATGCGGCCAGTTGCGTGTCGAGCACGGTCAGCAGCCGCTCCGCTTCCTTGATGAAGCGATCCAGCGCGAACGCGTCGTCCTGCTTCGAAAAGAAACCCAGCTGGCCCAGCATCGGGCCCAGGCCGCCGATCTGCCAGTGCAGCCATTGCGTCGCCTGCCAGCGCGCCGCGCCGGATGGGGCCAGGAACTTGCCGTGCTTGTCCGCCAGGTAGGTGAGGATCGCGCCGCTTTCGAACAGCGACAGCGGGCCGCCATCGGCGTCATCGTCCGCATTGTCGTCAACCATCGCGGGAATCTTGTTGTTCGGCGCGATCTTCAGGAACCCGGGCTCGAACTGCTGGCCATTGCCGATATCGACAGGCACGGTTTCATAGGGCACGCCCAGTTCTTCCAGCAGGATGAGGGGCTTGCGGCCGTTCGGGGTGGTCCAGGTATGCAGTGTGATCATCGGCGTCTCCAATAGAAAAACACTGTAGCGTGACTGAAAAAAAACGGGCGCACATCCCGCGAAGGAGGTGCGCCCGCTCGTGCCATGGCCCGGCTTATTTGCGCGGCTGCAGGATCGATTGCAGGCGGTCCGGCGTGCCCTCGATGCGCTCCAGGCGCGGGTACTTCAGGCCGCCGTGGTAGTCGAGCGAGACGGTGCGGTAGTCGTTGCCGCGCTTGACCAGCAGGTCGATCGGCTTGCTGTCCTTCGTGGCCGCCGTGACGGCAGTGCGCAGCAGTTCCGGCTTGTAGGCGCGGCCGTTCACGGCCACCAGCGTGGTATTGCCGGACAGGCCCGCCTTGAAGCCCGGGCCATCCCACACGATGGCGACGATCTTGCCGTCGCTGCCCACCGAGAAGCCCAGCGAGTACTGGAAGTTCGCGGTCTTGCTCATGTCTTCCACGCCCTTCAGGAAGTCGGTCTGCTTGTCGGCGTAGACGAGCTTCCAGCCGGCGCGCGCCAGGCCGTCCAGCGGGGCAGGGCCGGTTTCCTCGACGCGTTTCTTGAGGAACGGTGCCCAGTCGAACGCCTGCACGCCGTTCAGCGCCTTGACCACATCGTCGAACGTGTAGTGCTTCGCCTGGATCACGCCGTTGTCCACGCCGAAGAACACGCGGGCGAAATCGTCCAGCGAGCGTTTTTCGCCCGACAGTTCGCGGATCTTCGTGTCGACGTCCAGCCAGATCAGCGCGCCTTCGGAGTAGTAGTCCTCGCTGCGCTGCCAGTTCGGCCATACCTGCGGGCGGCGCTGGCTGATGATCGGGTCGTTCGTCGTGTCCACCACCGGGCGCCAGCTGCGGCCCTGCACGTTCGAATACGTGGCCGCCATGTTGGCGATCATGTCGCGCACGCTGGCCTGCTGCGCCAGGCCGGAACGGGCGGTGAGTACCTGGCCCCAGTACTGCGTCTGGCCTTCGTAGACCCACAGCAGGTTGTTGTCCAGCGGGGTATTGAAGTTCGGCACGTCCTGGCCTTTCGGGCGGCGGAACTTGCCGTTCCACGAGTGCGTGAATTCATGCGGCAGCAGGGTGCGCACGGCTTCCGTCTTGTTCCACTCGGTGAAGTAATTGGCCTTCACGCCGTTCTCGCTGGACTGGTGGTGCTCGCGGCCCACGCCGCCGAATTCGTCCGACAGCGCGAACAGGAAATCGTAGTGCGCGTAGTGCTGCGAATCGAACAGTTTGTAGGCCTGCTTTACCATCTCGCGGTGCGGGGCGATCTGTTCAGGCTTCGCTTCCAGCGCTTCCGGCGTGTCGGCCACGATGTTCAGGCGCACCGGCAGTTTCGCGCCCGGGTCCAGGTCGATCTGCTTGAAGTGGCGGCCGGCGAACAGCGGCGAATCGATGAACGTTTCCAGATCGGTCGTCTTGAACTTCACTTCGTCGCCCTGGCGCGAGGCCGTTTCCAGCGCCGTGCCGTATTGCCAGCCGGCGGGCAGGGTCAGCGTGGTCTGGATCGGGATGCGGCGCACGTGGTAGCCGGCCGGGTACATCGTCATCGATTGCCACTGGATGCCGAGGATGTCCTGCGTCACCGCGATGCGGCCCTGGCCGGTTTCGTTCGGCGACAGGTGCTGGTATTCCACGTCGAGGGTCTTCGCGCCCTGCGGCACGTCCACCTGGAAGGCGAACACGTTCAGCGGATCGCGCTTCCACGGCACCGGCTTGCCGTTCGCCGAGACCTTCAGGCCGGCGAGCTGGTGCAGCGCGCCCGTGGGGCCATGCTGGGCCGTCACCCATTGCGGATACAGCAAGGTCAGCTTGCCCGGTTTCACGGGGATCGACTGCTGGATGCGGAAGATGTTGCGGGCGGTATCGGAGGCATCGATCTTCATCTGGATCGTGCCGGGGTAGGGCTGGTCCAGCGAGGCGGGCAGCGGATCGGCGCTGGCGGAGTTGACGAACAAGGTTGAAGCAAACAGCGCTGGCAGGATCGCTGCGCGCAGGGGCAATGTCAGGGTCATCGGCTCATGGTCAGGGGTTGGTCCAAGCGGTCGAGTGTAGCACGTGGGAAATTTGAATTGTTTCAGAATGTAAAACCAAAAATTTTCAAAAAAGCCCCCTTGAAACCTTTGTGGCCCGCCGTATATTGGGTACATCGGTTGCCCAGCAGGGGGCCGACGAAGAGCTGACCACGAAGGACAGCTCGATATCGCTTAACTTTGAAAGGATATCCATCATGCGTACTTTTGACCTGACTCCGCTGTACCGTACCGCCATCGGCTTCGACCGCCTGGCCCAGATGCTGAACAGCGCTGAATCCCAGCCCAGCTATCCCCCGTATAACATCGAGCTCGTGTCCGAGGACCAGTACCGCATCGTGATGGCGCTGGCCGGTTTCGACCGTTCGGAAATCGACATCACCAGCGAGCGCGACACGCTGCACATCACTGGCCGCAAGCAGAAAGACACGGTGGAACGCACGTTCCTGCACCGTGGCATTGCCGCCCGCGACTTCGAGCAGCGCTTCCAGCTGGCCAACCACGTGAAGGTCACCGGCGCGTCGTTCCAGAACGGCATGCTGACGATCGACCTGGTGCGTGAAGTGCCCGAGGCGCTGAAGCCCCGCAAGATCGAGATCGGCAGCAGCACCGAGAGTGCCCCCGCGATCGAGCAATCGCGCGCCGCGGCTTAAGCACCCGGCTCGGGCCCGCTACCCGGCGGGCCCTGGCAGGCAGCAGCCCGCCACATAACGAATTGTTGAACCGAATCATTCAATCATGTACCGCGGTTGCCCTCTGGGGACCGCACCGATATCGCTTATTGAAAGGATACATCATGCGTACTTTTGACCTGACCCCCCTGTACCGTACCGCCATCGGCATCGACCGCCTGGCCAATCAGCTGAACGCCGCCGAGGCCCCCACCTATCCGCCGTATAACGTGGAACTGGTGGCCGAAGACAAATACCGCATCGTGATGGCGCTGGCCGGTTTCGACCGCTCCGAGCTGGACATCAATACCGAGCGCGATTCGCTGGTGATCACCGGCCGCAAGCAGAAGGACGCCGTGGAGCGCACCTTCCTGCACCGCGGTATCGCGGCCCGCGATTTCGAGCAGCGCTTCCAGCTGGCCGACCATGTGAAGGTCACCGGCGCCGGGTTCGACAACGGCATGCTGACGATCGACCTGGTCCGTGAAGTGCCGGAAGCGTTCCGGCCGCGCAAGATCGCGATCGACGGCGTGACCAATAACGTCACCGCGCTGGAACAGAAGCGCGACGCCGCGTAAGGCATTGGCATAGCATGCGCGGGCCCCGGCCCGCTTCCGAGTGGTACAAAGGCCGGGGCGACCCGGCCTTTTTGCGTTCGCGGCGCCGCAGACAGATGAGGTTGCAAATGGCGGCAGCGTCGCAGGGGTCTGTCCCCGGTAAGTGTTGGCGCGACGCTCTGTCGTGATCGTATCGAGGGGACTGACCCCGGTTTTTCGCCTGCGCAGTCGACATATCAACAAAACCGGGGTCAGTCCCCTGACAGCGTGAGCGCCACGGTCGCCAGGCCATCAGGAGTGGCCAGGGCAAGGCGCCGCAACGCAGCCATGGCCGCCTCGTTGCTTTTGTATGAGCGCCACCGTCGCCAAGCCATCAGGAGCGCTCAGGGCAAGGCGCGGCGCCGCAGACAGTGCTCTTCCGCACGGCAAGGCGCCGCAACGCAGCCATGAGCGCCTCCTGGTGGCTTGGTTAAGGAGCGTATAAGCTGTTGACCTCATATTGCTATCATCGAATTTAATACAGCAGGGAGTACAGACATGAGCAAGGACAAGGTTCTGAACATGAAACGCCTGGTCCTGGCCCTGTGCGCGGTGGGCGTACTGGGCGCAGGCGCGGCCATCGCAGTGCAGGGAAACCATGAATCACCGGTCGTCGCCGCCACGCCGGCACCCGCCGTGCCGGCCAATGCCGCCGCGGGCGCCCCGGCGCCGACGCCGGCGCCAATGATCGCGCTGCCCGATTTTTCGGTGATCGCGTCGCGCAATGGCCCGGCCGTCGTCAATATCAGCACGACCGGCAGCGTGAAGGCGGCCTACGACAACCGCGGCGAACCGTTCGCCGACGATCCGTTCTTTGAATTCTTCCGCCGCTTCCAGGGCCCGCAAGGCCCGCAGCGCGGCGGGCGCGAGGCGCCGAGCCATGGCGTGGGCTCCGGCTTCATCGTCAGCAGCGATGGCCTGATCCTCACCAACGCCCACGTGGTGCGCGATGCCAGCGAAGTGACCGTGAAGCTGACGGACCGCCGCGAATTCCGCGCCAAGGTGCTCGGCTCCGACCCGAAAACCGACGTGGCCGTGCTGAAGATCGACGCGAAGAACCTGCCCGTGGTGCCGCTGGGCCGGTCGATGGACACGAAGGTGGGCGAATGGGTGCTGGCGATCGGCTCGCCGTTCGGCCTGGAAAATACCGTGACGGCAGGCGTGGTCAGCGCCAAGGGCCGCGCGCTGGACGATGGCAGCGTGCCGTTCATCCAGACCGACGTGGCGGTCAACCCCGGCAATTCGGGCGGCCCGCTGTTCAACACGAAGGGCGAAGTGGTCGGCATCAATTCGCAGATCTACAGCCAGACCGGCGGCTACCAGGGCCTGTCGTTCGCGATCCCGATCGACGTGGCGCAGCGCATCCAGGAGCAGATCGTCACCACCGGCAAGGTCGTGCACGCGAAGCTGGGCGTGGTGGCGCAGGAAGTGGACCAGAGCTTTGCCGATTCCTTCGATCTGCCGTCGCCGGAAGGCGCGCTGATCGTCAACGTGGAAAAGGGCAGTGCCGCCGAGCAGGCGGGCCTGAAGCCGGGCGACGTGGTGCGTTCGATCAACGGCCAGAAGATCGTCGGTTCCGGCGAACTGTCGGCCTATGTGGCGCTGGCCAAGCCGGGCGACAAGGTGGCGCTCGATGTCTGGCGCGAGGGCAAGGCCGTTGCGCTGGCGGGCAAGCTGGGCAATGCCAGCGAGCGTTCGCTGGCCACCGTGAACGACGACGAACCGGCGGCGAAATCGCGCCTGGGCCTGGCCCTGCGCCCGCTCGACCCGCTGGAAAAGCAGGCGGTCGGGCTGGCCGCCGGCCTGGTCATCGAACGGGCCGGTGGCGCGGCCGCCAACGCCGGCCTGCAGCCGGGCGACGTGCTGCTGTCCGTGAACGGCCGGCCGGTCAACTCGGTCGAGCAGGTGCGCGACGTGGTGGCGAAATCGTCGAAGTCCGTGGCGCTGCTGATCCAGCGCGGCGAGGAACGCATTTTTATTCCCGTGCGATTGGGATAAACTGCGCCGCTTGAACCAGAAAAGGATAACGACATGCGACTGCTGCTCGTGGAAGATGATGTGATGATCGGCGAGGTGGTGCTCGACCTGCTGCGCGCCGAGCACTATGCGGTCGACTGGGTAAAGGACGGCGACATGGCCGACACCGCGCTGCAGACCCAGACCTACGACCTGGTGCTGCTGGACCTGGGCCTGCCGCGCAAGGACGGGCTCGAGGTGCTGCGCTCGATGCGTCTGCGCAAGGAGCTGACGCCGGTGCTGGTGGCCACGGCGCGCGACGCCGTCGAGCAGCGCATCGCCGGCCTCGATGCCGGCGCCGACGATTACGTGCTCAAGCCCTACGACCTCGACGAGCTGCTGGCCCGCATCCGCGCGCTGCTGCGCCGTTCGGCCGGCCGCGCCGAACCCGTGTTCGAGCACAAGGGCGTGTCGATCAATCCGCAGACGCGCGAGGTGATCGCCGGTGGCGTACAGGTCAACCTGTCTGCCCGCGAATGGGCCGTGCTGGAGGCGCTGATCGCGCGGCCCGGCATCGTGCTGTCGCGCGCCCAGCTCGAGGAAAAGCTGTACAGCTGGAAGGATGAAGTCAACAGCAATGCCGTCGAGGTCTACATCCACGGCCTGCGCAAGAAGCTGGGCGCGGAACTGATCCAGAACGTGCGCGGCCTCGGCTACATGGTGCCGAAAGCATGAAGGTGCCGAAGGTCTACCGCGTCAAGGTGAACACGCACTCGCTGCGTGGCCGCCTGCTGTGGTTCCTGCTGGCGGCGATCACCATGGCCGCGCTGGCGCAGGCCATGATCGCCTACCGCAGCGCGCTGCACGACGCGGACCAGATCTTCGACTACCACATGCAGCAGATGGCGCTGGCGCTGCGCTCCGGCGCGCCGCTGGCCAATTCGCACAGCAGCCCCAGCGCCGACCCCGGCAACGACGACATGGTGGTGCAGGTGTGGACGCCGGACGGCATCCAGGTGTTCCGCTCGATCTCCCGCGCCGAGCTGCCGCAGCGCGCGGTGCTGGGCTTTTCCAACGTGAAGGCGAAGGGCACCACGTACCGCGTGTTCTCGGTGCAGACCAGTAACCAGACCGTGCAGATCGCGCAGGACATGTCGGTCAGGAAGCGCATGGCCGGCGCGCTGGCGCTGCGCACCGTGGGCCCGATCGCGCTGATGGCGCCCATGCTGATGCTGGTGGTGTGGTGGGTCGTGAGCGGCTCGCTGGCACCCGTGGCGCGCGTGCGCCGCCAGGTGGCGTCGCGCCAGGCAGACGATTTGTCGCCCGTTTCCGAGGCCGACCTGCCGGACGAAGTGAAGCCGCTGGTGCACGAGCTGAACCTGCTGTTCGGCCGCGTGCGCACGGCGTTCGACGCGCAGCAGCACTTCGTGGCCGATGCCGCGCACGAGCTGCGCTCGCCGCTGGCCGCGCTGAAGCTGCAGGTGCTCAGCCTGGACCGCGCCGAGGACGCGGAGGCGCGCAAGGTGGCGGTCGGGCGGCTGACGGCCGGCATCGAACGCGCGACGCGCCTCGTGGAACAGCTGCTGGTGCTGGCGCGGCAGGAAGCGGCCGAGCCGAAGCTGGACCCCGTGGACCTGGCCGAACTGGCCCGGCGCACGCTGGGCGACATGGTGGGCGCCGCGCAGGCGCGCCAGATCGACCTGGGCATGCATGAAGCGACGGCCGAAACCATCCAGGGCCAGGCCGACGCGTTGCGCGTGCTGCTGCGCAACCTGGTCGACAACGCCATCAAGTACACGCCCGCTGGCGGTACCGTCGACGTGTCGGTGCGGCATACCGGAAAGGGCGCCGAACTGGTCGTCGAGGACAGCGGCCCCGGCATCTCGCCGGAAGAACGCGAGCGCGTGTTCAGCCGCTTCTACCGCGTGCCCGGCAGCACGGCCACGGGCAGCGGCCTGGGGCTCGCGATCATCAAGGCCATCGCCGAGCGGCACGGCGCCACGCTGGCGCTCGATGCTTCCGAACGGCTGGGCGGCCTGCTGGTGCGGGTGACATTCCCCGGCGCCGGCGCCGGCACGAAAACCGCGACAACGAAAGTGCCGCTGGCAAAGTCCGCTGCCTGACCCCGTGCGCTAGAATGCCCGTCATGACAGACAGCCAACAGGGCGGGGCATGAAAAGAATCGGTTTCTCGGGCACGCTGGACCCGATCACCAACGGCCACATGTGGGTGATCGGCGAAGCCCGCTCGATCGCGGACGAGGTGATCGTCTTCCTGTCGGAGAACTCCACCAAGCAGCCCCGCTTCTCGGCCGAGGAACGGCGCGCCATCGTGCTGGAGAGCTGCGCCGAACGGCAATGGGACAACGTGCAGGTGCTCGTCGTGAAGAGCGACTACACGGCGCGCGTGGCGCGCAAGCACGGCGTGGACTACCTGATCCGCGGCATCCGCACCACCGCCGATTTCGACTACGAAAACCTGATCCAGCAGACCAATGTGGAAGTGATCGGCGGCGCCAAGACGCTGTTCGTGATGCCGCCGCGCGACCTGGGTTCCGTGAGCTCCAGCTTCGTGAAGGCGCTGGAAGGCCCGGTCGGCTGGAACTGGACGACGAAGAAATTCGTGCCCGCGCCGGCCTACCGCGCATGGATCACCAGCTGGTTGCACAAGGAATGGCAGGCGTCGTTCCCCGGTGCGCCGGCCGCGCAGTGGTTCGCCAGGCTGACGGGCGCCGATGGCTACGGCGGCGCCACGCGCCACTACCACAACCTCGATCACCTGGTGCATGGCCTGGCCGAGATCCGCGCCTGGGCCGCCAACACGGGCGCCTCGGCGCAGGATGCCGCCCTGGTGCGCGCCGCATTCTGGTTCCACGACGCGTATTACGGCCACGAGCCATCGTCCGTCTCGAACGAGGAAGCCAGCGCGCGGCTGTGGCTCGGCAGCGGCCTGGAACCGGATGCCGGCCGCGCCGCCGAAGTGGCCACGCTGATCCGCGCCACCGACCACCTGCAGGGCGGCCACGTGGCCCATCCGCTGAAGGACATCCTGCTGGGCGTGGACCTGGCGATCCTGGGGCAGGACGAGGAGGTGTACGACCACTATGCGCGCGGTATCCGCGCCGAATACGGCCACGTGCCCGACGACCGCTACGGCGAGCAGCGCGCCCGCGTGCTCGAACACCTGCGCGGCAAGGCCTGTGCAGGCACGCTGTTCGCCGACCCTTGGTTCGCCGAGCAGTACAACGAGCCGGCGATCGTCAACATGACGCGGGAGCTGGCGGCGCTGGGGTGATCATGAAACGCTTCCTGACACCCCAGGAAAAGAAAACAACACGAAGCCAGTGACCGGAACGAACGAGGCTGCTGGCCTTCATGCCGGCGCTAGGCAAACCAGCTTGCACTCCTGTTGCGCGGCGACCAGCAGTGTCGTCTGCTGGAAGCGCAGCAAGCCATCCTGCGGATGTGCGAACAGGCGTTCGCCGCCTTCGCGATGCAACACGGCCTGTTCCTTCCAGCTGGCCGAGAAGACGTCACTTCCCGCCGACAGTTCTTCGATCAATCCCAGGAATGCCGCATCGTGCGGGCAGCGGCTGTAATCGGCCCGGAACTCGGCCACCAGGCGCCGGCAGCGTTCCTGCCAGTGGGCGATCAGCACCCGCGCAAGGGGTGAAAGAAAGACAAAGCGCATCAGGTTGCGGTCCGCGGTGTCGTCATCGAGCCAGCCGCCGAACAGCCGGGCTGCGGGAAGGTTCCATGCTCTCGCATTCCAGGTCCGGTCGAGCAGGTAGGCCGGAACGGTCAGCAGCGAGGGCAGGGCGAGAAGGTCGCCAGGCAGCTCGGGCTGGGACTTTGCCGGGATCGGATCACGCCGCTGCGCCAGGTCGAACATCGATGCGCGTTCGGCCGGGGTGAGCCGCAATGCCTCCGCCAGGCGGGCCAGCGCGGCGGCGGAGGCCGCGACATCGCGCCCCTGTTCCAGCCACGTGACCCAGGTAACGCTGACACCGGCCGCGTCGGCCAGTTCCTCGCGCCGCAAGCCGGGTGTGCGGCGCCTGCCGGCCCTGCCTGACGGCGGCAGGCGCTCGCGGTGGGCGCGAATGAAGGCTCCAAGGAGGCGGCGGGAATCCGGCTGGTGCATGGCGGTTTTTATACCAGGATAAATAGCCATCTTGTACCAGTTTGGAGAGGTGGACACAATGGACTTTCAACCCATTCTCCAGGAGACGCGCATGAGCGCCGACAGTCACAGCAGCCATAACGATATCGTCAACAGCCAGTTCAGCCCGCAGGCGCATGCCTATCTCGCCAGCGCCGTCCATGCGCGCGGCGAAGACCTGGAGCGGATGGCGAGCCTGGTGGGCAGGCGGCCCGGGGCTGTCGCGCTGGACATGGGGTGTGGGGGCGGCCACGTCACGTTCCGCCTCGCTCCGCTGGCCGGCAAGGTCGTGGCGTGCGATCTTTCGGAACCGATGCTGCGCGTGGTGGCCGGTGAAGCGGAGCGCCGCGGGTTCGGCAATGTGGTCACGAAGTGCAACGCGGCGGAGACGCTGTCCTGTCCCTCCGGCTCCTTCGACGTGGCCGTGACCCGGTACAGCGCGCATCACTGGCGCGACGTTCCCGCCGGCCTCGCGCAGATGCACCGGGTAGTGAAGCCCGGCGGCATGGCCATCTTCATGGATGTGGTCTCGCCCGGCGTGCCCTTGCTCGATACATGGCTGCAGGGCCTGGAATTGCTGCGCGACCCGTCCCATGTGCGCAATGCCTCGCTGGACGAATGGCGCACTGCGTTGGCCGCGGCCGGATTCGCGGTGGGCGAGGTGACGACCTATCGCCTGCGGCTGGAATTCGCTTCGTGGGTCGAACGGATGAAGACGCCGGAGGCGCATGTGGCGGCCATCCGTTCGCTGCAGCGGCGTGCCGGGCCCGAAGTGAGAGAATATTTTGCCATCGAGGAAGATGGCAGTTTTACGGTGGATACGATGCTGATCGCCTGTGAAAGACGCTGATGGGCTTTAATGCCGTTTAGTGAGGTCCGATAGTGCATGCTTCGACCCCAACGGCAGGAGCTGGATCAGACCCGCTGGATCTGATCCCAGGTTCTGCCTCCGGGGTTTCAAAACCGGTTCCAGTCATTGTGCCGGTGGCCGGTGGCTTGCTTCATCAGGTGGCTGGCGCGTTGCGGGTCGTCCACCGTCAGTGCCAGTTCCTGCAGTGCCGGCGGGTATTCGCGTTCCGCGGATTCTTCCAGCAGCACGCGTGCACGCTGCGGGTCGGCGGGCACGCCGTCACCGTCGCGGTAGGCGTATGACAGCAGGAACATCGCATGCGGGTTGCCCAGGTCGCTGGCCAGTTGCAGCCAGCGTGCGGCGGTAGCGGTGTCGCGCGGCACGCCTTCGCCGTTGCGGGCCATTATTCCCAGCTGCAGCGCGGCCTTTGCCTGGCCACCTTCGGCGGCGCGCTGGTACCACGGCCAGGCGGCTGCCGGGCCGGCGGCATTGTCGTGTGACGTGCGATACAGTTCGCCCAGGTGGAATGCTGCGTGCGCATCGTTGGCCAGCGCGGCGTTGCGCAGCAGCGTCATCGCCTCGCCGCGGCGGTCCGGGCGTGCGCGGTACAGGATGCCCAGCTCGCGCTGCGCCACCGCGCTGCCGCGTTCGGCAAGCTGGTGCAACGCGTGTTCCGCCCCGATCGCGCCGCGCTGCGCCACCGCCATCGCCAGCGCTTCGATTTGCGTGGCATCGGGCGGCAGCTCGCGGCTGCAACCCGCCATGCCGGCCGTCACCAGTACCGCCAGCGTCGTGATGATTGTTTTCACGTTTCCCCCCCGGACAGGAACAAAACGCGACTGTAGCCACACGATGTGACGCGAACATGACAGAATGGAAAACTGGGGACGTACCCTGGTTTCGAGGAAATTTCCCAGAAACCAGGGTACGTCCCCAGTTTTGTTGAGCAGCAATTACGTCAGAACTTCACATGCAGCCGCGCGAAGTACGACGTGCCGTTCAGGCCGAACTGCACGCTGTCGTACTTGAAGCCATTGTCGGTTTCGTCGGCGTTCTGCGCGGTCGGCTTGGCGCCGAAGATGTTGTTGGCACCGGCCGAGAACTTGATGTTCGGGGTCACGCTGTACGAGAACGACAGGTCGGCGGACGTCTTTGCTTCGTAGTACAGGTTGGGAACGCCGGCGGCGGTGCCGCTGAACGTGCCCAGCGTCTGCGGGCCGAAGTGGATGATCTTGAAGTCCGTGTCCAGCGGGCCGGTCGCGTAGCTGAAGCCCAGCGTGGCCTTGCGGCGCGGGCCGCCCTGTTCGATGAACAGGCGCTCGCGCTCGGACAGCAGCACGTCCTCGTAGCCGGCCAGCGAACTCGGTGCGTGGATGTCTTCCACCGTCGTCTTCGAGAAGTTCGCGGCCAGGAAAGTGGTCAGGCGGTTGCCGAACAGCGTGCCGCGGTGCGATGCGGTCAGGTCCAGGCCCTGCGTCTTCGTGTCCACCGAGTTGACGAAGAACTGCGCCTGGCCCACGCCCAGCGTGGACAGCCGCGCCGCCAGTTCAGGGTAGTTGTCGGCGTCGAAGCGGCCGGACAGCACGATACGGTCCTTGATCTTGATGTGGTACAGGTCGGCCGTGATGGAAATCGCCGGGGTCGGCGTCCACGTGGTGCCCAGCGTGAAGCTGGTCGATTTTTCTTCCTTCAGTTTCGGGATGCCGGCCAGCGTGGCGACGGCGCCGCCGTTCGGCGCCAGTACCACGTCGGTCGGCACGCCGCCGATGAAGTCGGTGAACGTCGACGAGAAGTACGCCTGTTGCAGCGACGGCGCGCGGAAGCCCGTGCTGGCCGAGGCGCGCAGCAGGGCGGTCGGCGCCACGCGGTAGCTGCCGGCCAGCTTGCCGGTCACGGTGGAGCCGAAGTCGCTGTATTTTTCCCAGCGCACGGCGCCCTGCACCTTGGCCGCGTCGGTGAGGTCCGCTTCCATGTCCAGGTACAGCGCGGTGCTGTGGCGGCGCGCGTTCGTCACGTCGCCGGGCTGGAAGCCGGGGAAGCCCTGGCTGCCGGCATTGCCGCCGTTGCCCACGCCGTCGGCGTCCACGTAGGAACCCTGTTCGCCGGCGAAGATCTTGTATTTCTCGACGCGGTACTCGCCGCCGAACGCCACGTTCAGGCCCTTGCCCAGCACGCCGTCGTAATAGCGGGAGAAGTCCGCGTTCGTGGTCCACTGTTCGAACGAGAAGCCGCCGGCATCGAAGTGATCGGGACTGATGCCCTGGCCGCCACCCAGCAGGTCGGCGTTGGCGATCGAGGCGTTCAGCGTGTTGCCGATGTCGTACATCAGGCGGTTGTAGCCGTAGGTCTGCGACAGGTCGGCATTCCATTCGCCCAGGCGGGCGTGGTGGCCGACGATCGCGTAGCGGTCATCCATGTCGCCGTTGATGAACGGTACGAAGCCTTCCGGGTACATGGCGGCCGAGTTGCGGCTCGGGATGTCGTCGGTACCGATGCCGCCGCGGCCGAAGGCGGCGGACGATGCGTCGCGCTTCTGCAGGCCGCCCGTGAAGTAGAACTTGCCGGTGCCGTTCGCCACCCCGGTCGGGATCTCGCCGTTCACGTACAGCGTCTGGTTCTCGGTCTTCGAATCGCCGATGATGCGCGGATTGTCCGGCTCGGAGCGGTCGGAGCGGCCGCGGTCCAGGTATTCGGCCGTGATGCCCACCACGCCGCCGCCCACGGCGATGCCGCAGTAGGCCGACGCGAGCCAGTTCTCGCCGTCGCCGGCCGAGTACTGGCCGTAGCCCGTCACCGCTTCGCAGCCGAGGCTTTTCTTCAGGCCGATGTCCATCACGCCGGCGATCGCATCGGAACCGTATTGGGCGGCGGCGCCGTCGCGCAGCACCTGCACGTCGCGGATCGCCAGCATCGGGATCGCGTTCAGGTCGGTGCCCGTGTTGCCGCGGTTGCGCGCGCCGAACAGGTTCACCAGCGACGACGTGTGGCGGCGCTTGCCGTTCACCAGCACCAGCGTCTGGTCAGAGCCCAGGCCGCGCAGCGCGGCGGAGTCGACCAGGTCGGCACCGTCGGCGCCCGACTGGCGCGTGGAGTTGAACGATGGCGAGATATTGGTCAGCGTCTGCGACAGGTCGAACTGGCCGCCTTTCTCGGCGGCGGCCGTCATCGGGATCACGTCGATCGGCACCACGGTATCGGTGGCCGACGTGGTGGCGCGACGCGAACCGACCACGCTCACGGTCTGCATCGGCTGCTGGGGGGCTGCCATTTGTCCCTGTGTGTCCTGCGCCAGCGCGGTATGGGAGAAGACAAGGGCGGAAGATCCGTACAGGGCGGACAGAACGGCAAGGCGTAGCGTGGACAAGGGCTTCTCCGAACAGGTAAAGGGGCGATTCTATCGGCCTGTCGGCAAATCAACTATGAGCACTTTCCCAAGTGTGACTATTTTGCAAATGGCACGCGGTTTAGTGCCGCGTTTCCGCGAATTTCTGGTATGGCGCACGGCTGTGCAAGCGCAGGGCCAAGCGGGCCACAGGGTTATAATACTGTATGTTTATACAGTATCAACATCCTCATGCCTGCCGCCACGCCACCGTTTCGCCTGCCGCCCTATGCGGAGCTCTTCTGCATGACGAATTTCTCGTTCCTGCAGGGCGCCTCGCATGCCGAGGAACTGGTGGCCCGCGCCATCGCGCTCGACTACACGGCGCTGGCGATCACCGACGAGTGCTCGCTGGCCGGCGTAGTGCGCGCGCATGGCGAAGCCAAGGCGGCCGGATGGCATGACAGGCTGCTGGTCGGCAGCTGGTTCCGCCTGGTGGACAAGGAGGGCAAGGAGGGCAAGGAGGGCAAGGAGGGCAAGGAGGGGGCCGGAGCCCTGTCGCTGCTGGCCATCGCGCAAAACCGCAATGGCTACGGCAACCTGTCGGAAATGATCACGCTTGGCCGCACCCGTGCCGCCAAGGGCGAATACCTGCTGCATCCGGAAGACTTCGCGGCCCCGCCGCCAGAGCGTGCGCACCTGCGCGGCCTGCCCGATTGCCTGCTGGTACTGCTGCCGTCGTATCCCGTGTGGGAGCCGGCGCACGTGGACCGGCTGCATGCGCAGGCGGCATGGATGGCCGCCACGTTCGGCGCGCGTGCCTGGCTCGGCCTCACACTGCTGCAGCGCGCATTCGACGAAGGCCACCGGCAGAGCATCGAGGAAGTGGCGGCGCAGCACCGGCTGCCCGTCGTGGCGACCGGGCAGGTATGCATGCACGTGCGCTCGCGCAAGCCACTGCACGACACGCTGTCCGCGATCCGCCTCGGCAAGCCCGTGGCCGAATGCGGCTACGCGCTGGCGCAGAACGCCGAGCAGCATTTGCGCTCGCGCCTGCGGCTGGCCAACGTCTATACGCCGGAAGCGCTGCACGAAACGGTGCGCATCGCGCGCATGTGCACGTTCTCGCTGGACGAGCTGCGCTATGAATACCCGAGCGAGCTGATACCGCCGGGGCATACCCCCTCGTCCTACCTGCGCCAGGAAACGTACGTGAGTGCGCACGGGCGCTACCCCGGCGGCATCCCGGCGAAGGTGCAGCAGCAGGTGGAAGAAGAGCTGGCGCTGATCGCCGAACTGAAATACGAATATTTTTTCCTCACCGTGTACGACATCGTGCGCTTTGCCCGCTCGCAGGAGATCCTGTGCCAGGGGCGCGGCTCGGCGGCGAACAGCGCCGTGTGCTACTGCCTCGGCATCACCGAAGTCAATCCGGCCGAGAGCACGCTGCTGATGGGGCGCTTCATCTCGCGCGAGCGCGACGAGCCGCCCGACATCGACGTGGACTTCGAGCACCAGCGCCGCGAGGAGGTGATCCAGTACATCTACGCGAAATACGGGCGGCACCGCGCCGCGCTGGCCGCCACCGTGATCTGCTACCGCCCCAAGAGCGCGCTGCGCGATGCCGGCAAGGCGCTCGGCGTCGATCTCGCCATCGTGGAAAAAGTGGCCAAGTCGCACCACTGGTTCGACAGCAAGCACGAACTGCTGAACCGCTTTGCCGAGTGCGGCCTCGATCCCGGCACGCCGCTGGCCAACCAGTGGGCCAGCCTGGCGCAGAAGATGCTGGGCTTTCCGCGCCACCTGTCGCAGCACGTGGGCGGCTTCGTCATCGCCCAGGACAAGCTCTCGCGCCTGGTGCCGATCGAGAATGCCACGATGAAGGACCGCAGCGTGATCCAGTGGGACAAGGACGACCTGGAGGAACTGGGCCTGCTGAAGGTGGACGTGCTGGCGCTGGGCATGCTGTCGGCGCTGCGGCGCGCGCTGGACCTGATCGGGCAGCGCCGCGGCGAGCAGTTCCGCATGCAGGACGTGCCGCGCGACGACGCCGCCACCTACGACATGATGTGCGAGGCCGACACGGTGGGCGTGTTCCAGATCGAGTCGCGCGCGCAGATGACGATGCTGCCGCGGCTGCGCCCGCGCCGCTTCTACGACCTGGTGATCGAGGTGGCGCTGGTGCGCCCCGGCCCGATCCAGGGCGGCATGGTGCACCCCTACCTGCAGCGCCGCCTCGACCCCTCGCTGATCGATTACCCGGAAGGCTTGCACGAAGCGCTGGAGCGCACGCTGGGCGTGCCCATCTTCCAGGAACAGGTGATGCAGGTGGCCATGATCGCGGCCGGCTTCACGGCGGGCGAGGCGGACCAGCTGCGCCGCGCCATGGCGGCGTGGAAGCGCAAGGGCGGCATGGACAAGTACCGCGGCCGCATCATCCAGGGCATGACCGACCGGGGTTACGACGTGGAATTCGCCGAACGCATCTGCGAACAGATCCAGGGCTTCGGCGAATACGGCTTTCCCGAATCGCACGCGGCCAGCTTCGCGCTGCTGACCTATGTGAGTTCGTGGATCAAGTGCCACGAGCCGGCCGCGTTCCTGTGCGCGCTGCTGAACAGCCAGCCGATGGGCTTCTATGGGCCCTCGCAACTGGTGCAGGACGCCAGGCGCCACGGCGTGGAAGTGCGGCCCATCGATATCACCGTCAGCGGCTGGGATTCCACGCTCGAGGAAAAAAAGGAGGGCGGCCAGCCGGCCGTGCATAACCAAGCAACGCACGGCACACAGCCCGCCGTGCGGTTGGGCCTCTCCCTGCTGCGCGGCATGCGCGCCGAGGCGGCGGAACGCATCGAGCAGGCGCGCGCGCTGCGCCCGTTCGCCGACGTGGCGGACATGGCGCGCCGCGCCGGGCTGGACCGCCACGACCTGCAGGTGCTGGCCGGCGCCAATGCCTTGCGCAGCCTGGCGGGCAACCGCCGGCAGGCGCTGTGGGAAGCGGTGGGCGCGGTGCCGGACCGGGACCTGCTGCGGCCCACCCAGCCTGTCGAAGAAACCCCGGCACTGCGCGCGCCCAGCGAAGGCGACGACATCATCGGCGACTACCGTTCGCACGGCCTCACGCTGGGCCGGCACCCGCTGGCGCTGCTGCGCCCGCAACTGCTGGAAAAGCGCTTCCTGCCGGCGGACGTGCTGAACACGTTCGCCGATGGCCAGCTGGCGCGCGGCGCCGGCATCGTCACCGTGCGCCAGCGGCCCGGCACGGCGAAGGGCGTGCTGTTCATCACGATCGAGGATGAAACCGGCAACGTCAACGTGATCGTCTGGCCCGACCTCGTGGACCGGTTCCGGCGCGAGGTGCTGGGCGCCTCGCTTCTCGGCGTGTATGGCGTGTGGCAGCAGGAGGGCATCGTGCGGCACCTGGTCGCCAAGCGGCTGGTCGACCTGTCGCCGATGCTGGGCCGTTTGCCGACGACCAGCCGTGACTTCTGTTGAGCGCATATTGGGGTAGCATGACGGCACATCGAAACCACCCTCAAGGAGGAAAGCCATGAACCAGCCATTGCCGGACGAGCACATACTGACCGCGTTGCGCATCGAAGTCGACCCGTTTCCGGAAGATGCCCGCAGCACGCGGTTTACGATGGTGGACGAAAACGGCGAATCGCTGACAGCCCCGGTCTCCCTGCGCGCCGGCGAACTGGAAAACCTCCACGAAGTGTTCGGCAAGATCGCCACGCATGCGTCGCCCGCTGCCGGCGCCCTGCCGTTCGGCCTGCCGGACGAGCCCCGCGTCATCCTGGGATTCGACGACTATGTCAGCCCGAATTTCCTGTTCTACTGCACGTTTGCGTTTCCCTCCGGCGACGGCGGCTACCAGCCGGTAACCGGGCGCGCGCTCGTGCCCGATGCCGCGCTGGCACGGCTCGTCGAAGCGCTCGGCCAGGTCAAGGATGCGGGACAGGGCGTGGCCGACTGGACCGTAGTCGAGTAAGGCACTAATCGAGCAAGGGCACTAATCGAGTAAAGGCACTAATCCAGGGCTACGCTGCCTTGCGCCATGGTTTCCCGGGGGCGGTTTCGCTACACTCCGCAGACTTTCATTGTCACGGAGATATCATGCGCAAGATGCTGCTTGCTTCACTGCTGTCATCCATGCTGTTCGGCGGCCAGGCCCTGGCCGCGCAACCCGACCTGACCAACACCGCGGCGTTCGAGAACACCTGCGCGGGCATCCAGGCCCGCACTCCCGCCACGGTGCAGGAGCGGCAGGCCTGGGTCATCTGCAACGACGTGGCACTGGTGCAGCAGACCCGCACGTTCATCGAGCAAGGCATGGTGAAATACCAGCGGCAACGGTCGGAAGAGGCGCTGGCCCTGGCGATCCGGCAGCAGTTGACCACCATGCGCGAACAGTTGCGCAAGAGCCGCGCCATGCTGGAGAAAATCCGCATCACCTCGGCAAAGGACGGCCTGCTGATCGCGCCCGCCACCTGGGTGCGGGACCTGGACGGCAACGGCACGGTCAGCACCTCCGAACGCTATTTCTTTGCGATCCCCGCCCGCAAGGATGGCAGCCTGGCAGTCCAGATGCCTTCCGAGGACGAGGATTACTATGGCCGCGAGTACAACCTGAATGCCACGGTCCGCATCGACCAGACCGATATCCTGTGGGGACTCAGTTACCACTACTACGTGGAAGCCATCGTCGAGGTGCTGCTGTCGTACCAGTACCAGCGCGATGCGGAAACGAGTTCGGACCAGGCGATCCGGCTGGCCCATCCCGAGAACATGCGCCGGGCCCGCGAGCTGATCGTCAGCGGCCTGAGGACATCGGAAAAAATGCGCCTGTCGGCCATGGCCGAAACCGACGACGACATGGAATGGCTGGGCAATCCCCGCCAGGCCAGCAGCGCCTTTCCCGTGCCGCTGGACGACGCGGATTTCCGCATCTGGGGCGAATTGATGGGGCACCTGATGCCGCTGTTCCAGGGCAAGACCCTGCTGGCGCCGGCCACCGGGCAAGGCGGGGTGCTGGGTTCGCTGGGCAGCCTGTGCCCGGCCGGCAAGGGCATCAGCCTGCAGGCGTTCTTCCAGAATCCGCCGAAGTATCCGCTGGAATTCTTCAACCGCCCCGACCCGCAGCTCTACTGCCGCAAGATCGATGCGGCGCATCCGGCATCGGGCCTGTTTGCCTTCATCACGAAATATGCCGAGGCCGTCGAGAACAATGGCGGGGCGGGCATGCGCTTCCTGCGCCGCCTGCTGTGGGTAAACTGAGCGGGGTATTTTCTCCATCGGCCTTTGCTGGCAGAATGGGCCGATGGACAATCTGACAATACGCCCCGCCACCGTCGCCGATGCGCCCGCGATCGGCTCCCTTGTCATGGACCTGCTGCCTTACCTGACCGTGCATCCGCAAGGGCTGGGTGCGGAGAAGTTCATCGCCAATGTCGGCATCGATGCCCAGCGGCGCTATCTCGGGCAAGAAAGCTTCCGCTACCACGTGGCGCTGCAAGGCGACGAACTGCTGGGCGTCGTCGCCGTGCGCGACAACACGCACCTGTTCCACCTGTTCATCAAGGAAGCGGCGCACCGCCGGGGCCTGGGGCGGCGCCTGTGGGAGCTGGCCCGCGACGATGCCATGGCCAGGGGCAATCCCGGCAGTTTTACGGTCAATTCGGCGGGGCGCGCCACGGGCCTCTACCTGCGTCTCGGCTTCTTGCCGGCGGGTGAGCCGATCGAGCACGATGGCATCGTCGACGTGCCGATGCGGTGGGAATCAGGGACTGGCGACGCATAAAAAGACGCGTGCTCCCGAAGGAGCACGCGTTGCGGCCGGGTTATGGCCGAAGCCGGCGGCCCGCGCAGGACACAACCGGCAAGGGAGATGACGGGTCAGCGTGGCCGGCCCGTCATGCCATCACAGCACGCGGCCCGAATCGTGCCCGAGCGGCGAGCTGCCGGTGGAGCGGCTGCCGGTAGCGCTGGTACCGTAGTAACTGTGGATTTCCGATTGCCAGGCCGAATTGGCCATGTCCGGCCAGCGATCCTTGTCGAAGCCGGGCGCGTTCTCGATGCGGTCCTTGTCGATGTTCAGGCGCAGCTGGTGATTGGCCGTGTCCAGCGCCAGCGCTTCCCAGGGAACCGCAAACAGCTTTTCGCCGATCGTCAGCACGCCGCCGGAAGCCATCACCACATAGGCGACCTGGCCGCTCTGCATGTCGAGCATGATTTCCTTCACGGTGCCCAGGTGCTCGTCCTGCATGTTGTGCACGTGGTCGCCGATCAGCGTATCGGCGCCCATCAGGCGCGGCCCCGGACCCTGGTTTCCCTGGTCGACGTAGTTGCCGTATCCATCGCGTTCGTAACTCATGGTCGCCTCCTGTTGAAATAAAGATATTTTCCGCCCGGGCAGGTCCGCGGTCTGTTCGTTCGCGCACAATTGGACGGACTCGACAGGGGCGCCGAAGGCGGCAGACAGGGTGGCTGCGGATGATGAAGCCGCCGAATTAGGCTATAATTTCAATTTCCCGCATCGCGCCTTTCCGGCGCCCGATCTCGCAATGACCAAATTTGTCTTCGTCACTGGTGGCGTTGTGTCGTCCCTTGGTAAGGGGATTGCCGCCGCCTCCCTCGCCGCGATTCTCGAATCGCGCGGCCTCAAAGTCACCATGCTCAAGCTGGACCCGTACATCAACGTGGACCCGGGCACGATGAGCCCCATGCAGCACGGTGAAGTCTTCGTTACCGATGACGGCGCCGAAACCGACCTGGACCTCGGCCACTACGAGCGCTTCATCAGCACCCGCATGCGCAAGGTGAACAACTTCACCACGGGCCAGATCTACGAATCCGTGATCCGCAAGGAACGCCGCGGCGAATACCTGGGCAAGACCGTCCAGGTGATCCCGCACATCACGAACGAAATCCAGGACTACATCCGCCGCGGCGCGGAAGGCTACGACGTGGCGCTGTGCGAGATCGGCGGCACCGTGGGCGACATCGAATCGCTGCCGTTCCTGGAAGCGGCTCGCCAGCTGAGCCTGCGCGCGGGCCGCAAGAATTCCGCCTTCGTGCACCTCACCCTGGTGCCGTACATCGCTTCGGCGGGCGAACTGAAGACCAAGCCCACCCAGCACTCGGTGCAGAAGCTGCGCGAGATCGGCATTTCGCCGAACGCGTTGCTGTGCCGTGCCGACCGCGCCATTCCGGAAGACGAACGCGCCAAGATCTCGCTGTTCTCGAACATCGAGGAGCAGGCCGTGATCTCCGTGTGGGACGTGGACACCATCTATAAAGTGCCGCAGATGCTGCACGACCAGGGCCTGGACGCGATCATCTGCGAAGCGCTGGACATCGACCCGGCCCCGGCCGACCTGTCGGTGTGGACAAAGCTGATTCATGCGCTGGAGCACCCGAAAGCAGAAGTGTCGATCGGCATGGTGGGCAAGTATGTCGAACTGACCGAGTCGTACAAGTCGCTGACCGAGGCGCTGCGCCACGCCGGCATCCACACCGAGAGCCGCGTCAACATCGAGTACATCGACTCGGAAGAGATCGAAGCCAAGGGTACCGGCGCGCTGGCGAAATACGATGCGATCCTGGTGCCGGGCGGCTTCGGCAAGCGCGGCGTGGAAGGCAAGATTCGCGCGGCGCAGTATGCCCGCGAGAACGGCATCCCCTACCTGGGCATCTGCCTGGGCATGCAGGTGGCGCTGATCGAATACGCGCGCCACAAGGCGGGCCTGGTGAACGCCAACTCGACCGAGTTCGAACCGCAGACCGACCAGCCGGTGGTGGCGCTGATCGACGAGTGGCAGAACCAGGACGGCAAGGTGGAAAAGCGCGACGTGAATTCCGACCTGGGCGGCACGATGCGCCTGGGCGCGCAAGCCTGCGCCGTGAAGCCGGGCACGCTGGCGCACGACATCTACGGCGGCGTGGTCACCGAGCGCCACCGCCATCGCTACGAAGCGAACAACCATTACCTGTCCCGCGTCGAAGAAGCGGGCCTGGTGGTAGCGGCGCGCACGCCGACCGAAGACCTGTGCGAGATCATGGAACTGCCGCGCGACGTGCACCCGTGGTACATGGGCGTGCAGTACCACCCCGAGTTCAAGTCCACGCCGCGCGATGGCCACCCGCTGTTCACGTCGTACATCCGCGCCGCGCTGGATCACAAGGCCGCCGGCAAGGCGCCTGAACTGAAGGAGAGTGTATGAAGCTCTGTAACTTCGACATCGGCCTCGACAAGCCGTTCTTCCTGATCGCCGGCACCTGCGTGATCGAATCGCGCCAGATGGCATTCGACGTCGCCGGTGCGATGAAGGAAATGACGGCCGAACTGGGTATCCCTTACATCTACAAATCGTCGTTCGACAAGGCGAACCGTTCCTCCGGCACGTCGTACCGCGGCCCCGGCATGGAAAAGGGCCTGGAAATCCTGGGCGACGTGAAGCGCGAGCTGGGCGTGCCGGTGCTGACCGACGTGCACTCGATCGAGGAGATCGAGATCGTGTCGTCCGTGGTGGACGTGCTGCAGACGCCGGCCTTCCTGTGCCGCCAGACCGATTTCATCAACGCCTGCGCGCAGTCCGGGCTGCCGGTGAACATCAAGAAGGGCCAGTTCCTGGCACCGCACGACATGAAGAACGTCATCGACAAGGCCCGTGCCGCTGCCAGGGCCAAGGGCCTGAACGAGGACAACTTCATGGCCTGCGAACGGGGCGCCTCGTTCGGCTACAACAACCTGGTATCGGACATGCGCTCGCTGGCGATCATGCGCGAAACCGGCGCGCCGGTGGTGTTCGATGCCACGCACTCGGTGCAGCTGCCGGGCGGGAACGGCACGTCGTCGGGCGGCATGCGCGACATGGTGCCGGTGCTGTCGCGCGCGGCCGTCGCCGTGGGCGTGGCCGGCCTGTTCATGGAAACGCACCCCACGCCGGCCACCGCGCTGTCGGACGGCCCGAACGCCGTGCCGCTGGGCCGCATGAAGGAATTGCTGTCCACGCTGATCGAACTCGATCGCATCACCAAGAAGTCGGGCTTCCTCGAGAACAGCTTCGAGTAAACGGTTTTTGAAAGCCTTGGACGGGCCCGGCAACCATGGTTGCCGGGCCCGTTTTGCATGGCGTGTCGCATTGTGTAGTAAGCCGCCGCGCTTCCCTACAAGGCCATCCTCTGTTACGCTTGCTGCAATTTTTGCGCGCGGATAATGTTGAAGAAGATTTACGCAACACGCCCGCGTCGCTGCCACCTGCTTTCCACCACCTTGGAGACTACACATGAGTGCAATCGTAGATATCATCGGCCGCGAGATTCTTGACTCGCGCGGCAACCCGACCGTCGAATGCGACGTGTTGCTGGAGTCGGGCGTGATGGGCCGTGCGGCCGTGCCTTCGGGCGCGTCGACCGGTTCGCGCGAAGCGATCGAGCTGCGTGACGGCGATCCGAAGCGCTACTTCGGCAAGGGCGTGCTGCAGGCATGCGAGAACATCAACACCGAGATCTCCGAAGCGATCATGGGTCTGGACGCGAACGAACAGGCCTTCCTGGACCGCACGCTGATCGACCTGGACGGCACCGAGAACAAGTCGCGCCTGGGCGCCAACGCGATGCTGGCCGTGTCGATGGCTGTCGCCAAGGCCGCCGCCGAAGAAGCCGGCCTGCCGCTGTACCGCTACTTCGGCGGTTCGGGCTCGATGCAGCTGCCGGTGCCGATGATGAACGTGATCAACGGCGGCGCGCACGCCGACAACAACCTGGACATCCAGGAATTCATGATCATCCCGGTCGGCGCACCGACCTTCAAGGAAGCGATCCGCTACGGCGCCGAAGTGTTCCACACGCTGAAGAAGATCCTGCACAAGAAAGGCCTGAACACGGCGGTCGGCGACGAAGGCGGCTTCGCTCCTTCGCTGGCCAACCATGAGGAAGCCATCAAGCTGATCATCCAGGCCATCGAAGAAGCCGGCTACGAGCCGGGCACGCAGATCGCGCTGGGCCTGGACTGCGCCGCTTCCGAGTTCTACAAGAACGGCAAGTACGAGCTGGAAGGCGAAGGCCTGTCGCTGACGGCCACCGAGTTCACCAACCTGCTGTCGACATGGGCCGACAAGTACCCGATCATCTCGATCGAGGACGCAATGCACGAAGGCGACTGGGAAGGCTGGGGCATCCTGACCGAAGCGCTGGGCAAGAAAGTACAGCTGGTGGGCGACGACCTGTTCGTCACCAACACCAAGATCCTGAAGGAAGGCATCCAGAAGGGCATCGCCAACTCGATCCTCATCAAGATCAACCAGATCGGCACGCTGACCGAAACGTTCGCCGCCATCGAGATGGCCAAGCGCGCCGGCTACACCGCCGTGATCTCGCACCGCTCGGGCGAAACGGAAGATTCGACGATCGCCGACATCGCCGTGGGCCTGAACGCCCTGCAGATCAAGACCGGTTCCATGTCCCGTTCGGACCGCATGGCCAAGTACAACCAGCTGCTGCGCATCGAAGAAGACCTGGGCGACATCGCTTCCTATCCGGGCCGCGACGCATTCTACAATCTGAAGTAATACGCTTGAGATAAATCCGTCTCGAGTAGAATGCGCCTGAAGTAACACGGCATCCTTCACCACTATGACACCGGCCGGGCTTCCCGGCCGGTGCTTTATTTTTATGCGTCTGATTACCCTCGCCCTGGCAGCGCTGCTGCTGCTGATTCAATATCCGTTATGGCTGGGGAAGGGCGGTTGGCTCAAGGTGCAGGACCTCGAAGAGAAGGTCGATGCCGCCCACGCGAAGAACGAGGAACTGCGGCGCCGCAACGCCAAGCTCGACTCCGAAGTGCGCGACCTGAAGGACGGCACCGGCGCGGTCGAGGAACGCGCGCGCTACGAGCTGTCGATGATCAAGCAGAACGAAATCTACGTGCAAATCCTGCGCAAAGGCCAGATCCCCGGCGACGGCGCCACGCCGGCCCCGCCACCGCCCGACGTGCCTGCCAAACCAGCGCGCTAGTTGCCTGAAAACAGGGGACGGACCCCTGTTTCGAGGAAACTTTGGCATCATTCCGCACGGATGGCCGGCGTTCCAGACACTATCCAGCAAATCATTTCCTGGAAACAGGGGTACGTCCCCGGATTTGTCGCGGCCCAATTTGGCGCAGGCTGCACCAATGCGGTGCTGTAGAGCTATCGAGATCGGTGCGAAATATCTTTGTTCGATATTCCGCACCAGTTACGCGCATCGCTTCCGTAAGCGGCATGGTTCTTGCACTCCTTGCGTGCTTTTGCACTTAACCGGGGAGTAGTGGTCAATGGAGTCGTTCAAGAGCGGTGCCGATGCCTTGTTTGTCCTGTTGGGCGGCATCATGGTGCTGGCGATGCATGCCGGATTCGCGTTCCTCGAGCTGGGAACGGTGCGCAAGAAAAGCCAGGTCAATGCGCTGGTGAAGATCCTCGTCGATTTTTCCGTGTCGGCCATCGTGTATTTCACGGTGGGTTACGGCATCGCGTACGGCGTGCATTTCTTCGGGCCGACCGATACGCTGGTGGCGAACAACGGGTATGCCCTCGTGAAGTTCTTCTTCCTGCTGACGTTCGCCGCGGCCATTCCCGCGATCATTTCCGGCGGCATTGCCGAGCGGGCCAGGTTCTATCCACAGATGATCGCCACGGCCCTGCTGGTCGGTTTCATCTATCCCTTCTTCGAAGGCATCGCCTGGAACGGCAACTTCGGACTCCAGGCGGCGCTGGAATCGGCGTTCGGCGCGCCATTCCATGACTTTGCCGGCTCGATCGTCGTGCATGCCGTCGGCGGCTGGGCCGCGCTGCCGGCCGTGCTGCTGCTGGGCGCGCGGCGCGGGCGCTATGGCAAGGATGGCCGCATCGCGGCACACCCGCCATCGAACATCCCGTTCCTCGCGCTGGGCGCGTGGATCCTCGCGGTCGGCTGGTTCGGCTTCAACGTGATGAGCGCGCAGACGCTCGACAAGATCAACGGCCTCGTTGCCGTGAACTCCCTGATGGCGCTGGTGGGCGGCACGCTGGCCGCGCTGGTGCTGGGCAAGAACGACCCCGGCTTCGTCCACAACGGCCCGCTGGCCGGGCTGGTGGCCGTCTGCGCCGGGTCCGACCTGATGCACCCGCTCGGCGCACTGGCCACCGGGGCAGTGGCGGGTGCGATCTTCGTGATCATGTTCACGCTGGCGCAAAACCGCTGGAAGATCGACGACGTGCTGGGCGTATGGCCCCTGCACGGCCTGTGCGGCGCCTGGGGCGGCATCGCCGCCGGCATCTTCGGCAGCCAGGCGCTGGGCGGGTTGGGCGGCGTGTCGCTGCTGTCGCAGATCGCGGGCACGGTACTCGGGATCGTTATCGCCAGCGCCGGCGGCGCGCTCGTGTACGGCGTGCTGAAGCTGACCGTGGGCTTGCGGCTCGACCCCGAGCAGGAATTCAACGGTGCCGACCTGTCGATCCACAAGATCGGCGCCACGCCGGAGCGGGAAACGAGCGCCGGCTGACGCCACGGCGTCGCGGATCGGTCACACCCGCGCGGTATGTTCTGAACGTACCGCAAGGGAAGTGACTGATAAGACTCCGCAACATTTCTTCGCTTGAAAATAAGAATCATTCGCATTAAGATGGCGGTCTTTGCCAGCCACCTGTTCCACGCCAGGCGCCAGCTTCCGACTGACTCCCACACTGGAACACCATGGATGCACTTACCGCGCGCCGGCGCCTGCTGCCGGCGTTGTTGATGTCCGCGCTGGCGCCGCTGGCCCACGCCCAAACCACCGCCGCCTCTACTCCCTCCGCAACCACCTCAGCCACCGCCTCGTCCACCTCCGCCCTCGGCGAGATCACCGTGACCGCCGACCGCGACGCGCAGCCGGCCAAGGCCGGCACCACGACGACAGTCACGGCCGACGACCTGACGCGCCAGGCGGCGCAGAACATGCAGAACATCGCCCGCTACGCACCGCTGGTCAGCGTGCCGAACGCGGCGAGCGGCTCGGGCAGCGTGTGGGACAGCAGCGGCAACACGGGCTTCAACATCCGCGGCATCGACGGCAACCGCGTGAGCATGGACCTCGATGGCATTGCGCTGCCCGACGCGGCACCGAAGCCCGACGGCTCCACGCTGAACAGCTTCGGCATCGGCCGCGACTACTTCGACCCCGAAACGTTCCGTGAAGTAAACATCGTATCCGGTACCACCGGCAGCACCGGCACCGGCCTTGGCACGCCCGGCCTGGGCGGCTCCGTGCAGTTCACCACGAAGGCGCCCGAGGATTACCTGAGCGCGGATCGTCCCATCCATGCCGACTACAAATTCGGCTACGACGGGTCGAACAACATGCGCATGCATGCGATCACGGGCGCCGCGCAGGCCGGCGACCTGCAGGTCCTGGCACTGCTCGTGCACCGCGACGGCAAGGAGTACGAATCCGAGGGCAGTGCCGTGACGAACCCGGACGACTGGACGTCCGATGCGCTGCTGGCCAAGCTCGTGTGGTCGCCGTTCGCCGGCCACAAGCTCACCGCCACCATCGACGCCTACCAGGCCAGCCACACGCGCGCCTACGTCAACAAGACCAGCACGCTGTATCCGGCCGGCGTGGACCAGCAATCGGAAACGCGGCGCAACCGCTTCTCGCTCGACCATGAATTCGCCGCCAGGACCACGCTGTTTGACAGGCTGGAATCGCGCATCTACGCGCAGAACGCCGAAGTCGACGACCACACGACGGGCCCTTACGTCTCCCAGGGCCAGCGCTACGACCGCTCGATCGAGACGGGCTACTTCAACAAGAGCCGCGGCCTGGCCAGCCATGCCGTGAAGGCGCTCGGCGCGCATGAACTGGCGTACGGCATCAGCGCGGAAACCGTCGACACGCGCCGCCCGTGGCGCGAAGACCGTACGGTGCTGGCCACGGGCGCACACCAGATCACCAGCAAGAACCGCATAGTCGATACGGACTCGACGAAGCTGGCGGTCTTCGCCAATGCCGACATCGTGCTGGCCGAAGGCCTGACCCTGTTGCCCGGCCTGCGCTACGACTGGCGCGAACTGAAGCCGAAGAATATCGAGGACTACGTGGTGGCGGTGCCCGCCGCGCGGGAAGAACTGCGCGAGCGGAAGGACGACTACTTCACGCCGAGCCTGAAGCTGAGCTGGAAGTTCCTTCCCGAGCTGATGGCCTATGCGAGCTGGACGCGCGGCACGCGCCTGCCCACGGCGGCGGAACTGACCGGCACCTACGACTCGTTCGCCTATACGGGCAGCGGCAACGGTTACGCGGTGCTGGGCAACGCCGACCTGAAAAAGGAAACCAGCAATGCGTTCGAACTGGGCCTTTCCGGCCAGCCGGCGCGCGGCGTGACGTTCGATGCCTCGGTATTCCACACGAAGTACGAGAACTTCATCGAATACGCCACGCAGCCGGCCGACCCGGTCAACTTCCCGACCATCACGCAGGGCCTGTTCCGGCCGGAGAACGTGGGCGAAGCGAAAACGTGGGGCGCCGAGATCTCCACCAGTTTCGCACTGGGCCAGTGGAACGCCGCACTGGATGGCGCCAGCGTGACCGTGGGCGCCGGCGTCCAGCACAGCAAGGCACGCAACACGATCACGGGCGCCGAAGGCGAGCTGGCTTCCACCTTGCCGCGCAAGGTCAGCACCACGTTCGCATGGGACGATCCGGCCAGGCGGGGCGGGGCGGCACTGTCGGTCTTCAACGTGCGCGGCAGGCAGGCCGGCGCGGACGTGATCTCGAATGTCACCGGCGCGCGCTTCGCCGTGCCCGGCGCCACGGTCGCGGACCTGACCGCCTACTGGAACATCGGCAAGCATGCAGCCATCACGGCCGGCATCTACAACCTGGCCGATAGAAAATACTGGGACTACGCATCGTCGCGCAGCCTGGCCGCCGGCACCACGGCCGCCACGCTGGGCGACATCGAACGCCAGGCACGCCCCGGCCGCTACGGCGCCGTCACGCTCAAAGTGATTTACTGAGGAGAAAAAGCATGAAAACCCCCCGTCGTTATACCGGCCTGCTGGCACTGTCCGGCGCCCTGGTCTTCGGCATGGCCGCCAGCCACGCCGGCGCCGCCACGCTGGCCGAGCGCTGGACCACGCTGCGCACCGAGCAGCCGAAACTGGGCATCCGCGACGCCGCGAAACAGCTGAACGTTTCCGAGGCCGAACTGCTGGCGTCCGGCATCGGCAACACCGTCACGCGCCTGGCCGACACCAGCCACGCACCGCGCGAGATCATGCGCCGCGCGCTGGACCTGGGCAAGGTGATGGCGCTCACCCGCAACGAGAACGCCGTCATCGAAGTCACGGGCGAGGCCACGCGCATCGCCAAACAAGGTGAGGATGAGATAAATGCGGGTGCGAAGGATGCGGAACGCGCAGCGCGCGAACTGAACATCGCCGGCGGCTACCTGGGCGGCCCGATCGACCTGCGCTTCCAGTTCCCGAAATGGAAGCATGCGTTCGCCGTCGTCCAGCCGGGCAAGGATGGGAACGTGTCGCGCAGCCTGCAGTTCTTCGACGAGAACGGCACGGCTGTCCACAAGGTGTACCTGAAGGATGAGGGCAAGGTCGCGGTCTTCGACAAACTGGTGGCCGACTTCCGCCACCCGCAGCAGGACGGCAAGCTGGGCATCGTGGCTGCCGCGCCGAAAGCGGCCGAGAAGCCGGATGCCGCGGTCGACGTCAAGGAATTCCAGCAGGCGTGGAAGGATATGTCGGACGTGCACCAGTTCAACCGCATCGTCGCGGAATTCAAACTGTCGCGCGAGCAGGCGCTGCGCCTGGCGCCGGCCGGCGTGGTGACGAAGGTGGCGCCGCAGGCGGTGCGGCAACTGCTGGAACAGGCCGCGTCGAAAGAGGTGCCGATCATGGCCTTCGTCGGCAACGGCGCCGTCACGCAGATCTACAGCGGCAAGGTGAACAAGGTACAGGAAGCAGGCGGCTACTTCAACGTGCTCGACCCGGACTTCAACCTGCACCTGCGCGACAAGTCGCTCAAGGCGGGCTACGTGCTACAGCGTGCCGGCGTGACATCGGTGGAGTTCTACGACGACAGGGGCGAACTCGTGGTCACGTTCTTCGGCGTGCGCGAGCGGGGCAAGCCGCAGCCGCAGCCGTGGCTGGACCTGGCCGCGGCGCTGCCGAAGGCGTAAGCCAGGCAAGCGGGGATGAGGATGTGCCGGATACCGCCCCGGTATCGGGACCGTTATCGACAGGCGCTGACACGAGCGGACCAGGGAAGCCATGGTCCGCATGCTATGGCGGATGCAAGAGGCGGTCATGAACCATGGACGCCACCGGGGCGTTGATTCCCGAGTTTGTCCCTCGAAAAATGGCCGTCGGCGACTGCTCGGTGACCCATTAGCGTTGAACGACTCCAGTACCACTCGGCAGTATGCCGTTCGCATCGCCGGCCTGTTCTTTTGAATCAGCCCCGCGCGGTATCGGAGAGAAACCGTACGGGGCGATCTTCAAGCTCGACGCGACGATCGAACAAGGTAACGAACACTGGGGGTTATGCTGTCACCCGCGCGGCGATTCGCCACCCATTGATTTCGCCAACGTCCAACCGGGCGGTATCCTTGACGCGCAACTGCCATGTACCACGAATCGGCTTGTCGAGAAGTGGCCGGAGCGCTGGCGTATCTAGAGCGGAATACGTTCGGATCAAGTTGTCTCCCGAGCCGCCGGCGTTGTTATGTAACACCACTGCACTCCCATCCGGAGTGAGCAGGTCGACTCGCAGGTCGCCAATATACGTGTGGCGAATATTCACCTGAATGCGGAATTCGGTGATTTTGCCGCTCTCATTGAAATCGATGGAACTAAAGACAGGCGTACCGTTGTCGGGAATGAGCTTTGACGCGGTCTGTCTGACATCGACCGGCTTTTCCTCCACGATGCCGGACGCCGCAGCCTGCACGGCGCGCAATGCGTTGACCTTGCCGTATCCAAACCAGAGGCTGAACCCTTCCGCGTCGAAGTCGCCTGGCTTGTTGACCGGGGAATCGGTCACGAAGGACATGTCCTTGTCCGCCGTTTGCTGCAGTTTTTCCTTGATCTCCTTCGCCGTCAGCATCGGATTCACGGACAGCATCAATCCGCAGACGCCCGCAGCTGTCGGCGTCGCGCTGGACGTGCCGCCGAACCGGTCGGTGAAGCGCGAGCCCGACGTGAAATCAGTATTGAGGCCGAACCCTTCGTTATCCGTTGTCGTAATTCCCAGGCCCGCGGGCGAGAATTGGCCGAGATCGTCCCAATTATCAGATGGGGCGCAGACGCTGATCTGCTTACCCCAGGAAGAATAGGCCGCACGCGTCTTACGCGAAGTGCTGGCACTGACCGTGATGACGTCCGGATGCGCAGCAATCCAGCGATCGATCCGCCCGCTATAGCTGCGGATGAGACCTGACTGATTGCGGTAGCGATAGATCTGCGTATTCTCGAAGTCCTGGACCGGGCAGTTGTTATTGCCGGCGGCGATGCAGAAGACCAGGCCCTTGCCCCGCCGGCCGCCTGTCCTGGCCAGCGTGGCAATCGCGTTCTTCAAGGGGGTGCTCATCGGTGCATCGGCCGGGCCGTAGCCCCATGAGCACGAAACGACATCTGCCAGCGCGGAAATCTTTTCGAACATGACGATGAAATGCGCATCGTTCATTGTCGACAGCGGGAAACGTACGGGCAGGATCGAGCAACCCGGCGCGACGCCGACGACACCAGTACCGTTGCCTTCGGCCGCCGCGACCCCAAGACAAGGTGTACCGTGATAGTCGCCAGGCCGAGGCGATACGTCCTCATTCCATTCAATGGCAGCGTTATTTTGAACATCGCGCAATATGGCATTTAACCCGATGACTACTTTCCCCACGCCCTGGAAATCCGGATGGGCAAGGTCGAAGCCATCGTCGGCCACTGCAATCACGATGTCCCGCCTGCCGCGGGTAATGTCCCATGCCTCGGGTGCAAAGATCCCGGCGCCGGGTTCGAGTTCAGGCTGAATTGCTGGTGCGTGCAGGTGCCATTGCTTCGAAAACAGGCTATCGGGAGGAATGAAGGCGAATCTGGTCAACTGTCTGACCAGGTTCGGCTCCGCGTATTCGACGTCGTCCCGGTCCCTTGCCGCATTCGCGGTGCGGATTGGATTTCGGCCGGTGGCGTTGGAAACGCGGACTAGGAATGTCTTGTTTCCCATGGGTTTCTCGACAACGAGATTCTCGGTAGCCACGTACTCGAGGATGCGGTCTTCTGGTGTTTCCGGCTTGAACTTGATAAAGAAGCTTTCAGTAATGAGATATTCGCTTTCTCCTGTCTGACGGTCGCGATAAACGTGGTGCACGATCTGCTCGCTCGCGCGCAACCGGTTTACGGCCTCTTCGCGATCGTCAACGACTGTGGCGCGGTAAAGCCCGGAGCTGACAGGCGCTGTTTCGGCCAGTGCCACGCCCGCCTTTCCGGCAGCGTGCATGACCTCCGCCTCGTCAGTGGCCTGGATCGTGATGGCCGATTCATCCTTACGCACTTCGATCCTGCGTCCGCCTTGCCAGAAATAATTGGTCTCGTCCATCGCAGCCTCCTATCCATATGAATATAAAATATTAATATCAAGAACATCCAGAAAATCTCTTCTATAATTTTCCTGTAAAACAGGTGCGATACTGCTTCCAAATGTCGAAAATCTTCTGTTTTTCCATTTCAACGCGGCGTGCCAACCTGTCTTGCCAGACTCTGCTTTACACCACTGTGGTAGCGCCATCCTGCTTTCGATTCACTACTTCGAGACGACGCCGACATATGCCGGAGCCAGTCACGCAAAGCCCCGGTAAGGATTGCGACAAGCCGGCGGGTCAGTCATCCGCTGCCACAGGTGCTCCCACAACGGAGCCGATCTGCGTGTAATGAAGAACAAAGGCTGCGCCTTTATCCTTGCCATCGGTGACGATAAACTTGATCATATCGGTCGCTGCGTGGATAATTTTTCCCTTCATAATATGGCCGCCCAGGAAGAAATATTCTTCTTCACCTTTGTCTTTCTTTTCCTTAAGAAAGTCAATAAATCCGCTCATGTTAATCTCCTAATAGCAGTTTGCTACCGCAGCCTTGCAGGTCTTTTCCTTGGCCGAATCGCCGGCTGTTCTGGTCATACAGTCATCATATTCAGCAATACACTGCTGGCGGAAGAAAGTGTCCGCATGTGCAGCACTGGAACCGATGATCTTGGCATCCAGCCTCAACGCTTTTGCTGCCGTCTCGGCATTCTTGATTTTTGCATCGGCTTCTTTCCCTGCATTCGCCGTCATCGTTTCCAGAGCCAGAACGACTCGATCATGCGCGGCGGAAACCTGTGGTCCGTCCATCCACTTGTTGGCCGCAGATTCGCAGGTTCTGAAAAGCAATTCCCTGGCCAGCAGTACCAACTGGGTACGGCCCGCTAACTCCAGGACAGTCGTACTCGTCTGGAAATCAGTATTAATTGCCAGGTTCTTGCCGGCCTTGGCAGCCATAGCTGCCGTGGAAGCATCTGTCTCCACTCCTTTGGACACACCTGCGATCAGCTTGAACGTATCGGACAGCGCAGCATCGGGTGCGGGCTCTGCACAGGAAATATAAGAGGGAAGTTCCTTGTCAGCCGTGGGGTTCTTGATGTAGACATTGCGCAACTGGGCCGGCTGAGTCATCAACTTGCCTTTCAATGCGTCCGCATCCTGAAGCACGACATCACCGCGTTTTTGGGAAATGAGATTGCTGCATCCGGTGAGAAGCACCGCAATAAAAGCAGTACTGGCGATTCTTGTATCTGATAATCGAAACATGTTACCCCCCTTGGATTGTCGAATTGTCCCGGCCGCAAGCCAGGATCGGTTTCAACGTGCCATTTTTCTGTTTAGCGGAAAGCTCATTGCAGTAATTGGTCATGGAACTACCGGTGAGCAGTAGAGCTGGCGCCTTGCCGGCATGCGGTCAAAGGCACAATCCCAGGTTCTTGCAGACGAAACCCTCTTCTCCCACAAGGTCATTTTCAGGACCCGGACCTTGGGTAATGTCCTTGAAAGTATTTTCAAGGTGAAAACGAATCGTATTGTTGGGACCGAAGCAGCCGTTGGAGGATCCAACACCGTTCCTGCATTTCTGCAATTCCTCCGCAGTGAGTCGTGCGGTGATACAAGCGGCGACTGCCTTGGGATGGCCTGCAGCGGAGCATTCCGCAGACAACTGCATTTCACGGTTCGCGCCCAGCAGGCCTGCCGCCTGACCGCGCCACCCAACAGGCCCCTGTGGATTCGTCTGGCCCAGGCCTTGGGGTGGAAAAGGCATTCCTACTGGAGGGGGAAGGTGGGGGACTTGTCCCGCACCCGGGAACACAACGGTAATTCCATGATCCCTGCCGTTACCGCACGGCGCTCCCGGGGTAGGCATGCCATTCGGCATGGCAAAAATGCCCAAAGGCGTCTGGCAAGCAACCTGAGACGGCATTTGCATTGCATGTGCTGTCACAAAAGGACCAGCTACGATCGCGAAAGCCACAACGAGCTTCTTCAAAACCATCGATTTCATGATTGTTCCTTCAAATCGGTTTAGAATGGTCGCTTAATCCGCGAATGCTTTGACTGCCATGGATCCGTGTTCAAGCGATGGATCCATGATGAACTTCCTTGTTTTTTTGCGCTTCCTACGTTCCGAGTAGTAAGTACAGTTTTTTTCGACTACTCGATTTGGCGGAGATGACATGAAGATTCTTATCGTAGATGACCATACAATGGTCCGGGATGGAGCTAGATTCGCTCTGCACGATCTGAATCCCGACTGCCAGATTCTCGAGGCAGATTCCCTGGAGCAAGTGGAGAAGATATTTTCCACTCATTCGGATATCCAGTTGGTACTGCTGGACCTGAGTATCGCCGACAGTGCCGGAGTCAACACGCTGAAGAGGGTTCGCGGTTATCTGGACGGACGGCTTTCCATTCCCCGTATTGTTATTGTTTCGGGGAGTGAAGACGCCGGGATGATTGATGGGATCTTGAATGAACACGCTACCGGATTCATACCGAAAGGCGTGGCAACGGATATCTTCAAGAATGCGGTTTCACTGACCCTGGCTGGTGGAGTTTATATACCGGAAATCTACCTGTCGGCTAGACGGGTCAATAAATTGCCCGAATTGAACCATATGGATGACCATGCCGGGCTCAAAAACCCCTTGTTTACTGAAACCGAGCAGCTGATTGCAGCTTTTCTGGTGCGGGGGCTTACATTGGGGGGGATCGCTCTGGCTATCTCCAGGCATCGTAACAAGGATATTTCTGAACTAACCGTCAAGACTCACATAAAAAACATCGCCAACAAACTCAATATACATGGCGAAGGGAAGACCGCTGTACTCGCGGAAATTGGCCGCCTGGGGTTAAAATTTCCCCTTAAATAGAGTCATGGCGCAAGGCATGATGGTATCGTTCCAGCATTTCGTTCAATTTGCCACGCAGCGTAGTTGGCGAAAGCGGTTTGTACAGCATTTCAAGTCCGTAATGGGAGACCGTGATCTGTTCCTCCGGCGATGTATCTCCCGAAATGATGAGCCCTGGAATCAGTACCTCCGGAGACTCTTCACCATGAAGATTGTCTCGTAAAATCTTGATCGCATCGATGCCGTTTTCCGTGTATCGCAAATGGTAGTCGCTTACAATCAGGTCGGGAACACGCGCTTCCCCGCCCACCACGGCAAGCGCTTCCATCGTGCTGGCCGCAGTTAAAACATGGCACCCGAAATCCTGTAACGTACATTTCATGCTTTCCAAAATCAGCGGATCGTCGTCGATCACTAGCACCGTACTTCCATATAGGTAGTTCCTGCATATATCCGTGTTGTCCGGGATTTGTTGCAATTCTTTTGGGCAGTTTTCCAGTGCAATACGAAAAATGGTACCCTTGCCGACCTTGGAGTGAAACTTGATGGGATGCGATAGAAGGGTGCCGAGTTGAGAAACAATTGCCAGTCCCAGTCCCAGACCTTTCCGCCGATCCCGAGCGGAATTGTTTATTTGATAAAACTCCTCAAATATTTTCTCCCGATGAGATTTGGGTATGCCGATTCCCGTGTCGACAATCCGCAAGATCGTATGGCATCCTTTTGTATCCGCTTTGATACTTACCCTGCCATGTTCCGTATAGCGAATTGCATTCAAGGCTATATTTCGAATGATACGCTCGAGGAGTATGGGGTCGCTCTTTACACAACCGGAAAAACAATCGATCTCCAGATCCAGCCCGGCAGCCTCTGCTTGCGGCAGGAGTTGCATTCGCACCCGATCCAATATCTCGCCGAGATTGATCGCCGTGATTTCAGGCCGTATTACACCAAGATTAATCCTGGATAAGTCGAGCACGGCATCGAGCAAGTCTTTCATCGCGCTTGTCGCCGAATCAATTCGATCGAGCGTGTTCTCGAGATCCTGCTTGTTGCGTATCCTCCGCAAGTGATCGACATATTGCATCAACGCATGCATTGGCTGGCGCAAGTCATGGCTGGCGGCGGCCAGAAACCTTGTCTTGGCACCGTTCGCACTTTCAGCTTGGGCACGGGTTTTCTCCAGATCCTTCAGGTTTTCCTTGGCTTGCTTCAGAAGTGCCTCATTCTGCATATTCAGCTGGATAACCTGCTTGACGGACGCCTGTTGCTGTCGTGCAAACTCAAGGGCAACAACCGTGTACAATATGAAACCTACGGCCATCAATTTCGGCAAAGCTTGATTGGCTAGAATTCCGCAGATGAACATGATGGTTGTAGAGGGGACGAACCGGATTACCAGACGTTTATATTGTGCTTGGGCTCCCGCGCCGCCCATGATCACCAGGCCGATAGAGCAGGTCAGGAATGTCGATTGCTCTATATTCGTAGGGTGCAATAGAAGAAATGAGGAACTTCCCCATGCCAGGCCAGCAAGAGTGCCATTTGTGGCAAGCTTCCTGCCATGCTGGATCTTCGTATGTGAAGTAAGCATTTGCCGGAAATTTCGGCTTAAATATATTCCGCGACACAAAACTGCAATAGTCAGAGCAGCCCATAACAGGATGAAAGGTCTTAAGTTAACATTGTATTCGGAAGACGGTATCGTCCATAAGCCAGTGCAAATCAATGCGACTGCAAGTATTCCAGCAATCAGGTTTTTCGGTGTAGCTTCGAATGCCATTTCAATTTGCTTGAGCTCAACATCCAAAGCTTCGCTTCGGCTCAGGAATGTGAATCTCGAAAGCAGACGAGTGTAGCCAAACCTGCTGAGTTCCATGATATCCAACCGAGAAGTGGCGAAATGTTGTATTCAGTTTATTCGAAAGCCATCCATACCGACATCCTCTGAATCGAGTAGTCGCCACCTTAATGTCGAGTTCAGGCGCCTGCGCTGTGTTCGATGAAAAGCCGAGTGCTCAGGTATTGGGTGTCCGGTGGCATGCAGCCGCCGAGCAGAGGCTTGGATAGACAGGAACCAGGGAGCGACGACAAAACGTAGCATTCCTGTATTCCAGGTTGCGCCAGCACTTGGTTGTCCGTCACGCAGGGACGATGCACAATTTCATCGTATCGATTCCGGGGCCGGCACTTGTCTTTCCGGACCGTCAAGGCGTGGCGACGAGATAATGGCACTGTCCTCTTTCATGCGTGCGACGAGATCAGACCAGTTTTTTTTCAGCAGGCGCAGCGATTCGTCGCGGTCGCTACGCCTCATTACCGATTCCATGGCACGGCGCGTGCCGTCATTCAGGTACCAGCTCAATGGTGGTTCGTTCTTGACTTGCTTCAGTTTGGGATAGCGCAGCTCGAATACCGCCGGGGAGCCCTCGCAATCACTAAGCCGGCGGATCGTCTCATCCACGGCGGCCTGGGCGCGCGCCGTGCGAGTCTGATACAGCGCTACTGCGGGAATGGTGACCTCTGGCCAATAGTGTCGTGCCGGGGCCTCTTTGGGCTGCGATGTCCGGGGACAGATCCATTGCCGGTCGCCGACTGGTTCATTCTCGATCAAGATCACGACAAGTTTCTTGTGCAGTGCCTGGAAGCGGGCTGCCCCATTGTCCGGAAAGCGTTCGTCAAGCTTCGCTTTCATGCGTGGACTTAATAGTTCATCGATCAACGCGTTGACGGTCGCGGCACCCGAATTCTCGAAGTAGCCGCCATCGACCAGATAGTCCCACGGCCGACCGTCGTTCCATGTGACCTTTACGGCCGGGCTGACGTAGGCAAAGCGGGCGCTGTTATGCACCGCCTGGGCAACGCTGAGATGCTGTGTGAGCAGTTCGGGCGCGAACAGGTCGTAAGCTTGGCGCGGCACGAATTTAACTTGCCCCTGCACAACGCGACGGCCATCGTCGACCGCGGTCGTGTTCAGAAGCATCCGTGGCAAGCGCGCTGACTTGGCGGCCAGGAAAGGCTCGGCGAAAAAGCTGGCCGCGTCGGAAGTGCCGAGCAGGCTGTGCCAATCCTCGATCCAGGCAGTTTCGATGGCGCGTGAGCGATCACATGCATAGCACGGAAATGGCAGAAAACGGGCGATTGTATCGATGTACAGCCCTGCACCGATAAGAGGGGAAAGAAAATCCTGTTTGAGGAAAGTTGTCGGATCAGGCCGCAGCTCGGGTTCTCGACGATGCTCTGCCTTCAGCGCGCCAATGAAAGCGGCCAATCCCAGGCTGCCCCCGGATACGCCACTGACGGCGTAGATGTTCTCGGCAAAGCGGCGCCGATTGCGCCGTGCCTCGTTTTCCAGGTCACGCAGGACTATTCCGGTCCAGTACGCAGCGCGTGACGCGCCCCCGGTTGCAGCGACCAGGTAGATTGGATCGTCTGTGGCTTCCGGGGGCCGGGCTGCCAGCCAGTTCGTGAAATCGTCCAGTAGCCCCAGGCGTTCGGCAATCTTGGCGACCTGGCGTTCGGAAGCGCCAATTACATGGTTTTCATTTACAAAGGAGGCGAGAAACAATAACAGGAAAGGCAGAGAGGCCAGCGATGGCCATCCGAAGCGGCGTGGAGTGTACGTGGCAATGATGGCGCCGAAAGCAGTCCAGGAGCCAAGGGCAAGGAGAATCAGGGCAGCAGGGCCCAGCAGCCGGGCTGCGGATACCGGATGCGTAGTCAAGGCCACCAGTACTGCGAACGAGATCGTAAAGATGGTCAATATCACGGCGCTGCCAGAACGCCCCAGAGCATCGAAGCGGTCCGGAAATGGATCGTATCGCCGATGAGCCGCCGTTGGCGTGATGCTGGCGAACAGCCTGGACTTGCGACGCCAGACAATAAAGGCCAGGAACAGGCAGTTGAGCAAGGCCAATGGCACCCACAAGTACGTATCGGAGCCAACCAGGATGAGGTAGAAGGTGGTGGGTAGCGTACTTACAACGCCCAGGAAGCGCGGCAATAGCCGGTTGATCCAGTATGCGAAACGCCGGTCGTGACAATGCCACAGGTCGTCACGTGGAAAGCGCCTTCCGAGCATGATCCTTGCGCAGTACCACGCAGTAAAGCTCCAGTACAACACCGCAAAAAGAAAGGCGAAATACTGTGGCGACTTCCATAGCGCACTGGCGCCCCCTTCCTCGAACGTAGTGAATGCGGTCAAGGCCTCCCGCGCTTGTGGCAATCCCATCAGTACCCAGTTGCCCAGCACAACAGTCAGCAGCGGGTAAAAACACAAGTTCATGCAGCGCAGCAGGAAGGCGATACGCGTCAGCCTCTTGGAGCGGATCAGCGTGTGATCGAGGATGGGCGCCTTCATGCTCGGCACCAGACCCAGGGGAGCGTCAAACAAAAACACCTAGGGAACGTGCGTCGACTGCGCCGGCTGCGCTGTGGCTGGATGACAGGCAGTGAGAAAGCAGCGGTTACCAAGGCGGTAACCGCCGGGGAGCTGTCAGCCGGGATGAAGCAGCGTTGATACCAGGAGAACCGGTTCAAGGGTTGCCTCCATGACCAGATGGGGCGGATAACATGCCATGTCAGCCAGCGTACCGTAGCTTAATGGGAAAAAGCTTCATCTTCTTGCCATGTGTCCGGCCAGTGTTGCTTTTTGTTCCATGCACCATGCTAGTCTGGCGGTTGCACGAATCGATATACGAAGACATCCAATCGTTCATCCAGTCGAGAACGGAGCGCTCCTGCGAGTTCATGGCTGACTTTCCCGTTGCCGTGCCCGCGACAGCTCGCGGACCAAGGCTTCCTCAGGATGAGTTGGAGGGCGTTATAGCGGAATCAGCTTTTCCCGCTTCAGCCGCTCGAACAGGTCGAAGAACGCCTCCGGCGTCCCCTGGTAATCCAGGAACCCGGCCTTGCGGCTCTTCGTCATGTCGGTGATGACTTCCATCGGGCGGCCCAGGTCGGCGTCCGTGTGCCACCATGAAGCCAGGCGCGTGACGTCCGGCTCGGCGAGCCCGTGCCGTGCGGCGATCTCGCGCCACAGCGCGGGCGCGTCGTGCATGCGCGATTCCAGCGGGCTGGTGACGGCCGGCAGCGGCGCGGCTTCCACGCCGAAGTAGTCGGCCAGCCGCGGCCACAGCCACTGCCAGCGGAACACGTCGCCGTTGACCACGTTGAAATCCTCGTTCGCACCGGCAGTGCTGGTCGATGCCCATTGCAGGTGCCGGGCCAGCAGGCGCGCATCGGTCATGTCGACCAGGCCTTCCCATTGCTGGCGGCTGCCGGGGAACACGAAGGGCTGGCCGGTGTGCCGGCACAATGCGGCGTACACCGCCAGCGTCTGGCCCATGTTCATCGCGTTGCCGACCGCGAAACCGATGATCGTGTGCGGCCGGTGCACGCTCCACGTAAAGCCGTACTGGCGCGCCGCGTCGAACAGGCGGTCTTCCTGCTCGTAGTAGAAGTTCGGCACATCCTGGCGGCCCTGTTCCTCGCGGAACGGCGTGATCGGCACCGCCCCCTTGCCGTACGCATCGAACGGGCCGAGGTAGTGCTTCAGCCCCGTCACCAGCGCCACGTGGCGCACGCTGCCGGCGGGGCCGACCGCGTCGAGCACGTTCTTCACCATGGCGCCGTTGACGCGGATGTTTTCCTCTTCGTTCGCCTGCCGCGACCAGGCGGTAACGAATACATGGCTGGGGTCGACCCCAGCCAGCGCCTGTGCCACGTCGGGCGACGTGAGATCCGCGCTGATCTGCCGCACGCCCGGCACGCCCGGCGTGCGGCCGCGCGAAACGCCATGCACTTCCCAGCCTTCTGCCAGCAGCCGCTCGGCCAGCGCGCTGCCGACGACGCCACTGCTGCCGATGATGAGAGCCTTGTTGATCATGCTTTACTCCTTTGGGACAAAGCAGGACTTTACAGGGAAACGGCGCGAACCGGCGGCACCGCCGGCAGCCGTGCGTTGCCGGCGGCTGTCGTCCGGCCGTGTCAGCCGGCCAGCGCCTTCACGCCCAGCGCCGGATCGTCGGTGAAGAAGCCGTCCAGGCCCAGCTCCAGGTAGCGCCGCATCTCGGCAATGGAGCCGGCTTCGTTGCGCGCATCGTCGCCGCCGCCGTCGCGGAAGTCGGCGGCGATGAAGCGGTTCTCGGGGCGGAACGTCCACGTGACCAGGCGCAGCCCGCTGGCGCGGACATCGGCCGCCAGCGGCGTGGGCGCATCGAGCCGGCCATCCTTCCGCAAAGGAATCAGTGCGCGGGTCGGCGGGGCGAACACGTCGGCGTATTCGGCGATGGCGCGCAGGCCGGCCGGTGTCGCCATTTCCGCGTAGGTGAGCGCTCCGCCCGCCGCCGCCACGTCGCTCGGCTTCACCGGGCCCACGCCGACCAGCTGCACCAGCCGCAGGTTGGCGCGCTTGCCCAGCTTTTCGCGCAGCATGCGCAGGTTGGCCACCTCGAACGACTGGATCTCGACCGGCGCCCGGCGTGTGTATTCGTGGGCGCCGAGCGTGGCGATGACGCGCTCCTCCAGCGGCAGGCCGAGACGGGCGAAATACATGGAATGTTTCAGCTCCGGCACCAGGCCGATCGTGCGGCCGACCGTGGCCGATTCCGCGGCCACGAAGTCGATCACTTCCTCGAACGTGGGTACCTGGAACATGCCGTCATACCTGGCGCTGCGCGGGCGCGATTGCGGGATGCGCTCGACCGTGCGCAGCGTTTTCAATTCGGCCAGCGTGAAATCCTCGACGAACCAGCCGTCGTGGGTGACACCGTCGATCGTCTTGCGCGCGTGGCGGCTGGCGAACTCGGGGCGCTTTGCCACGTCGGTGGTCTCCGAGAGGAAGGCTTCGTGGCGCGCGACCAGCACGCCATCCTTCGTCGATACGAGGTCCGGCTCGATGAAATCGGCGCCGTCGGCGATCGCCTTGGCATAGGCGGCCAGCGTGTGCTCGGGCCGCAGTGCCGAGGCGCCGCGGTGCGCGATGACCAGTGGCCGTGCCGGCTTGGCCGCAAATGCGGCTGGCAGCAGAAGAGCACCTGCGGTGGCCACCGCAGTTTTCGCGCCGACCGTAATAAAGCCGCGGCGCGACAGGTAACGCTTGTTGACCCAGTTTGTCATTTGAAGTCCGCCATCACGGTGATGAACCCCTGCCGCGGGGCAATCGGGAATGTATTGTACGTCTTGTCGGCCGCGCCCACGACCACGTTCAGGTCACCCCGGCGGTCGGCAAGGTTCGTCACGTTGACGCGGTAGCGCGCATTCTTCACCCAGCCACCGTCGAGGAACGGCAGCTTGCCCGAAATGCCGAGGCCCAGCAGGAAGTAGCTGCTCACCGACAGGTCGTTCGTATAGGTGGCATAGCGCTTGCCGACATAGTCGCCGCTCAGCTGGAACTCGGTACCGCCGACGTTCAGCGAGGCGACGAACTTGTTCATCCATTCCGGGCTGCCCGGGATCTTCTTGCCGGCGGTCGGCACCGTGGCGGCGCCGTTCAGGTAGTTGTCCTCGTACTTCGAGCGGTTGTACGAGATCGCGTCGTAGAACGAGAACGTGCGGCCGAAGTGGAACGTGCCGGACATGTCGATGCCGTCCGTCTTCACGCTGCCCACGTTGGCCAGCACCGGATTGCCGCCGATGATCGCCGAGATCACCGGGGTGGGGCTCGTCGTCAGCAGGCGGTCCTTGAAGTTTACGTGGTAGATGTTGACCTGGCCATCGAAGCCGGTCAGCGGGCCGGCGCTGAACGAGCGGCTGGTGCGCAGGCCCGCCTCGAACGTGACGGAAGTTTCCGGTTTCGCCGTCGACTTGAACAGGTCGAACGCCGACTGGCTGGCGAGACTCCACGGCGATGCGCCGCCACCGCCATAGGTGACGAACTGGCGCATGTTCTTCTGCACGTTGACGAAGGCCTGCTCGGTGCCGGTAACATCCCAACGCGCGCCCAGTTGCGGCAGGAACCATTTCTTCGTGTCGATATCGCCTTCCGGCAGCGCGGTGGAGCCGCCGGCGATCGCGCCCAGCTTCGGCTGCACCGGCATGGTACCGCGCGCGAACTGCAGGCTCGACTTGAAGCCGCCCTGCAGCACCAGGTCGGGGCGCACGCGCCATTCATCCTGCAGGTGCAGTTGCACCACCTTGTTGTCGATCTCGCTGCCGTACTGCGTGATCAGCGGGTTTTCCGGGCGGTCGTAGGGCGAACTGGGATTGTTCACGTCCAGCGCATACCAGCGGCGGTAGGCTTGCGATGCGTTTTTCTCGAACCACAGGCCGCCCTGGATCGTATGGTCGCCGATCTCGGTGCGCAGGGTCGACAGCCAGCCGGTACGGTTGATCTGGTACTCGGTCGTGCGCGTGGCATAGCCGGAATTGCCGAACACCTGCTTCAGGTTCTGGTTCGGGTAATAGACGGCGAACAGCGCGGGCAGGCCGGCCACGCCGATCGGACCGGCGACGACGCCCACGCCATCGTCGTAGTGGTAATACACCTGGTTCGACCAGGTGGTGGTGTCGGAGAGGTTCCAGTCGTACTTCACGTAGCCGAGGTAATCCTCGCGCTGCGCATCGCTGTAGTAGTTGCGGTAGTTGTTGCCATCGGCGGCCGGCGTGGCGCCCGTCGGCGACAGGTAGTTCAGCGCGGCCTGGAAGTCCGGGTACAGGAACGGGCGCGTGTACAGCTGGAATTTCTCGGTGGCCGAGTGGACGGTGCTGTCCTCGTTCGGCTCGATCTTGTCGCTGTAGTTGAAGAAGACCGTCAGGCGGCCGGCGGCGTTGTCGTTGACGAACTTGGCGTTGACCTGGTCGCCGCCCTGGCGGCCGTGGAAGTCCCAGGCGCGCGCTTCGTGGTGCATGGCGGAGACGTAGACGCTGGCGTCGCCGATTTTTCCCGAGTCGTAGCGCAGGAAGGTGCGCGACGTGTCGTGGCTGCCCAGTGTTTGCTGGACGGCGAAATTGCGCTCGGCCAGCGGGTCCGACGAGAACGTCTCGATGGTGCCGCCGAGATTGCTGGTGGACGCGGTGGCCAGGTCGCCGGCGCCGGAGGACAGCACGACGCCGCGCACGTTTTCCGAGATCACCGCGCGCTGCGGCGACAGGCCGTTGTAGTTGCCGTATTGCTGGTCGCCGAGCGGCACGCCATCCATTGTGTAGCCCAGTTGCTGCCCCGAGAAGCCGTGCACGAACAGCGACAGGTTCTGCTCGTTGTTGCCCCACGGGTCGGCCGTCTGGAAGCTGACGCCGGGCAGCGTCTGCAGCGCTTTCAGCGGGTTGGTGCCGGGCAGGATCTTCTGGATCTCGTCGCCCTTCATCGCCACCGACGAACGGGTACGGCGCGTGGCCACTTCCACCGTCGCGACCGGCCCGGCCGCCGCCGCTGCCGCCTCGCCGTTCGCATCCACCGCATTGGCCACCGCGGCACTTTCCATCGCTGCCACCGCCGTTGCCACCTGCTGTGCCATCGCCAGCGGCGCCAGCGCCAGGCTCGCCACCATGGCGGCCTTGATCTGTTTCTTCATCGTTAGCTCGTCGTTAAGTTAGTAAAGAAAGTAATAAAAACGCAACGACGCGCAGCGTAGCCAGCCGATGTGACGAGGTGATGACTACCGTGAAACAATGTTTCCGAGAACCGGGGTCAGACCCCGGTTTCGAGAAATATTTCCGGAAATCGGGGTCTGACCCCGGTTCTGGGCAAAAAAAAGCCCGCCGGGGAGGGCGGGCTTTGGGGAGCGCGAAGCGGCTTAGTGCTTGGCTTCGGTGGGGTGGATCAGCGCTTCGGCAGGGGCGTCGCTGGCGAAGAGCTGGGCGCAGTCGACGGCGTCGTATTCATAGTGCTTGCCGCAGAAGTCGCAATTGATGCCCAGCTTGCCCTGTTCGGCCAGCGCATCCTCGACTTCGGCCTGGCCCAGCATCTTGAGCATGTTGCCGACCTTGTCGCGGGTGCAACTGCAGTGGAACGACGGGTGCACGGGGTCGAATACGCGGATCGTTTCTTCCCAGAACAGGCGTTTTTGCAGCACGTCGATTTCGGTGGACAGCAGCTCTTCTTCCTTCAGCGTGCGGCCCAGCATTACGGCGCGGTTCCACGTTTCCAGCGCTTCTTCCGGCGAGACGGGATTCGCTTCGGCCTTGCCGCCATGCAGCGGCAGCTTTTGCAGCAGCAGGCCGCGTGCCACGTTGTCGTCGGCGGCCAGCCACAGTTGCGTGTCCAGTTGCTCGGAGCGCAGCATGTAATGTTCGATGACGGTCGCCACGTCGTCGCCGTCCAGCGGCACGACGCCCTGGTACGGCTGCTGGCCCGGCACCTTTTCGGCCGGGTCGAGCGTGATCACAAAGCGGCCCCGGCCAGTCTGGTTCAGCAGTGCCGTCAGGTTGGCATCGTCGGTGATCGCAGCGTCTTCGTTCAGCTTCGCGGTGGCGCGCATGCGCAGCTGCGAATCGCATTCGACGACCAGCAGGCGCACCGGGCCGTCGCCATGGATCTGCATCACGATCGAACCGTTGAATTTCAGGTTGGCCGACAGCAACGCGGCGGCCGATACCATTTGCCCCAGCAGCCGCTTCACGGCCACCGGGTACTGGTGGCGGGCCTGGATCTCGCGCCACGTGGACGAGATGTCGACCAGCTCGCCACGCACGGCGGCGTTCTCGAAAATGAATTTTTGCAGCGTATCCTGGGTCATGCGTTATCCAATCTTTTTCAAATTTGTCTTGAACAGCTGCGCGCGCTGCACATAGCTGTCGGCGCTGCCTTTCAGCCGCGCCACGTCGTCCGCCGTCAGTTCGCGCACGGCCTTGGCCGGGGAGCCGATGATCAGCACGTTGTCGGGAAATTCCTTGCCTTCGGTAACGAGCGCCCCGGCACCTACCAGGCACCCCTTGCCGATCTTCGCGCCATTCAGGATCACGGCCTGGATGCCGACCAGCGCACCGTCGCCGATCGTGCAGCCATGCAGCATGGCCTGGTGGCCGATCGTCACGTCGCGGCCGATCGTCAGCGGATAGCCCATGTCGGTATGCATCACCGTGCCTTCCTGCACGTTGCTGTTTTCACCGATGGTGATCCGCTCGTTGTCGCCGCGCAGCGAGGCGCCGTACCAAACGGAGCTGTTCGCCTGCAGCGTCACCTTGCCGATCACCGTGGCGCTGTCGGCCACGAAGGCGGTAGCGTCGATCTCGGGGGCATCATCGCCCAGCTGGTAAATCGTCATCGTTGGCTTTATCGAGGGGAAATATTGGCGCCATTTTACGCCCTTGCGCTCCGGCACTCACCATGGATACGCCTCACGTCCCTAATAAGCACGATCGTGCTAAAGTATGGGCTTCCATGCGGCTTTCCCAAAAGGAAGGTCCGCATATAGCGACGACTCCATTCAATTCAAGCCCACACCGATGACACCTTCCCGTTCCGACTTTCTCGCCGTGCGCGGCCTGCGCACCCACGTTCGCCACTGGGGCCGCGAAGGCGCGCCGAAGATCTTCATGCTGCATGGCTGGATGGACGTGGGCGCGTCGTTCCAGTTCGTCGTCGACCACCTGGGCGGCGACTGGCACGTGATCGCGCCCGACTGGCGCGGCTTCGGCCTGACGGAGCGTGCGGGCACCGATACCTACTGGTTCCCCGACTACCTCGCCGACCTGGACGCGATCCTGCGCCATTACCAGCCGGCAGGGCAGGTGAACCTGGTGGGCCACAGCATGGGCGGCAATATCGCCGGCATCTACGCGGGCGTGCGGCCGGAACGGATCCGCCGCTTCGTCAACCTGGAAGGGTTCGGCCTGACGGGTGCCAAACCGGAAGACGCCCCGAAGCGCTACGCGAAATGGCTCGACGAGCTGCTCGACCCGCCGGTGATGAAGGGTTATCCCACGCAGGCCGCTGTGGCGGCGCGCCTGCAGAAGACCAACCCGCGCCTGACGGACGAGCGGGCGGCGTTCCTGGCGCAGCACTGGTCCGCGCAGAATGCCGCCGGCGAGTGGGAAATCCTCGGCGACCCGGTGCACAAGCAGGCCAGCCCGCTGCCTTACCATGCCGAGGACATCATGGCGTGCTGGCGCCGCATCACGGCGCCGGTACTGTGGGTGGAAGCGGCGGACACGAATATGTGGCTGTGGATGGGCGGCCCGGAGGAGGGGCGCCGCGAAGTGGACCGCCGCATGGCCCATATTGCCGACGTCACGCCGGAAATGGTGCCGGACGCCGGCCACATGCTGCACCATGACCAGCCAGCGCTGCTGGCGGGAATGATCGCGCGCTTTCTCGGCTGATCCCGTCGTGTGATTCCTCGCATAAATGAAGCGCCGGCACGCCGTGCGGCAGGCGGCGGTACAATGCTCGTTCATTGAAGCCTTGTTCATCGAAGCTGCGTTCATCGAAGCTGCGTTCATTGAAGCCGCGCTCATTGAAGCTTATCCATCACCGAACCGAATCGCGCCATGCTGAAAGTCGACCTGCACTGCCATTCCAACGTCTCCGACGGCGTCCTGGCGCCTGCCGCCGTGGCGAAATATGCGCGCCAGGCCGGCGTGGACGCGTGGGCGCTGACCGACCACGATGAAGTGGGCGGCATCGCGGCGGCGCGCGTGGCGGCGGCCGAGCTGGGCATGCGCTTCGTGGCCGGCGTGGAAATCTCGATCACGTGGAGCGGCGAAACGGTGCACATCGTGGGGCTGAACATCGACGAGAACGACCCGGCGCTCTTGCGCGGCCTGGCCGCCACGCGCGAGGGCCGCGATGCGCGCGGCCGCGAGATCGGCGAGCAGCTGGCCAAGGCGGGCATTCCGGGGGCCTACGAAGGCGCGCTGGAATTCGTCGACAACCCGGCGCTGATGTCGCGTACGCACTTTGCCCGCTTCCTGGTGCAGCAGGGCTATTGCGCCAACACGCCGGAAGTGTTCCGCAAATACCTTTCCGAAGGCAAGCCGGGCTACGTGCCGCATCGCTGGGCGAGCCTGGAAGAAGCCGTTGGCTGGATCCGAGGCGCGGGCGGCACGGCCGTCATCGCCCACCCGGGCCGCTACCGTTTCAACCAGTTGCAGCAGGGCGTGCTGTTCGACGAATTCAAGGAGCTGGGCGGCAGCGCGATCGAGGTGGTGACCGGCAGCCACACGCCCGACCAGTACCCCGTGTATGCCCAGCTGGCCAATGCCTATGGCTTCCTCGCTTCGCGCGGCACCGATTTCCATGCGCCGGGCGAGGCGCGCGTCGACTTCGCCGCGCTGCCGCCGCTGCCGGCCAGCGTGACACCGGTCTGGCACGACTGGTTCTGACGCCGGTGCGGCGGTGCTGCAACGTGGCCGCGCGCCCGGCTTAATCGCCTTGTAATTCTATGGTTGTAACCTTATATGACCCCACGGATCATATCCAGAAAACCTATAGATCATGAAACGCATCGTACTGTTTATCGCCACCAACCTCGCCGTGATGCTGGTGTTGTCCATCGTGCTCTCGCTGCTCGGCATCGGCCGTCCTGGAGCGGGCGGGCAACTGGAGATGGGCGGACTGCTGGCGTTTTCGCTGGTGGTCGGCTTCACCGGCTCGATCATCTCGCTGCTCATTTCCAAGCCCATGGCGAAGTGGACGACCGGCGCGCGCGTGATCGACGCGCCGCAGAATTCCACCGAGCAGTGGCTGCTGTCCACCGTGCAGGGCCTGGCGCAGCGCGCCGGCATCGGCATGCCCGAAGTGGCCGTGTATGACGGCGAACCGAACGCGTTCGCCACGGGCGCCTTCAAGAACTCGGCACTGGTGGCCGTGTCCACTGGCCTGCTGCAATCGATGAACCGCGAGGAAGTGGAAGCGGTGCTGGGCCACGAGGTGGCGCACATCGCCAATGGCGACATGGTGACGCTGACGCTGATCCAGGGCGTGGTGAACACTTTCGTCGTGTTCTTTGCCCGCATCGTCGGCTTCTTCGTCGACAAGGTCCTGTTGCGCAACGAGAACGGCCGCGGTCCCGGCTATATGATCACCGTGTTCGCCTGCGAGATCGTGTTCGGCCTGCTGGCGTCGATCATCGTGGCCTGGTTCTCGCGCAAGCGCGAATTCCGCGCCGACGCCGGCTCGGCGCGCCTGCTGGGCAGCACCGCGCCGATGCAGAATGCGCTGGCCCGCCTGGGCGGCATGGAGCCGGGCGGCCTGCCGCAGAACATGGCCGCCTCCGGTATCTCGGGCGGTGGCGGCTGGTCGGCGCTGTTCTCCACCCACCCGCCGTTCGAGGAACGCATCGCGGCCTTGCAGGCGCTTCGATAAACTTGCCAACACAACAGCATGAGCCAATTCTTTGAAATCCATCCCGTCAACCCGCAGGGCCGCCTGATCAAGCAGGCCGCCCAGATCATCCACGGCGGCGGCGTGGTGGCCGTGCCCACCGACTCATGCTATGCGCTCGTCTGCCACCTGGACGACAAGGCGGCCGTCGAGCGCCTGCGCCGCATCCGCGGCATCGACGAAAAGCATCACCTGGCGCTGCTGTGCCGCGACCTGTCCGAGATTGGCGTCTATGCGCGCGTGGACAACAAGCAGTTCCGCCTGCTGAAGGCAGCCACGCCGGGGCCGTTCACGTTCATCCTGGAAGCCACGCGCGAGGTGCCGCGCCGGCTGTCGCACCCGTCGCGCAAGACGATCGGCCTGCGCGTGCCGGAAACCCCGATCGTCGAAGCGCTGATGGCCGAACTGGGGCAGCCGCTGATTTCCTCGACCCTGATCCTGCCGGACGAAACCGAGCCGCTCAACGATCCCGAGGAAATCAATGCCCGCATCGGCAAGCAGCTCGACCTCGTCATCGATGGCGGCGCATGCAGCATGGAAATGACCACCGTGGTCGACCTGACCGGCTCCGAGCCGGAGCTGGTGCGCCTCGGGCGCGGCGATCCAGCCATGGTCGGCCTGTGAAAGCCGGCCTGTGACCTCTTTCGCCGGCCAATCCCAGCCGGCGTCTTTGCCCTTCTTTACTTCCCATCCTCCTTCTACCCGCCGGGCGCATGATTGCGGTCTGGTAAAATTTTACCCATGAGTGAATTCAGTCAAGCCATCCAGACCGTTGCGGTGTACGCGATCCCCGTCCTGTTCGCGATTTCGCTGCACGAGGCGGCCCATGGCTACGTGGCGCGTTACTTCGGCGACCCGACCGCTGCCCAGCTGGGCCGGCTGTCGCTGAATCCCACCCGTCACATCGATCCGTTCGGCACCGTGCTGCTGCCGTTGATCCTGTACCTGACGATCCACATGCCGTTCGGCTACGCCAAACCCGTGCCGGTCGACTACAGCCAGCTGCGCAATCCCAAGAAGCAGATGGGCTTCGTGGCCGCGGCCGGGCCGATGGCGAACTTCGCCATGGGCCTGGGCTGGATGGTCTGGCTCGTGATCCTGCGCGGCATGGAGGTTTCCGAGCCGTTCCTGGTCAAGATGGCCGTTGCCGGCGTCAATGTGAATGCGATCATGTGCGTGTTCAACCTGCTGCCCGTGCCGCCGCTCGATGGCGGACGCATCATGACGGCGCTGCTGCCCAACGGGCTGGCCCGCCGTTATGCGCGCATCGAGCAGTACACGCCGTATATCTTCATCGGCCTGATGGCGCTGATGTATTTCAATGTGCTGACGCCGCTGCTGGGGGGAATGGTCGGCGTGTTCATCGAACTGATCGCGCTGCTGGTACTTCCCCTGCAATTGCTGATGAATATATGATGCCGGCTGGGCCATGCGAGTCCCATGCACGGCTCGCAGTGAAGGCCGGCAATGAACCGGCCGGCGGGCGCAGCGCGCCTGCCGGCCCCGTTTGAGTGTTACCAGAAGGAACAGATGAGCGACGTGGTTTCTCCCTGGGTGCAACGCTTTGCACCATTGATTCCCGGCGGCGAGGTGCTGGATCTCGCGTGCGGCAATGGCCGCCATTCCCGCCACCTAGTCACGCTGGGCCATGCGGTGATCGCCGTCGACCGGCGCCCGGATGCGCTGGCTGCCACCGCCGGACCCGGTATCGTCACCAGCGACATCGACCTGGAAGCGGGCGATACGCCGTGGCCGTTCGGACCGAACCGGTTCGCCGGCATCGTCGTCACGAATTACCTGCATCGCCCGCTGCTGGCCGACATGGTGGGCAGCCTGGCGCCGAACGGCGTGCTGGTCTATGAAACGTTCGCGGACGGCAACGCCGCGTTCGGCAAGCCGAGCAATCCCGATTTCCTGCTGAAGCCGGGCGAATTGCTGGAGCTGGCACGGCAGCAGGGCCTGCGTGTCGTCGCATTCGAGGATGGCATCGTCAGTTCGAGCAGCCCGGCAGGCAACCCGGCGGGCAAGGCGGCGGCCGTGGTGCAGCGCATCTGCGCCGTCAAGGCCGAGTTCCCGCGCGAGGCGGCACTGCTCGGCTGTATCGAAAGCTGATACCACCGCGAAATACCCCACGCGCGCAAGCGATCGTCTACAATCGACGTTTTCAATCTATTTGCAATTGGTTCAATATATGATTAAGGGCAGCATTGTTGCAATCGTGACTCCGATGCATGCGGATGGCAGTCTGGACTATGACAGCCTGGACCGCCTGATTGACTGGCATATTGCCGAGGGCACGGATGGTATCGTGATCGTCGGTACGACGGGTGAATCGGCGACCGTGACGGTGGCCGAGCACTGCGCGCTGATCAAGGCCTGCGTGGACCGCGTGGCCGGCCGCATTCCCGTGATCGCGGGCAGCGGCGGCAACTCGACCGCCGAGGCAATCGTGCTGACCCGTTATGCCAAGGAAGCGGGCGCGGATGCGACCTTGCAAGTGGTGCCTTACTACAACCGCCCGACGCAGGAAGGCATGTACCAGCACTTCAAGGCCATCGCCGAAGCGGTGGACCTGCCGGTCATCCTGTACAACGTGCCCGGCCGCACGGTCGCGGACATGGCCAACGAAACGGTGCTGCGCCTGGCCGCCGTCGAGAACATCATCGGCATCAAGGATGCCACCGGCAACATCGGCCGCGGCCTCGACCTGCTGCGTTCGCTGCGGTCGGTGCCGAAGGACTTCGCCGTCTTTTCCGGCGACGATCCCACGGCCATGGCGCTGATGCTGGCGGGCGGCAAGGGCAATATCTCCGTGACCGCCAACGTGGCGCCGCGTGCGATGGCCGAGATGTGCGCGGCCGCGATGGCCGGCGACATCGCCACGGCCATCGAGATCAACGACAAGGTCTTCCCCCTGCACCAGAAACTGTTCGTCGAACCGAACCCGGTCCCCACCAAGTGGGCGCTGGCGGAAATGGGCCGCATGCCGGCCGGTATCCGCCTGCCCCTGGTGCCGCTCGCTGCCGAGTTCCACCAGGCGGTACGTACCGCCCTGGTGGAAGCCGGCGTGCTGGCGTAAGTCCGGAGCGTGGCGGCCTTCCGTGCCGCCGCGACGATCACCCAGCTGGTTTCTTCAGCTTTTTTCCCCTGTCTCCCCATGATCAAGAAAGCTTCCCTTACTCCGCAAAGCGGCCTCGCGCTCGGCGTCCTGATGCTCAGCCTGACCGGCTGCGGCATGGTCGAATCCGTGGTCGGCAAGACCACGGTGGACTACAAATCGGCCAAGAAAGCCAGCACGCTGGATGTGCCGCCGGACTTGACCCAGCTGCAAAAGGATAATCGCTACGCGCTGCCGGACAGCGGCAGCGGCGTGGCCACCGCATCGGGTTACGCGGCGCAGCGCGCCAGCATGTCCGGTGCCGGCGCCGGTACCCTGGCGAATGCCGCCCCGGCGGCGGCCGGCGGCAATGAAGTGGCCGCCACCGGCAACGACAAGGTGCGCGTGGAGCGGGCCGGCAACCAGCGCTGGCTGGTCGTGAAGGCTTCGCCGGACGTGCTGTGGCCGCAGCTGAAGTCGTTCTGGGAAGATGCCGGCTTCACGCTGTCGCTCGACAATGCGACCGCGGGCGTGATGGAAACCGAGTGGAACGAGAACCGCGCGAAGATCCCGCAGGACATCATCCGCCGCACCATCGGCAAGGTGTTCGACTCGGCTTACTCGACGGGCGAGCGTGACAAATATCGCACCCGCGTCGAGCGCAATGCCGACGGCACCACGGAAATCTACATCAGCCACCGTGGCGCGGAAGAAATCGCCCAGGGGCCGGAAAAGGAAATCGTGACGTGGACGCCGCGGCCTTCCGACCCGAACCTGGAAGCCGTGTTCCTGGCGCGCCTGCTGACCAAGCTGGGCGGCACCGAGGAAACGGCGGCCCGGACCGCGGTGGATAACGCTATCGTGCAGCCGCTGCATGCCTTCCTGAAGGGCGAGGGCGCCAACCGCTACGTGGAAACGGATGAGGGCTTCGACCGCTCCTGGCGCCGCGTGGGCTTGGCGCTGGACCGCGCCGGCTTCACCGTCGAGGACCGCGATCGCGTGCAGGGCATCTACTACGTGCGCTACGTGGCCGACCAGGTCGAGAAGAAAGGCTTCTTCGGCCGCCTGTTCAGCTGGGGCTCGTCGGAAGCGGACAAGGAAGCGCAGCGCTACCGCATCGTCGTCAAGGCTGCCGAAACCGGCAACACCAGCCAGGTTACCGTGCAGAACAACAAAGGCGAGGCGGATACGACGCCGACGGCCGAAAAGATCCTGACCTTGCTGCAGGAAGAGTTGAAGTAATCAAGCATGAAAAGAAAACCGGCCGCAAGGCCGGTTTTTTTTGCCTTTGATATTTACTGCAAGCGCGGCGAGAAAACGCCGGATTTTTGGCTGCAACGGCAATGCCGGAAAACAGGCGTCAAAAAAACAAAACCGCCCATTGGGCGGTTGAGCAGGATGCCGTCCGAAGACGGCGGTCCAGGCCAATTACTTGGCAGCGGCAGCAGCGGAAGCGGCTTCCGAAGCAGCGGAGGCAGCAGCCGAAGCGGCAGCAGCAGCGTCCGAAGCAGCAGCGGCAGCGTCAGCAGCCGGAGCAGCGGCAGCGTCAGCAGCCGGCACGGTTGCGTCAGCGGCAGGAGCGACAGGAGCGGTCGCGTCAGCAGCCGGTACGGTTGCTTCGGTAGCAGGAGCAACAGGAGCTTCTTCTTTCTTGGAGCAAGCAGCCAGGGCAACAGCCAGCAGGGAGGCGATCAGCAGGGATTTTTTCATTTGTTTTCCTTAATTAATTCACTAATTGATGACAGTGTTGCGATGAATAATTACCGGTAATTATCGCTCACTAGGGCGTTTCGTGGCCATTCGGACCATATGGTGCCCCAGACAACGGAAACTTCCTAACAGAATATTATAGCGAATTTAAATGAGTCGCAATAGCAACACAGGCCACTTTCGCAACTTTTTCATGCATACAATATTGCTGCCAGATCTAGTGCTTGACACCCGACCTGAACTTACCGGCTTATCAACCCGGCCTCACGCTCCGGACTTACAAGCCAGTGACACCGGCCTGCAAGCCGGGCCTCGTTTCGGCCCAGATAGATTGATAACGTTCCAGATGAGAAGTGGTTGACGAGGGAGACAGAAAAATTGCTTCCCCGCGCAAATGATCGCTGTGGAAGCGGCGCACCACGTGATGGGCGTCGCCGATGCAGAACGAATCCGTGAGGTGCCCGATCGACCGGCTGGTGAGCCGGCATTCGACCAGGTGGCCATAATCGTGGAGGAGGCGCAGGAAGCGCGGTGCATCCCGCTCCAGCCGCGCATTGCTGTGGGCGACGAGTTGCAGGCGCCCGCCGTGGCGCAGGAACGCGCGCAGCAAGGCGTCGTTGCCCGGGCTGCCGAGTTCCCACCAGCCAAAGTCGGGATCGAACATCGCCAGCGAGATGCGCGACCGGGACAGACAGGCTTCCAGCTGGGCCTGGAACCCGGCGCGGCTATCGAATGTCTGCCTGTCCATGACGCTCTCCTAACTGTCCAGTTCGAGCCAGCCGTCCGTGTACCACGCGAACAGCGCTTCCATCACGTCTTCCGAGGCGGCGGCCACGCCCGCACCGTCCAGCACGCGGTTGTTGGCCAGCGCCTCGAGCGCGGCCTTGTCGGCACGGCCGATCGCAAACGATTCGCCGTTGATGAACACGTGCTTGCCGCGATACAGCATCTGCGTCTTGCGCGACAGTTTCACGCCCCGCTTCGCTGCCGTTTGTGCGAAGCGGCCGGCCGGCAACGGCTTTTCGGGCGCCGTGAAGAACACGTTGTGCTTGGGTTCGGACAGGTATTCGCCGAGGAAGATCGTGAAATCGTCTTCGGTGAACTGCATCTTGTTGAGCTCGTCCGCGAGCTGGCCCAGCATGTCTTTCGGGATCTCGGCGGGCTTGGCCGACGGTTCCAGGTCCGGATCGGCATAGCGGCCCGGCAGGTCGATGGAATCGGCCATGAACTGCAGGAACGCCTCGCCCAGTTCCTGGTAGGACGGCGAGCGGAAGCCGATCGAATACGTCTGGCAATCGCCGATCGCCACGCCGTCGTGCGCGTAGTGTGGCGGCAGGTACAGCATGTCGCCCGGTTCCAGCACGAATTCCTCGGTGGGCTTGAACTTGCTGAGGATCTTCAGCGGCAGGCCTTCCACCAGCGACAGGTCCTTTTGCGGGCCGATCTTCCAGCGCCGCTGGCCTTCGGCCTGCAGCAGGAATACGTCGTAGGAATCGAAGTGCGGGCCGACACCGCCGCCGTCGGTGGCAAAGCTCACCATCAGGTCGTCCAGCCGGGCATCCGGCACGAAGCGGAACTGGCGCAGCAGCGCATCGGCCGCATCGCTCTGCAGGTTCACGCCCTGTACCAGCATCGTCCATTCGCGCTGGGTGCGCGGCGGCAGGTCGTGCAGCGGGCCGTGCCGCATGTCCCATTCGCCATCGGTCAGCGTGACGAGCCGTGCTTCGACATAGTCCTTCGTTGCCAGTTCGGCCAGCTGGTCGAACGGCAGCAGCGGCTTGAAGCCGGGAATGGCCTGGCGGATCAGCAGGGGTTTCTTGTGCCAGTAATCGCGCATGAACTGCGCAGGCGTGATATCGCCGAGAAGGCGGAGCGGTGCGGATTTTTTCATGCCCGGATTATAGGCCATCCACGGCCGCCGCCCGCTTCAGGCACGGGCGGGACGGCGGGTGGCGCGCTTATGCCTGTTTCGCCTTGCGGCGCCGCGCTGCCGCGGCCACGACCGCCAGGCCGGCAAGCGCCATCGCGCCCGTGGCCGGCTCCGGAACCGCGGAGACGGCGAACACCATGTCGCCACCGGTCAGGTAGGCGTTGTAGCCGTTGCCATGGATGGTCATCCGGAACGGGTTCGCGCCATTGGCGCCATAGTATTGCCAGTCCGCGGCCGACGGCAACGTGCCGGGGCCATGCGTGCCGGGCGGCGCTGCGAAGGCGAAAGCGACGACGGCCAGCGGATCGCTTTCGCCGCCGATATGGCCGTTGCCGTTCACGCCAAGGCCATCCCCGGCAGGCGTGCCAGAGGCGATGACCAGCGAATTATCGAGCGTGATCGTGGTGTCGATCAGGCTGAAGCTCACCGAATGCGAGACCACCTGCGCATACCAGCCGCCGAAGCCCTCCGCCAGCGGCGCGGCATCGTCATAGGTAAAGCGGCCGGTGAGGACATCGCCGATGGATGCCTGGATGCCGCCGAGGAATGTGGTGCCGACCTCCTCGTAGGAATACGGATCCAGGTATTCTTCCCCGATCGAAGCGATGGGCACCGTATAGTCGACCGTGACGAGCGCCGCCTGGGCAGTGCCGGCGACGAGGAGCGATGCGGCCAGGAGCAGTACTGGTTTCTTCATTGTGTTCCTCGGCAAGGTAGGGATGACATGGATGGCAAAATGAAAAGCCGTTTGCTAACCAATTGTCAGTCATCGTCCGGCGCCTGTCCACGGTTTCCTGCGCCCTGTATCAGCATGGCGATGGAGGGGGCGGCGTGGAGGTATAATCGGCGCCATCTGACCAGAAAGGAAGTCTCATGAAGATCGCCAAGAACACCGTCGTTACCGTGCAATACAAATTGTCCGACGCCCAGAACAACCTGATCGAGGACGGCCGCCAGCCGATGGTGTACCTGCACGGCGGGTATGAAAACACGCTGCCGAAGATCGAGGAAGAGCTGGACGGCAAGGAAGTCGGTTACGCCAACACCATCCAGATCGAACCCGATGATGCGTTCGGCGACTATGACCCGAACCTGGTGAAGGTGGAGCCGCGTTCGCGCCTGCCGGAGCCGCTCGAAGTGGGCATGCAGTTCGAAGGCATGCCCGATGGCGAGGGCGACGAGGAAGCGATGATCTTCACCGTCACCGATATCGCCGAAGACAAGGTCGTGCTGGACGGTAACCACCCGCTGGCGGGCATGGCGCTGCGCTTCGAACTGAAAGTGCTGGAAGTGCGCGAAGCCACCGACGAGGAGATCGCGCACGAGCACGTGCATGGCGCCCACGGCCACCACCACGGTGACGACGAGGACGAAGGCGATGCGGGCGACCAGTTCCGCACCCAGCCGATCCACTGAATGGGGGCTCATTGCGCGACCGCATATTTGAGCGATGATTGCGCGATAACTGCGCGATGATTGCGCGATGATTGCGCGATGACTGCGCGACCGGACCGCTGGCTGTGTCAGCGTTCCGGCCGCGGTGGCCGCTTCGGCGATCCACCATCCACGGGCAGCTTCGGCTGCCCGTGTGCTTTTTCAGCCTCCGCGCGTTGCAGCGTGAACAGGTGTTCATCGCCCGGCGCCACGCGCAGCATGTTCCACTCGCCCTGCAACGTCACGTGGCCCAGGTTGCCGCGCCACGTGATCGTGCCCGGCGGCGGATCGCCCTTCACCGGCGGTTCGCGGTGCGCATCCACCAGCAGCACTTTTCCCGGGTAGTTTTCGGCCAGCACGCGCGTCAGCCGCCGCGTTTCGGCAAAGCCGTCGTGTTTCGTGGAAAACCCAGCCAGCAGCGAAAACCCGGGTTCGGCGTGGATGCGCACGTCGCCGTCCGAAAACAGGACGAGCCCATCGAGCTTGCGTCGCTTGGCCATGCCGAACAGCCGCTGCAGCCAGGCCCGGTTGGCCACCAGCCGGTCCTCGTATTCGCTGTTGCGGCCCGCCTCGATCAGGTAATGGTTGTTGTGGGCGGGGAGGTTGATCGTGGCGAACAGCACGCCGTGCATTTCCCAGTAGGCGTTCTCGGCGTAGCTGCGAAATTTCGTGATCGTCGACTGGCGGTTCAGGTCCAGCGGGCGGCGGCCCAGGGCTTCCTGCCCGTCGTAGTAGATCTCGCGGATGCGGTTCAGCCGTTCGATCGCATTCGAGCGGCCCGCCGAGTTGCGGCAGCCGGTCCAGTCGGCGCCGGTCAGCACGAGGATCAGCGGCTGGGTGGATTTGTTCAGCAGCGCCTTGCGCTGCAGGTAGAGCTTGTCGCTGCAGGGTTCGTCCTCGGACTTGATGCCGGCGGCAATGACGAAGGCCGGCTTCTCGCGGTCGGCGCGGGCGATCGTGCGTTTCAGGTCGGCGTCGCCCAGCTCGTCGGGAAAAGTGTGGCCGATGACGGCGACGTCGAACGGTTCCGCGCCGGCTGCGCCTGTTCCCCCTTCAGCCTGCACCGCCGCCGCCAGCAAGGCGGCGCCCAGCAGCACGAAGGCGGGGCCGGCGCGCCGTGTCATGCCGGCACGAGGCGCTTCAGCTGGTACAGCCGGTCCAGCGCTTCGCGCGGCGACAACGCATCCGGGTCCAGCTCGTCCAGCGCGGCCAGCAACGATGCCAGCTGCGGATCTTCCGCCGCCGGCGTTGCGGCGGCCGGCTCGCGATCCGGCCCATCATCGGGCTCGGTGCGGGGCGCGGCGAACAGGTCCAGCTGCGGCGTCGCGTCGAGCGCCTGCGCTTCCAGGCGGGCCAGGTGCTTGCGGGCCGCCTTGATCACGCCTTGCGGCACACCGGCCAGCTGGGCGACCTGCAAGCCGTAGCTCTGCGATGCCGGGCCATCCTGCACCGCGTGCAGGAACACGATGCTGTCCTTGTGCTCGACGGCCGACAGGTGCACGTTGGCGGCCGTGGGATGGCTTTCCGGCAGCTGCGTCAGCTCGAAATAGTGGGTGGCGAACAGCGTGAAGCTGCGGCTCGTGTCGATCAGATGGCGGGCGATGGCCCAGGCCAGCGCCAACCCGTCGAACGTGGAAGTGCCGCGGCCGATCTCGTCCATCAACACCAGCGACTGTTCGCTGGCGCCGTTGAGGATCGTCGCCGCTTCCGTCATCTCCACCATGAACGTGGAGCGGCCGCCGGCCAGGTCGTCGGTGGCGCCGATGCGGGTGAAGATGCGGTCGATCGGGCCGATCGTGGCGCTGGCGGCCGGCACGTAGCTGCCCACGTAGGCCAGCAGCGTGATCAGCGCGACCTGGCGCATGAACGTGGATTTACCGCCCATGTTCGGGCCGGTGATGAGCAGCAGCCGGCGTTCCGCCAGCAGGCGGCAATCGTTGGCGATGAAGCGCTCGATCTGGTTTTCCACGACCGGGTGGCGGCCTTCCTGGATATCGATGCACGATTCGGCCACCAGTTGCGGCGCGCACCAGTTGTTGCGCAGCGCGTGGCCGGCCAGCGCCGTCAGCGTGTCCAGTTGCGCGATGCCCGCGGCGATCTTCTGCAGGCAGCCGATATGCGGCGCGAGGTCGGCCAGCAGCTGGTCGTACAGCACCTTTTCACGGGCCAGCGCGCGGTCCTGCGCGGACAGGGCCTTGTCCTCGAACGCCTTGAGTTCCGGCGTGATGTAGCGCTCGCAGTTCTTCAGCGTCTGGCGGCGGCGATAATCCTCGGGCACCTTGTCCGCCTGGCCGTTGGTCACTTCGATGTAGAAGCCGTGCACCCGGTTGTATTCGACGCGCAGGTTGGCGATGCCGGTGCGCTCGCGCTCGCGGGTCTCGAGGTCGACCAGGTACTGGCCGGCGTTCTCGGACAGGCCGCGCAGTTCATCGAGCTCGGCATCGTAGCCGCGTGCGATCACGCCGCCGTCGCGCACCATCGTCGCCGGTTCCGGCATCACGGCGCGCACCAGCAGGTCGACGCACTCGCCGGGCGTGGCCAGCTGCTCGTGGATACGGCGCAGCAGGCTGTCCTCGCTGTCCAGGCCCAGCACGCGTTCCAGCGATTTCTGCAGCTTCGGCAGTTGCTGCACGCCGTCGCGCAGTGCCGCCAGGTCGCGCGGGCGCGCCGTCAGCAACGCGATCCGCGTGGTGATGCGCTCGATGTCCGGCACGTGCTGCAGGTGGAAGCCCAGCGAGCCGGTGGCATCATCCTGCATCAGCGCGGCGATCGCGTCGTGGCGGCCGCGCGCCACGGCCTGGTCGCGCCGCGGGTGGTGCAGCCAGTGGCGCAGCAGGCGCGAACCCATCGCGGTGCGGCAGCCGTCCAGCAGCGAGAACAGCGTGGGCGACTCCTGGCCGCGGATCGTTTCCGTCAGCTCCAGGTTGCGCCGCGTGGCGGCATCGAGCCCGATGAACTCGGACTCGGTTTCGCACGCCAGGTTCTTCACGTGCTGCAGGCCGCGTCCCTGCGTCGCCTGCGCATAGCGCAGCAGCGCGCCGGCGGCGCCGAACGCGGGGCCCATGCCATCGGCGCCGAAGCCGGTCAGCGTGGCCACGCCCAGCTGGTCGAGCAGGGCCTTGTGGCCGTGCACCACGTCGAAGTGCCACTCGGGCACGCCATTGACGTGGCACATCGTGATTTCCTCGAACAGGTCGCCGCCGTCGGCGCGCAGGATCTCGGCCGGCGCGATGCGTTCCAGTTCCTGCAGCAGGCGCGCGTTGATGGCGCGCGCGTCGCCGGAGAATTCCATCAGCTTCAGGTTGCCGGAGGCGAGCGACAGCCACGCCAGGCCGCAGGTGACGCCCTTGCGCTGGGTAAGCATCGACAGCGCGAGCAGCGGACGGTCGGATTTCTCGGGCAGCAGGTCGGAGTCGGTCAGCGTGCCGGGCGTGACGATGCGCACCACCTTGCGCTCGACGGGCCCCTTGCTGGTGGCCGGATCGCCGATCTGCTCGCAGATCGCGCACGATTCACCCAGCTTCACCAGCTTGGCCAGGTAGCCATCGAGCGAGTGGAACGGCACCCCGGCCATCTTGATCGGCACGCCGTTGGCGTGGCCGCGCGCCGTCAGCGTGATGCCGAGGATGCGCGACGCCTTCTCGGCATCGTCGTAGAACAGTTCATAGAAGTCGCCCATGCGGTAGAACACCAGCATCGTCGGGTGTTCGCCCTTGATGCGCAGGTATTGCTGCATCATCGGCGTGACTTTTTCGGCGGGCCCGTTCTTGACGGCGGCGGCGTTGATTTCGGAAGGAACGTTCATCGATTCTACGGCTGAGGAATGGTGCGGTTGGGCGTGCATTTTAACCGGTTTGTGCGGCGCCGCATCGCTGAAATTGGGGAGCTGCGCGTGAAGGCGCCATCCGCGCGGCGCTCCGCAACGGGTGCCTCCGGCACGATCGACCGATCCCCCTTACACTACGCATTTCATCGAGCCAAAGGATAGACCGTGACCCAGCCCCTGATCGTCGTCGCCACCATCATCGCCCATCCGGGCCACGAAGCCGCCGTGCGCAGTGCCCTTGAACAGGTGGTGCCGCCCAGCCGCGCGGAAGCGGGCTGTCACCGTTATGAGCTGCACGTCGACAACAGCGCGCCCGCGAAATTCGTGATGCTGGAAGAATGGTCCGGCGAGGCGGCACTGAAGGAACACGAAGCGACCCCGCATTTCCGGGCGCTGGCGGCGGCGGTCGGTGGCGTGGCCGACATCGCCATCGACAAGCTGACGAAGCTGGCCTGATCCGCACGGCACTAAATGTTGCCGCCCCGTTCTGTGTCACACACCATGCCGGCAACGGAACAGGTATAGTTCAGCCATGGAAAAGCTCAAAGATTTCGCGCAAATCGTCGCCGAAGCCCAGCGTGGCGAACTCGTGTTCCCCACCAGCGTCAACGCCGCCTTGTCGCTGCAGATGACGCTGGCCGATCCGGATTGCCACGACGAAGACGTGATCCGCAAGCTGCTCGCCGAGCCGATCCTTGCCGCGCGCGCGGTGGCGCTGGCCAATTCGGCCGTGTTCCGGTCGAACGGCGCGGCGCTGGCCACGGGCGTGCGCACCGCCGTGATGCGGCTGGGCTACCGCAACCTGTATTCGCTGACGGCGGCCATGGTGGTGCGCCAGTTCGGCGCCCGCATCCGCGATGCGCAATTGCGTATGCGTGCCGAGCAGTTATGGAAGTACTCGGCCCACGTGGCCGCACTGGCCTATGTGATCGCCGGCCGCATCACGCGCGTGGAGCCCGATACCGCGCTGTTCGCGGGCATCATGCATGAAGTGGGCGGCTTCTACCTGCTGGGGCGTGCCGATGCGATTCCCGGCCTGCTCGACGATCCGGAAGACTGGATGGGGGCCGCGCAGGAAATCATCGCACGCGAAATCATGAAGAAGCTGCAGGTGCCCGAGCCGGTGGCGCAGGCGATCGTGTCCCTGCGCGGCGGCGCCGTCGGCATTCCGCCGGAAGGCTTGCGCGATACGCTGCTGGTGGCGCGCTATCTGTGCCCCGTGCCGTCGCCCTTGCCGCAGGTGCAGGATCACATGCTGGCGCGCACCGCGGCGCTGGCCGGCTATATCGAGGAGCACCCGCAGGTTGCCGCGCTGCTGGACGAAGCGGCCGAGCAGGCCAAGTCGATGAGCGCGGCGCTGCTGGTGTAAAAATCGCCCGGGGCGGTGCCGCTCAGGCGCGCGTCTGTTCCAGGATGTTCACCAGCGACTCGATGCCGCGCGCGTCCACGTCGTCGAAGCGGTTCGGCAGCGGGCTGTCCAGGTCGAATACCCCGGCGACCTGGCCGCCCACGAACACCGGCACCACCAGTTCGGAACGGGAGGCCGCATCGCAGGCAATATGGCCGGGGAACGCATGCACGTCGGCCACCACGGTCGATTCGCCCTTCTCGACGGTGCTACCGCAGACGCCGCGGCCGCGTTTGATGCGGATGCAGGCCGGCTTGCCCTGGAACGGGCCCAGCACCAGTTCGTCCGGCGTCGGCAGGAAATAAAAGCCGGCCCAGTTCAGGTCCGGCATCGTGTTGAAGACGAGCGAACTGAAATTGGCCGTATTGGCGATCCAGTCCGTTTCGCCGTGGAGCAGGCCCGTCAGCTGCGAGCGCAGGTCGGCATACATGGTTTCCTTGGCTTCGCGGCTGTCGGTGCGGTAAGCGGTGTCGGAGAGGGAGAAAGTCATCGTGCGATCCTGTCTGGCAAAGAGCGCATTCTACCCGCACATGCCGCTTCATGCCGACCCGCCCGGCCGGTGTTGTCGTTTCAACCATGCGCTGTCATTTTGGCAAAAGTTGTAGCATCATGGATAATGAATCACCAAGCGCATCCGCTTCGAAAGCCCCGACTACAGTGACCGCACCGATCAACATCCTTGTCGTCGACGACATTCCGCAAAACCTGATTGCCATCGAAGCCCTGCTCGCGCGGCCGGGCCTCGCGCTGCTGAAGGCCGCATCCGGCGCGGAGGCGCTGGAGCTGCTGCTGGTGCACGAGGTGGCGCTGGCGCTGGTGGACGTGCAGATGCCGGACATGGATGGCTTCGAGCTGGCCGAGCTGATGCGCGGCAGCGAGCGCACCCGCGCCATTCCCCTGATTTTCCTCACCGCCGCGTCGCGCGAGACCAATTACCGGTTCCGCGGCTATGAGGCGGGCGCGGTCGACTTCATGTTCAAGCCGATCGACGCCCAGGCGCTCATCAGCAAGGTCAATGTCTTCGTCGAGCTGTACCTGCAGCGCAAGCAGCTGTCGCAGCAGCTCGATGAACTGAAGCGCGCGCTGCACATGAACGAGATGTTCATGGCAGTGCTGGGCCATGACCTGCGCACCCCGCTGTCGGTGGTGATGAACGGCGCCATGCTGCTGCCCATGATGACCGACCATCCGAAGGTAGCGGTAACGGCGCAGCGTATCGGCGGCAGCGCGAAGCGCATGGCGCAGATGGTCGACCAGCTGCTCGACCTGGCGCGCATCCGCTCCGGCGAGATGGAACTGAAGAAGGCGCCGCGCGACGTGGCCGAGCTGTGCCGCGCAATCGCCGACGAGTTCGCCGCGCCGGACAAGCCGTCGCGCGTGGTGGTCGGCGTGCGCGGCGACCCGGCCGCGCACGTCGATGCCGGCATCTTCGCCCAGGTGATCTCGAACCTGGTCGGCAATGCGCTGCAGCACGGCGAGCCGGATCACGCGGTGCTGGTCAACGTGGACGGCTCGGCGCCGGAGCGCCTGCGCGTGACGATCGGCAACCGCGGCGTGATCCCGGCCGCGCGGCTGGCCGGCATCTTCGAGCCCTACCAGCACCGCGATGGCGCGCGCAAGGCGGGCCAGGGCCTTGGCCTGGGCCTGTACACCGCCAGCACCTTCGTGCATGCGCATGGCGGCGACATCGACATCGCTTCCGATACGGCGCTGGGCACCACGGTGGTCACGGTCACGCTGCCGCGCGCGGTAGTGCGGGCCGCCGCATGAACACGGCCGGCATCGCAAGGGAGCCCGCGGACGGCTACCTGCCGCGCGGCGGTGGCGCCGTGGGCGACCTGGTGCGGGCCTTCGACTGGGCCGGTACGGCGCTCGGCGCGCCATCGGGCTGGACGCCGGCCTTGCGCACGACCGTCGACATCGTGCTCAATTCGCCGATCGCCATGGTGCTGATGTGGGGGCCACGGCATGTGATGATCTACAACGAGGGCTATGTGGAAATCGCCGGCGCGCGGCACCCGGCGGCGCTGGGCGGCACGGTGCCCGACACGTGGCCCGAGATCTGGGACTGGAACCGGGCGATCCTGGAAGCGGGTTTGCGCGGCGAGACGCAGGAGCATCCCGCCAAGCCGTTGACGCTGATGCGCAACGGCGTGCCGGAGAACGTGTGGTTGGACCTGTTCTACACGCCCGTGTACGACACCGGCGGCACGGTAGGCGGCGTGCTGTGCACGGTGGTGGACGTGACCCAGCGGGTGCGGATGGAGCAATGGCGCGAGCAGGACCGGGCGCAGCTGGACCTGCAGAACCGCCGCCTGCGCGAGGAAACGGGGCTGCTGCGCGAACTGTTCGAGCAGGCACCCAGCTTCATGGCCGTGCTGCGCGGCCCGGAGCACGTGTTCGAGCTCGTGAACCGGCCCTACCAGCGGCTGGTGGGCGGGCGCAATGTGGTGGGCAAGGCGGTCGGCGTGGCGCTGCCGGAAGTGCGCGGCCAGGGTTTCGTCGACCTGCTCGACCGCGTGTATGCCAGTGGCGAGCCCTATGTCGGCCGGCAGATCAAGGTCGACCTGCTGGCGGACAACGGCCTGCTGGAACCGCGCTACCTCGATTTCGTCTTCCAGCCGCTGCGCGCCGTCGGTGGCGGCGTGACCGGCGTGTTCGTGGAAGGGGTCGACGTTACCGACCACATCCTCACCGAAGAGCGCTTGCGCATGGCGCAGCAGGCCGGCGGGATCGGCAGTTTCGAATGGTTCCCGTCGAGCGGCAAGCTGGTGGTGTCGCCCGAATACCGGCGCGTCTGGGGCCTGGGGCCGGACGTGGACGTGACCGAACAGCTGCTGGTGTCGCTGGTCGACCCGCGCGACCGCGGCCGCGTGGGGCCGGAACGGCTGGCCATCGATCCGAACCCGCTGGCCTATACCGAATACCGCATCCGCCGGCCCGATACGGGTGAAGTGCGCTGGCTGGCCCGGCAGGGCGAAGCCATCGAAGGCGCCACGCCGGCGCAGCGCCGCTATGTGGGCGTGGCGTTCGACATTACCGGACGCAAGCAGATCGAGCAGCAATTGCGCACGAGCCAGGACCGGCTGGCCGCCATCTTCGGCCAGGCCTCCGTGGGGCTGTCCGAACTGTCGCTGGAAGGGCGCTTCACGCGCGTCAACGGCGCGCTGTGCCAGATGCTGGGCCGGCCGGAGGAGGCACTTCTCGGCATGCACATGGAAGACCTGATCCACCCGGACGACCTGGCGGAAAATCGCGCCCAGGTGGCCCGGCTGCAGGAGACGGGAGCCCCGTTCACGCTGGAGAAACGCTACCGGCGGCCGGACGGCGAGTGGGTATGGATCGCCAGCAGCATGAGCCGGCTGGACGACGAGGCTGGTCAGCCGGTGGCGCTGATCGCCGTGAAGACCGACATCACGGAGCGCCGCCGCATCGAGGTGGCGCTGCGCGACCTGAACGATACGCTGGAACAGCGCGTGAGCCGCGAGGTGGCCGAGCGCGACAGGGCGGAGGAAGCGCTGCGCCAGGCGCAGAAGATGGAAGCGGTGGGCCAGCTGACGGGCGGCGTGGCGCACGATTTCAACAACGTGCTGCAGATCATTTCCGGCAACCTGCACCTGCTGGCACAGCACCTGGGCGGCGACGACGCGGCGCGCCGGCGGCTGGACATGGCGATCGCCGCCGTCGACCGCGGCGCCAAGCTGTCATCGCAACTGCTGGCGTTCGCGCGCCGGCAGCCGCTGCAGCCGGCCGTTACCGATCTCGGCCGCCTCGTGTCGAACATGGACGAGTTGCTGCGCCGCGCGCTGGGCGAGGCGGTCGACCTGGTGACCGTCGTCGGCAGCGGGCTGTGGAACACGCTGGTCGATCCGGGGCAGATCGAGAACGTGATCCTGAACCTGGCGATCAATGCGCGCGATGCGATGCAGGGCGCCGGGCGCCTGACGGTCGAACTGGGCAACGCCGTGCTCGACGAGCATTACGTGAGCAAGCTGGTGGACGTGCCGGCCGGGCAATACGTCATGCTGTCGGTGACCGATACCGGCTGCGGCATGACGCCGGAAGTGCTGCAGCGTGCATTCGAACCCTTCTTCACCACCAAGCCCGAGGGCGAAGGCACGGGCCTGGGCCTGTCGATGGCGTATGGCTTCGTCAAGCAGAGCCGTGGCCACATCCGCATCTACAGCGAGCCGGGGCAGGGCACCAGCATCAAGATCTACCTGCCGCGCACGATGCTGGCCGAAAGCGCCGACACGCTGCTGCAGGCCGGCCTGCACACGGGCCCGGTGAGCGGCGGCACCGAAACCATCCTGGCTGTCGAGGACGATGAAGGCGTGCGCGCCGTCGTGCTCGACATGCTGGGCGCGCTCGGCTACCGCGTGCTGGCGGCCGAGAATGGCGAACAGGCACTGCGCATCATCGAATCCGGCGAGCACGTGGACCTGCTGTTTACCGATGTGGTGATGCCCGGCCCGTTGCGCAGCCCGGAGCTGGCGCGCATCGCCCAGCAGGTGCTGCCGAACCTGGCGGTGCTGTTCACGTCCGGCTATCCGCAGGATGCCATCGTGCATGGCGGCCGGCTGGACGCGGGCCTGGAGCTGCTCAGCAAGCCCTACCGCCGCGAAGACCTGGCGCGCAAGCTGCGGCACGTGCTGAACAATCGCAGCCAGCAGGCAATGGCGCGCCAGCACCAGCACGAGGGACAGTCGCGCTTCCTGGATGCACAGGCGCACACGGCCGACGACCGGTCGCTGCGCGTGCTGGTGGTGGAAGACAACCAGGATTCGCTGCAGATGGTGTGCGAACTGGTGGGCATGCTGGGGCATACGGTCTCCGGGGTCGGCGATGGCGAGTCGGCCTGGGAACTGATGGAAAGCCAGGAATTCGACGTGCTGTTTACCGACGTCAGCCTGCCGGGCATGTCGGGGATCGATCTGGCGCGCCGGGTGGCGAAGGAAAAAACCGCCAGCATCATCTTCTCGACCGGCTATGGCAAGGAAGCACTGGACCACCTGGAATTCGAGGCCACCTGCCTGCGCAAGCCCTATGACCTGATGGACCTGCAGGCGGCACTGGACAAGGTCGGCCGGCCCGCCTGACCGCGGTGCCGGCCGCGCCCGGACGTTTTCACCCACCCGAAAGGAACGACATGAGCACCGAACTGGCTTTGCTGGGCTGGACCCTGGTACTGGCGATCGTGCAGATCCTGCTGCACTCGACGCTGCGCACGCGTGAAACGGGTGCCGCGTACAACGCGAGTGCGCGCGATGGCGCTGCGCCGCCGCCGGGCAAGGTCACGGCGCGGCTGGAGCGAGCCAAGCTGAACCTGTTTGAAACGCTGCCGCTGTTCATCGGTGCCGTGCTGGCCGCGCACGTGGCCGGCGTGGAAGGCACACTCACCTGGTGGGGTTGCTGGCTGTACTTCGCCGCCCGGGTCGTCTACGTTCCGCTCTACGCCTTCGGCGTTCCGATGGTGCGTTCCCTGGTGTGGCTGGTGTCGATGGCGGGGCTGGCAATGGTGCTGTACGCGCTGCTCGGCAATTCCTGACAGATAGCCTGAATTTTCCAGGTTAACACTCCTACATGCAGAGTAGGTTGTGTCCTATGGCGGCTGGTCAGTAAGCGAACTATCGTACTTGTACGATAGTCCACAGGCGCCTTGGCGCACACCTTACATGGTTACCAGAAACCTCAGCGCCAGCGAACAGCGTGGCGCGCAACGGGCAGGCGCGGCGCTGACAAAGCGCATCGGCAAGCTGCTGCACAACGTCTTCGGCGTCGACTCCCTGCGCGCCGGCCAGCAACGCGTGATCGACAGCGTGCTGGAAGGGCGCGATACGCTGGCCATCATGCCCACCGGCGGCGGCAAGTCGCTGTGCTACCAGATTCCCGCCTCGATCTTCAAGGGCACCACGGTGGTGGTCTCGCCACTGATCTCGCTGATGAAGGACCAGCTGGAAAAGCTCGAGGAGATCGGCATCGGCGCCGCCCAGCTGAACAGCAGCCTGTCGCGCCAGGAAGAACTGGACGCGCTGGACAGCATCCGCAGCCACCACAGCCGCATCATCTTCTGCACGCCGGAGCGGCTGGTCACGCCGGAATTCCTCGAAGTGCTGCAGGAAACGCACATCTCCCTGCTGGTCGTGGACGAGGCGCACTGCATTTCGCAATGGGGCCACGATTTCCGCCCTGCGTACCTGGAAATCGGCGCCGCGCTGCGCGCGCTGGGCCAGCCGCCCGTGCTGGCGCTGACGGCCACCGCGACCGAGGACGTCGTCAAGGATATTTCCCAGCAGCTGGGCGCACGCCGCATGAACGTGATCAACACGGGGGTGTACCGGCCCAACCTGCGGTACCGCGTGCTCCAGGTTACCAATCCCGCCGAGAAAACGGCGCAGGCGCTGCGGCTCGTGCGCGAAACGGCCGGGGTCGGCATCGTCTATGCGGCCACCGTGAAGGCGGCCGAGGAACTGCACGCCGCGCTGGAGGAAGCGGGCGAAAGCGTGGCGCTGTACCACGGCCGCCTGCCGGCCCGGGAGCGCAAGGAAAACCAGGACCTGTTCATGGCCGGCGAGCGCCGCGTGATGGTCGCCACGAACGCGTTCGGCATGGGCATCGACAAGAGCGACACGCGCTTCGTGATCCACCTGCAAGTGCCTGCCAATCTCGAAGCGTATTACCAGGAATCGGGCCGCGCCGGCCGCGATGGCGAAGCGGCCGACTGCACGCTGCTGTACTTCCAGGACGACAAGCGCCTGCAGCAGTTCTTCCTCGTCAAGCACTATCCCACCGCGGACGAATTGCGCGACGTGTACGAAGCCGCCGCTGCGCTGGTGCCGTGCCAGGGCGCCGTCATCTGCGAGGCGGTGGCGCATATCCCCGACAGCCAGCTCAAGGTCTGCCTGAAGTTGCTGAAGGATGGCAAGCTGCTGCGGCAGAACCGCAAGCTCGACTGGCAGCTGACGAACCGCGATGCGAAGGCCGCCGATTTCGTCCAGCTGGCCGCGGTCTACGAGGAAAAACAGGACCGCGATCACCTGGCGCTCGAGCAGATGGTGGCGTATGCGCAGAGCGGCTACTGCCGCTGGAAGCTGCTGCTCGATTACTTCGGCGACGATTCGGCGGGCGTCAAGACATGCGGCTGCTGCGACAACTGCGTGTCGCCACCGGCCGTGCAGCCGATCGAGGACGAGGAACCGCTGTTCGAGGAGCCGCCCGGGCCGATGGTGCCGCAGCTGCCCGCGTTCGTCGTCGGCAGCCAGGTCAAGGTGCCGAAGTTCGATATCGGCACCGTGCTGTCGGTAGCGGGCGACCAGATCACGATCGAGTTCCCGGAAAACACGACGAAAACCTTCATGGCGGAGTTCGTGCAGCCGGTGTGAACTGCTACCGACCCGCTATTTACTCCGCTGATCCACGCCACCGATCTGCTCCGCCGCCGGGCATTGTGCGCTGGCGGACAGAGTGCCGCCCGCCGGCTGGCTAGAATGGCCGCAAGGAGGAGTACATATGGCCGGGGACATGGTCGTGGTGCGCAGGGAAGGCTTGTACTGCGTGCCGGGAGATTTCTATATCGATCCGTGGCGGCCCGTCGACCGCGCCGTCATCACGCACGGCCATGGCGACCATGCCCGCGTGGGGCACGGCCACTACCTGGCGGCGGCGCCCGGCGTCGGCATCCTCAAGTCGCGCCTGGGCGACATCACCGTGCAGGGCCTCGCGTACGGTGAAACCGTCGAACACAATGGCGTGCGCATCTCGCTGCATCCGGCTGGCCACGTGCTGGGCTCCTCACAGGTGCGCATGGAATGCGGCGGCGAAGTCTGGGTCGCTTCCGGCGACTACAAGGTGGAAGCGGATGCCACGTGCGATCCCTTCGAGCCCGTGCGCTGCCATACCTTCATCACCGAATCCACGTTCGGCCTGCCGATCTACCGCTGGGAACCGCAGCAGCAAACCTTCGACGACATGAATGCCTGGTGGCGCCGCAACGCCGAACAGGGCCGCGCCAGCCTGATGCTGAGCTATGCGTTCGGCAAGGCGCAGCGCATCCTGTCCGGCCTCGATCCCACGATCGGCCCGATCGTCTGCCACGGCGCTGTCGAGCCGCTGAACCGCGTGTACCGGGAGGCCGGCGTGGCATTGCCGCCCACGCGCATGGTGAGCGAGGTGGACAAGGCCGACCTGAAGAGCGCGATCATCATCGCGCCCCCGTCGGCCGGCGGTTCGCCGTGGGTGCGCCGTTTCGGCGACTTTTCCGATGCGTTCGCCAGCGGCTGGATGCTGCTGCGGGGCGCGCGGCGGCGGCGCGGCGTCGACCGCGGCTTCGTGCTGTCCGACCATGCCGACTGGCCGGGGCTGATGGCGGCGATCAAGGGCACCGGTGCCGAGCGCGTCGTGGTGACGCATGGCTCGATTCCCATCATGGTGCGCTGGCTGTGCCAGAACGGCTACGACGCCAAGGGCTTCGACACGGAGTATGGCGACGACGAAGCCGAAGAGGCGGCTGCGGGCGAGGAAGGCGCAGCACCGGCACCGGCGCCACCGCCACCGCCACTGGATCTGCATCCGGATGCGAAACGCTGGGTGGTGCCGGAAAAGGCCGATGCCGCCCGGGCCGCGGGCACCGGCGACCGGCCCGCGGGCCAGGAGGATGGCGATGCGTGAATTCGCGCGCCTGTATGCGGAGCTGGACGAAACCACCGCTACCAACCGCAAGCTCGACGCCTTGAAGGCTTATTTCGGCAGCGCGGCACCGGAAAACGCCGCGTGGGCCGTGTATTTCCTGGCCGGCGGCAAGCCGCGCCAGGCGATCCCCGTGAAACTGCTGCGGCAATACGCGACCGAATACGCGATGCTCGACGAGTGGCTGTTCGACGAGTGCTACCACGCCGTGGGCGACCTGGCCGAAACGATCGCCCACATCCTGCCGGAACCCCGGCACCGCAGCGACGTGGGCCTGGCCGAATGGATCGAACAGCGCATCGCGCCGTTGCGCGGCGCGGCGCCGGAAACCATCCGCGCCGCGCTGTTCCAGTACTGGGACGAACTGGAAACGCGCGAGCGCTTCCTGCTCGTCAAGCTGATCGGCGGCGGCTTCCGCGTCGGCGTGTCGAAGCTGCTGGTCACGCGGGCGCTGTCCGCCATCGCCGCGGTGGACGCCAAGCTGATCGCGCAGCGGCTGATGGGCTGGACGGATGGCAGCGTGCGCCCCACGGCCAAGGGTTTCCTGCAATTGATCGCACAGGAGTCGCCGGACGAGCACGCGCAGCGCGGCGGCCAGCCTTACCCGTTCTTCCTGGCGCACCAGCTCAATGCCGATCCGGCCACGCTGGGCAAGCTGGAAGACTGGCAGGTGGAGTGGAAATACGACGGCATGCGCGCGCAGGTGGTGCACCGGGACGGCAGCTGGGTATGGTCGCGCGGCGAAGACCTGATCACCGAGCGCTTTCCCGAGCTGGCGGCACTGCCGCTGCCGGACGGCACGGTGGTCGATGGCGAAATCCTCGTCTGGCGAAACGGGGAAGGGCAGGCCGATGCGCCGGCGCCGTTCGCCGACCTGCAAAAGCGCATCGGCCGCAAGGCGCTGTCACCGAAGTTCCTGGCCGAATATCCGGCCGTGCTGGTGGCCTACGACCTGCTGGAGCGCGATGGCGTCGACCTGCGCAAGCTGCCCCAGTGCGAGCGCCGCACGCTGCTCGAACAGCTGGTGGCGCAGGTGGATAGCCCGCAGCTGCGCATCTCCCCGCTCGTGAAGGCGGACGACTGGGCAGCGCTGGCGACGATCCGCGAAGAGTCCCGCCTGCGCGGCGTGGAAGGCATGATGCTCAAGGCGAAGGATGCGCAATACGGTGTGGGCCGCACGAAGGACGTGGGCACGTGGTGGAAATGGAAGATCGATCCCTACAGCGTGGACGCGGTGCTGATCTATGCGCAGGCCGGCCACGGCCGCCGCGCGTCGCTGTACACGGATTACACGTTCGCCGTGTGGGACAACGACGGCAACGGCGGCCGCCAGCTGGTGCCGTTCGCCAAGGCCTATTCGGGCCTGACCGATGCCGAGATCACGCAGGTGGACAACGCCGTGCGCAAGACCACGATCGAGCGTTTCGGCCCCGTGCGCAGCGTGCGGCCGACGATGGTGTTCGAGATCGGCTTCGAAGGTATCCAGGCGTCGCCCCGGCATAAATCCGGCATCGCGGTACGCTTTCCCCGCATCCTGCGCCGGCGCGACGACAAGGCCGTCGAGGAAGCCGATACGCTCGACATGCTGAAAGGCTTGCTGGCGGGAGCCTCCCGCGCATGACGGCGGTCGACGACTGGTTTGCGGCCCGCGGCTGGACGGTCTTCCCGTTCCAGCGCGAGGTGTGGAATGCCGCCCTGGCCGGCGAGTCCGGCATGCTGCATGCCACCACTGGTTCCGGCAAGACCTACGCGGTGTGGTTTGCCGCGCTGCTGCGGGCCATGGCGGCACCGCCACGGCGCAAGGCGGGGCTGCGGGTCCTCTGGCTGACGCCGATGCGGGCACTCGCCGCCGATACCCTGCGCGCGCTGTCCGACTCGGCGGCCGACCTGATCCCCGGCTGGACCATCGATGCCCGCACGGGCGACACCTCGTCGGCCGCGCGCGCAAGGCAGGCGAAACGCTTGCCCGAGGCACTCGTGACGACGCCGGAAAGCCTGTCGCTGATGTTGTCGAAGGCCGACGCGCAGGAGCAGTTCTCGCTGCTGGACATGGTGATCGTCGACGAATGGCACGAACTGATGGGCAGCAAGCGGGGCGTGCAGGCGCAGCTGGCGCTGGCGCGGTTGCGCAGCTGGAATCCGGGCCTGGTGGTGTGGGGCCTGTCCGCCACGCTGGGCAACCTGCGGCGGGCACAGGAAGTGCTGCTGGCGGCCGGCCGCGATGGCGTACCCGCAGGCACGGTCGTCGAAGGCAGCCTGCGCAAGGAAATCGTCGTCGATACGCTGATTCCGGCCAACCCGTCGCGCTTTCCATGGGCCGGCCACCTGGGGCTCCAGATGCTGAAGCCGGTCATCGCCGAGATCGAACGGCATGCGACCACGCTGGTGTTCTGCAACACCCGTTCGCAGGCCGAACTGTGGTACCAGAACATGCTGGAGGAGCGGCCGGACTGGGCGGGGTTGATCGCGCTGCACCACGGCTCGCTCGACAGGGAAGTGCGCGACTGGGTCGAACTGGGGCTCAAGAAGGGGCAATTGAAGGCGGTGGTGTGCACGTCCAGCCTCGATCTCGGGGTCGATTTCCTGCCGGTCGAACGGGTGCTGCAGATCGGCAGCGCGAAAGGCGTCGCCCGGCTGCTGCAGCGCGCCGGGCGTTCCGGCCACGCGCCGGGCCGCGTGTCGCGCGTGACGCTCGTGCCCACGCAGAGCCTGGAACTGCTGGAGGCGGCGGCCGCGATCCAGGCCGTGAAGGACCGCGACATCGAATCGCGCCAGGTGCCCGACAAGCCGCTCGACGTGCTCGTGCAGCACCTGGTCACGGTGGCGCTGGGCGGCGGTTTCACGTCGGCGGCGCTGTATGACGAGGTGCGCACGGCATGGTCCTACCGCGAGCTGACGCCGGAGGAATGGCAGTGGGCGCTCGATTTCGTGGCGCGCGGCGGCCAGAGCCTGACCGTGTATCCGGAATACCGGCGCGTGCTGCCGGACGAGGCGGGCGTCTATCGCGTGCCGGATGCGGCGATCGGGCGCCGCCACAGGATGGGTATCGGCACCATCGTGTCCGAGGCGATGATCCAGGTGAAGTTCCAGAGCGGCGGGCGGATCGGCACGGTGGAGGAAGGGTTCATCGCGCGCCTGAACAAGGGCGACCATTTCCTGTTCGGCGGGCGCATCCTGGAATTCATGCGCGTGCACGAGATGACGGCGTACGTGAAGCGCGCTACCGGCGCCAAGGGCGCCGTCCCGCGCTGGCAGGGCGGCAAGATGCCGATGTCGTCCGAACTGGCACACGCGGCGCTGGAGCAGATGCGGCTGGCCACCGAAGGCATTTTTCGTGGGCCGGAAATGGCAGCCGTGCGGCCGCTGCTGGACATCCAGGCGCGCTGGTCGGCGTTGCCGACGCCGCAGCGCACCGTCATCGAAAGCGTGCACAGCCGCGAGGGGCACCACCTGTTCATGTATCCGTTCGCAGGGCGCTCGGTCCATATCGGGCTTGCGTCGCTGCTGTCCTGGCGCATGGGGCGGGTGCGGCCCGCCACGTTCTCGATTGCCGTCAACGATTACGGCTTTGAATTGCTGGCGCCGGAAGAGGTGCCGTGGGCGGAGGTGTTCGCTGCCGGCGCCGGGCGTGACGTGGGGCTGTTTACGACGGACGGCTTGCTGGAAGACGTGATCGCCAGCCTGAATGCCACGGAACTGTCGCAGCGGCGCTTTCGCGAGATCGCCCGCATTGCCGGGCTGATCTTCCAGGGCTACCCGGGGCAGCCGAAAAGCAACCGGCAACTGCAGGCATCGTCGTCGCTGTTCTTCGAGGTGTTCCGCAAGCATGACGCCGGCAACCTGCTGCTGACGCAGGCGCAGCGCGAAGTGCTGGAACAGGAACTGGAACTGAAGCGGCTGCGCGCCACGCTGGAAGAACTGCAGGCACGTGCCGTCAGCTTCCATGAAACGAAGCGCGCCACGCCATTCGGCTTTGCGCTGATGGTGGAACGGTTCCGCGAAAAACTCAGTACGGAAAAGCTGTCCGATCGCGTGGCGCGCGTGCTGCGCGAGCTGGAAAAGGCGGCGGGACCATGAATTGCGCGGCGGGAAGCGGCAAGGCGATCGAACTGGCGGGCGAAACCGTGCTGCTGCTGCCGGAAAAGGCGCTGTACTGGCCGCGCGAAAGAATGCTCGTCGTGGCCGACATCCATTTCGGCAAGGCGGCCTCGTTCCGGGCGCTGGGCGTGCCGGTGCCGCGTGGAACGACGAGCGAAAACCTGGCGGGCCTGGATGCGCTGCTGGCGGCGCACGATGTCGGCCACGTCCTGTTCCTGGGTGATTTCCTGCACGCGAAGGCGGCGCATGCCAGCGCCACGCTGCAGGCGATGCTGGCCTGGCGCGAGCGCCATCCCGCGCTGGCGCTGGCCCTGGTGCGCGGCAATCATGACCGCCATGCCGGCGATCCGTCGCGCCTGCTGCGCATCGACCTGGTCGACGAGCCGTACCGGATCGGGCCGTTCGCGTTCTGCCACCACCCCGACTTGCCGGCGGACCAGGTGGGGGATGGCTACGTGCTGGCCGGCCACGTGCATCCCGTCTACCGGCTGGCGGGGCGGCGCGATGCGTTGCGGCTGCCCTGCTTCGTCGTGGGCCGGCAGGGAGCGATACTGCCGTCCTTCGGCGCCTTCACCGGCGGGCATGCCGTGGAGCCCGGTCCGGGAGAGCGTTTTTACCTGGTGGCGGATGATCAAATTTTCTCGATAAGTCCTGAGTAGGCATTCTCCTACACCCAGACATGTAGCCGTCCTATATTTGCTGTTCAGTGCTTCCACTACCATGAAGTCTCCTGTTGCCCGAACGTTATTACAAAGATCGTCGCTGGTCGGTATCCCGCTCGGGCACCGGGATCCCTCCTCACTGCACCCACGTCACCGTTCCCCAATGCGTCACTTCAGGAGAGACCACCATGGCTTCAAATCAGGGTAACAATCGAGGCACTCGACAAGGCGAAGGACAAGGAAACAAGCAGAGCACCACCCGCAATCGCGGCTTCGCATCGATGGACCCGCAGCGGCAGCGTGAAATTGCGTCCGAAGGTGGTCGCGCAGCGCATGCCAAGGGTACCGCGCACGAGTTCACCTCGGAAGAGGCACGCCGTGCAGGGGCCATGAGCCACAAGAATGGCAATCGCCAGAGCGCCTCGCGCGCCAATGCCACCAGCGACAGCGACCAGGGCAACCAGGCCGGCCAGTCCGACAGCCGCGGTGAAAACCGCCAAGGCTGATAACGCAACAGCAGGGTAAACACAGGCACGGGAGAACTGTATGACTCCACCTGACAATTCCCGCAAGAACAACAATAGTGAAGATACGTTCGTTCTGGTAGATACCGAACATCCTGGCATCGGCAATGTCGACGTGCCCGAGACGGAAGTACGCCGCCTGGACAAGCCTATCCCCGGCAACCGCCAAGGCGCGGATCCGGGTTCACGCCAAAGCGGCGACCATTCGTCCCGACAGGGCGGTGAACCCCCGGGCACCGAAGGCGGTGCACCTGGGCCGGAAGCCAGTTCCGGTGTATGACGACACCCCGGCCACGAGCCGGGGTTTTTGTTTGCTGTGCCAGTGCGTCAATGGCCCAGTTCCCGGTGCTCCCCCACGTTCGTGGGCGGCTTGCCGGTAATGGCGGCCTTGGCCATGGCGAACAGCGTCACCATCTTGCTGTTGGCCGTATCCCAGTATTCGGCTGCCTGCACATTGACGCGCAGCAGGGCCAGGTGCGGGTCGTCGAGGCCTTGCGGGAACCAGGCCTTGACCATCGGATTCCACAGTTCCTCGGCCTTCGTGCGGTCGCGCAGCAGTTCGGCGCGGCCCGACACCGACACATACAGGTGATCGTCGACATCCGCGAACGATACGTTGATCGACGGATTGTCCAGCAGTTCATGCGTGAACGCTTCCTTGTCCGACACAAAGAACCACAGGCTGCCGGCATCGTCGAGCTGCTGCATGGTCAGCGGACGGCTCGTCAGTACGCCGCTCGCATCCTGCGTCGTAAACATGCCAAACTTTACATCCTTGATACGGTCGCGCAAATCGTGCAGTTCTTCGGTAGTGAACGTGGCCATGATGCTCCTTTCAAGTTTGTCCTACACAAGCGACCAGCATAGGCGAGAGCAACCGGACCCTCTGTACGCTACCGTACATGACCGTCCGATCGGAGATTTGTTTCGTTTGTAACAGCGGGTACGCTGCACATTGACGCTTCAAATGATAATCATTATCATCTACTGATTACTACAAGAACATAGCTATGAAAAACGTCGGCGGGGAAGCGGGCAACCGGGAAATGGCAAAGGAAGAGGCGAGGGTCGATGCACTGCAAGCCACGGCAAAGAATGCCAGCCGGGCCGTGTGGCTGAAGCAATTGCATCAGTGGCACTGGATTTCCTCCGCCCTGTGCCTGCTGGGCATGTTCCTGTTTACCATTACCGGCATCACGTTGAACCACGCCGCGCAGATCGAAGCAAAGCCCACGGTCGTGCGCAAGCAGGCCGCGGCGCCTGCCGCGCTGGTCGCGCAATTGAAGACGCTCGGGGAAGAACGCGACGGCGAGAAAGCGCCGCTGCCGGACGCCGCCGAACGGTGGCTGCTCGATACGTGGTCCGTGAAGGCGGGCGGGCGCGAGGCCGAGTGGTCGGTCGACGAAGTCTACCTGCCGATGCCGAAGGCCGGCGGCGATGCCTGGGTGCGCATCGGTTTCGAGGATGGCGCGGCCGAGTTCGAAAATACCGACCGTGGCTGGATCTCCTGGCTGAACGACGTCCACAAGGGCCGCAACACGGGCACGGCGTGGAACTGGTTCATCGATATCTTTGCCGTCGTGTGCCTGGTGTTCTGTATCACCGGATTCCTGATCCTGAAAATGCACGCGGCCAACCGGCCTTCCACCTGGCCGGTCATCGGGCTGGGGATGCTGATTCCGATCGTGATTGCTCTGTTGTTCATCCATTAATAAAAAAGGCATACCATGAAATTACGCTACTCCATCGCGCTCGGCATCCCGCTGGTCAGTGCGCAGGCGATGGCGGCCGACCTGGCCCTGAAACTGGACATCCCGCAGCTGAACGTGGCCGAATACCACAAGCCGTACATTGCCGCGTGGCTGGAAAACGCGGACCAGAAGGTGGTGACGAACCTGGCGGTGCTGTATGACGTGAAGAAAAAGGACAAGGCCGGCGAGAAGTGGCTGAAGGACATGCGCCAGTGGTGGCGCAAGACCGGCCGCGACCTGGCCATGCCGGTCGACGGCGTGTCCGGCGCGACCCGTGCACCGGGCGAGCATACGCTGACGTTCCCTGGCGCGAAGGATGCGCTGGCCAAGCTGCCGGCCGGCGACTACACGGTGGTAGTGGAAGCTTCCCGCGAGGCGGGCGGGCGCGAACTGGTGAAGGTGCCGGTGGCATGGCCGCCGAAGGGGGCCAAGGAATTCGCCGCGAAAGGCAAGGAAGAACTCGGTAATGTCGTCGTCCAGCTCAAGCCATAAGGAAAACATGATGCGTATTCAGAAAACCGTGATCGCGCTGGCACTGGCCGGCGCAGCGTTCGGCGCGCAGGCGCACAAGCCATGGGTACTGCCGTCGTCGACGTTCGTCGAGAACGACCGGGAAGCGTGGGTCACCGTCGATGCCGCCATCTCGGAAGGCTTGTTCGACATCGACCACGTGCCGCTGAAGCTCGACGGCCTGACGATCATCGGCCCCGATGGCGCCACGGTGGAGCCGCAAAACGTGGCCAACGGCAAGCTGCGTAATTCGTTCGACGTGAAGATGGCGAAGAACGGCACCTACAAGATCGCCCTGGTGAACCAGAACGTGTTCGCCAGCTACAAGGTCAATGGCGAGATGAAGCGCTGGCGCGGTCTCGAAGCCAACATGGCGAAGGAAGTGCCGGCCAACGCGCAGGAGCTGAAGGTCACGCGCACCAACAGCCGCATCGAAACGTTCGTGACGGCCAACGAACCCAGCGACGGCGTGCTGAAACCCACGGGCAGCGGCCTGGAACTGGTGCCGGTGACGAACCCGACCGAGCTGCGCGCCGGTGAAAAAGCCACGTGGCGCTTCCTGCTGGATGGCAAGCCCGCTGCGAACCTGCCCTTCAGCCTGATTCCGGGCGGCGTGCGCTACCGCGGCACGCTGAACGAAGTGCGCTTCAATACCGATGCCAAGGGCGAGATCACCTTCACGATCCCGGCCGCCGGCATGTATGTGGCGACGGCCAGCTGGCCGGCACCGCAGGCGCAGGGTGGCCAGGGCGGCCAGGGGGGACAGCAGCAACAGCCGCCGGCACGTCGCGTGACGTATTCGGGCACGGTGGAAGTGCTGCCCGAGTAATGGGCCAGGGGGTGCGCCGCACGTTGCTGCCCCACGCGATCTCGCCCGAACCGCCGCCCGCCGGCGCGCGGGTGAGGGAGTATCGCGGCCTCACCATGGGCACGAGCTGGTCGGCGCGGGTGGCCCAGCCGGACAATGAGCCGCGTCTGGCAGCCGACTTGCAGGAGGGACTGCAGGCGCAGCTGGACGAAGTGGTGGCGCAGATGAGCCACTGGGATGCGGGTTCGGATCTGGGCCGCTTCAACCGCGCGCCGGCCGGTACCTGGCAGGTGCTGCCGCCCGCGTTCTTCCACGTGCTGGCGTATGCGCTGGACGTGTGCCGCGATAGCGGCGGCGCCTGCGATCCCTGTGCCGGCGCGCTGGTCAACCTGTGGGGCTTCGGCCCCGTGAACCGATACGACGAGCCCGGCTTCGTGGCGCCGGCGCCCGACCAGGCGCGGGCCGCGCTGCCGGCCGCCCGCGTGCTGCTCGATCCCGTCAGCCGCAGCGCGCTGCAGCCGGGCGGCGTGCAGCTGGACCTGTCCGCCATCGCCAAGGGCTATGGCGTCGATTGCCTGGCGCGGTGGCTGGAAGGGCAGGGCATCCGCGACTACCTGGTGGAAGTGGGTGGCGAACTGCGCGGTGCCGGCATGAAGCCGGATGGCCAGCCCTGGTGGGTGGCGCTGGAAGGCGTGGATGGCGCCCCGGCCGGGGACGATGGCATCATTGCCGCGTTGCACGGGCTGGCGGTGGCCACGTCCGGCGATTACCGGCGCTATTTCCTGCAGGATGGCCGGCGCCATGCGCACACGATCGATCCGCGTACCGGTGCGCCGGTCGACCATGGCACGGCTTCCGTGACCGTGGTGGATGCCAGTTGCATGGCATGCGATGCCTGGTCCACCGCGCTGACCGTGCTGGGGCCGGTCGACGGGCTGGCGCTGGCGGAACGGCGCGGCATCGCCGCCCGCTTCGTCGTGCGCACGGCCGATGGCTTCGTTGAACACTTGAGCTCGCACATGCGGACGATGCTCGATCTCGCATGAACGCTCCAGCATGATCCTGACGAACGATATGACCCGGCTGGCGCTGACCGCCGCCTGCTTCGCCGCGTATGGCGTAACCTGTTATTTGCCGTGGCTGCGCATGCGCCGCAAGCGCGCCGCTGCCGCTGCGTCCGCCGGGGATGCTTCCAGCTGGATCGTTGCCTACGCGAGCCAGACCGGTAACGGCGAGGAACTCGCGCAACAGACGGCGGCCACGCTGCGGCTGGCCGGCATCGGCGTGCGCGTGATGGAACTGGGCGATCTAACCGCCGCGACATTGCAGGGCGCCGGGCGGGCGCTGTTCGTCGCCAGCACCTATGGCGAAGGCGATGCACCCGATGGCGGCGCGGCGTTTGCCGGCAAGCTGATGACGCGCGCCGTGCCGCTGGAACGCCTGCACTACGGCGTGCTGGCGCTGGGGGACAGCAGCTATGCGCATTTCTGCGGCTTCGGCCGGGCGCTCGACGGCTGGCTTGCGGCGCAAGGCGCGCAACCACTGTTCCCGCGCGTGGAAGTGGACCGGGGCGCGACGGCCGACCTGGCGCCATGGCGCCAGCACCTGTCGCACCTGGCGGGTACCAGCGATGCGCCGGACTGGGAAGCCCCGGCCTTCGTGCCATGGCGGCTGGCCGCGCGCCGGCTGATGAATCCGGGCAGCGCGGGCGCGCCTGTCCATCACATCGAACTGGTGCCGGCCACAGGGGCGTTGCCGGACTGGCAATCGGGCGACCTGGTGCAGGTGGCGCCGCCGGCGCAGCCGGACCGGCCACGCGAGTATTCGATCGCGTCGGTGCCGGGCGATGGTCGCGTCCACCTGCTGGTGCGGCTGCACCGGCACGACGACGGCAGTTCGGGCATCGCATCGGGCTGGCTGTGCGAAAGCGCCGCAGTGGGCGCGCCGGTGCCGCTACGGCTGCGGCAGCACCGGCGCTTCCGCCTGGAAGACAATGCCGCGCGGCCGCTGATCCTGGTCGGTAACGGCAGCGGCATTGCCGGCCTGCGCGGCCATCTGCGCGCGCGCGTGGCGGCCGGGCAGGGCCGCAACTGGCTGCTGTTCGGCGAGCGCCAGCGTGCGCACGACCTGCACTACGGCGACGAACTCGCAGGCTGGCAAGAGCGCGGGATGCTCGCACGGCTCGATCTCGCGTTCTCGCGCGATGGCGCCACCCGCGTCTACGTACAGGACTTGCTGGCGCCGGCCGCCGACACGTTGCGCGCGTGGATCGCCGACGGCGCCGCCATCTACGTCTGCGGCAGCCTGGAAGGCATGGCGGGCGGTGTCGACCGCGCGCTGCGCGACATCCTCGGCGCCAGCGCCGTCGATGCGCTGGCGGCGGAAGGCCGGTACCGGCGCGACGTCTACTGACCGGCAATCTTTCCAGACACCGGGGTCAGACCCCAATCCATGGCAATCTTTCCAGAAACCGGGGTCAGACCCCAATCCATGTTCCAGAAACCGGGGTCAGACCCCAATCCATGGCAATCTTTCCAGGATTCGGGGTCTGGGAGGAGCACTGTCTTGCATGGCAGTACCGCTGCGCCGGCAAGGAGCGATGCTCCTTGAAGATGTTGCCCTGCATGGCAACATCGTTCTGCAGGCGCGGAGCATGCTCCGCCAAACCCCTGCGCCACTCCCGGCTTCGCCCCCCCCGGTCCAGGCAATCTTTTGCCGGGCGATATCGTGCGGCTGAAAAAAAGCCCCGCGCGAGCGGGGCCGAGGGAGTTCCGCGCGGGGTAGCGCGGAGAGAGGTACTCAGGGAGTCAGTTCCTCGAGCCCGCGCTGCAGGCTGGAGATGCTGGGGTTGTCGATGAAGACGCAGCGCTTGCCCGTGCGCTTGCAGAAATCCTTCACACGCCAATAGGCACTGTGGCTGATGCAGCCGGTCTGGCAGATCACGAGATCGGCCGCCGCGAGGCTCGCTTCGAGCTTGCCGGCGTTGTCTTCCAGCCCGCCGTCATGGTGGGCGAACTGGGCGCCCGCCCGTTCGATCAGGGAGCGGTATGACGCCACGTTGCCGCTGCGTCCGCCCACGCACAGGATGCTGCGCTCCGTCAGGCGGATCGGCATGCGGATCACGTGTTCGATGGGTTCCGGTGGCGCGGGCTCCTCGTCGCGCGTGGGGGCCTGTGCCTGGGCCTGCGCCAGTTCGCGGCGCAGCTCGGCCACCTGCTCGCGCAATTGCCGTTCGCGCTCGTCGCTCTGCTCCAGCCGCTGCGCCAGGCGCTCGCGCGAGGGCAGGTCGGGGATGGCGCCACGCAACCCTTCGAGTTCATGCCGCAGCGCGTCGATCGTGCTGTCGCGGCTCACCAGCTGGGCGCGCAATTGCATCAGCGCCAGCGCATCGCGTTCCTGCTCGGCGTTGCGTTCGAGCTGCATGGCGGCGCTGCGTTGCTGCATCTTCGCCAGCTCGCGCGCCAGTTGCCCGTTTTCCTCGACCACCGCGTTGAAGCGGTTGATGTCCGCGCGGGCACAGGCGCCCGCCTGGTGCTGGATCATGTGCAGGTCGCGGCACATGCGTTCTTCGAGTTCGGGCGCGCATCGGGGGTGTGTCAGGCCGGCCCAGAACGCACCGGCGACATCGCCGCCCGCCACGGCCGCTTGCCACAGTTCGCCCACCGCCTCGGTCGTGCGCGCGGCACGGAAGCGCTGGATGATGGCTGCGTAGCGGCGTTCCAGTTCCTTTTGCAGCACTTCGGACAGGCGGTTGCGTGTGCCGCATTCGCTGACGGCGCCAACGTGGATCTCGTAATCGTCGGCCAGGACCTGGCCGCCGGTGATCTTGCCCACCAGCTTGCGCAAGGTACCGATCGGCATCGATACGCCGACCAGCGGGCAATGGCAGGTGTGGCCCAGTTCCCAGATGCGGCGCCGGCGTGACGTTTGCGCCTCCTGGCCTGGCGTGGCTGCATGCTTGTCGCACATGGTCAGGCCACCTGCGGCGCACGGCCCCGTGTCATCAGCCGCGCAAGGAAACCGTCATCCTTTTTTTGCGGCGGCGGCAGCGTGCGCTCCACGACGCTGGCCCATTGTTCGGACAACTGCTGGCACGTGGCCGCCAGCACGGGCGACAGGCCCGGCAGGACGGCCAGCGCCTTCAGGTGGCGCTCGATGACGGAAGCGAGTTTCACGCAGCCCTTGCCGTCGGCCGTGTAGTGGGACATCAGGTGCAGCACGGCGGACAGCATCAGCTCCGGCTGCTGCCCGCCGGCGGCGGGTGCCAGGTAGATCGGATCGGTATGGTCGATAGCCATCGAACTCTCCTCTAGAACTATCAGCTGGCGACGGCTGGCTGGAATGGCCCGGTGATTCAGGCAGCGATTCAGGCGGTAAGAATCAGCTTGTTCAGCTGCGTGATGCGCAGGCGGTAGATGCGGCCCGCATGTTCGATCTCGACTTCGCGCTGGTCTTCCATGAGGCCGGCGGTGGTCAGGCGGCGTACGGGAACGGGCTGCCGGGCAGCAGGCGCCGGCTTCGTTTGGTTGGCTTGGGTCTGCATGGTCATTTTCGCCTTAAATAAGAATGATTCGCATTTGCATTATTCGTCAGCGCTGACGGAAATGCAAGCGTTTTTTGGCAGGCGTGCGGGAACATGGCCAACCCCCGCATGCATGCGGCCAAGATAAAAAAAGGCCCGCCGAAGCGGGCCCAAGCTGGGTGAGGTAAAGGTTGAGGCGCTGTCAGACCGTGGCGACCAGTTGTACCGGCGGCGTGGGTGCGGCTTCGGCGGCGGCCTTGGCACGGCTGGCAGCGGACTTGCTGCGGGAACGCGAAGGCGGCAGGCGGCGCAGGGTTTTCAGTGCATCCGGATCCTTGATGCCGATCGTGCGCTGGTCGACCGTGATCAGGCCGATTTCATTGAAGGCCGACAGCGTGCGGCTCACCGTTTCCAGGGTCAGGCCCAGGTAGCTGCCGATTTCATGACGGGTCATGCGCAGGTTGAACAGCTTGCTCGAATAACCCATCTGGGCAAAGCGGTCGGCCAGCGACACGAGGAAACGGGCCACGCGGGCTTCGGCGCTCAGTGCGCCCAGCATGCCGATCATGGCCTGCTCGCGCACCAGTTCGCGGCTCATCACGCCATACATCATGTGTTCCAGTTCCACGTGAACGCGGCCGAGCGCGGTCAGCTTCTTGAACGGCAGCAGGATCAGGTCGCAGTCGGACAGGGCGACCGCCTCGGACGAGTAATGGCGGCTGTGGATGCCGTCCACGCCCAGCATGTCGCCTTTCATCGGGAAGCTCAGCACTTGCTCGTTGCCGAATTCGTCGATCAGGACCGTTTTCAGGAAGCCCGAGTTGACGATATACAGCGTGTCGAACGGCTGGCCGATCGTATGGATGCGCTGGCCGGTCTTGAACTGCACGTGCTGGAACAGCAGTTCCTCGGCGTTGACGGAGCAGGCCGCGGGAATATGCAGGAGGTCGCAGACTTCCTTCAGGTTCGACCAGAGACGACCCTGGCGCTGGCGGCCCGCTTCCATGGCGGGGGATTGCGCAGCCTGGGCGGCGACTCGGGTTTCGGACATTTGCGTGGGGAGCATGCTTATCTCCTGATTTCAGGTCATGTATGTTCGGATTTAACAGCGAATTGGTTTAGAGCTGATAGTGAAACTATTCCTGGTTTTGGATCCGGTTTTGAACTACCGGTTTTTTTTTGCTAGTGCCGCCGATCCGAATGAAACCTGTGTGAAGCTCGGTGAAGCTCAGTGAAGCTTAGTGAGATTCGTGTGGATTTGCGGCAACTCGCTTTGGAATGGTTTCAGTATGCCAACGGGGGGGAGGGATAGATATCGGCATGCGCTGAATGTGCTCGTAGGAGCTGGCGCCATATTGTAGGATTACTCCTACCGACCGAGAGTGTGCTTCAGAGGGGGAAGGCAGCCCGCAGGCGGGCGCGGCGGGTCAGGATTTAAACGGCGACAGTAGTTTATGCGCCACTGCGTATTGAACCATTTCCGACAGTGAACTCATCCCCATTTTCTGCATGATGCGCGTTTTATGGGTACTGACGGTTTTTACCGACAGGTGCAGGCTATTGGCGATTTCGGTAATCGACTTGCCGGATACGAGCAAGGAGAATACCTCGAATTCCCGGTCCGACAATTGTTTATGCAGCAGGCTTTCATTCGGCATCATGATATTGAGTGCCAGCTGCTCGGCGACTTCGGTACTGATATAGGGCCGCCCCGACGCCACCTTGCGGATGGCGCCCACCAGCTGCGTGCCGGCGCTTTCCTTGGTCAGGTAGCCCTGGGCGCCAGCGCGGATGGCGCGCACGGCATATTGTTCCTCTTCGTGCATGGTAAGGATCAGCACGTTCAGTTTGGGGGCCTCGCTGCGGATCTGGCGGATCAGGTCGACGCCGCTGCGGCCCGGCATCGACAAGTCGAGCAGCAGCAGGTCGAAGCCGCCCTGACGCACATGGCGCAGTACCTCGAAGCCATCGACGGCTTCGCCGACGATGTCGATATCGGGGGCACCGTCGAGGATGCGCTTGAGGCCTTCGCGCATGATGGTGTGGTCGTCTGCGATGACTATTCTGATCATGGGTGGTTCGGTGACACTCCGGTGTTGCCTGTCATCCCGATGGCGCGGTATCGAGCCATGCGGGAGCAGAATGGGCTGTTTCTGGCAATGTGTTCGAGGCGGTAACGGCGGGATGTTGCCAGCCTCGGTGCTGCAAGCCCAAGGTGAACGTAATGAGCCTTAATGGACGTAACGAGCCTTACGGGGACGTAACGAGCCTTAGGGGGACGTAGCGAACCTAATCGGGCAGGGGTTCTTTCAGGAGGCGGTGCACGAGCACCGGAATCTTCGAATGCGACAATACCTTGTTGGTGACACTGCCCAGCAACAGCTGGCCCCAGCCACTGCGGCCGTGGGAGCCGATGAAGATCAGGTCGCAGCCTTTCTGCTCCGCGATCTCCACGATTTTAAGCGCCGCGCTTTCGGCAAAGGCGGTCATGCTTTCGCACCGCACGCCTTTCTTGTCGCACGATGCCACGATCGCTTGCACGTGATCGCGGCCGGCGCGCCCCATGGCGGCGCGGTACTCTTCTTCGCTGGGGTAACTGGGCGGAATGATCTCGACATAAATCGGGTACTGGTACTCGGGCGCGACGAACAGTGCAAGGACCTCGGCGCCGAGTTGCTGGGCAAACGAGACGCCGGCGCAGGCGGTCATCCGGGACACGGCGGAACCGTCGGTGGTAATCAGAATTTTCCGGTACATGACCCGCTCCTTGAATACATGCGCTCCCTCATTGTAGTCGCGAATTGCGCTCTTGTCTCAATGCAAAGACTTGATCTTTCTCAATAGAGAGATGAGTCCGGCACAAGCTTGCCGTTGACATTATGTTTGTATATGACAAACATCGTGGCATGCCGGGCGACCCAAATACAACAGAAAACCGGCCTTTTACAGTTGCCGCGCAGGATTGACTGGACCGAGATTGAACAAGCGGACGACCCCCTGCTACACTCGCGGAAGTGCGTGAATATTGCCGAGCGTCATCACTCAGGACCCTTAGGCAGTTGATACGAAAGCATTTTTTGATTATGGAGAAGCAGGGATATGACCGACGCCGCTGATGATTTCGACGCATTATTTGAGGAAGTGTCCGCGCAGCGTGCCAACGCCACCCCGGCACCGGCTCCGGCCCCCGCGCCGGCCGCTGGCGCTGCCGATGACGACCTGGAAAGCCTGTTCGACGAGGTCGCCTCGACCCGCACCGCCCCCGCACCTGCACCGTCGGCTCCCGCCGCCGCGCAGGCGGCCGATGCTCCGGCCGCCGAGGAAGGCCAGCAGGACGGCACCATGTTCGAACGCCTGGGCGGCATCGTCCGCCTGCTGCACGACTCGCTGCGCGAACTGGGCTACGACAAGGCATTGACGGAGGCCTCGAGCCAGATCGTGGATGCGCAGGACCGCCTGGAATACGTGGCCTCGCTGACCGAACAGGCTGCCAACAAGGTATTGAACACGCTGGACGATGGCATGCCGGCACAGGACGTGCTGTCAAAGAAGTCGAAGGAAATGGAAGACCGCTGGGCCGCACTGTTCGATGGCAAGCTCAGCATTGAAGAATTCAAGACGCTGGCCGGCGATTCGCGCGCATTTGCGCAAGCCGTGTCCGAAGCCACCGAAGCCGAAAAGGCGCGCCTGCTGGAAATCATGATGGCGCAGGACTTCCAGGACATCACGGGCCAGCTGATCAAGAAAGTGGTGATCATCACCAAGACGGTCGAGTCGGAGCTGGCTCAATTGTTGAAAGACAATGCGCCGCCTGACAAGCGCGAGCTGATCGCGCAGAAAGAGGCCCTGGAAGTGTCGCTGATGAGTGGGCCGTCGGCTCCGTCCGTGGCGCTGAACCAGGACAATGTGGACGACCTGCTTGCCGATCTGGGGTTCTGATGGACGATATGCTCAAGGAGTTCGTCGTTGAGGCGATGGACTTGGCGGTCAATGTCGAGGAGCACCTGCTGCATCTCGAACGCGATCCGCAGAACAAGGAAACGCTGAACGCCGTGTTCCGTTCGTTCCACACCATCAAGGGTGGCGCGGGCTTCATGAATCTCGGTGCGCTCGTGTCCGCCTGCCACCTGACGGAAAACCTGTTCGATGCGCTGCGCACCGGCGCCGCGCCCGTCACGCCGCTGTCGATCGAAGCGGCGCTGCAGGCGTCCGGCTTCGTGGCCGACCAGCTGGCGGAACTGAACAACGGTGCTTCGCCGGAAAGCATGGGGCCGATGCCGGCCGACCTGGAAGCGATCCTCAACGAAGCGATCGAGGGCAAGGAAAGCTCGGCCAAGCCGGCGGCGAAAGCCGCCCCTGCGCCGGCACCCGTGGCAGCACCAGCGCCGGCACCAGCCGTGGCGGCGCCGCGCGCGCCCTCGGCCGATGGCCTGGACTGGGAATCGATGTACGAGGCGGTGGTGCCTCCGGGGACGTACAACCGTCCCGCCGGCGCACCCGTGCATGCTGCTGCGCCAGCTCCTGCCTCCGTCACCGCCGCCGTTGGCGCTCCCGTGGCGCCTGCGGCCGAAGCACCGGCCGCCCCGGCGCCTGCCGCCGCGCCTGCCGCCGATGTCGCACCCGGCACCGGGAAGAAATGGGATGGCGTCGAGCGCCGCGACGAGGGCAAGCCTGCCCATGCCGCGCCCGCGAAAGAGGAAAGCATCCGGATCGACGCGGTCAAGCTGGACGCGCTGCTGGAAGTGGCTGGCGAATCCGTGCAGGCCGCCAACCAGGCCGCCGTGCTGCTGGAACGCCTGCAACAGTTCAAGTTCGAAGGCCAGGCCGCCACGCTGATGTCGGCCCTGACCGAAACGCTGGAGCGCGCGTCGCGCTATTCCACGGAGCTGCAGCGCGCCACGCTGGCGACCCGCATGCAGCCGGTCGGCCGCCTGTTCCAGAAATTCCCGCGCCTGGTGCGCGAACTGGCGAAAGACCTGGGCAAGGAAGTCGAACTGGTCATCGAGGGCGCGGAAACGGAAGTGGACCGCGTCGTCGTCGACAGCCTGTACGACCCGCTCGTGCACATGCTGCGCAACGCCCTCGACCATGGTGTGGAAGGCCCGGACGCCCGCGTGGCCGCCGGCAAGAACCCGAAAGCAACGATCCTGCTGAAAGCGTGGCAGGAAGCCAACAGCGTAATGATCGTGCTGCAGGACGACGGCAAGGGCATGGACCCGGCCGCGCTGCGCCGCAAGGCCGGCGAGAAGGGCCTGATCTCGCCGACCGCGAACATGACGGACGACGAGTCGTACCAGCTGGTCTTCCTGCCGGGCTTCTCGACGAAGGAAGTGGCGTCGTCGGTTTCCGGCCGGGGCGTGGGCATGGACGTGGTGAAGACCGCCGTGGAGAAGAACCGCGGCGCGATCCACATCGAATCCGCGCTGGGCAAGGGCACCAAGTTCGCGATCCGCCTGCCGATCGAACTGTCGATCGTGCCGACGATGCTGGTATCGACCTCCGGCGCGCTGCTGGCGCTGCCGATGGCCGTCGTCGAGCGCGTGGTGGAACTGCCGGAAACGTTCAACGAAGTGGGCGGCGCGCCCGTGATGAAGGACCAGGGCCGTCCGTTGCCGGTGCGTTCGCTGGCCAATGCGCTGGGCTACGAATTGTCCGCCGAACGCGTGGGTATCGTCATCAACGCGCCACAGCCATATATCCTGGCCGTGGGCGCCGTCGACGGCACCGCCGACCTGGTGATCAAGCCGATGACGGCGCTGACCGTCGAAGGCGTGACCGGTACCGCGCGCTCGGCCGAGGGCGAGCTGGTGCTCGTCGTGGGCCTATCGTTCCTGATGGATGGTTGCAGGAGCAGCGTGCGCATGGCAGCATAGACAGTTCGCCAAGCAAATCACCCGAAAAGCCTGCGACCGCAATCGCAGGCTTTTTCGCTTTCTAAACTAAAATATTGCTTTGAACCGGGGTCAGACCCCAATTTTGCGCAACATTTCCTGAATCCGGGGTCAGACCCCGGTTTTGAGAAATGTTTCCTCGAAAATAGGGTCTGCCGGTTCGCCGGTTCGCCGGACCGCCATTTTCGGAGCAACAATTTGCAGCATCGGCGCCCTAGGCGCGCAGCAGGGAAATGCAAGGGACCGCGGCCCACGAGGCGGAAAGTCGGCTTGTTTTGCAGCGCACAAACTGTGGCATAATCAAAACGGAACTTTCTACACACAGGCAGCAAGCAGCATTATGAAGACGCTTTACGACAAACTCTGGGAATCGCATGTGGTGCGCACGGAGGACGACGGCACCGCCATCCTGTACATCGATCGCCACCTCGTGCATGAAGTCACCAGCCCGCAAGCCTTCGACGGCCTGCGCGCAGCCAACCGCTCTCTGTGGCGCCTGTCCGCCAACCTGGCGGTGGCAGACCACAACGTGCCCACCACCGACCGCTCGCACGGTATCGAGGATCCTGTTTCCCGCCTGCAGGTGGAAACGCTGGACAACAACACCAAGGAGTACGGCGTCACGTACTTCAACATGAACGACAAGCGCCAGGGCATCGTCCACGTGATCGGCCCGGAGCAGGGTGCCACGCTGCCCGGCATGACCGTCGTTTGCGGCGATTCGCACACGTCCACCCACGGCGCCTTCGGCGCCCTGGCGCACGGCATCGGCACTTCCGAAGTCGAGCACGTGCTGGCAACGCAGACGCTGCTGGCGAAAAAGTCCAAAGCCATGCTGGTGCAGGTCGACGGCGAACTGCTGCCCGGCGTGACCGCCAAGGATATCGTGCTGGCCATCATCGGCAAGATCGGCACGGCCGGCGGCACCGGCTACGCGATCGAGTTCGGCGGTTCCGCGATCCGCGCGCTGTCGATGGAAGGCCGCATGACGGTCTGTAACATGGCGATCGAAGCGGGCGCGCGTGCCGGCATGGTCGGCGTCGACGACACCACGATCAATTACGTGAAGGGCCGCCCCTTCGCACCGGCGGGCCCGCACTGGGAACGCGCCGTCGAGTACTGGCGCACCCTGCACACCGAACCGGGCGCGAAGTTCGACATGGTCGTCACCCTCGATGCCGCCGAGATCAAGCCGCAGGTCACCTGGGGCACTTCGCCCGAGATGGTCGTGCCGGTCGACGGCCGCGTGCCCGATCCCGACCAGGAAAGAGACCCGGTCAAGCGCGAGGCGATGGAAAAGGCGCTGGTCTACATGAACCTGAAGCCGAACACGGCGATCGAGGATATCCGCATCGACAAGGTGTTCATCGGCTCCTGCACCAACTCGCGCATCGAAGACCTGCGCGCCGCCGCCGCCGTCGTGCGCGGCAAGCAGCGCGCCTCGAACGTGAAACTGGCGATGGTGGTGCCGGGCTCCGGCCTCGTCAAGGAACAGGCCGAGCGGGAAGGACTGGACACGATCTTCAGGGCCGCAGGCTTCGAATGGCGCGAGCCGGGCTGCTCGATGTGCCTGGCCATGAACGCCGACCGGCTGGAGCCGGGCGAGCGCTGCGCTTCCACGTCGAACCGTAACTTCGAAGGCCGCCAGGGCCAGGGCGGGCGCACCCACCTGGTCTCGCCGGCCATGGCAGCCGCGGCCGGTATCGCCGGCCATTTCGTCGACATCCGCGCGATCCGCTGACCTGATCGACCCCAACGGCAGAGTCCGGGGGCAGACCCGCCGGGTCTGACCCCAGTATTTGCGGTTGGGGTGAAAGCAAGCGCTACCCAAACTTTCACAAGAAGTCAGAACCATGAAAACCCTGTTCGCCATCGCCCTCGCCACCATCGTCCTCACCGGCTGCAACACGGTTGCCGGCTTCGGCAAGGATGTGCAGAAGGTCGGCCAGGCCGTCGAAGGCGCCGGCAGAAAATAACACGCAGCACGGCCAGGTGCCGTGCGCAACCGAAAGAGCAGCATGGACAAATTTACGATTTACGAGGGCCTCGTCGCCCCGCTCGACCGCTCGAACGTCGATACCGACGCCATCATCCCGAAGCAGTTCCTGAAATCGATCCGCCGCACGGGCTTCGGCCCCAACCTGTTCGACGAATGGCGCTACCTGGATCACGGCGAGCCCGGCATGGATAACGCGAAACGTCCGGTCAATCCCGACTTCGTGCTGAACCAGCCCCGCTACCAGGGCGCGTCGATTCTCCTTACGCGCAAGAACTTCGGCTGCGGCTCCTCGCGCGAACACGCACCGTGGGCCCTGGAACAATATGGCTTCCGCGCCATCCTGGCGCCCAGTTTTGCCGACATCTTCTTTAACAATTGCTTCAAGAACGGCGTGCTGCCGGTCGTCTTATCCGAAGCGCAGATCGATCATCTGTTCGACGAAGTCAAGGCCTTCCCCGGCTACCGCCTGGTGGTGGACCTTGAGCAGCAAGTCATCCGCTCCCAGGACGGCAAGATCTCCTACCCCTTCGAGGTCGACGCCTTCCGCAAATATTGCCTGATGAACGGCCTCGACGATATTGGCCTCACGCTGCGCCACGCGGATACGATCCGCGCGTTCGAGGAGCGGCATCTGGCAAGCCAGCCCTGGCTGGCCAACTCGATCTGAAAACGGGTAAATAACAAATGAAAATCGCAATCCTGCCGGGCGACGGCATCGGCCCGGAGATCGTCGCCCAGGCTGTCAAGGTGCTGAACGCACTCGACGAGAAGTTCGAACTGGAAACCGCGCCGGTCGGCGGTGCCGGCTACGAAGCGGCCGGCCACCCGCTGCCGGAAGCCACGCTGGCACTGGCCAAGGCGGCCGATGCCGTGCTGTTCGGCGCCGTCGGCGACTGGAAGTACGACACGCTGGACCGTCCGCTGCGTCCCGAACAGGCCATCCTCGGCCTGCGCAAGAACCTGGGCCTGTTCGCCAACCTGCGTCCGGCGATCCTGTATCCGGAACTGGCCGGCGCTTCCACGCTGAAGCCCGAGGTGGTGTCGGGCCTGGATATCCTGATCATCCGCGAACTGACCGGCGATATCTATTTCGGCCAGCCGCGCGGCGTGCGCGAATGCCCGGACGGCCCGTTCAAGGGCCAGCGCGAAGGCTTCGACACCATGCGCTATGCCGAGGGTGAAATCCGCCGCATCGCCCACGTGGCGTTCCAGGCCGCGCAAAAGCGCGACAAGCGCCTGACCAGCGTGGACAAGGCCAACGTGCTGGAAACGTTCCAGTTCTGGAAAGACATCGTCACCGATGTGCACAAGGAATATCCGGACGTGGCGCTGGACCACATGTATGTCGACAACGCCGCGATGCAGCTGGTGCGCGCGCCGAAGAAGTTCGACGTGATCGTTACCGGCAACATGTTTGGCGATATCCTGTCCGATGCCGCCGCGATGCTGACCGGCTCGATCGGCATGCTGCCTTCGGCCTCGCTGGATGCGAACAACAAGGGCCTGTACGAACCGTCGCACGGCTCCGCGCCCGACATCGCCGGCAAGGGCATCGCCAATCCGCTGGCCACGATCCTGTCCGCCGCGATGATGCTGCGCTTCTCGCTGGGCCGCGCCGAACAGGCCGACCGCATCGACAACGCCGTCAAGGCCGTGCTGGCCCAGGGCCTGCGCACCGCCGACATCCACGAGGAAGGCACCACGAAAGTGGGCACCGAGCAGATGGGCGACGCCGTCGTCAAGGCACTGGCGAAATAAACACTTGTACACGGAACGTGCCGCTGGCGCGTTCCACTAAAACATCCAAAACATCCGAGGGTAACGATATGAAATTAGTAGGTCTGGTAGGCTGGCGCGGCATGGTCGGTTCCGTGCTGATGCAGCGCATGCAGGAAGAGGGCGATTTCGAGCACATCGAGCCGGTCTTCTTCTCCACGTCGAACACGGGCGGCAAGGCCCCGGCAATGGCGAAGAACGAAACCACGCTGAAGGACGCCACCGATATCGACGAACTGAAGCGCTGCGAGATCATCATCTCCTGCCAGGGCGGCGACTACACGAGCGAAGTGTTCCCCAAGCTGCGCGCGGCTGGCTGGAACGGCTACTGGATCGACGCGGCATCCACGCTGCGCATGGACAAGGATTCGGTCATCGTGCTCGATCCGGTCAACCTGAACGTCATCAAGGATGCGATGACGAAGGGCGTGAAGAACTTTATCGGTGGCAATTGCACCGTGTCGTGCATGCTGATGGGCCTGGGCGGCCTGTTCAAGGCCAACCTGGTGGACTGGATGACGTCGATGACGTACCAGGCCGCTTCGGGCGGCGGCGCGCAGCACATGCGCGAGCTGCTGACCCAGTTCGGCACGATCAATGCCGCCGTGAAGCCGCTGCTGGACAATCCGGCTTCGGCCATCCTGGAAATCGATCGCCAGGTGCTGGCCACGCAGCATGGCCTGTCGGCCGAGGAAACCAAGCAGTTCGGCGTGCCGCTGGCCGGCAACCTGATCCCCTGGATCGACAAGGACCTGAACAACGGCCAGTCGAAGGAAGAGTGGAAGGGCGGCGCCGAGACCAACAAGATCCTCGGCCGCGGCGAAGGTTTCGCCACGAAAGCGATCCCGGTGGATGGCCTGTGCGTGCGCATCGGCGCGATGCGCTGCCACTCGCAGGCACTGACCATCAAGCTGAACAAGGATGTGCCGCTGGACGAGATCAACGACATCATCGCCAACGACAACCAGTGGGTGAAGTTCGTGCCGAACACGCGCGAAGCTTCCGTGCGCGACCTGACGCCGGCCGCCGTGACTGGCAGCCTGACGATCCCGGTCGGCCGCGTGCGCAAGTTGTCGATGGGCCCGGAATACATCTCCGCGTTCACCGTCGGCGACCAGTTGCTGTGGGGCGCGGCCGAGCCGCTGCGCCGCATGCTGCGCATCGTGCTGGACAAGTAATCCGCAGATTGGCATGCAAAAACCGGGCCGCGAGCCCGGTTTTTTTGCGTCGACACTCCGGCTCGCACCATGCAATGCGTTGCGTTACGCATACAAGTTGTATGCAAGCATATCCGGCCTCGCCAGGCGATCGAAAGCCTGCTAGGCTGAATGATCACAATGACAAGCGAGGCCCGACATGAAACGCGCGCTCGTTGCCGGGTCCGTCCTGGCAGTATTGTTCGGCAACGCGCTCGCGCAGGACTCGACTGCGCAGGCATCCCTCTCCGATTACCGTTACCAGCTGGTCGACCTGGATCCAGCCGATGGCATCGCGCCCTCCATCGCCTTCCCCATCAACAGGCGGGTTGCCGCGACCAGCGTCGCCGCGCTCTATGGCGACGAACAAAGCAATGACGAACAGCCCAGCAGCGCAGGCGAACTGGTGTCGTCATCGCAGGTCGCCGGCAGCGCCCAGGCCACGGCCTGGTTCAGTGGCGACACGATGGGTGCGTCCGGCAGTATCGGCGAGGCCGGCATCTATCAGGCGGTTGGCCTCTGGGAGGCCGTCTACATACTGAGTCCCCGAACCAAACTGATCTTCACCGGCCACGCCACCGGGGCGCTTGCCATTGGCACCCCGGTGCCGGGGCAGAACAGCGCGGCGGGTGTATCGGTGCGCTTCACGCCTTCCGACGATGGCACGCCCAGCCTCTATTCCAGGATGCTGTCGACGTACAACCCCGGCGGCGGCACGGCATTCGATGACTGGTTCCAGGTCGAGTTCGTGAACGATTCGGGCCACGACCTGATTTCCGAACTGCAGATATCGGCCAGCGCGTTGGCCGTCGTCAGCGTGGTTCCTGAACCGTCGAGCTATCTGATGCTGGGCACCGGCCTCGTTCTTGCTGGCGGCATGCTGCGGCGGCGCCGCGCTTGAGGAACGAATCGAGAAACGAACCAAGCCTTTCATAGGGGGCGCGCGCTCCGGGAGCAGCGCTTGCATGCTCACGGGCATGATGTTATGTTGGGACGTCCGGCCAAGCCCCGGCCGCCCGTTGCCAACTTAACACCATAAGAATATGCCCGTATATAAACGCTCCAGGGTCGCTTCGTTTGCGTTGTCCGCATTGGCCAGCGCCGTCATCGGCGCAGCCATCCTCCCGCCGGCGCATGCCGCCGGCCTCGGCAAGCTCACCGTGCTGTCCGCCCTGGGGCAGCCGCTGCGCGCCGAAATCGAGCTGACGGCCGTCACGCCGGCAGAGGCAACCGACCTGGCCGTGAAGCTGGCGCCGCTGGAAGCTTTCAAGGCCGCGAACGTCGAATTCAACCCGGCATTGCTGAACCTGCGCTTCGATATCGAGCAGCGTGAAGGGCGGCGCTTCATCCGCGTAACCTCGGCGCAGCCGGTCAACGAGCCGTTCGTCGACATGCTGCTCGAGCTTTCCTGGGCCAACGGACGCCTCGTCCGAGAATACACATTCCTGCTGGACCCGGCGGAAATGCGCAACCCGCAATCGCCGCAGGTGGCGGCACCGGTCGACGTCAACCGTGCCGCCGCGCAGGCCGGCGCACCGGCCACGCCATCCACCCCTGCACCGGCGGCCACTCAGCCGGCGCGCCCACAGGCCGCCCGTGAAGAAGCCGACGATATCCGCGTCAAGCGTGGCGACACGCTGTCCGGCATCGCCAGCGGCATCAAGCCGGCCGACGTGTCGCTGGACATGATGCTGGTGGCACTGTATCGCGCCAACCCCGAGGCGTTCAGCGGCCGCAACATGAATCGCCTGAAGGCGGGCAGGATCCTGTCGGTGCCGGATACGGAGGCGGTGCGCGGCACCGACCGTTCCGAAGCGCGCCGCGTCGTCATCGCGCACGCGGCCGACTTCAATGCCTACCGCAATCGCCTGGCCAGCCAGGTCGAAGCGGCCACGCCGGCCCAGGCCCAGGTGCCGCAGCAAAGCGCCGGCGGCAAGATCACGGCGAAAGTCGAGGAACGGCCGAACGCCGTCAACGAAGCCCAGGACCAGCTGAAGCTGTCGAAGGCGGGCGAGGCCTCCGGCAAGGCCGGTACCGAGGACAAGATCGCGAAAGACCAGCAGGTGGCCGATGCCGCCGCGCGCGTCAAGGAGCTGGAAAAGAACGTCAGCGACCTGGAAAACCTGATGGCAGTGAAGAGCCAGTCCGGCGCGGATGCGCAGAATGGCGCCGTGCCTGAGTTGGATAACAATGGCTCGCCGGTCGCGGCCGCGCCGCAGCCGGTGGCGCCCGCCGCCAACCCGGCGCCGGCACGCCCCGCCGCGCCACCGCCCGCCGCGGTCGTGCTGCCGGAACGCCTGGAACCCGGCCTCATGGATGCCGTCAAGGACAATATCGCCGCGCTCGGTATCGCGCTGGCGGCGATCCTGGGCGGTACCGCGCTGATCCTGGCGCGCCGCCGCAAGGCCGCGCCCGCCACCGTGGCGCAGAAAGTGCCCGTGGCCGAGCCGTCCGCCGACGCGGGCGCGCAGTCGCTGTTTGCCGAGCCGGGCGGGCAGAGCGTGGACACGAGCAACAGCGTCTTCAATTCGAACTTCGCGCCGTCCGCCAGCCAGCTCGACATGAACGAAGTCGACCCGGTGGCCGAAGCCGACGTCTATATCGCCTATGGCCGCGATGCGCAGGCCGAGGAAATCCTCAAGGAAGCATTGCGCACGCACCCGGAACGGCACGCGGCGCGGCTGAAGCTGCTGGAAATCTATGCGAACCGCAATGACCTGCGTGCCTTCGAGGTCCAGGCCAACGAACTGTATGCGCTGACGAGGGGGCAAGGCGACGAGTGGGCGCAGGCCGCCGCGCTGGGCCGTTCGGTCGATCCGGACAATCCGCTGTATGGCGCACAGGATGGTGCCGGTCCGGTTGCCGCCACCGCGGCCGCGGCGGGTGCCGCGGCGCTTGCCGCCGATGCGGCCAGCCCAGCCGCGCCTGGCAGCGATTTCGCCGCCGCGCTGGACGATGCGGCGCGCGCCCGTGCCGCCGAACCGGCACCGCACGAAGGCCTCGATCTCGACCTGAGCAAGGAGCCGGTTCCCGAAACCGCCGTCAACGCGCTCGATTTCGATTTTGCCGAACCACCCGCGCCGGCTGCGGACGATCGCCTGGGGGACTTTGATTTCAGCGATGCGACCGCGCAGCCGGATGCCCCGGCGGCGGGGCAGGCTGGCACCGCGCAGCCGAGGGCGGACGAGGCCGGCGACGCGGACCATTACCTGGACTTCGACCTGGGCGGCCTGGATCTCGAGGCATCGCCGCAGGAAGCCAAGGCGGCGGACGATGCAGCCGGCAAGGCCGCGGACGCCCCGGCCGATCCGCTCGACCTGGCATTCGACCTGCCACCCGAGCCGGCGCAACCGGCCGTGGCACCTGCGCCGGATTTCGATTTCGACCTGCCTGACGACAAGGCTGCTCCGCCGGTACCCTCGGCCGCCGCGCCGGGCGCCGACCCGCTGGCCGAACTCGACCTGATGGACTTCGACGTGCCCCCGCCCGCGGTCGCCACGCCGGGTACCGCCCGACCGGGCGAGCCGGCCCCGTCGCTGGACGAGTTGGACCATGGATTGCCCGACCTGCCGCCGGCACCGGCCACCGCACCGCCGCCGCCGGAATTCGACCTGACCGGCATCGACCTGGACCTGGATGAAACGGCCACGCCGCAAGCGGAGCCCGCTTCCGTGCCAGCTCCCGCTGCACCGACCCCGCAGCAGATGGAAATGGATACCAAGCTCGACCTGGCTGTCGCCTACCAGGAAATCGGCGACAAGGAAGGCGCCCGCGAACTGCTCGACGAAGTACTGCGCGGCGGCAGCAGCGAGCAGGTGGCGCGCGCCAACCAGATGCTGGCGCAGCTGGGATGACCGGCAGCGGCCCCGGCTTGCAGCCCGGGGCCGGCCATGCGCATATGCTTGCGCGTATAATTCCCGCTCTTTCACCGAGGCAGGGCAGGCATTGAAACGCATCGCATTGGGCGTCCAGTACAACGGCGCCGACTGGCAGGGCTACCAGGTCCAGCCGCATGGCCAGACCGTGCAGGACAAGCTCGAACAGGCCATCGAACGCTTTGCCTGCGTCCACATCGGCACCACCTGCGCCGGCCGCACCGATGCCGGCGTGCATGCGCTGGGGCAGGTCGTCCATTTCGATACCGGCCTGCAGCGCGAGCCGCATGCCTGGGTGCGCGGCATCAACGCCTTCCTGCCCGATTCGATCGGCGTGCGCTGGGCGAAGCAATTGCACGAAGTCGTCCCTTTCGGCGATGCCGAATTCCAGCCCGAACACGATTTCCACGCGCGCTTCTCGGCCCGCTCGCGCACGTATCACTACCTGCTGTACAACAATGCCGTGCGCGCGCCGCTGCTGTCCGGCCGCGCCGGCTTCTGCCATCGCCCGCTGGATGTCGAGCGCATGCGCGCAGCGGTCCACCCGCTGCTCGGCCGGCATGATTTTTCCGCGTTCCGCGCCGCCGGCTGCCAGGCGAAAACGCCGGTCAAGGACATGTACGAGATCGGCATCGAACAGCATGGCGACATGATCCTGTTCACGTTGCGGGCCAGCGCCTTCCTGCACCACATGGTGCGCAACCTGGTCGGTTCGCTCGTCTACATCGGCCAGGGCCGCGAAAAGCCGGAATGGCTGGGCGAATTGCTGGAAGGGCGCAACCGCACGCTCGCCGCGCCCACGTTCATGCCGGACGGCCTGTACCTGGCGCAGATCGAGTACGACGGCAAATGGGGCTTGCCGCAGGAATCCCCGCGCATCCTTCCCGCATTCTGAGATTGTCGAACATGACCATGCACCGTACCCGCATCAAGATCTGCGGCCTGACCCGCGAAGAAGACCTGGCCGCCGCCGTGGCCGCCGGGGCCGATGCGATCGGCTTCGTGTTCTATCCGAAGAGTCCGCGCTACGTGACGCCGCAGCGCGCGGCCGAGCTGATCGCCACCTTGCCGCCGTTCGTCACTGCCGTCGGGCTGTTCGTCAACGTGCCGGCGGATGACGTGGCGGATATCGTGCGGGTCGCCCCCGTGGGGTTGCTGCAGTTCCACGGCGATGAAACAATCGAGGCGTGCGCCGCGGCCGCGGCTGCCGTGAACCGCCCGTTCCTGCGCGTGTTCCGGGTAAAACCGTCCACGACCGGCGCCGAGCTGCTAGAATACGAGGCACAATGCCGCGCCTCGTCGCGGTCTCATGCCGCCCAGTTTGCCGGGCTTCTGTTCGACACCTATGTCGATGCCTATGGCGGCGCAGGAAAGGTTTTCGATTGGTCTCTCATTCCAGAAGAACTCGCGCATCGGGCCGTTTTGAGTGGTGGCTTGAGCGTGCAAAATGCGACTGGCGCGGTGGCGCAGGTTCGCCCTTGGGCGGTTGACGTCAGTTCCGGCGTCGAAGCCGCGAAGGGCATCAAGGATGCCGGCCTGATTGCGCAATTCATTGCCGCGGTAAAGGCCGGCGATGCCACCCCCGGGAACGTCGCATGAGCGTGCACACCTGAGCGTGTACACCTGAGTTGTACGCCGACGGCGTTCCCCCGTTACCAGAGAACGCCATCATGACTTCCGAATTTTCCGCATCTTCGCCCACAGCTTCCCTTGCTGCACCGCTGTTCCACGCCACCGATTACCAGCTGCCCGACAGCACCGGCCACTTCGGCCCGTACGGCGGCTCGTTCGTCGCCGAAACGCTGACCTATGCGCTGGCCGAGCTGAACGAGGCCTATGTCCGCTACAGCCAGGATCCTGAATTCCTCGAGGAATTCCGCTACGAGCTGAAGCACTTCGTCGGCCGGCCTTCGCCGATCTACCACGCCAAGCGCTGGTCCGAGATCGCCGGCGGCGCGCAGATCTACTTCAAGCGCGAAGACCTGAACCACACCGGCGCGCACAAGATCAACAACGTGATCGGCCAGGCGCTGCTCGCCAAGCGCATGGGCAAGCCGCGCATCATCGCCGAGACCGGCGCCGGCCAGCACGGCGTGGCCACGGCGACGATCTGCGCCCGCTTCGGGCTGGAATGCGTCGTCTACATGGGCGCCGAGGACGTCAAGCGCCAGGCGCAGAACGTCTACCGCATGAAGCTGCTGGGCGCCACCGTCGTGCCCGTCGAATCCGGTTCGAAGACGCTGAAGGATGCGTTGAACGAAGCCATGCGCGACTGGGTCACCAACATCGAAAACACGTTCTACATCATCGGCACCGTGGCCGGCCCGCACCCGTACCCGATGCTCGTGCGCGACTTCCAGTCCGTGATCGGCGAGGAGTGCCTCGTGCAGATGCCGGAGATGACGGGCCGCCAGCCCGACTACGTGCTGGCCTGCATCGGCGGCGGGTCGAACGCGATGGGTATTTTCTATCCCTACATCGACCAGAAGGAAACGCAGCTGATCGGCGTGGAAGCGGCGGGCGAGGGCCTCGATACGGACAAGCACGCCGCTTCGCTGACGAAGGGCTATCCGGGCGTCCTGCACGGCAACCGCACCTACCTGCTGCAGAGCGACGACGGCCAGATCATCGAAACGCACTCCGTCTCCGCCGGCCTCGACTATCCCGGCGTGGGTCCGGAGCACGCCTGGCTGAAGGATTCCGGCCGCGCACAATACGTGTCGATCACCGACGAGGAAGCGCTGAGCGCATTCCACGACTGCTGCCACATCGAAGGCATCATCCCCGCGCTGGAATCGTCGCACGCGCTTGCGTATGCCGCCAAGCTGGCCGCCACGCTGCCGAAGGACAAGATCGTGCTGGCCAACCTGTCCGGCCGCGGCGACAAGGACATGCACACCGTGGCCGAGCGCATGGGACTCAAGTTCGGCTGATCGCCGCACCTTTTTCCAAGCGTCGCTATCGTCAATTCCAACCCCACGGCGGGTCGGGGTCGGACCCGCCGGGTCCGACCCCAGCGCCTGCCGTCGGGGTCTTCAAGCAGAGAACAACCATGTCCCGTATCGCCCAGACTTTCGCCGCGCTGAAAGCGCAAAACAAGACCGGTCTCGTGACCTTCATTACCGCAGGCGATCCATCGCCCGCATCGACGGTGCCGCTGCTGCACGCCCTGGTGGCGGGCGGCGCGGACGTGCTGGAACTCGGCGTGCCGTTTTCCGACCCGATGGCCGAAGGCCCTGTCATCCAGCGCGCCTGCGAGCGCGCGCTCGTGCATGGCGTGGGCATCCGCCACGTGTTCGAGTACGTGCGCGAATTCCGCAAGACCAACCAGCACACGCCTGTCGTGCTGATGGGCTACGCCAACCCGATCGAGCGCATCGGCGTGGACGAATTCGTCGAGCAATCCCGGGCGGTGGGTGCCGATGGCGCGATCGTCGTCGACTACCCGCCCGAGGAGTGCGAGGCGTTCGCCGCCAGGATGCGTTCAGCCGGCCTCGACCTGATCTTCCTGCTGGCGCCCACGTCGACCGAGGCGCGCATCGCGCAGGTGGCCAAGGTGGGCAGCGGTTTCTCGTACTACGTGTCGCTGAAGGGCGTGACCGGTGCGGGCAACATCGATACCGCCCAGGTGGCCGAGCGCATCGCCGCGATCCGCCAGCATGTCAGCCTGCCCATCGGCGTGGGCTTCGGCATCCGCGACGCCGCCACGGCGAAAGCACTGGCCGGCGTGGCCGATGCCGTCGTCATCGGCAGCCGGATCATCCAGGAAATCGAAGCCGCCGAGCCGGAGCAGGCTCCGGCCGCCGTACAGGCATTCGTCGCCGGCATTCGCAAGGCGCTCGACGAATAAGCCACTAAAGTCCAGCCCGTGTTGTCGGACCATGATCCGACTGCCTGGCAGCCGGGCTATTGCCCGGCAACACGGGCTCGGCAGTATGTCTTCCACACCGCAAAAAATCAGACGTGCGTGCGGAAAATTGCCAAAGTTGAATGTTCGACACGACAGGCATAAACGGCTACACTTCGCCCCTAAGTTAGAGCAACAGGAGAAAATATGAGCTGGTTGGAAAAACTGCTTCCTCCGCGCATCCAGCGCTCGGAGGCTGCCGCTCGCAAGACGATGCCCGAGGGCCTGTGGGTGAAGTGCCCCTCCTGCGAGGCCGTCCTGTACCGTACCGACCTGGAGTCGAACCTGCATGTGTGTCCGAAGTGCGACCACCACATGCGCATCCGTGCCCGCGAGCGCCTCGATGCGCTGCTCGACGCTGGCGGCCGCTATGAAATCGGCCAGGAAACGCTGCCCGTCGATACGCTGAAGTTCAAGGACAGCAAGAAATACCCGGATCGCCTGAAGCAGGCGCTGGAAGCGACCGGCGAGACCGATGCGATGGTGTGCCTGGGCGGTTCGATCATGAGCCTGCCGGTCGTCGTGGCGTGCTTCGAATTCGAATTCATGGGTGGTTCGATGGGTTCCGTCGTCGGCGAACGCTTCGCCCGCGCGGCCCAGGTGGCGCTCGAACAGAAAGTGCCGTTCATCTGCATCACCGCCACCGGCGGCGCGCGCATGCAGGAAGGCCTGCTGTCGCTGATGCAGATGGCCAAGACCACGTCGATGCTGACCAAGCTGTCCGAAAAGAAGCTGCCGTTCATCAGCGTGCTGACCGATCCCACGATGGGCGGCGTGTCCGCGTCGTTCGCCTTCATGGGCGACGTGGTGATGGCCGAGCCGAAGGCGCTGATCGGCTTTGCCGGCCCGCGCGTGATCGAGAACACGGTGCGCGAAAAGCTGCCGGAAGGCTTCCAGCGCAGCGAATTCCTGCTCACCAAGGGCGCGATCGACATGATCGTCGACCGTCGCAAGATGCGCGAGGAAATCGCGCGCCTGCTGGCACTGCTGCAGAACCAGGCCGCTGAAGTGCTGGCATGAAAATGCCGGCATGATCGTCGTCGCCTGACACTGCCGCGGCAACGCGGCACGACATGAAACGGGGCCGGGTCCGCAAGACCCGGCCCCGTTTCATGTCGTGCGCTAGAATCACGTCTTTGCGCTAATCCCTCCGCTTTTCTCCAACCGACATGTCAACCCCGACCACCCTGCCAGAATGGCTCGCGCTGCTTGAATCGCGCCACGCCGAAACCGTCATCAACATGGGCCTCGACCGCGTCCGCGCCGTCAAGGAGCGCCTGCAGCTGCAATTCACCTGCCCGGTGATCATGGTGGCCGGCACCAACGGCAAGGGGTCCACCTGCGCGATGCTGGAATCGATCCTGCTGCGCGCGGGCTACCGCGTCGGGCTGTACATCAAGCCGCACTTCCTGGACTTCAACGAACGTGCCCGCGTGAATGGCGACCTGGCCTCCGATGCCATGCTGGTCGAAGCGTTCGATGCCGTCGAGGCCGTGCGTGGCGACACGCCGCTGACGTATTTCGAGTTCACCACGCTGGCGATCATGCACCTGATGAGCAAGTCGCAGCTGGACGTGGCCATCCTCGAAGTGGGCCTGGGCGGCCGGCTCGATGCCGTCAATATCGTCGATGCCGATGTCAGCATCGTCACGTCGGTGGACATCGACCACGTCGACTACCTGGGCGGCACGCGCGAGCAGATCGGCTTTGAAAAGGCCGGCATCTTCCGGCCGGGCAAGGCGGCGATCTGCAGCGACCCGGTGCCGCCGCAGGCGCTGGTCGACCACGCGAATGCGATCGGCGCGGACCTGTGGCTGATGGGCCGCGACTTCAACTATTCGGGCGACAAGCAGCAATGGAATTACGGTGGCCGTGGCCAGCGCCGCAACGCGCTGGCTTACCCGAGCCTGCGCGGCGCCAACCAGCTGCTGAACGCATCGGCCGCGCTGGCCGCGCTGGAAGTGCTGCGCAACGAGCTGCCGGTCGGCGCGCAGGAGGTGCGGCACGGCCTCGTCACCGTCGAGCTGCCGGGCCGCTTCCAGGTGCTGCCGGGCCGCCCCAGCGTGATCCTCGATGTGGCGCACAACCCGCATGCGGCGTCGGCATTGAACCAGAACCTGGGCAATATGGGCTATCACCCGTACACGTTCGCCGTGTTCGGCTCCATGCACGACAAGGATATCGATGGCGTCATCAAGGCCATCGGCGGCTCGATCGACCACTGGTGCCTGGCCACGCTGCCGTCGCCGCGCGCCGCGTCCGCGTCGGAACTGGCTGCGAAAGTGCAGGCTACCGTGCCCGATCCACATGAAAAAACCGTCAATGTCTTCGATACGCCTGCACAAGCTTTTGCAAATGCAATGAGCCGGGCGGGCGAGAATGATAGAATTGTGGTCTTTGGCTCGTTCCTGACGGTGGCTGGTGTCATGGCCGCCCGCAAATCCTCCCTCCACTGATTGATACATGGGCTTGTTCTCGAAATTCGGCAAAAACAAGCAGCAGTCCCCAGAAGACAGCGGCTACTACCGGGCCGCGGATGACCGCGCCATCACGGAGCGAGCCCGCTCCAAGCGTGCCTCGTCCGCCGACGCGGGCACCGGGGCGCCCCGCACCCGTGTCCGCAAGGAAGCGGCGGACCCCGTGCTGCCCGAAAAGAAGCGCGCGCGCCGCCGCCTGGTCGGTGCGATCGCGCTGGCCCTGGCCGTGGCGATCGGCCTGCCGATGGTGCTCGACTCCGAGCCCAAGCCGCTGGCGAACGACATCGCGATCCAGATCCCTCCGAAGGACAAGCCCGACAGCCTGAAGGCCGATGCCGAGCCGGCCGCCGATGCCGTGGCGGAGGCCGCCGCCGATGCCGCCATCGACGCCAAGACGGCGCAGGCCGAAGCGCTCGACCAGAGCGAGGAAATCGTCGAGCCGGAAGACAACACGCCGGTGGTCTCGCCGCCGCCGCGCCCGCTGCCGAAGGTCGAGCCCAGGGCCGAAGTGCCGAAGCTGGCCGAGCACAAGCCCGAACCGAAGCACGAGCCGAAGGTGGAAAGCTGGCACGAGCCGAAGCCGAAGCCGGAGCCGAAGAAAGTGGCCGAAGCCAAACCGGAACCGAAGAAGCCCGAATCGAAGCCTGACCCGAAGCCCGAAGCGAAGCCCGTTCCGAAAACGGATGACGCCGCGCGCGCATTGGCGCTGCTGGAGGGCAAGGCCGCGCCGGCCCCGGCCGACTCGGGGCGCTTCGTGATCCAGGTGGCCGCACTGGCCGCGAAGGACAAGGTCGAGGAATTGCAGGGCAGGCTGCGCGATGCGGGCATCAAGTCGTTCACGCAGAAATCGCCGTCGGGCGAATTGACCCGCGTGAAGGTGGGGCCGTTCGGTAGCCGCGAGGAAGCGGAAAAGGCCAAGGCCAGGCTGCAGAAGATCGGCCTGTCGGGCAGCCTGAGCCCGGCCTGACGTGACGCTGTGGCGCTGCCGTGACGATTCCCGCTGTAACGATCTTTGACTACGTGGTGCTGTTCGTGCTGGGCACGTCGACCCTTGTCAGCCTGCTGCGCGGCCTGATGAAGGAAATGCTGTCGCTGCTGGGCTGGGTCGTGGCCTTTGTGATTGCCAACGCCTATGCCGCCGAACTGGCCGCCATGCTGCCGCCAGCGATCCCCGGCGAGGTCGTGCGGCTGATCGTCGCGTTCCTGGCACTCTTCATCGGCGTGCGCATCCTGATGGGCTTGCTGTCGATGGCCGTGTCGGCCCTTGTCGAGGCCGGTGGCATGTCGCTGGCCGACCGCGGCCTCGGGGGGCTGTTCGGGCTGGGGCGCGGGCTTGTAATCGTGCTGGCGGGCGTCATATTGTGTGGCATGACGTCGATCCCGCAGCAGTACTTCTGGCGGGAGGCACTGTTCTCCCCCTATGCGGAAACGGGCGTGCGCACCGTGAAACCGTTCCTTCCCGCTGCCGTGGCGCAGCACGTGCAATTTTAGAATTTCTTACTCAAGCAGCACCCTGTTCAGGAGCACAATATGTGTGGCATTGTCGGCGTCGTTTCCCATCAACCTGTCAACCAGCTGCTGTATGACGCGCTGCTGCTGTTGCAGCATCGCGGCCAGGATGCGGCCGGTATCGCAACGAATCACAGCAGCATGTTCTCGATGCACAAGGCCAATGGCCTCGTGCGCGACGTGTTCCGTACACGGAACATGCGTTCGCTGATGGGCAATTCGGGCATCGGCCACTGCCGCTACCCGACGGCCGGCTCGTCGTCGGAAGAGGAAGCGCAACCGTTCTATGTCAATGCACCGTTCGGCATCACGCTGGCGCACAACGGCAACCTGACCAACTGGGAACAGCTCAAGACCGAGATGTTCAAGAACGACCGCCGCCACATCAACACGGACTCCGATTCGGAAGTGCTGCTGAACGTGCTGGCGCACGAGATCATGCGCGCCACCACCGGTTATTCGCTGGATGCGGGCACGCTGTTCGACGCCGTCACGGTACTGAACCGCCGCGTGCAGGGCGGCTATGCGGCCGTGGCGCAGATCGCCGATGTCGGCCTGCTGGGCTTCCGCGATCCGCACGGCATCCGTCCGCTGTGCCTGGGCATCAATGAAACCGAGCACGGCACCGAATACATGCTGGCGTCGGAATCCGTGGCGCTCGAAGGCGCCGGCTTCCGCTTCGTGCGCGACGTGGAGCCGGGCGAAGCCGTGTTCGTCGATGCCGACAACAAGCTGCATGCCCGCATCTGCGCCGACAATCCGTCGCTGAACCCGTGTGTGTTCGAGTACGTGTACCTGGCCCGGCCCGATTCCGTGATCGACGGCGCCTCCGTCTACAGCACCCGCCTGAAGATGGGCGAATACCTGGCCGAGAAGATCAAGCGCGAAGGCCTGGCGGACGATATCGACGTCGTCATGCCGATTCCCGACTCGTCGCGTCCGGCCGCGATCCAGCTGGCGCTGCGCCTCGGCAAGGAATACCGCGAAGGCTTCATCAAGAACCGCTACATCGGCCGCACCTTCATCATGCCGGGCCAGGCACTGCGCAAGAAGTCCGTGCGCCAGAAGCTGAACGCCATCGGCGACGAATTCAAGGGCAAGAACGTGCTGCTGGTCGACGACTCGATCGTGCGCGGCACCACCAGCCGCGAGATCGTGCAGATGGCGCGCGACTCCGGCGCGAAGAAAGTGATCTTTGCTTCCGCCGCGCCGCCGGTGCTGTACCCGAACGTGTACGGCATCGACATGCCGACCCGCGACGAACTGATCGCCCACGGCCGCACCGTCGAGGAAGTGTGCAAGGAAATCACGGCCGACGCGCTGGTCTACCAGGACCTGGAAGACCTGAAAAGGTCGATCTCGGACGTCAATCCCGCACTGACGAGCTTTGAAGCGTCGTGCTTCGATGGCAAGTACATCACGGGCGACATCTCGGCCGATTATCTGGACCGCATCGAGCAAGCGCGCCACAATCCGAAAGAAAAAGTCGAGGACGCCGCGCGCAACCACCTGAACCTGAATGCGGCCATGACCGAAGCGTAAATCACGGGCTCCTCGCGGAGCCCTTTTTATTGCCCGAAATCTTGGAACGTTTCCCAAAACCGGGGTCAGACCCCGGTTTTCGGAAACATTTCCTGAAACCGGGGTCAGACCCCGGTTCTTGGCAACTATTCTGATAAGACATGAACGACAAGAAAAACTACGGTTTTACCACCACGATCCTGCACGGCGACCGCCAGAAGACCATCGAGCAGGGTTCCTTGCACAAGCCCGTCCACACGTCGGTCGCGTTCGGCTATACGGATGCGCGACAACTGGCCTCGGTATTCCAGGGCCGCGAGCCGGGCTTCCGCTACGGCCGCCAGGGCAACCCGACCGTGTCGGCGCTGGAAGAAAAAATCAACAAGATGGAAGACGGCGTCGCCACGCTGTGCTTCGCCACGGGCATGGGCGCGATCGGCGCCGTGTTCCAGGCACTGCTGCGGGCCGGCGACCACGTGGTCTCGTCGTCCTTCTTGTTCGGCAACACCAACTCGTTGTGGCAGACGGTGGCCGGGCAGGGCGTGGCCGTCGATTTCGTCGATGCGACCGATGTGGCGAATGTCGAAAGCGCGCTGCAGGACAATACGCGCATCGTGTTCGTCGAAACGATCGCCAATCCGCGCACCCAGATCGCGGACCTGGAGCGCATCGGCGCGCTGTGCGCGGCAAAGGGCATCCTGTACATCGTCGACAACACGATGACCACGCCTTACCTGTTCCGTCCGAAAGCGGTGGGTGCCGGCCTCGTCATCAATTCGCTGACGAAATCGATCGCCGGCCACGGCAACGCGCTGGGCGGCAGCCTGACCGATACCGGTACCTACGACTGGAACCGCTACCCGAACATCTTCGAGAACTACAAGAAGGCGGCGCCGGCGATGTGGGGCATCACGCAGGTGCGCGCCAAGGGCTTGCGCGACTTCGGCGCTTCGCTGGGCCCGGAAGCTGCGCACCACATTGCCGTCGGTGCCGAAACGCTGGCGCTGCGCATGGAGCGCACGTGCGCCAATGCCAGGGCGCTGGCCGAGATGCTGGAAGCCGATCCGCGCGTGGCCGCCGTGCATTACCCGGGCCTGCCGTCGCACCCGCAGCACGCCATCGCGACCGACCTGTTCAAGGCCCATGGCTCGCTGTTCAGTTTTGAACTGCAGGATGGCATCGACTGCTTCGACTACCTGAACCGCCTGCGGATCGCCGTGCCCGCGTCGAACCTGGGCGACACCCGCACGCTGGTGATCCCGGTCGCGCACACGATCTTCTACGAAATGGGAGCCGAGCGCCGCGCGTCGATGGGCATCGCCGAATCGCTGATCCGCGTATCGGTGGGCATCGAGGATACCGATGACCTGGTCGACGATTTCCGCAAAGCGCTGGATGCATGAGGCATGAGGCAGCACTGGATCGGTGCCGCCGCCGCATTGGCCACGCTGTTTGCCGCCACAGCCGCGCAGGCTGAAGTCTCGGTGCCGCTGGCGCTGGAAAAGGGCATCCCCGTGGCGCAGCTGGCCATCGCCGGCAAGGTCTTTCCGTTCACGTTCGACACCGGTTCGTCCCGTACGCTGCACCTGACGCGCGACGTGATGGCCGAGATACCCGGCCTGAAACTCACGGGGCGCAAGTTAAGAAGCGCCGACCTGACCGGCGAGGTGCGCGAGGAGGAGGAGTTCGTCATTCCCGACCTCGTCGTCAACGGCGTATCGTTCGGCGAGGTGACGGGCGTGTCGTACGAGGCGTGGGGCCTGCACATCGGCGATGGTGCCGGGCTGCCGCCGCACTCCGTCGTCGGCCTCGGTCTCTTTGCCAGGCAGCCTTTCGTGTACGACCAGTCCGCCCGCACCTTGCGCTTCGGCGCGCCACTCGATCCGGGCCCGGGCTGGCGGCCGCTTCCTTATGAGCGGGTGCATGAAGGCATCGTCGCGACCTTGTCGAATGACCGGGCCCGCTATCGGCTCGTGTTCGATTCGGCCGCCAGCATCTCGATCGCCAAGCCGCAATCCGTGGAAAAGCAGGGAGACAGGCCGGCCCCGTGCGACGCGTTCGGGCCGGACAAGCCATGCAGCTTCGTATCGGTCTCGCTGCCCGGCGGGGCGGCGATCACGCCCTACCTGATGCCGTTGCCAGGCTTCTTCCAGCCAGACGGCATCCTTGGCGCCGACTTTTTCGGCCAATATGCGATCCATGTGGACCAGGCCAGGGGCAGGGTGGCGGTGCGGCCGACGGGAGGGCAGGTTCGTGAGGTTGAGCGATAAGGCAGGCGCCGCGACACGGTCGCAGCGCTGCATGATGTGGATGGTGCCGGCCAGGGCAGCCGACATCAGGCGCCGTGCCCGCCCTTGCAAGCGGGCGCGACAGAAGGGATGTCAGTGCCAGGCGCGCAGCAGACCGACCGCCAGGCCTTCCAGTGCGAATTCATCTTCGGGCTTCACGGTAATGATCTTGAAGTCCGGGTTTTCCGGCAGCAGTTCGATCGTGGAGCCGGTGCGGCGGTAGCGCTTCACCGTGACTTCGCTGCCGATGCGGGCCACGACGATCTGGCCGTTCTTGGCACTGTCCACCTTCTTCACCGCCAGCAGGTCGCCATCCATGATGCCCACATCACGCATCGATTCGCCGCGCACCTTCAGCAGGAAATCGGGTTTCGCGGAGAACAGGGCCGGGTCGACGCTGTAGGTTTTTTCCAGGTTTTCCTGCGCCAGGATCGGCGAGCCGGCAGCCACGCGGCCGATCAACGGCAGCTGCATCAGCAGCGCCGCCGGCACCTGCGGGATGTAATCGGTACCATGCGCGGTACCATGCGCGGCCCCATGACCAGAACCGGGTGCACCCGCCGGCGCCGATGGCCCCGACGCGGCCCGCGCGGCGCGGTCGCCCAGCAGGCGAATGCCGCGCGACGTGCCGGCCGTGATTTCGATCGCACCCTTGCGCGCGAGCGCCTTCAGGTGCTCCTCGGCCGCATTGGCCGATTTGAAACCCAATTCGGCGGCGATCTCGGCGCGCGTTGGCGGGAAGCCGGTGGTGTCGATGGCATCCCTGATCAGGTTGAGAATTTGTTCCTGCCTTGCGGTGAGCTTGATCATGGTGCGATGAGCTGTAAAGAATAGCTGTGGATATAGACAGTCTGTATTTTTGTACAGTGTCTGTGCGAATGCAAGAGGAAACACGATTCAGGCGCAGAAATATTTCATGAAAACCGGCGGCAAGCGCCAATTTGCGGGAAATGTTGCAAAAAACCCGATGCTCGTTACCCGTTTGCACAGCCCTTGCGAGCCCGTCGGCGCCCAGGCTGGCGGCTAGCCAGCGCTCAAAATACCTGCTATGCTTGCGGGCTTACCTCTTCCCACACCCGTCTTGACGCCGGGGTGGGCTATCAACAGTCCTTAAGGGAGTTTGCATGCGTCACTACGAAATCGTATTTATCGTCCATCCGGACCAGAGCGAGCAAGTGCCCGCGATGATCGAACGTTACAAAGCCAGCGTGACCTCGCGCGGCGGTAACGTGCACCGCGTGGAAGACTGGGGCCGCCGTCAAATGGCGTACTCCATCCAGAAACTGGCCAAGGCACACTACATCTGCCTGAACATCGAGTGCGACAACGACACTCTGGTCGAACTGGAAACCGCGTTCAAATTCAATGATGCCGTGCTGCGTCACCTGACCGTCAAGCTGAAGAAAGCGGAAACCGCTCCTTCGCCGATGATGAAGTCGGTCCAGCGTGAAGACGCCGCCAAGAGCCACCGCGCTGAAGCCGCGGCCGCTCCGGCAGCTGCTGCAGCCTAAATCCTGGAGTCTTGCTGAACGAGCTGAAGTTCACTGGCCTGATCACCGAGCGGGAAGTCATACGTTATACCCCCGCCGGGCTGCCGATCGTGAATGCAATATTGCAGCACAGTTCGCAGCAGATCGAGGCAGGCATCGCCCGCCAGACGGAATTTGAAATCGCCGCGCTTGCCGCGGGAGAGATTTCAGGCCGTTTCAGCAGCGCGCCACTGGGAGGGGCCTACGAATTCTCGGGGTTCCTCGCCAGGAAAAGCCGCAACAGCAAGAGCCTGGTTTTTCACATCATTGATTTTCGTGCCGCGTGAAGCGACACAATATTTAAATACAGGAGCCTAAAATGGCATTCGGTAAAAAGTTCGACAAAAACAAAGCCAAGCTGAAAGAAAAGCGCAAACAGCAGAACCCGCTGTTCAAGCGTAAGAAGTTCTGCCGCTTCACCGCCGCTGGCGTTGAGCAAGTTGACTACAAAGACGTCGACACCCTGAAAGATTTCATCCAGGAAAACGGCAAGATCATGCCGGCACGCCTGACCGGCACGAAGGCGCACTACCAGCGTCAAGTGGATACCGCGATCAAGCGCGCGCGCTACCTGGCCCTGCTGCCGTACACCGATCTGCACCACGCCTAATCGGCAGCAGTACAGATAGAACTGGAGAACATTATGCAAATCATTCTGCTGGAAAAAGTTATCAACGTCGGCAACCTGGGCGACGTGGTGAAGGTCAAGGACGGCTACGCACGTAACTTCCTGATCCCGCAAAAGCTGGCACGCCGTGCCACGACGGCCGCCGTGGCCGAGTTCGAAGCCAAGCGCGCCGACCTGGAAAAAGCCGCCGCTGAAAAGCTGGCAGCCGCACAAGGCCAGGGCGACAAGCTGAACGGCATGACCGTGACCGTGTCGCAAAAAGCCGGTGTCGATGGCCGCCTGTTCGGCTCCGTCACCAACTTCGACATCGCCGAAGCGCTGACCAAAGCCGGCTTCGCCGTGGAAAAAGCTGCCGTGCGCCTGCCGAACGGTCCGCTGAAGACCACCGGCGAGCACCCGGTGTCGGTTTCCCTGCACACGGACGTGGTGGTCGACGTGACCGTCGCCGTCGTGGGCGAAGCTGCTTAATTACCGGGATATTTCCTCGGTAAGATCGTCGTACATTAAAAAAGCCGGGTTCGCCCGGCTTTTTTATTGCCGGCGCCGGCGTCGCGAGGCCCTGCATGCAGCCCGCGAACCGCACCCGAAGCATGTGTCGGAACGCGCTGTTTCGCTGCCGCGTGAAGGGCGACAGGCCTGACATTTGGCTGCTATAACAGAGCTGCGAGGGTGTCATCGAGCTGTCACAAAGCTGCCTCCAGGGCAGCGATCTTGCCAACCATTATGAACTCTGGCCTGCTTATGCAGGTATAATGCGCGCCATGAATGCCCCATCCGACCCGCAAGTCGATTCCCTCCGTATCCCGCCACATTCCATCGAAGCCGAGCAATCGGTCATCGGCGGTTTGTTGCGCGATAACGCCGCCTGGGACCGCATCGCCGACTTCATGCACGCGGAGGATTTCTATCGCTACGACCACCGGATCATCTTCGAACAGATGATCCGCCTGATCAATGGCGGCAAGCCGGCGGACGTGATCACCGTGTTCGAAGCACTGACGATGCTGGGCAAGGCCGACGAAGTGGGCGGCCTGCAATACCTGAACGCGATGGCGCAGAACACGCCGTCGGCGGCGAACATCCGCCGCTATGCCGAGATCGTGCGCGACCGCGGCGTGCTGCGCAAGCTGATCACCGTCGCGGATGAAATCTCCGGCAACGCGTTCAGCCCGCAGGGCAAGGAAGTCAAGCAGATGCTCGACGAAGCGGAATCGAAGATCTTTGCGATCGCCGAGCAGGGTTCCAGGGGCTCGCAGGGCTGGACAGCCGTGCAGCCGCTGCTGACGCAGGTGGTCGAGCGCATCGATGAACTGTACAGCCGCGACAGCGGCAGCGAGATCACGGGCGTGCCCACCGGATTTGCAGACCTGGACAAGATGACGTCCGGCCTGCAGCCGGGCGACCTGGTCATCGTCGCGGGCCGTCCGTCGATGGGCAAGACGGCATTTTCCGTCAACATCGGCGAAAACGTCGCGATCGAAGCGGGCCTGCCCGTCGCCGTGTTCTCGATGGAGATGGGCGGCGCACAGCTGGCGATGCGTATGCTGGGCTCCGTTGGCCAGCTCGACCAGCATCGCCTGCGTACCGGCAAGCTGAACGACGAAGACTGGCCGCGTCTCACGCACGCGATCCAGAAAATGAACGAAGCGCAGCTCTACATCGACGAGACGCCGGCGCTGAACCCGATCGAGATGCGCGCGCGCGCGCGCCGCCTGGCGCGCCAGTGTGGCAAGCTGGGCCTGATCATCGTCGACTACCTGCAGCTGATGACGGGCTCGCAGGCCGGCGACAACCGGGCCGCCGAGATTTCCGAAATCTCGCGTTCGCTGAAGGGCCTGGCGAAGGAACTGCATTGCCCGGTGATCGCGCTGTCGCAGCTGAACCGCTCACTGGAACAGCGGCCCAACAAGCGTCCGGTCATGTCCGACCTGCGCGAATCCGGCGCTATCGAACAGGATGCGGACGTGATCATCTTCCTGTACCGCGACGAAGTCTACAACCCCGATTCGCCCGACAAGGGCACCGCCGAGATCATCATCGGCAAGCAGCGTAACGGCCCGATCGGCGCGATCCGCCTCACGTGGATGGGCATGTACACCAAGTTCGGCAACTACACCGGTAACCTGTCGATCTACCAGGGCGACTGATATAAAAAGGGACCGCTTAGAGCGGCGGTCCCGGCAGCACCCCCGAATCAACCAACGGAGAATAAAATGTTTGGACGCCTGATGCCCACCGAGGGCAAATTCTTTGACCTGTTCAACCAGCATGCTGAACTGTGCGTCAAGGGCGCGAAAGAAATGCTGGGCCTGATGACCAATTTCGATGACCTGGAAAACCGCGTGCACGCGATCGAGAGTATCGAAAAACAGGCCGACAAGATCACCTACACCACGGTGGACCTGCTGCACAAGACGTTCATCACGCCGATCGACCGCGATGACATCCACAAGCTGATCACCAAGATGGACGACATCCTGGACATGATGGAGGACGCCGCGCAGACCGTGTCGCTGTACGACCTGCACGCCGTCACGCCGGAAGCCAAGCGCCTCGCCGAACTGGTGCTGGCATGCTGCGAGAAGGTCAAGGATGCGGTAGGCCTGCTGTCGAACATGGACAATGCCCGCGACATCGTCGGCATCTGCGAGGAGATCGACCGCCTGGAGTCGGACGCCGACCACGTGATGCGCGCCGCCATGTCCAAGCTGTTCCGCGACGAGCCGGACGTGCGCAACCTGATCAAGATGAAGGCGATCTACGAGATCCTGGAAACCGTGACCGACCGCTGCGAAGACGTGGCCAACATCATCGAAGGCATCATCGTCGAGAACGCGTAAGCGTCGCACGGTAAAACAACAACATGCAGACCTTAGAAATCAGCATCTACGCGCTGGGGCTCCTGATTGCCCTCGCGCTGCTCTTCGACTTCATGAACGGCTTCCACGACGCGGCGAATGCAATCGCCACGGTCGTGTCGACCGGCGTGCTGAAACCGCAGACCGCGGTGGCCATGGCGGCGTTCTTCAACTTCATTGCGATCTTCATCGTGGGCCTGCACGTGGCGACGACGATCGGCAAGGGTACCATCGACCCGCAAGTGGTGGACCACCACGTGATCTTCGGGGCGCTGGTGGGCGCCATCGTGTGGAACGTGATCACCTGGTACTACGGCATCCCGTCGTCGTCGTCGCACGCACTGATCGGCGGCCTCGTTGGCGCCGCGGTCGCCAAGGCCGGTACCGGCGCGCTGATCGCCAGTGGCCTGATCAAGACCGTGGTGTTCATCGTCGTGGCGCCGCTGCTGGGCTTCTTCCTCGGCACGCTGATCATGCTGATCGTGTCGTGGGTGTTCGTGAAATCCACGCCGCGCCGCATCGACACGTGGTTCCGCCGCCTGCAGCTCGCTTCCGCCGCCGCCTACAGCCTGGGCCATGGCGGCAACGATGCCCAGAAAACCATGGGCATCATCTGGATGCTGCTGATCGCCTCCGGCCACGTGGCCGCCGATGCCGCCGCGCCGCCCACCTGGGTCATCGTCTCGTGCTACGGCATGATCTCGTTCGGCACGCTGTTCGGCGGCTGGCGCATCGTCAAGACGATGGGCCAGAAGATCACCAAGCTGAAACCGGTCGGCGGCTTCTGCGCCGAAACGGGCGGTGCGATCACGCTGCTGATGGCATCGTTCTGGGGCGTGCCCGTGTCGACCACGCACACGATCACCGGCGCCATCGTCGGTGTCGGTTCCGCGCAGCGCCTGTCGGCCGTGCGCTGGGGCGTGGCCGGCAACATCGTGTGGGCATGGGTCTTCACGATCCCGGCGTCGGCTTTCGTGGCCGCCATCGGCTGGTGGGTCGGCACGCAGATCCTGTAAGGGCCGCGTGCATGCAAAAAAGGGAGCCGCGGCTCCCTTTTTTTGTATTCGGCTAGAATATCGGATGCCTTCCGTTCCCGCTTCCCTTTCCCGCCTTGCTTTCCTGTCCCGCTTCAAGCCCGATAATTTCACGCTGGTCCTGCTGGCAACCGTCGGCGTCGCCACCCTGCTGCCCTGTACCGGCCAGGTAGCCGTGGTGCTTGGCGATATCACCACGTTCATCATCGGCCTGCTGTTCTTCCTGCACGGCGCCAAGCTGTCGCGCGAGGCCGTCATCGCCGGCATCACGCACTGGCGCCTGCACCTGCTGGTGCTCGGCACCACGTTCGTGCTGTTTCCCATCCTCGGCCTGGCGTTCAAGCCGGTGGCATTGCAGCTGCTGACGCCGGACCTGTACGTGGGCCTGCTGTTCCTGTGCATGCTGCCATCGACCGTGCAGTCGTCGATCGCGCTGACCGCGATGGGCCGGGGCAACGTGCCGGCCGCCGTCTGCAGCGCCTCGGCATCGAACTTCCTCGGCATCTTCATCACGCCGCTGCTGGTGTCCGCCTTCGTCGTGCAGGGACACGTGGAACGTTCGACGGGTGACGCGGTGCTGGCCATTGTGCTCCAGTTGCTGGTGCCGTTCCTTGCCGGCCAGCTGCTGCGCCCCGTGATCGGCAAATGGATCGACCGCCACAAGCCGGCGCTGAAATACGTCGACCAGGGGTCGATCCTGCTGGTGATCTACACCGCGTTTTCGGCGGCCGTCGTCGAAGGGCTGTGGCACAAGCTGTCGCCCGCCGTCCTCGTCACGCTGGGCATCGTTTGTTGCGTGCTGCTGGCCGTGGTGCTGTCCCTCACGATGTACGCCAGCCGCAAGCTGGGGTTCTCGCGCGAGGACGAAGTCACCATCGTGTTCTGCGGCTCGAAGAAAAGCCTCGCCTCCGGCGTGCCCATGGCGAAAGTGCTGTTTGCCACGTCGTCGCTGGGCATGGTGATCCTGCCGATCATGCTGTTCCACCAGATCCAGCTGATGGTGTGTTCGGTCATGGCGCAACGCTTCGCGCAACGCACCACGGAGTAAGCGACCTTTCTTCTCATATCTGGGATATATTCTCGGATATGGGAAATCATGAACAATTCGAAGCGAAGCTGGTCGCCCGGCTGGCCGCACTGCGCGAGGCGCGCGGCTGGTCGCTGGACGCGCTCGCGCAGGCCAGCGGCATCAGCCGCGCCACGCTGTAGCGCCTGGAACGCGGCGAATCTAGCCCCACGGCAGCCCTGCTGGGCAAGCTGTGCGCGGCCTACGGCATGCCGATGTCGCGATTGATCGCCGCCGTCGAGGAGGGCGGCCCGCAACTGGTCAAGGCGGCCGACCAGGCCGTGTGGACGGACCCCGCCAGCGGCTTTACCCGCCGCATGGTGTCGCCGCCGGCGCAGGGCCTGCGTGGCGAACTGGTCGAAGGCCGGCTGCCGGCCGGTGCCGTGATCGACTACGAGCGGCCGCCCCAGGCGGGGCTGGAACAGCACATCTGGCTTCTTGACGGCCTGCTCGACTACACGCTCGATGGCGCCACGTACCGGCTGCAGCCGGGCGACTGTCTGCGCTTCCGCCTGTACGGCGCCACGCGTTTCTCCTGCCCCGGCACCACGGGGGCCCACTACCTCATCGCCATCTGCGAACCATGATCACGATCGACGAACTGACGGGCGACGGCGTGCGCGCCGCCGCCGCCGAACTGGCCGATGTCCTGCACGACTGCGTGGCGCACGGCGCCAGCGTCGGCTTCCTGCCGCCGTTCGCGCCGGCCGATGCGCGCCGTTTCTGGCACGATGTGGCCGCGCAGGTCGATGCCGGCGCGCGCACGCTGTTCGTGGCCCGCGACGGCGACAGCATCGTCCGCGGCACGGTGCAACTGGCGCTGGCCACGCCGGCGAACGGCGCCCACCGCGCCGAAATCAACAAGATGCTCGTGCACACGGGCAGCCGGCGGCTGGGCATCGGCCGCGCGCTGCTGCAAGCGGCCGAGGCGCGCGCCCGGGCACTGGGCCGCACGCTGCTCGTGCTCGACACATGGGTGGGCAGCGGCGCGCAGCACCTGTACGCCGGCCTGGGCTACCGCACCGCCGGCGACATTCCGCGCTATGCGATCCTGGAAGGCCGTACCCTCGGCGCCACCCGCGTCATGTACAAGGTACTCGGCCCGGCGATCGACGTGGCCGTCGCCGATCCCGCTTCAAGCGACGCCGTGGCGCTGATGGACGAGCTGTCCGGCGTGTTGCGCGGGATCACCGGCGACGGCGGCAACGCCTCGTTCGATCCCGCCAGTTGCACACTGTTCGCGATCGCCCGCGATGCCGCGGGCACGGCAGTCGGCTGCGGCGCGCTGCGCCGGCTTCCCGGCGATGGCGATATCGCCGAAATCAAGCGCATGTACGCGCGGCCCGGCAGCGGCGCGGGGAGCGCCGTGCTGGCCTTCCTGGAAGCGCAGGCCGGCGCGCTCGGCTACCGCGGCCTGTGGCTGGAAACGCGCAAGGTCAATGCGCGCGCCGTGCGTTTCTACGATGCGCAGGGCTACCTGCGCATCCCCAACTTCGGCAGGTATGCCGGTATCGATGCGGCGGTGTGCTTCGGCAAGCGACTGTAGTTCAGTCGTGGCAGGCCACGCAGAGCTTGTTGCCGTCCGGGTCGCGGAAGTAGGCGCCGTAGTAACTGGCGTGGTATTCGGGCCGCAATGCCGGCGGCCCCTCGCAGGTGCCCCCACGGGCCAGCGCGGCGGCATGGGCACGGTCGACCGTGGCGTGGTCCGGCGCCAGCAGCGCCGTCATCGCGCCATTGCCGGCGGTGGCCGGCATGCCGTCGAACGGCGCCCCGACCAGCAGCAGCGGGCGGGGCGCGTCGCGCGGCATCCAGCCCGCCCACGGGCGCGAGTCGTCGCGAAAGCGCAGCGGCTGCCCGAGCGCTTCCATCACGCCCGAGTAAAACGTGAAGGCACGGCCGAAGTCGGTCACGCCGATGAAGACATGGGACAGCATCGTTTTCCCCTCGATTGACGATCGATCGACACTCAGCGCCGCAGCATCACCAGCGCCTGGATGACTTCCAGCGAGCGCCACGCCATCGCGAAGCCGAGCGCCACGAACACGAGGCCGAACACCGTTCCGTAATCGCCACCCATCAGGGCGCCCAGCCACAGCGCGCACGTGACCACGAGGATCGTCACCAGCAGGCGCGTGGCCCAGCCTTCGTGGCCTTCGTGCCCCGTGGCGAGGTTGCGGTGCGCATAGGCCGTAAACAGCTTGGCGCGGCGCTTCCCGACCACGAGCAGTTCCTGCCCCTCGGCGATCACCAGCGGAGCGTTCGAGACGATCTTCACCAGCTGGCCGTCGAGCCGGAACACGGCCGCGTGAATCACGCTGGTCCCGGTCTTCGGGTTGTGCGACACGGTCTTGCCGCGCCGCAGTTCAGTGACGGTACCCTTCAGTTTCTCCATGTGTTCCTTATCTTGCGCAAGCGGCGCGCACCATCCGGATGTCGGTGATGCCCGCCAATACCTTGTCGATGCCATCCATCTTCAGCGTGCGCATGCCATCGCCGATCGCCGCGCCGGCCAGGCGCGCCACGCCGGGGCGCCGGACCAGCATGCGCGCGGTCCGCTCGCCCACGGCCATCAGTTCGAACAGGCCGATGCGGCCCCGGTAGCCACCCTGGCACGCGGCGCAGCCGACGGCCCGGTACAGCGTGAAGCGGCCCGCGGCATCGGCATGGCGGCCACGCCATGCCGCCAGCACGCGCCCCCTGGCAACCTCGGCATCGGCATCGGCATCGGCATCGGCATCGGCATCGGCATCGGCGGAAGCGCCGGCATCGGGCTGCAGTTCCTCGCAGTATTCGGTCAGCAGCAGGTCCAGCTCCGCCGCGCCGGCATGATACGGGTGGCGGCACGCCGTGCACAGCCGCCTGGCCAGCCGTTGCGCCAGCACGCCGGCCAGCGCGGTGGCGGCACCGAAGGGATCGGCGCACAGGTCGACGAGGCGCAGCGCCCCCTCCGCCGCGCCGCCGCCGGGCAGGGCGGCCAGCACCAGACGATCCATCAGCGCCGCTTCCACCGCCAGGCCGGCAGTGGCGCGGCCGCCCGGCGCATCGGCCACGATCACATCCGCATCGGCGTGCCGGAACGCTTCCAGCGCACCGGCCAGGTCCAGCGCCGCGGCGTTGCCGGCGCCCACGCGCACCTGGAGCATGTTCGGCCGCGCCGGGGCCGGCACTTCCTCGGCGCTGCAGATCTTGCGCTCCGCACCATCCAGGCAGGCCAGCAGCGCGCGCAGCGTGGTGCTCTTGCCCGCATCGTGCGGCCCGCACACGAGCAGCAGGCCGCGCATGCCCGCCATCATGCGGCGCAGTCCGGCCAGCTCGTCCGGCGCCAGGCCCAACTGCTCCAGCGACAGGGGCGTGGTGGCCGGCACCAGGCGCAATACCAGGTCCGTGCCGGCCACCGACGGGATCGCGATCGCCTGCAGCAGCATGTCCGGCAAGCCGTGCGCGCCGCCGTCGATCGTGCCTTGCCGGGGCTTGCCCGGCGCCGCGTCGGCCAGCTTCGCGACGGCTTCGATGTGCCCGGCCAGTGCCGCCGCGCGGGCGGATGGCAGGCTGGCATACCGGCCCAGGGCGCCGTCGCGGCGCAGACGGATCGTGCACCCCGTGCTTTCCGTGCTTCCCGTGCCGGGCGCTTCGATATGGATCGCCGATGCGCCCAGCCGGTGCGCATCGGCCACGATGCGGGCCAGCAGCCGTGCCGGCTCGTCGAGGGCGGGCACCGGCACCACGGCGCGCGCGGCGACCGTTTCCAGCGCGGCGGGCAGGGCCTGCGCGGCTTGCGCGCGGCCCGGGGGCGTCGCCAGCAATGCCGACAGCGCTTCGCCCAGCAGTACGGCGCCTTCCACGGCCTGGGCGCCGAAAGGCTTGCCGTCGCGCGTGTTGACGAGCTGGATCACCCCCAGCAAGGCCTGCGATCCCGGTGCCAGCACGGGCACGGCCAGCACCTGCTTCGTGCGGTAGCCGGTGCGCTCGTCCACGCCGCGCGGGAAGCGCAGGCCGGGCGCCACGCGTGCCAGTCCGGCTTCGTCATAGGCGTCGGCGATGTTGACCGCGCACCGCGCCAGCGCCGCGTGGCCCACGATGGCATGCGAGGCAATCGCCACCTTCACGTCGCGGGACCCGTGCGGCGCCGCCTTCACTTTCGACACCAGGTAGTCGCCCTCGGCATCGACGGCATACAGCGTGAAGCGGTCGCAGGAGAACAGGCCGGCCACCGCGCCGCCGGCATCGAGCATGATCTCGTCCACGCTGCCCAGCGCCCGCAACTGCCCCGCCAGTGCCGCCAGGGCCTGCCGGAACGGCACCCGCATGTCGGCCACCGTGTTCATGGCAGCTCGACTTCCAGCCCTTCCCAGGCAAGGAACACGCGCAGGCCGCCGGGCAGCGGCGCGTGGCGCGCCATTGCTTCGGCGAACACGGCTTCCAGCTCGTCGTCGCTGCGGGTCGGTTCATGGTGGGTGCAGTACAGCGCCTTCGCGCCGGTGCGCACCGCCAGCGCCAGCGCGCTGTCGAAGGTGCCATGGCCCCAGCCGATCTTCGCGGGATATTCCTCGCGCGTGTACGAGCAGTCGGCGATCAGCGCATCCACGCCATGCGCCAGCTCGTCGATCGCGGCGTTGCGCTGGGCGATCTGTGACGCGAATGCGGCGTGCTCCGGCTGCCCTTCGCCATGGGGATTGAACAGGGGCTCATGGTCGCCGGTGAAGAATACCGACTTGCCGTTGCAGTCGATGCGGTAGCCGAGGTCGGTGACCGGGTGGCCCATCACCACGTTGCGCACCACGGCGTCGCCGACCGGCACCGCCTCGCCGACCGCCAGGGTGCGGTACTCGATCGTCGCCGCCATCTGCGCCTCGCCGACGGGGAAGTAGCTGTTCTGGAACTGCACTCCCATCACATGCCTGATGCCGTTGCCGGTATCCGGATCGGTCACGCCATGCAGGCGTACGCGGCTGCCCGCGATGAACAGGGGCGTAAAAAACGGCAGGCCGTGGATATGATCCCAGTGGCTGTGCGTGATGAAGATATTGGCTTCGATGGGGCGGCACGGCGCGGCCACCAGCGCCTGGGCCAGGCAGAACAGGCCGGTGCCGCCGTCGAGCACGATCAGCGTGCCGTCGTCGCTGCGCACCTCGATGCACGTGGTATTGCCGCCGTAGCGTACCGTGCGCGGTCCCGGCGAGGGGATCGAGCCGCGCACCCCCCAGAATCTGAATTTCATCCGCACCCCATTCCTGTATGTTCCGGCCCGGCTATGCCGGCAAATTCCATCGGATGATAGCGGGTTTTTCATCCGCTCTGGCGGGTTTTGCCACCGCTGCTGGATTTCCCGTTGGCAAACGCACGGTCGTGCCGTTCTGCAGCGAATGCCTTGACCTTCCCATCATGGGATACTTGATGATGGCAGCATCATGGCAGCAGGAGTATCCCGATGAAGAAAGAATTTACGCACGACGTCCGCATTGGCGGCATGAGTTGCGCGGCCTGCGTGGGCCGCGTCGAGAAGGCGCTGGCCGCCGTGCCGGGCGTGCGCAGCGCCAGCGTGAACCTGGCCACCGAAACGGCGCGCGTGGAGACGACGGCGCCGCTGCCGTTCGACACGCTGCGGGCCGCCGTCGAGCATGCCGGCTACGAAGCCGCGCCCGTGGTCGACCCGGCCGGCCCGGCCACGCCGGCATCCGGCGAGCCGGTAACCGCCGGCGGCACGGTGCACGGCTGGCTGCGCGGCGCCAACGAAGGCTTGCCGGTCCTGCTGGCGGCGCTGCTGTCCGTGCCGCTGGCCGCGCCGATGCTGCTGGCACCGCTCGGCATCGGCTGGATGGCGGCGCCCTGGCTGCAATGGCTGCTGGCCACGCCCGTGCAATTCCTGCTCGGCGCGCGCTTCTACCGGGCCGGCTGGAAGGCGGCGCGGGCCGGGGCGGGCAATATGGACCTGCTGGTGGCGCTCGGCACCAGCGCCGCCTATGGCCTGTCGGTGTACCTGCTGCTGTCCGGTCATGGCACGCACCTGTATTTCGAGGCTTCGTCGGTCGTCATCACGCTGGTCCTGCTGGGCAAGTGGCTGGAGGCGCGCGCCAAGCGCCAGACCACGTCCGCGATCCGCGCGCTGCGCACGTTGCGGCCGGACTCGGCACGCGTGCGGCGCGGCGAAAGCGATGCCGACGTGCCGATCGCCACGGTCCGTCCCGGCGACATCGTCGTGGTGCGGCCGGGCGAGCGGATCGCCGTCGACGGCGAGGTGGTGGAGGGTACGAGCGACGTGGACGAAGCGCTGATCACCGGTGAAAGCCTGCCGGTGGCGCGCCGGCCCGGCGACCGCGTGACGGGCGGGGCGATCAACGGCGAAGGCCTGCTGCTGGTGCGCACCACGGCCACCGGCGCCGAAACCACGCTGGAACGCATCATCCGCCTGGTCGAGGATGCCCAGGCGGCCAAGGCGCCCGTGCAGCACCTGGTGGACCGGGTAAGCGCCGTGTTCGTGCCGGTCGTGCTGGCGATCGCCGCGCTGACCCTCGCCGGCTGGTGGTTCGCCACGGGCCAGCTGGAAACGGCCACGATCAACGCGGTCACGGTGCTCGTCATCGCCTGCCCATGCGCGCTGGGCCTGGCCACGCCTGCCGCGATCATGGCCGGCACCGGCGTGGCAGCCCGCCATGGCATTCTGATCAAGGATGCGGCGGCGCTGGAAACGGCGCACGGCGTGACGGCCGTGGTGTTCGACAAGACCGGCACGCTGACGCAGGGGCGGCCCGTGCTGGCGGCATTGCGCCCGCATGGCATCGCCGAGCCGGCGTTGCTGGCGCTGGCGGCCGCCGTGCAGCGCGGCAGCGAGCATTCGCTGGCCCGCGCCGTGCTCGAGGCGGTGCACGAGCGCGCGTTGGACGTGCCCGTGGCCCAGGCGGTGACGGCACTGCCGGGACGGGGCCTCGCCGCCACGGTGGACGGCCGCGACCTCGTGCTCGGCAGCACGCGCCTGATGGACGAACGCCGCGTCGACCTGGCACCGCTGCAGGCCGAAGCGCTGGCGCTCGAACAGTCCGGCCACACGGTGTCGTGGCTGGCCGACGCCGGCACGCGCCGGTTGCTCGGCCTCGTCGCGTTTGCCGATCCGCCGAAAGCCACGGCGCAGGCCGCCGTGGCGGCGCTGCATGCGCGGGGCATCGCCACCACGATGCTGACCGGCGACAACGCCGGCAGCGCACGGGCCGTGGCCGCCGCGGTGGGTGTCGGCAGCGTGGCCGCCAACCTGCTGCCGGCCGACAAGACGGCGCATATCGCCGCGCTCAAGGCGGCAGGCGCGCGGGTGGCGATGGTGGGCGACGGCATCAACGACGCACCGGCACTGGCGGCGGCGGACGTGGGCATCGCCATGTCGACCGGCACCGACGTGGCGATGCACGCGGCGGGCATCACATTGATGCGGGGCGACCCGGCGCTGGTGGCCGATGCGCTCGACATTTCGCGCCGCACGTTCGCCAAGATCCGGCAGAACCTGTTCTGGGCATTCGTGTATAACTTGGCCGGCATTCCGCTGGCGGCGCTGGGCATGCTCAATCCGGTCATGGCGGGCGCCGCCATGGCGCTGTCGTCGGTCAGCGTGATCACGAACGCGCTGCTCCTGAATGGCTGGAAACCGGGGCACTGGCAACCGAAAAAGGAGGAAGCATGAATATCGGCCAGGCCGCCGGCGCGTCGGGCGTGACGGCGAAGATGATCCGCTACTACGAAAGCATCGGCCTGGTGCCGGCGGCCCCGCGCACGGACAGCGGCTACCGGGTCTATGGCGACAGGGAACTCCACACGCTGCGCTTCATCCGGCGCGCCCGCAAGCTGGGTTTTTCGCTGGAGCGCATTGCCGGCCTGCTGTCGCTGTGGCGGGACGGCGGCCGCGCCAGCGCCGATGTGAAGCGCATCGCGCTGGACCATGTGGCCGAGCTGGACGAGCGCATCCGCGAACTGACGGAAATGCGCGACACGATCGCCACGCTGGCCGCCTGCTGCCACGGCGACGACCGGCCCGACTGTCCGATCCTGCAAGGCATCGCCAGGGATGGCTGAAGGGTCAGCGCAGGAACATCCACACGGTCAGCGCCGCGCCCACCCCCACGACGTAGAAGCGCATCACCCGCTGCGGCAGCCGGTGGATGAGCCACGCGCCCAGCAGCCCGCCACCGATGCCGCCGGCGCACAGCGCGAACGCCGCCGGCCAGCTCACCAGGGTCGAGAACGCGAAGATCAGCGTGGCCGCGGCATTCATGGCCATCGCCAGCATGTTCTTGGTGGCCGTGGCGGCACGGATTTGCTGCCCGGCGAACGTCAGCGCGGCCAGCATCAGGAAGCCGATACCGCCGCCGAAATAGCCGCCGTAGACGGAAATCACCACCTGGACCAGTGCCAGCGCCCATGCCGGCATGCCGCTGGCCGTATGCGGCGGCTGCTTGCGGAACGCGCCCCACGCGAACATCGACGTGGCGAACAGCACCAGCCATGGCACCAGCCGGGCAAAGAACGTGGGTGGCGTAACGCGCAGCAGCAGTGCGCCGGCGATGCCGCCGACCACGCTGATCGCGAACATCTGCCGGAAGGTCAGCGGGCCAACGTCCTCGGCGAGCCGGCGCCCGGCGATGGCCGACGTGGCCTGGCTGGGGAAGAGCGCGATCGTCGACGTCATGTTGGCGGCAAGCGGGTTCAGGCCGGCCAGCAGCAATGCGGGAAACGTAATGAACGACCCGCCGCCGGCCAGCGCGTTCTGGGTGCCGGCAAACAGGCCGGCGCCGGCCAGCATCAGTACTTGGGTCAACTCGAGCGGAGGAACGGCCATGGCGGGGGAGGCGTGGGAGGTCGGTCGATTATAGCGCCGTGCCGCGAACAGCCGGGCTAGAATGGCCGCGACCCTAACTGTGGAGTCTTCATGGAACCTTATACCCTGTATTACTGGCCCACGATCCAGGGCCGCGGCGAATTCGTGCGCCTGGCGCTGGAAGAAGCCGGCATTGCCTATCGCGACGTGGCGCGCGGCGCGAAGGGCATGCCGCAAGTGGAAGCGTCGCTGGACTTCCGCTGCGAACCGCTGCCCGCCTTCGCGCCGCCCGTGCTGCGCGCGGGCGACCTGCTGATCGGGCAGACAACGAACATCCTGCTGTTCCTCGGTGCCCGCCACGGCCTGGCGCCGCGCACCGAAAAGGGCCGGCTCTGGTGCAACCAGCTGCAACTGACGATCGCCGATATCGTGGCCGAGGCGCACGACTCGCACCATCCGGTCTCGGTGAACAGTTATTACGAGGAACAGAAGAAGGAAGCGCGGGCGCGCTCGAAGGATTTTCGCGCGGCGCGGATCCCGAAATTCCTGGGTTACTTCGAGAACGTGCTGGCGGCCAATCCGGCGCGCGGCAATTTCGCCGTCGGGGCGCGGCTGACATACGTGGACCTGTCGCTGTTCCAGCTCGTCGAGGGCTTGCGCTATGCATTCCCGAAAACGATGGCGCAGCTGGAACCGCGGTGGCCGCGGCTCGTTGCACTGTGCGAAGCGGTGCGGCAGCGGCCGAACATCGCCGCCTACCTGGCGTCGAAGCGGCGGATTCCCTTCAACGAAGACGGGATCTTCCGCCGCTATCCGGAGCTGGAGAAATAACGCTCAGCGCGCGCCGGTGACCGGATAGCCGGCATCGGCGATGGCCGCCTTCACCGCGTCGAGCGCGGCGCCGGACTGCACCTTCACCGCCTTGCCGGCCAGGTCGACATCGACCTGGGCATTGCCATCGATCGCCTTGACGGCTTTCGTGACGGCCGCGACACAGTGGCCGCAGCTCATGTTTTCCACCTGCAGTTCGTACATGGGATCCTCCTCGATTGACGATGCGCTTACTCTAACCCTTCCCATGGGGGGAAGGTCAAGCGCGCGCCGGTCAACGGTCTTGCCCGCGGCTCACCCTGCAATGGCTGCCTTCAGCGCGGCCAGGTAGCTGCCGCTGACCGGTACCACGCCGCCGCAACGCAGCGCCAGCCGGTGGCTGCCTTCGCCGCCGGTGGACAGGCTGGCGATCTGGTCGCGCCGCACGATGGCGCCGCGGTGCACGCGCAGGAAGCGTGCCGGGTCGAGCAGCGCTTCCAGGCGGTTCAGCGTGATACGGTGCAGTACCGTGCGCCCGGGCAGGTGCAGTTCGACATAGTTGCCGGCCGCTTCCATCCACAGGATTTCGTCGACGATCACCTGCTCGATGCGGCCTACCGAGCGCACGCCGATGCGCTTCAGGTACGGCGCGGTACTGGCGATCGCAGCGGTGCCGGCATCGGTGCTGACAACAGCGCCGGCGGCGGCGACGGCGGCACCGGCATCGGCATGGTCGCGCAGCGCGGCGCCATAGGCTTCGCGCTGGCGCTGGCGCAGCATCGCGGCGGCACGCTCGACGGCCTGCGCCAGCCGCGTATCGTCCAGCGGTTTCAGCAGGTAGTCCAGCGCATGGACTTCGAACGCGTCGACGGCGTGGGCGCTGTATGCGGTAACGAAGATGACCAGCGGCGGTTCGCGCAGGCGGGACAGTTCGCGTGCCAGCACGAGGCCCGTTTCGCCGGGCATCTGCACGTCGAGGAAGACCACGTCCACGTCGTGCCGCGCCAGGCTGGCGCGGGCCGCCGCGGTGCCGTCGCATTCGCCCGCGGATTCCCAGCCGGCGTGGTCGCCCAGCGCGAGGCGCAGGTTGATCCTGCCCGGCTCCTCGTCGTCCACGATCAGGTAGCGGATCGGCATGGTCACTCCTGCGCCGCCAGCGGCAGGCGCACTTCGGCCACGAAGCGCCCGTCCCGCACGCCGGCGCGCAGCGATGCGCCGGGCGTCTGGCGCCGCAGGCGGTCGCGCGTGTTGGCCAGCCCGAGCCCGGCGCCGGGATTGGGCGACACCGCGGCGCTGACCGGGTTGGTGACGGTGACGACCATCTCGCGGCCATCGCGCGCGAACGACAGCGTGATGTCGCCGGGGCCGTCATGGCAATCGAGGTCGTGGCGCAGCGCATTCTCGATCAGCGGCTGCAGCGACAGGGGAGGGCAGTCGACATCGTGCAGCAGCGCGTCGTCCGCGCCATCGATCGCGATGCGCAGCCGGGCACCGTAGCGCAGCCGCTGCAGGTCCAGGTAGTCGCGTACGAACTGCAGTTCCGCCGCCAGCGTGGCCGTCTGGTCGGTGCTGGCGGCCAGCGCGTAGCGCAGCAGGGTGCTGAGGCGGCCGATGCCGGCCAGCGCCACGGGCTTGTCGCCGGCGCGCACGAGGGCGCTGATCGCGTTCAGCGCGTTGAACAGGAAATGCGGTTCGAGCTGGGCGCGCAGCGCCAGCATGCGCTGCTCCTCCAGTTGCAGGCGCAGGTTCAGCATGTCGTTCTGCGCGCGCTGCCAGGCCAGTTCGCGCTCCTTGGCCTGCCGCCAGTAGTGGATCGCCAGGATGGCGGCAAACGTGGCGGTGGTGGTGAACCAGCCGACGAGCAGCATCTTCATCAGCAGGCGGCGCGCATCGTCGAAGCTGGCGATGTCGAGGTAGTCGCGCAGCCACGCGATGTACAGCCATTGCGCCGGCTGGAACAGCAGCACGAGGCCGATGAACAGCAACACCACGCTGCGCGGCCGCGCCACCAGCACGGGCCAGCGGCCCAGCACCGTCACCAGCACGGCGGACAGCACCATCAGCGGAATGGCGTATTCGACGAACCACGTGGCCAGCAGCACCGGATAGTGGCTGGCCACGCCGGTACGCAGGTTGTCGCTGTAGGTCTGCAGGGCGCCCAGCGCGCTGATCGCGGTCCATACCAGCGCGCTGAGGATCACGGTCCTGGCGGCGGGCTTCGGCATGCCGGAAGGGCGGGGAGGAGCGGGCAGGTGGGCGGGCAGGTTCATTGGCGAAAAGTATACCAGCCGCCTTCCCGGCCGCCCTGGGCCGACCGTCCCGTGAAAGCGGCAATTCGTCCCGGCGCGGTCGGCGGCGTTGCCGGTGCGCGGCACAATCGGCTTCCCAAAACATGGAGGACCGCATTGAAATCGTCGATACCCCTGCTTGCCTTGTATTGCTGCACTGCCGCTGCCGCCGCTACGGCTACTGTTACTCCTGCTGTTGCTGTTGCTGCTGCTGCCGCCAGTACGGCCGGTAAGCCGGCCGCCGCGCCCGCCTACGTGCTCGACGACACCGAAGTGCGCGACGTGCGCGCGACCGCACTCGGGCGCGACTACCAGGTGTACGTGGCGCTGCCCGACTCGTACCGCACATCGACCAGGCGCTACCCGGTGATTTTCGTGGTCGACGCCGGCTATGCGTTCCCGGTCGCGCGCGGCATCGCTTCGCGGCTGCACCGGCATGCCGACATGGAGGAAGCGATCGTCGTCGGGCTGTCGTACGCGAAGGGCGATTCCGCCGTCTACAGCCGCAACCGCGACTACACGCCGAGCGTGTCGCGAAATGGCCGCCACCGGTCCGACATGCCCGGCCGTCCGTTGGCCTACGGCGAGGCCGATGGCTATGGACGCTTCATCGCCGCCGATGTGTTCCCGCTGGTCGCCGCGCACTACCGCGCCGACATGCGGCGCAAGATCTTCGTCGGCCATTCCTACGGCGGTCTGCTGGGATTGCAGGTGCTGCTTACCCAGCCACGCACGTTCGAGCACTACATCCTCGGCAGCCCCTCGCTATGGTTCGACCGGGGCGTGATGTTCGACCGCGAAAAGGCCTACGGCGCGGCGCACCGTGACCTGCCGGCTTCCGTCTTCTTCGGCATCGGCGCCCGGGAAACGCTGGCGCCCGGCAAGCAGCGTTCGCGCGCCACGGAAGACGCCGACATGGTGGCCGACATGCGCGAATTCCACGCCGCCCTTGCCGCGCACCGTTATCCCGGCCTCGCCACCACGCTGAAGGTGTTCGCCGACGAAGACCACGCCAGCGTCTTTCCCCTCGTCCTCACCCACGGCCTGCGCGCTTACCTGAAGCAGCAGAAATAATTGCCGATTGGTGAGGGACAGGAAGGCACCCTGCCGCGCATGAAATTCGGGGTCAGACCCCGAATTCGGGAAATATTGCAGGCAGAAAAAAGCCCCGCCGGCTTGCGCGGGCGGGGCTTTGCGGAGCGGGAGTGCTTACAGCACGTCGCTCGCGTGGTCGGCCAGGCGCGAACGCTCACCGCGGGCCAGCGTGACGTGGCCGCTGTGTGCCCATCCCTTGAAGCGGTCGACTACGTAGGTCAGGCCGCTCGAGCCTTCCGTCAGGTACGGCGTGTCGATCTGGGCGATGTTGCCGAGGCAGAGGATCTTCGTGCCCGGGCCGGCGCGCGTCACCAGTGTCTTGACCTGCTTCGGCGTCAGGTTCTGCGCCTCGTCGATGATCAGGAACTTGTTGACGAACGTGCGGCCCCGCATGAAGTTCAGCGACTTGATCTTGATGCGCGAGCGGATCAGGTCCTGCGTGGCCGCGCGGCCCCATTCGCCGGCGTCGTTGTCGGACTTGTTCAGCACTTCGAGGTTGTCGTCGAACGCGCCCATCCACGGGCTCATCTTCTCTTCCTCGGTACCCGGCAGGAAGCCGATGTCCTCGCCGACCGGGACCGTCACGCGGGTGACGATGATCTCGTTGTACAGCTTCGTCTCCAGCACCTGGGCGAGGCCGGAAGCCAGCGCGAGCAGCGTTTTACCGGTGCCGGCCTGGCCCAGCAGCGTGACGAAGTCGCATTCCGGATCCATCAGCAGGTTCAGCGCGAAGTTCTGCTCGCGGTTGCGCGCGGTGACGCCCCACACATTGTTCTTGTTGTGCGAGTAGTCGCGCAGCACGCGGATCACGGCCGTCTTGCCGTTCAGCTGCTTCACCTGGCCATAGAACGATGCTTCGCCGTTGTTCGGTTCCAGGAATACGAACTGGTTCACGAGCAGTGACGGCACGAACGGCCCCGTCACGCGGTAGTACGTGGTGCTGTAGCCGTTCTTGTTTTCCTGCCACGACTCCATGTCCTTGCCGTGCTTGTTCCAGAAGTCGTCCGGCAGCTGCACGATGCCCGAGTACAGCAGGTCGGTATCTTCCAGCACGTGGTCGTTGAAGTAATCCTCGGCCGGCAGGCCCAGGGCGCGCGCCTTGATGCGCATGTTGATGTCCTTCGACACCAGCACCACGGCGCGGCCTTCCTGGTCGGCTTCCAGCGAGCGCACCACGGCCAGGATCTGGTTGTCCGCTTTCCCTTGCGGCAGGCCTTCCGGCAGGTCGGCGACCTGCAGCTTGGTCTGGAAGAACAGGCGCCCCTTGGCATCCTTGTTGCCCAGCTTGGACAGCAGGATGCCCTGCTCGATCGCGTCGTCGTCCGTATTGGCGACGAGCGCGTCGAGCGTGCGCGACACCTGGCGCGCATTGCGCGCGACTTCGGACATGCCCTTCTTGTGGTTGTCCAGTTCTTCCAGCGTCATCATCGGCAGGTACACATCGTGTTCCTCGAAACGGAACAGCGATGTCGGGTCGTGCATCAGCACGTTCGTGTCCAGCACGAACAGCTTCGTACCGCCGATCTGGTCGGCATGGCGGCTGGTCGACGACTTGATCGTGACTTCGACCGGCTTGTGCTTGGCCGGATGGGGCGCCTCGGCCTTGATCGGCGTGACTTTCGCGCGCGGCGCTTTCGCGGTGGCGGGCGCGGCTTCCGCACTGGCGGGAGCGGCGGAGGCCGTGGCCGGATAGGCCACTTTCGCCGGCGGCGTCACCACCGGCGCGACATCGGCCACGGCAGGCGCTTCGGCCGCGGTCTTCGCGGCGCCCTTGCGCGTGGTCTTCTTCGCTGGCGGCACCGGTGGCAGCGCTTCGGCCAGCACCGTCGGCGTCACGGTGTCCAGTACCTCGGCGCTCTTGCCGCGCGTGGATTTCTTGGTCGGTGGCGCATCGTGTTCAGGGAACGGCACCGGGTTGGCGCCGCTCGCCTTCGGGTAATCTTTTGCCAGCAGCAGGGTGGCCGGCTTGGTGGGCAGTTTTGGCAGTGGCATCAGGATCTCGTCTTAAAAAAGTCGCCCATGGCCGACAGTGGCCACGGTGACAGGTCGATGGGGAATACAGGGGATGCCGAGAGGGCAGCAGGGTGCCCGGGTAGCGGAACTACGGAAGTAATGACAGAGAGGAGAGGAGAACGCTGTTGACTCAAAATCTGGTTACACGAACTTGTGCTCGAACGCCGTATGAAAAATCGGCACGAAACTCGGTTAAGGATAACCGGAATGGCGGCGGCGGGCTCGGTCGCAATCTTGATATCAGCCCCGGCGCGCTACAAATTCCAGCACTTCATCGACGTGACCGGGAACCTTCACGCCACGCCATTCTTTCACCAACCTGCCTTGGGCGTCAATGACAAACGTACTGCGCTCGACACCCCGCACTTCCTTGCCATACATCTTCTTCTGCTTCATCACGCCGAACGCCTGGCATACCGCCTCGTCGGGGTCGGAAATCAGTTCGAACGGCAGTCCCAGCTTGGCCTTGAAGCCTTCGTGGGAGCGCAGCGAATCGCGGCTGATGCCATAGATCTCCACCCCGGCGGCCTTGAACTGCTCGTGCAGGTCGCGGAACGCCATGTTTTCCGTCGTGCAGCCGGGCGTGTTGTCCTTCGGGTAGAAGAACAGCACGGTGGCCGTGGCCGGGCGGCCGGCCAGCGTGAACGTCTGGCCGCTCGTCATCGTAGCCGAGAAGTCGGGCAGGGGGGCATGAAGTTGGTCGGGGCTATCGGCCACGCTGTTTCTCCTGGAAGGAATTGGTGCGCAGCGCTCCGGAAACCGGAACGATGCAGTTTCGATATGGCGGCGCTGTGCGGTAAATCAAGGGTACGGGCAAGGGACCAGCGCCTCAGGCGGCGGTGTCTTTTTCAATGATCAGGGCAAGCAGCGCCTTGCGCCCCTCGCCCATCAGGATGTTATAGGTGCGGCACGCCGCGTTCGTATCCATGCACTCGACACCGATCTGTTTCGACGTCAGCGGCGCCGACAGGCGCGGGTGTACGAAGCGCTGGCGTTCGCCGGTGCCCAGGATCACCACGTCCGGCGCTTCGGCCAGCAATTGCTCGAAATGCTCGGCATTCAGGTCGGTGAAGCGGGCCACCGGCCATGGCTGCGGCGCTTTCTCGGGCAGCACGAGCAGGCTGTAGTCGAACGGCTGGGCATTGATTTCCACGCCACCGGGGAAATACCCGGTCACGGTCTGGTATTGCTGGGTATTGCTCGAATGAAGCTTCATGATAATTATCGCCCGTTGGCCGGACTGTCGGTCGCGAAGGAGGCTCTATTGTAACGTTTTGCCATCGGAACCGCCCCGGCGCGGTTGCCTAATCGAACTTTATTCGGCAGAATGGGTCATTTTCGCAATGCAGCATCGGTGTGCGCAACGCGTGCCACGCCAGTATTACCGGGGAAGATTTTGCGACCGATTCAGAAATCGAACAAGCTGGCAGAAGTCTGCTATGAAATCCGTGGTCCGGTGCCGGAAAAGGCCCGGCAAATGGAGGAGGACGGCCACAAGATCACCAAGCTCAACATCGGCAATCTCGCCGTGTTCGGCTTCGATCCGCCCGACGAGATCGTGCAGGACATGAAAATCCAGCTGCCGAACGCGGCCGGCTACACGGATTCGAAAGGCATGTTCGCGCCGCGCAAGGCGGTGGTCCACTACACGCAGGGCAAGAACATCGCCGGGGTAACGATCGACGACGTCTACCTGGGCAACGGCGCATCCGAGCTGATCGTGATGTCGATGAACGCGCTGCTCAACAACGGCGACGAAGTGCTCGTGCCGGCGCCGGACTACCCGCTATGGACCGCCGCGGTCAGCCTGTCCGGCGGGCGCCCCGTGCATTACATCTGCGACGAGCAGCAGGACTGGTTCCCGGACATCGACGACATCCGCAAGAAGATCACGCCGAACACGCGCGCGATCGTCGTCATCAACCCGAACAACCCGACCGGCGCGCTGTACCCGGACGAGGTGCTGCTGCAGATCATCGAGCTGGCGCGCCAGCACCAGTTGATCATCTATGCCGATGAAATCTACGACAAGGTGCTGTACGACGGTGCGCAGCACACGTCGATCGCCTCGCTGTGCGAGGACGTGCTGTGCGTGACGTTCAACGGCCTGTCGAAGAACTACCGCGCCTGCGGCTACCGCGCCGGCTGGATGGTCGTCTCGGGCGAGAAGAAACACGCGAAGGACTACATCGAGGGCCTGAACATGCTGGCCTCGATGCGCCTGTGTGCGAATGCACCGGGCCAGTTTGCGATCCAGACTGCGCTCGGCGGCTACCAGAGCATCCAGGACCTGGTCGGCCCCGGCGGGCGCCTGCTCAAGCAGCGCGACCTCGCCTACCAGCTGCTGACCGATATCCCCGGCATCAGCGTGGTGAAACCGAAGGCGGCGCTGTACATGTTCCCCCGCCTCGATCCGAAGATCTATCCGATCGCGGATGACCAGCAGTTCGCGTACGACCTGCTGGCCGAGACCAAGGTGCTGATCGTCCAGGGCACGGGCTTCAACTGGATCGCGCCGGACCACTTCCGCGTCGTGTTCCTGCCCAATGCGGACGACATGACGGAAGCATTCGGCCGCATCGGCCGCTTCCTCGAAGGCTACCGCCGCCGGCACGGGCATGGTTAACGAACACCAGGTCTGAAAAACAACGGCTGACCGATCAACCCGGCGTGCGGTGAATCGCGCGCCAGCAATGAAATGTAGAACATGAAATCGATCAAAGTAGGTTTGCTGGGCGTGGGCAATGTCGGGGGCGGTACATTCGACGTCCTGAAGCGCAACCAGGAAGAGATCCGCCGCCGCGCCGGCCGCGGCATCGAAGTGGTGGCCGTGTCGGCCCGTAACCTGGAACGCGCGAAACAACGCACGAATGGCGAAGTGAAGGTGGTGGCCGATCCGTTCGACATCGTCGACGATCCGTCGATCGACATCGTCGTCGAACTGATCGGCGGCTACGATACCGCCCGCGAACTCGTCATGCGCGCGATCGCCAACGGCAAGCACGTCGTCACCGCCAACAAGGCGCTGCTGGCCGTGCACGGCAACGAGATCTTCAAGGCTGCCCAGGAAAAGGGCGTGATGGTGGCGTTCGAGGCGGCCGTTGCCGGCGGCATCCCCATCATCAAGGCGCTGCGCGAAGGCCTGACGGCCAACCGCGTGCAGTGGCTCGCCGGCATCATCAACGGCACCACGAACTTCATCCTGTCCGAGATGCGTGACAAGGGCCTGGACTTCGACACGGCGCTGAAGGAAGCGCAGGCGCTGGGCTACGCCGAAGCGGATCCCACCTTCGACATCGAAGGCGTGGACGCGGCGCACAAGGCCACGATCCTGTCGGCGATCGCGTTCGGCATCCCCGTGCAGTTCGCGAAAGCGCACGTGGAAGGCATCACCAAACTCGAGGCGGTGGACATCAAGTACGCCGAGCAGCTGGGCTACCGCATCAAGCTGCTGGGGATCGCCAAGCGCGCCCGCGTCGATGGCGCGGAAGGCATCGAGCTGCGCGTGCACCCCACGCTGATCCCGGCCAAGCGCCTGATCGCCAACGTCGAAGGCGCGATGAACGCCGTGCTGGTGCAGGGCGACGCCATCGGCGCCACGCTGTACTACGGCAAGGGCGCGGGCGCCGAGCCGACCGCTTCGGCCGTGATCGCCGACCTGGTCGATATCACCCGCCTGGCCACCGCCGATCCGGAACACCGCGTGCCGCACCTGGCGTTCCAGCCGGACGAGCTGGCCGATATCGCCATCCTGCCGATGGCCGAAATCACCACCAGCTACTACCTGCGCATGCGCGTGGCCGACCAGCCGGGCGTGCTGGCCGACCTGACCCGCATCCTGGCCGACAGCGGCATCTCGATCGACGCAATGATGCAGAAGGAACCGGGCGAAGGCGAAATCCAGGCCGACATCATCATGCTGACGCACCAGACGCAGGAAAAGAAAGTCCTCGCCGCCATCGCCCGCATGGAAGGCCTGCCTACCGTGCTCGGCAACGTGACGAAGATCCGGCTCGAGAACCTGTCCTGATCCGGATTCACCGGCAACACCACGAAACGGCCTGCGGGCCGTTTTTTTCGTCCGAAACATTTCTGAAAACCGGGGTCAGACCCCGATTTCAGGCAATATTTCCAAAACTCGGGGTCTGACCCCGGTTTCAGGCAACGTTTGCTGAGAGCAAAAAAAAGCGGGCAACACTTGCGTGCGCCCGCTGGAAGGGGAGGTACTTCTGCTACTCTCAGATGCTACTTACTGCCGGTACTACTACTTCCATACAGCCCCTGCTCCGGGGCCGGTATTCAAGGTGATGCTCTCCTGTGGGGATTACTTGGATGCGACGGTCAGTTCGCTTTTCACTTCCTTCACGCCTTCGACAGCGGAAGCGGCCTGGATGGCCTTGGTGCCTTCATCGGTGCTCGGTACGGCTCCGGACAGCGTCACTACGCCTTGGTTGGCGGAAACACCGATCTGTTTCTGGTCAGCCAGCGCAGCCTTGACTTTCGAGGTCAGCGCGGTGTCGCCGGCGGCGGCGGCAGCGCCTGCCATGGCGGCATCCTGTTGCGGTTCGGCGGCGAAAGCGGCGGCACCGAAGGTCAGGGAAGCGGCAGCCAGCAGGGAGGCGATCAGTTTGGTGTTCGTCATGGTATGAATCTCCATCGTAGTTTAAGGAACGCCATGAGACGTTGCTCAACTACTTGCAAGCGCCGTGCCAGCTCGTAAAAGTCGAGCTAAATCAACAGCTTGGAGTTTCCAGCAAGATTATGTTGCTGACATGAATCGAAAAGCGGGGTGTTCTGGACCGGTTTTGTCGTGGTATGGCGACAGTTCCCGGCCCGGATGAGCTAACTACTTGATAAACAACAATTTATTCCTGTCGCTCGTCGGCGACAGTGCCACCCTCGCGGAATTGAGAAGCATTCAGGTCGTACTTCGACAACAGCCGGTAGAACTCGGTCCGGTTGCGTTCGGCCAACCGTGCGGCATCGGAGACATTGCCATCGGTGAGCTTGAGCAACTGCACGAGGTAGTTGCGTTCGAAGCGCTGCTTGGCTTCCGTATAGCTGAGAACTTCCAGCGTCGGCACGCGCAATGCGCGCTGCACCAGCGACAACGGTACCAGCGGCGCCGTCGCCAACGCGCACACGTGTTCGACCACGTTATAGAGCTGGCGCACGTTGCCTGGCCAGGCGGACCGTGTCAGCGCTTCCAGCGCGTCCGGCGCGAAGCCGTTGACGGTCTTGCCGTATTTCGATGCCAGCATCTGCAGGAAACGGGTGGCCAGCAGGCCGATGTCCTCGCGCCGCTGTGCCAGCGCCGGCAAGGTCAGCGTGATCACGTTCAGCCGGTAATACAGGTCTTCGCGGAACTGCCCCTCGAGCATCGCGGCGTCCAGGTCGCGGTGGGTAGCCGACAGCACGCGCACGTCGACGGGCCGGCCCACGTCGGAGCCCAGCTGGCGCACCACGCGCTCCTGCAGCACGCGCAGCAGCTTCACCTGCAGCAGCAGCGGCATGTCGCCGATTTCGTCGAGGAACAGCGTGCCGCCGTCGGCCGCCTGCACCAGCCCTTCGCGGCTCGACACGGCACCCGTGTACGCGCCCTTCACGTGGCCGAACAGTTCCGATTCCAGCAGTTGCTCGGGAATCGCGCCGCAATTGACGGCGATGAACGGGGCATTCGCGCGCCGGCTGGCACGGTGGATCGCCCGCGCCAGCAATTCCTTGCCGGTGCCGCTCTCGCCGCGAATCAGCACGCTGGCGTCGGACGCGGCCACGAGGCGCGCCTCGGCCAGCAGCTCGGCCATCGCGTGGCTGCGGCTGATGATCTCGGCACGCCAGTCGTCATCGCCCTCGGGCCCGATGGAGGCCGGCGCTGTCAGTGCCAGCGCCTGGCTGATGCGGTCCAGCAGGATCTTCGCGTCGAACGGTTTCGTCAGGTAGGCATAGGCGCCCAGCGTGGTGGCTTCCACCGCGTCGGGAATGGTGCCGTGGGCCGTCAGCAGGATCACCGGCAGCGCCGGGTACTGGCTGCGGATTTCCTGGAACAGCGCCATGCCGTCGCGTTCCGGCAACTGGATATCGCTGATCACGAGCGACGGCAGTTCGATCGACAGCCGGGCCAGCGCCGCCTCGGCGCTGCCCACGGTCGTCACACGGTAACCGTTCGCCGTCAGCCGCATCGACAGCAGGCGCAGCAGGTCGTCGTCGTCGTCGACCAGCAGCAGGTGGGCTTTCATCGCGGCCATCAGCGCGCTCCCGGCACCGACGCGCCGTTCGCGCCATTGGCCGGCCGCACGGGCAGTCCCCGTTCGATCGCCTTCAGCGCCTCGACCGTGTCGCTCAACTGCTCCGTCTTGCGCGTCGTGTCCTTCAGCTGCGTGGACAGCCTGTCGGCCTGGTCGTACAGGCGCCGCGCTTCCGCGCAATGGCTCGACAGCAGCTGGGCAAAGGCCCGCAACCCCTGCGTGCCCGGTTCATGCGAGCCGGCCACGCCATCGAACAGCCCCTGCGCGCGCGCCAGGTCGCCGCCGCCGCGCGTGAGCATCAGGATCATGCCGGTCTGCAGCGTCACCTTCGGCGTGCGCTGTTGCTGCAGCAGCCCGGAAAGCTCCTTGAGCAGTTCGCCCTGCGTCATCTTGCGCAGCGACAGGTGGTAGACGAGCAGCGGCATCACCTCGTCCGGCAGCGCCACCGCCTCCACCCGGATCGGCATCGGCTTCACGGGCGGCGGCGCGCCATAGTGCGCCAGCACGCTGGGCTGCGATCCGCAGGCGGACAGCAACATCGCCAGCGCAAGCAGCGGTGGCAGCACCGCGCCACGCAAAAGAGAAGTGGACAATCCTGGATCAGTTTTCATAAGGCAGTTCGAGACGGAAGTGGGCCCCCGGCGACGAGGGCAGTAATTGCAGCGTGCCGCCGTGGGCGGTCACGTATTCGCGCACGATCGACAGGCCGATGCCGTTGCCGCGCCGTGCGCCGGGCGGCTGGCGTTCGCCCTGGTAAAACGGTTCGAACACACGTTGCGCATCGGCCGGGGCCACGCCTGGACCCTGGTCGATGCAGTCGACCCGCAGCATGCCGTTCGCGCCGGCGACGATGAATCGCACCGTGCCGCCCTCGGGCGAAAACCGCACGGCGTTCGACAGCAGGTTGCTGGCCACGATGGCGAGCTTCGCGGAATCGGCCGCGATTGCCGGCGCGCCGCCTTCGACCATCACGACGAGGCTGCGCGCTTCGTACTGCAGGCGCTGGCTGTCGACGACCCGATGCAGCAGGGCCGCCATGTCGACTGGCTCGCGCAGCAGGTGCTGCGCATCGAAACTGGCGGCATTGTAACGCAGCAGGTCTTCGATCTGGTTTTGCAGCGACGCCGTATTCTGCCGCAGGATGCCGGTGATTTCATGCTGCTTCGGTCCCAGCGGGCCCACCACTTCATCCTCCAGCAAGGCCACGCCTTCCACCAGCGCCGCCAGCGGCGTCTTCAGCTCGTGGGAGATATGGCGCAGGAAGCGCGCCTTGTCCGCCTCCAGGTCGGCCAGGCGCTGGCGCAGCCAGTCCAGGTGGCGGCCCATGCGGCGCAGGTCGTCCGGGCCCGTGATGGCGATCGGCACGTCGTAGCGGTTGCCGCCCAGCTGGCCGATCGCGCTTTCGATCTGCCGCAGCGGCCGCGCCAGCCACACGCCGAACGCGATCGACAGCACGGCGGCCAGCGCGATCGACAGCGCCAGCTGGCCGCGCAGCACGTTGCGGCGCGTTTCCAGCTCCTCGGTGATGGCGGCATTGCGGCGGTCCACTTCGGCCTGCACGTGGTGGGTCAGCTCGCTGTTGATGGCTGGCAGCTGTGCCAGCGCGGCATCGAGGCGCAACTGCGCCGCGCCGCGGTGGGAGGCGGGCATGTCGAGTGCCTCGCGGGCGGCCTGGCCGTTGCGGCGCCAGTCCGCGAAGGCGGCCGGTTCGCCGCCCGGCAGCTCGGCGGCCATCGCATCGAGCGCCGTCAGCGCATCGCGCCAGGCCTCGCCGAACCGTTCGAGGAACGCGGGATCGTCCAGCACGAGGAACTGGCGCGCGCTGCGCTCCATCGCCACGCTGCGTTCGGCCACGCGCTGCGCGTTGGCGGTCAACGCGATCGCATCGTTGCCCGTTTCCCGGCTGTCCTCGGCAAGCCGGTTCAATGTCAGCAGCGCCAGTACCGACGCGGCGCTCAGCAGCGCGGCAATCAGCAGGAAGGCAATCAGCGACAGCACACGAAAGGAAAGCTTGATGGGCATGAGACGGGAGGGCGTAACTCGCAATTAATGTTGACTAAGGGATAATAATTGAATTCACTGGCGCGTTGTTGCTTTATCGATCAGCAACCGGGTACATATTAAGTACGCGATGTATCCGTGGAATGTTCATCAATTAATAAACGGGTAACGATTTTGTGCGAGCGGCGAATAATAGCGTGACAATTGGTGAGAATCCCGTGCAAAGACGCGAGACGTTACAAAAAAAGCCGTGTTGGTGACAATTCAATGACTTTCAGGCCACTTTGCATTGCTAAACTGCCGCTTTTGCTGCGATGGCCGCTCGTTTGGAGATAGTGCCGCACGGAATGATCCAAACGCAACGCCAGCGGCCGATAGTTTTGGGTTTTGCAGTACAGCTCGCTTATAATTTCCGCTTAATGCCTGCCACAGAAACACTCGTAGTGGCGCACGCAAGAGTTTTACCACCGCGACGAGGATCGTTAATGTACAGGGCAGGCGTCAGTTTTTCCATTCTCGGGCATGCTGCCTGGGCGCCCGGCGTGACGACGGCGCAAGAGTGGGCAGCCTGGGCCGCAGCGCCGGCACCGATTGCCCATGAAGGCGAGCCCGGTGTGCGGGCCATGCCGGCGATGTTGCGCCGTCGTCTCGGCCAGTTGGGCAAGATGGCGCTCGAAACAGCTTACTCGGCGCTCGGCGGGCGCGCCGGCGTTCCCACCGTGTTCTGTTCGCGCCATGGTGAAACGGCGCGCGCCATCGCATTGCTGGATGACCTGGCGGGCGGCGTGCCGCTGTCGCCGACCGCGTTCGGCATGTCCGTGCATAACGCGAACGCCGGCCTGTTTTCCATCGCGCGCGGCGACCGGGCCAATCACATCGCGCTCGCGGCCGGCAGCGGCACGCTCGAGCATGCAGTGATCGAGGCTTGCGGATTGCTGGCCGACGGCGAGCCGGCAGTGCTGCTCGTTGCCGCCGATTGTCCGTTGCCGTCCGTGTTCGCGCCCTTTGCCGACCGCGCCGAGCAGCCGCACGCCTTCGCGTGGTTGATGGCGGCGGAAGGGGAAGGGGAGCGGCTGTCACTGCATTGGGCCGCCGCCGATGCGGACGAGGAGAGCGGCGGCCTGCCCGGCACGCTCGACGTGCTGCGCTTCCTTGCCGGCGGCGCGGCGCAACTGGAACGCACCGCTGGACGGCAGCGCTGGCGCTGGAGCCGCGATGGTTGAACGACTGGGGCGGTACTGGCGCGTGGGCGCCACCGGCCTGTCTTTCGCATTGTTCGGAGTAGGGGGGCTGCTGATGCGGCTGGCCGTGTTCCCGCTGCTTCACCTGCTGGTATGGCGGCGCGAACGGCGTGTGGCGGCGGCGCGCACGATCATCCGCCTGGCGTTTCGCACCTACGTCGACGTGATGCGCGCGCTCGGCGTGCTGCGCTACGAAGTGCGCGGGCTGGAAAAGCTGGACCGGCGCGGTCTGCTGATCCTGGCGAACCACCCCACGCTGATCGACACGGTATTCCTGATGGCGTTCGTGCGCAACGCGGACTGCATCGTCAAGGGCACGCTGTGGAACAACCCGTTCACGCGGGGGCCGGTGCGGGCGGCGGGCTATATCAGCAATGACGGCGGAAAGAGCGGAGGCGACGGCGAGGGCCTGGTCAGGGACTGCATCGCCTCGCTGGAGAGCGGCAACAACCTGATCATTTTTCCGGAGGGGACGCGCACCCCCGCCAGCGGCACCATCAGCCTGAAGCGGGGCGCCGCGAACGTGGCGGTGCGCGGCGCGCGCGCCATCACGCCGGTGGTGATCCGGTGCGATCCGCCCACGCTGGGCAAGGGAGAAAAATGGTGGCGGGTGCCGCCGCGCCGGGTGCTCTTCTCGCTCGAAGTGCAGGATGACCTGGCGGTGGAACCATTCATCCACGGCAGCAGCGACGTGATGGCGGCGCGCCGGCTGACCGAATTTTTACAGAACTATTTTACGGGGAAGTACCAAGGCCATGCTTGAACAAGAAGTGAAGGAACTGATCATCGACGTGCTCCAGCTGGAGGACATCAGCCCGAAGGATATCGATACGGATGCGCCGCTGTTCGTCGACGGACTGGGGCTCGATTCGATCGATGCGCTCGAACTGGGCGTGGCCCTGCAGAAGAAATACGGCATTTCGCTCTCGGCAGACTCGGAAGATACGCGCCGCCATTTCGCCTCCGTGCGGGCGCTGGCGGCGATGATCGAAACCAATCGCAAGCAATGAGGAGTGCACATGATTGATCTGACCACCATGAGCGGCGAAGAGCTGCAGACCTGGGTCATCGACCTGCTGGCCGACATGTTCGAGCTGGACAAGGCATCGCTGACCGCCGAATCGAACCTGTACGACGACCTGGACATCGACAGCATCGACGCCGTCGACCTGGCCGTGAAGCTCAAGCAGCTGACGGGCAAGCGCCTGGCGCCGGAAGTGTTCAAGACGATCCGCACGATCGGCGACGTCGTCGACGCGCTGGCCGGCATGGCGGAGCCGGTGGCCTGAACGGATGCTGAGCAATGTCGTGGCCGTGGCCGTCACGGTGCTATACCCGCTTGCGATCTGGCTGGGCCATGGCCGCTTCGAGCCGCGCTGGCTTGCGCTGCTGCTGCTGCTGGCCGCCGCGGCGCGGCTGCCAGCGCTGAAGATCTCGGCGGCCGCGCGCTGGTCCGTGGCCGGCGCGCTGGTGCTGGTCGGCTGCGCCGTGTGGAGCAACGTGCTGCTGCCCCTGAAACTGTATCCGGTGCTCGTCAACGTGGCGCTGCTGGTCGCATTCAGCGCCAGCCTGGCCACACCCGTTTCCGCCATCGAGCGCATGGCGCGGCTGTCTGGCGAGGAGTTTGCGCCGATCGCCAGCGCCTACATGCGTACCGTCACGCAGGTGTGGTGCGGCTTCTTTGTCTTCAATGGCGCCGTGGCGCTGGGCACGGCACTGTGGGCCAGCGACGCCGTGTGGTCGCTCTACACGGGCCTCGTTTCCTACATCCTGATGGGAGTGCTGTTCGGCGGGGAATTCCTCGTGCGGATACGCTTCAAGCGACTGCATCATGTCTGAGTATCATGGTAACCCCGTGACCACGCTGGCCGTGCGGCTCGCCGCGCGGCCGTCTTCCATTCCCGTTGGCGTGCGCGCCGGCGCTGCCGTGGATACGGCCGCCTTCCTGGCGCGCCTCGATGCATGGCGCGCGTTGCTGCAAGACCGCGACGGCAGCCAGTTTGCACTGTACCTGGAAGACAGCATCGAGTTCGCCGCGGCGCTGCTGGGCGCCTGGCAGGCCGGCAAGACAGTCTGGCTGGCAGCCGATACGCTGGACGCCACCTGCGCCAACCTGCGTGGCCACGTGCACGGTTTCCTCGGCGAGTTCCCCGCGTCGTGCGCACCGCTGGCGCCGGGCGAAGCCGGCAGCGGCACGCCTGTCCTGGCCCCGCTGCGCGAACTCGACCCGCAAGCCGATGCGCTGGTGGTCTTCACCTCCGGCAGCACCGGCGCGGCGCAAGCCATTCCAAAGAAGCTGCGCCAGATGGCCAGCGAAGTCGACACGCTCGAAGTGCTGTTCGGCCGGCGCGCCGGCGACGCCGCCGGGATCGCAACCACGGTCATTGCCACCGTTTCGCACCAGCACATCTATGGCCTGCTGTTCAAGGTGCTGTGGCCGCTGAACACGGGCCGTGCCATCCATGCGGCCAGCATCGCCTTCCCGGAAGCGCTGGCGCCGGCGCTGGCCGCGCAGCGTTGCGTGCTGGTCGCCAGTCCGGCGCACCTGAAGCGCCTGCCGGCGCACCTGGACTGGCAAGGCGCGCGCGACAACGTGGCCGCCGTGTTCTCGTCCGGCGGCCCGCTGCCGGCCGATACCGCGCAAGCCTGCGGCAAGCTGCTGGGCAGCATTCCCGTCGAGGTGTTCGGCAGTTCGGAGACGGGCGGCATCGCGTGGCGCCAGCGTGCCGCGCTGCCGGCCGTCGTCGACGATGCGTGGACACCATTTCCCACCGTCGGCTGGCGCCTGGCCGACGGCTTCCTCGAAGTGCGCTCGCCGCACCTGCCGGACGACGGCTGGCTGCCGCTGGCCGACCGCGCCCGCGAGCTGGCAGGCGGGCGGTTCCAGTTGCTGGGCCGCGGCGACCGCATCGCCAAGATCGAGGAAAAGCGCATCTCGCTCGACGCCATCGAAGCCGCGCTGCTTGCGTCGGGATTCGCCGCCGAAGCCCGCGTGGCGCTGTGCGAGCCGGACGCCGGCCAGCGCCAGGTGCTGGCCGCCTTCGTTGTGCCGACCAAGGCCGGCCGCGCCGTGCTCGAAGGCGAAGGCAAGCTGGCACTGAACGCGCGCCTGCGCACCGTGCTGGCCGGCGTGGTGGATGCGGTGGCCCTGCCGCGCCGCTGGCGCTACCTGGACGCATTGCCCGTCAATGCGCAGGGCAAGACCACCGTGGCGGCATTGCTGGCGTTGCTCACGCCGGCACCGCGGCTGCCGCAGGTGCGCGAACTGGAACGCGACGCCGACGGCCGCCGGGTGCTGCTGGAAATCATCGCCCCCGCCAACCTCGCATACTTCGACGGTCACTTCACGGAAGCGCCGATCCTGCCGGGCGTGGCCCAGGTGGAATGGGCAATCCGGTATGGCCGTGACTATTTCGCGCTGCCGGCCGCGTTCCGCGCGATGCACGCGCTGAAGTTCCAGCACGTGATCCAGCCCGACATGCCGGTGCAGCTGGAAATGCTGCACGATCCGGCCAAGGCCCAGCTGACGTTCGCCTTCCGCTCGTCGTCGGGCCAGCATGCCAGCGGCCGCATCCTGTTCCATCCGGAGCCAGGGCGTGGCTGACATGTTCAACCCCTGCGCCGTCGTCCCCGTCTACAACCACAAGGGCGCGATCGGCGCCGTCACGGGCCGGCTGCTGGCGCATGGCCTGCACTGCGTGCTCGTCGACGACGGCAGCACGGCCGCCTGCGCCCGCGTGCTGGACGACATCGCCGCCGCCGAACCGCACCGCGTCACGCTGGTGCGCCTGGCCGTCAATGGCGGCAAGGGCGCCGCCGTGCTGGCGGGCATCGCCCGCGCCACGGACCTCGGCTACACCCACGTCCTGCAGATCGATGCCGACGGCCAGCACGACACGGCCGACGTGCCCCAATTCCTGGAGCAAGGCAGGGCACGGCCCGATGCCGTGATCTGCGGCTGCCCGATCTACGACGAGTCGGTGCCGAAGGCGCGGCTGTATGGCCGCTACGCCACGCACATCTGGGTATGGATCAACACGCTGTCGTTCGACATCCGGGATTCGATGTGCGGCTTCCGGGTCTACCCGGTGGCTCCCGTCAATGCGCTGGCGGCCAGCAGGCGGCTGGGCCGGCGCATGAACTTCGATACCGACGTGCTGGTGCGGCTGTACTGGCGCGGGGTGGAGATCGTCAACCAGCCCACACGCGTGCGCTACCCGGAAGACGGCGTGTCGCATTTCCTCGTCTGGCGCGACAACGTGCTGATCTCGGCCATGCACACGGCCCTGTTCTTCGGCATGCTGCCGCGCATTCCGCTGCTGCTGGCCCGCAAGTGGAGGCGCCGGTGACCGGAAAAACCGCCGTCGACGACAGCCGCCGCCACTGGGCGTCGATCGACGAAGTCAGCTTCGTGGCCGGCATGCGCTTCCTGTTCTGGATCTGCCGCGTGTTCGGCCGCTGGCCGTTCCGCATCGCGCTGTACCCGGTGCTGGGCTGGTACCTGCTCACGCAGGGTCGGGCGCGGCGCGCCTCGCGCGACTACCTGCGCCGCGTGCGGGCCCATACCGGCAAGCCGGCCGGCGGCGTGCTGGCCCACTTCGCCAGCTTCGGCGAGAACCTGCTCGACAAATTGCTGCTGTGGGGCGGCCTGTACCGGCTCGACGGCGTGCGCTTCCATGGCGCGGACGTCATCGAGGATGCCGTGGCGCGAGGCACCGGCGGCGTGCTGGTCTGCTCGCACCTGGGCAATGTGGAGCTCACGCGCGTGCTGTCGCGCCAGCGCAATGACATCAAGTCCACGGTGCTCGTGCACACCAAGCACGCGCAGGCGTTCAACCGCCTGATGGGCAAGCTGAACCCGGAAAGCCAGACCAACCTGCTGCAGGTGACGGAAATGACGCCGGCCACGGCGATGATGCTGTCCGAACGGATCGGCCGCGGCGAATTCGTCGTCATCGCCGGCGATCGCGTGCCAGTGTCCGGCAACGAGCACGTGGCATCCGCGCAATTCATGGGCGAGACGGCACCGTTCCCGGTCGGCCCCTACCTGCTGGCCGGCATCCTGCAATGCCCGGTCTACCTGCTGTTCACCGTATGCGTCGACGGCGTCACCGAAGTGCACATCGAGCGCTTCCGCGATGGCGTGCGGCTGCCGCGCAAGGGCCGCACCGAGGCGCTCGCGTCGATGGCCCAGGCCTACGCGGCCCGGCTGGAACACCATGCCGCGCGGGCACCGCTGCAGTGGTTCAATTTTTACGATTTCTGGCACCTGCCGGAACAGAACAAGAAACTGGAAGACAACGATGCAACTCAATGACATGCAGGCTGACGTCAAGGCTGAATTCGAGGCTGAACTCGAGGCCACGCGGCGCGCGGTCCGGTTCGACCGCGACCGGCTGACGATCGAAGACATCGCCGACATCGCCCATGGCCGTGCCGGCGCGGAGCTGTCGCCGGATCCGGCATTTCGCGCCACGATCGCGCGCGGCGCCGATTTCCTCGACCGCCTGCTGCGCGAGGATGGCACCGTGTATGGCGTGACGACGGGCTACGGCGATTCGTGCACCGTGACCGTGCCGCCCGAGCTGGTGCCGGAACTGCCGCACCACCTGTACACATACCACGGCTGCGGCCTGGGCGAGTATTTCGATGCGGCGCAGACGCGCGCCATCCTGGCCGCCCGGCTCGCATCGCTGGCCAAGGGATACTCGGGCGTGTCGGTCGAGCTGCTGCTGCAGATCACCCGCCTGCTCGACGCCGGCCTGCTGCCGCTGATCCCGTCCGAAGGCTCGGTGGGCGCTTCCGGCGACCTCACGCCGCTGTCCTACCTGGCGGCGGTGATGTGCGGCGAGCGTGAGGTGTTGCGCAACGGCGAGACCGTCGATGCCGCCGTCGCGCTGCGCGAGGCCGGCATCACGCCACTGCGCCTGCGGCCGAAGGAAGGCCTGGCGATCATGAACGGCACCGCCGTGATGACGGCGCTGGCCTGCCTGGCCTACGAACGCGCGGAATACCTGGTGAAGCTGGCAACCCGCATCACCGCGCTGGCGTCCTACACGCTGGACGGCAATGCCCACCATTTCGACGAAGTGCTGTTCTCCGTGAAACCCCACCCGGGCATGCAGCACGTGGCCGCGATGCTGCGCCACGACCTGCCCACCACCGAGTGGGAGCGCAACGGCAAGCGCTTGCAGGACCGCTACTCGATCCGCTGCGCGCCGCACGTGATCGGCGTGCTGGCCGATGCGATGCCGCTGTTCCGCCAGAACATCGAGAATGAGCTGAACAGCGCCAACGACAACCCGCTGATCGACGGCGACAACGAGCGCGTGCTGCATGGCGGCCATTTCTATGGCGGCCACGTGGGCTTCGCAATGGATGGCATGAAGAATGCCGTGGCCAATGTGGCCGACCTGCTGGACCGCCAGATGGCGCTGCTCGTCGATGCCCGCTACAACAACGGCCTGCCGGCCAACCTGTCCGGCAGCACGGGCCCGCGCGCGGCGATCAACCATGGCCTGAAGGCGCTGCAGATCAGCGCCTCGGCGTGGACGGCCGAGGCATTGAAGCTGACGATGCCCGCCTCGGTGTTCTCGCGTTCGACGGAATGCCACAACCAGGACAAGGTCAGCATGGGCACGATCGCCGCGCGCGATTGCCTGCGCGTGCTGGAACTGACCGAGCAGGTCGTGGCGGCGCTGCTGATCACGGTACGGCAGGGGGCCTGGCTGCGCGGCCGCGCAAGCCCGGAACTGGCGCTGCAACCACATCTGGCCGCGATGATCGAGGCGCTGGACATCGCGCCGATCGACGAGGACCGCCGCCTGGACGGCGAACTGCGCTCGCTGGTGGCGCGCATCCGTGGCCGGGCCTGGGAGTTGTATGCGCAAGGTTAAGGAGAGCCGCTGGTTCGCCGAGGTCGACATGGAAGTCCAGTTCTTCGACCTGGATCCGATGGAGATCGTCTGGCACGGCAACTACGTGAAATACCTCGAAGTGGTGCGCTGCGCGCTGCTCGACAAGATCGGCTACAACTACCCGCAGATGAAGGAATCCGGCTATGCGTGGCCCGTCGTGGACATGCACCTGCGCTACGTGGCCCCGGCCACGTTCGGCCAGAAGATCCGGCTGCGCGCCGATATCGTCGAGTGGGAAAACTGCCTGAAGATCGATTACCTGATCACGGACGCGGCATCGGGCAAGCGCCTCAATCGCGCCACCACCACGATGGTGGCGGTGAATATCGCGAGCAACGAGATGTGCTATGTGTCGCCGCCCGTGCTGCTGACAAAACTGGGACTGCAATGAAAACAATGATGACGATCGCCGTGCTGGTTCTCTCCGCCGCGGGCGCGCAGGCCGCCGTGCCGGTGGCGAAGATCCAGGCGATGCTGGCCAAGCCCAAGGTGATGTGCGGCCGCTTCGACCAAAGCAAGACGCTGGCCGGCATGAAGAAGCCGCTGGCCGCCAACGGCCGCTTCTGCGTGGTGCAGGAAAAGGGCGTGCTGTGGCGCACGCTGCAGCCGTTCCCGAACACCCTGCGCCTGACCAAGGGCGAGATCGTCCATTACCAGGGCGACCGCGTGGCGATGCGCCTCGACGCCAGGACGGAACCGACGGTGCGCATGATCAACCAGGTGCTGTTCTCGCTGCTGGCCGGCGACCTGGCGCAGCTCGAACAGTTGTTCAAGGTGGACGGCACCGTGGGCGCCGCCAGCTGGAACGTCACGCTCGAAGCGCGCGAGCCCGCGCTGGCCAAGGCGATCGGCACCATCAAGCTCGATGGCGGCGCCTACGTGAACAATATCGTCATCAGCGAAGCATCCGGCGACCGCACGAGCATCGTGTTCTCGAAGATCGAGGCGGGCGACAAGGCGATGACCGCCGAAGAGGCGGCGCTGTTCTGATGATGACGCGCGGACGCACGCTTGCGCTGGCATGGCTCGTCGCCGTGGCCCTGCTGCTCGGCCATAACGGCTACCTGTGGCTGGTCAAGCGCATCGTGCCGGACACGGACATCATGGCCCTGCTGCCCGTGCAGGAACGCGACCCGATCCTGCAGCGTTCCTTCGCGCATATGGTGGATGCGGCCCAGCAGCGCGTGATCGTCCTCGTGGGCGCCGCCGAATGGGACGACGCGAAGCGGGCCGCGGACGCCTATTCCGCCGTGCTGGCGAAACATCCCGGCCTGTTCGACAAGGCGTCGGCGGGCGACAGCGTGCAGGCCGAATGGCTGTCGCTGTTCCAGCAGCACCGGCTCGTGCTGATGACGCCGGCCCAGCAGGCACAACTGCAGAAGGAGGGCGCGGCGTTCTGGTCTCAGCAGGCGCTGGCGAAACTTTACGCGCCGTTCGGCGGCCCCAAGCTGGGGGCCTGGCAGGACGACCCGTTCGGCCTGTTCTCCGGCTGGGTGCAGGAGCGGGCGCAGGAAACGCCGGTGCGGCCACGCGACGGCCACCTGTTCGTGGCCGACGATGAAAAACAGTATGTGCTGCTGCCGCTGAAGCTGAAGGTGCCCGCGCTGTCGATGACGGCGCAGGGCCAGGTGCTGCCGGTGCTCGAGGCGGCCGTGGCCGCGGCGCGCGAGGCCGCGCCGCAGGCGCGCGTGATCCAGGCCGGCGTGGTCCTGCATGCCGCGAATGCCGGTTCGCAGGCCAGCCGGGAAATGCACACGATCGGCGCCGGGTCCGTTGCCGGCATCATCCTGCTGACGTGGCTCGCGTTCCGCACCCTCAAGCCGATCGCGCTGATCCTGACGTCGATCGGCGTGGGCGTGCTGGGAGCGCTGTCGGTGTGCTGGCTGCTGTTCGGGCAGATCCACCTGATGACGCTCGTGTTCGGCGCCAGCCTCGTGGGCGTGGCGCAGGATTACGGCATCTACTTCCTGTGCAACCGGCTCTCCGCCGGCGAATCGGTCGACTCGCGCGCGCTGCTGAAAAAGCTGCTGCCCGGCCTCGCGCTCACCTTGCTGGCCGCCGTCATCGGCTACATGGGCCTGGCGTTCACGCCATTCCCGGGCCTGCGCCAGATGGCCGTGTTTTCCGCGCTGGGGCTGATCTTTGCGTGGCTCACGGTGATCTGCTGCTTCCCGCAATTGATCGGCCCGCGCAGCCTGAAGGGTGGCGTGCTGGTGCAACGCTACGGCGCGGCATTGGCGCGCTGGCCGCTGCTGCGCGCCAATGCCGGCACGTGGATCGCGGTCGCGGCGTTCGGTGCCGTGGCCGCATTCGGTATCTCCAAACTGGGGGCGAACGATGACATCCGCCTGCTGCAAAACCCGCCGAAGCACCTGGTTGACGACCAGATCAAGCTGGGCAAGCTGCTCGACGCGCCCACGCCGGTGCAGTTCTTCCTCGTGCGCGGCGATTCGGCCGAAACCGTGCTGCAGCGCGAGGAAGCGCTGAAGCTGCGGCTCGACCGCCTGGTGGCTGCAGGCAAGCTCTCGGGGTACCAGGCCGTGTCGAACTGGGTGCCGTCGGCGCGCACGCAGCAGGAGCGCCGCGCGCTGGTCGACCTGAAGCTGCTGGGAACGGACGGGCCGCTGGCCGCTGTCGCGCGGCAGGCCGGCGAAGATGCAGGATGGGTCAAGGCAACGGCGGATGCGTTGCGCGCGGCCGGCACGCCGCTCGGCATCGATGCGTTCATGGCGGCGCCGGCCAGCGAGCCGTGGCGCCACCTGTGGCTCGGCAAGGAGCATGGCGAATTCGCCAGCATCGTCGCGCTGCGCGGGCTGTCGATGGCGGCCGTGCCGCAGGTGCGCCCGCTGGCCGATGGCCTGGCCGGCGTGCAGTGGGTCGACAAGGTGGAAGAGATTTCGTCGGTACTGGGCCGCTACCGCGTGAACATGGGCTTTGTCGTGCTGGCGGCCTACTGCGTGGTGTTCGTGCTGCTGCTGCCGCGCTACCGGGGCCGGGCATGGCGCGTGATCGCGCCGACTGCGCTGGCCAGCGTGGCCACGCTGGCGATCCTCGGCTACGCGGGCCAGAACCTGCAGCTGTTCCACGTGCTGGCGCTGATGCTGCTGCTGGGCGTGGGCGTCGACTACGGCATCTTCATGCAGGAAGAATCGGGAAGGAGCGCTGACCGCAAGGATGCGACACCTTGGCTGGCGGTGGGCCTGTCGGCGGCCAACACCTTGCTGGCATTCGGCCTGCTGGGTCTGTCGAATACGCCGGCGTTGCAGGCGTTCGGGCTGACCATGCTGCTCGGCACGCTGCTGGTATGGCTGGCGGTTCCCTGTTTCGGTGTATCCCACAATATAAAAGAGAAAACAAATGCAGATGCAATTGGAATCAGCTGACATCCTGATCGTTGGCGCGGGGCCCGCCGGTTCCGTGGCCGCGGCGCTGCTGCGCAAGCAGGGCCGCCAGGTGCTCGTGATCGAGCGCGAACAGTTCCCGCGCTTTTCGATCGGCGAAAGCCTGCTGCCGCAGAGCATGCAGTACCTGGAGGAGGCGGGCATGCTGCGCGCCGTCGTCGAAGCAGGCTTCCAGTACAAGAACGGCGCCGCCTTCATGAGGAACGGCGTGTACACGGACTTCGATTTCCGCGACAAGCACTCGGAAGGCTGGGGCACCACGTACCAGGTGCAGCGCGCCGACTTCGACCACCTGCTGGCGAAAGAGGCCGAAAAGCAGGGCGCCGAGATCCGCTTCCGCCATGAAGTGCTGGACATCGCGCTGGGCCAGCCGGGCGGCCGGGCGCTTGTCACGGTAAGGAACCCGGATGGCGGACAGTACCAGGTCGACGCCGGCTTCATCCTCGATGCCAGCGGTTTCGGCCGCATCCTGCCACGCCTGCTGAAGCTGGAAACGCCGTCGAACTTTCCCGTGCGCGGCGCGATCTTCACGCACGTACAGGACGGTATCGGCGCTCGCGGTGGCTCCGAACCCGGCTTCGACCGCAACAAGATCCGCGTCACCGTGCACCCGAAGCACACGAACGTGTGGTTCTGGACGATTCCGTTCGCCGGCGGCCGCTGCTCGCTGGGCGTCGTCGCCGAAACGTCGTACCTCGAGCAGTACCAGGGTTCGCCGACCGAGCGGCTGCAAATGATCGTGGCCGAGGAACCGTCGCTGGCCGCGCTGCTGGAAAACGCCACGTGGGACACGCCGGCGCGCCAGATCACCGGCTATTCGGCCAATGTCGACAAGCTGTGGGGGGAAGGCTACGCACTGCTGGGCAATGCCGGCGAATTCCTCGACCCGGTGTTCTCGTCGGGCGTGACGATCGCCGTGCGGTCGGCCAGCCTGGCCGCCGCCGCGCTGAAACGCCAGTTCGCCGGCGAAACGGTGGACTGGCAGGCCGACTACGGTGCGCCGCTGCGCCGCGGTGTCGATACTTTCCGTGCCTTTGTCGAATCGTGGTACAAGGGCGGTTTCCAGACGATCATCTTCCATGAGCGCCAGCAGCCGGAAATCCGCCGCATGATCTCGGCGATCCTCGCGGGCTACGCGTGGGACCAGTCGAACCCGTATGTGAAAGAGACGGCGCGCCGGCTGGCGGCCCTGGAGGCGGCGTGCGAGCTCGGTTGATTTCAGCATTGGCGCTGGCCGCCGCGCTGGCCGGTTGCGCTTCGGCGCCGCCACCACCCGCCAGGCTCGGGCTCAAGCTGCCCCCGGCCGCGCTGGGCGAGACGATCAGCGTGCAGCAGCACCTGAAGGTGGAGCGAGCGGGCCGCACGGACGATATGGACGTGGCGCTGCAGGTCGAGCCGGAAGCGATCGACATGGTCGGCCTGGCGTTCGGCCAGCGCGTGCTGACGGTGCATTTCGACGGCAAGGAAGTGAAGGAATGGCGGCACGTGATGTTGCCGCGCCAGGTGCGTGCGGAAGACGTGCTGGAAGACATGCAGCTCACGCTGTGGCCCGTGGAAGCGGTGGCGCGGGCGCTGCCGGCCGGCTGGCGCATCGAAGAGGAAGGCCTGCGCCGTACGCTGTACCTGAACGATGAGCCCATCATGAAGATCGCCTACAGCGGCCAGCCGCGCTGGAGCGGCACGGTCGTGCTGGAGAACCTGCGGTATAAATACCGGTTGACGATCCAGTTCGCCCCCGAATGAAGAGTTGGTGATGAAAGCAATGAACGTCTACCTGAACGAATGCGGCATCGTGTGCGCGCTGGGCAGCGGCCTCGCCGAAGTGCGGGCGAACCTGTTCGCCGGCCAGAGCGGCGTGCTGCCCACGGCCGACTGCTCGCCGGGGCGCGAGCTGCCGCTGGGGCAGGTGCGCGCCGCGCTGCCGTCCGTCGAGCATCTGCCGCTTGCGTGGCGCAGCCGCAACAACGCGCTGGCGCTGGCCGCACTGGCGCAGATCCGTCCGGCCGTCGATGCGGCCGTGGCGCGTTTCGGCGCGGACCGGGTAGGCGTCATCGTCGGCACCAGCACGTCGGGCATCGCCGAAACGGAGAAAGCGCTGATGTACCGCGCCGCGCACGGGGAACTGGCGCCAGGCTTCCACTATGGCCAGCAGGAGATGGGGTCGCCGGCCGCCATGCTGGCCGAGGAACTGAAGATCGGCGGGCCCGCCTATGCGCATTCGAGCGCCTGCTCGTCCAGCGCCAAGGCGATGGCCAGCGCCGCGCGCCTGATTCGCATGGGCCTGTGCGACGCGGTGGTGACGGGCGGCGCCGATTCGCTGTGCGCCTTCACGGTGGCAGGTTTCTCGGCGCTGGAATCGGTCAGCGCCGCGCGCTGCAACCCCATGAGCGCGCACCGCAACGGCATCAATATCGGCGAAGGCGCCGCGCTGTTCCTGCTGACGCGCGAACCGGCGGCGGTAAGGCTGGCCGGCTGGGGCGAATCGTCCGACGGCCACCACATGTCGGCGCCCGATCCGGCGGGCACCGGCGCGCGGATTGCCATGACCGACGCGCTGCGCCGCGCCGGCCTGCAGCCGGCGGACATCGACTACATCAACATGCACGGCACGGCCACGCAGCAGAACGATGCGATGGAATCGAAGGTGATCGCCGACCTGTTCGGCTGCGAGATGCCGGCCAGTTCGACGAAGCCGTTTACCGGCCACACGCTGGGTGCCGCGGCGGCGATCGAGGCGGCCCTGTGCTGGATCGCGCTGCAACCGGACAACGACCAGGGCGCGCTGCCACCCCACCTGTGGGACGGCGCGCCCGACCCCGCATTGCCGGCGCTGAACCTGGTGCCGGCCGGCGCCACGCTGGGCCGGCCATTGCGCCGCGTGATGAGCAATTCCTTTGCCTTCGGCGGTTCGAACGCCGTGCTGGTGCTGGCACGCGGCGAGACGGAGGCGGCCATTCCACCGGTCGCCGACATCCTCCCGCATTCCGGCCAGATGGTGCTGCTCGACCGCGTGATCAGCGCGGGCGACGACGACCTGTGCGCCGAGGTGACGATCCGGCCGGACAGCATGTTCTGCGACGGTACGGCCGTCGGCGCGTGGGTCGGCATCGAATACATGGCGCAGGCGATCGCGGCGCATGCCGGCTGGCTGGCGCGCCGGCGCGGCGATCCCGTCAAGGTCGGGTTCCTGCTGGGATCGCGCAAATATGAAGCGGGCATTCCCGCATTTACAGTGGGCAGCGTGCTGCACGTGCACGCGCACCGCGCGCTCCAGGGCGACAACGGCCTGGGCGCGTTCGAGTGCCGGATCGACACCGGGGGCAGCACGGTGGCCACGGCCACCGTCACGGTGTACCAGCCCGACAATGTCAATGAGTTTCTTTCAGGTGGAACAGCGGTATGAGTACGGAACAACTTAACAACGGGCCGATGGCACGGCCGCCAAGCGTGCTGGTGACGGGATCGTCGCGCGGCATCGGCAAGGCGATCGCGCTGCGCCTGGCGCGCGACGGTTATGACGTGGTGCTGCATTGCCGCAGCGGGCGCGCCGAAGCCGACGCGGTGGCCGCGCAGATCGTCGAGATAGGACGTGCTGCGCGCGTGCTGCAGTTCGACGTTGCCGACCGTGCCGCCACGGCCGCCGCACTCGAGGCGGACATCGCCGAGCACGGCTGCTACTACGGCGTCGTCACCAATGCCGGCATCGCCCGCGACAATGCGTTCCCCGCGATGCCCGGCGAAGACTGGGACATCGTGCTGCGCACGAACCTGGACGGCTTCTACAACGTGCTGAACCCGCTGGTGATGCCGCTGGTACAGCGCCGCAAACCGGGCCGCATCGTCACGCTGGCGTCCGTGTCCGGCCTCGTGGGCAACCGCGGGCAGGTCAACTACAGTGCGGCCAAGGCGGGCATCATCGGCGCCACGAAGGCGCTGGCGCTGGAACTGGCCAAGCGCGCCATCACGGTGAACTGCGTGGCACCCGGCCTGATCGAAACGGACATGACGAGCGAGGTGCCGATGGACGAGGCGCTGAAATTGATTCCCGCGCGCCGCATCGGCAAGCCGGAAGAGGTGGCCGCCGCCGTCAGCTTCCTGATGGGCGAGGATGCCGCCTACATCACGCGGCAGGTCATTTCCGTCAACGGTGGCCTGGCATGAGCCGCCGCGTCGTCGTCACCGGCATGGCCGGCATCAGCCCGATCGGCAATGACTGGGCCGCCGTGCGCCGGCGGCTGGGCGAGTTTCGCAACGCCATCGTGCGGATGGAGGAGTGGGCCAGCTACGAAGGCCTGAACACGAACCTGGGCGCGCCGGCCGCGCCGTTCGAACTCACGGCGCGCTACAACCGCAAGACCACGCGCAGCATGGGCCGCGTGGCGCTGATGGCCACGCGCGCCAGCGAACTGGCGCTGCAGGATGCGGGCCTGCTCGACCATCCTCTGCTCACGTCGGGCCGGATGGGCGTGTCGTTCGGTTCCTCGGCCGGCACGCCGAGCGCCATCGGCGACTTCGGCCGCATGATGGAGGACCGCACCACGAAGGGCATCAATGCCACCACGTACATCAAGATGATGGCGCACACGGCACCGGTCAATATCGGCGTGTTCTTCGGCATGACGGGGCGGGTCTACACCACGTCGTCGGCGTGTACGTCGGGCAGCCAGGGTATCGGCTATGCGTATGAAGCGATCAAGAGCGGTGCGCAGACGGCGATGCTGGCCGGCGGCGCCGAGGAACTCGACGCCACCGAGGCGGCCGTGTTCGACACGCTGTTCGCCACGAGCACGCGCAACGATGCGCCGCACACGTCGCCGCGCCCGTTCGACGGGCAGCGCGACGGCCTCGTGATCGGCGAGGGCGCCGGCGCGCTGGTGCTGGAAGAGCGCGAGCATGCGCTGGCGCGCGGCGCCACGATCCACGCCGAACTGGTGGGCTTCGGCACCAACAGCGACGGCGTGCACGTGACGCAGCCGAACGCGGAAACGATGAAGACGGCCATGCTGCTGGCGCTGGAAGACGCAGGGCTCGCACCGTCCGCGATCGGCTACGTCAACGCGCACGGCACCGGCACCGCCCAGGGCGACGTGGCCGAATCGCACGCCACGCAGCAGGTGTTCGGCAGCGCCGTGCCGATCAGCTCACTGAAAAGCTACATGGGCCACACGCTGGGCGCCTGCGGCGCGCTGGAAGCATGGATCAGCATCGAGATGATGCGCGAGGGCTGGTTCGCGCCCACCGTCAACCTCGACGCCGTGGACCCGCAATGCGCCCCGCTCGACTATATCGCCGGCGAAGGCCGCGCGCTGCTGTGCGAGTACGTGATGTCCAATAATTTCGCGTTCGGCGGCATCAACACGTCGCTGATCTTCAAGCGCGTCTGAAAAGAAGAAACCAGGTTTATCCACCACAGCAAAGGAAGAAAAATGAAAAAAGCGATGTTGACGATGGTTCTCGCGGCAAGCGCCATCGCCACCCTGCCGGCCGTCGCGGCGGACCGCCAGATGATGATGCCGATCGAAGGCGCGATGAACGTGAACGACGCGAAAGGGCGTTTGGGCGACACGGTGAAGTTCTACTTCGGCGACCAGAAGACCCCGAAGGTGGCGTCGAAAATTACGTCCGACAGCACGAGCCAGAAGACCAACAGCGTCGGCAAGTCGCCGGAAGAAGCCTGCAACTGGGCGTTCCTGTCCGCCATGCTGGCACTGAAGAAGAAGGCTGAGTCGGTAGGGGCCAACGCGGTGGTCAACATCGTCAGCAACTACAAGCACAAGGAAATGTCGAGCCAGACGGAGTTCGAATGCCATGACGGCAACATCGTCAGCGGCGTGGCGCTGAAGGCCGAATTCGTCAAGCTGGCCGACTGAGGCCATGGCGGCCGCGCACGTGTGGCTGGCCCGTATCGACGGGCTGGACGAGGCGCGGCTCGCACAGTATCGGCAGTGGCTCGGCGCCGGCGAACGCGAACGCACCTTCGTGCGCGAAGCGCGCCGGCGCCAGTTCATCGCCGCGCGGGCGCTGCTGCGGATCGCCATCGGCGCGCTGCTGCACGTGCCGGCACGGTCCGTGGAACTGGGCGGGGCACCCGGCCGGGCGCCCTGGCTGGTGTCGCCGGGTGTGCCGTTGCCGGGGCTGTCGGTGTCGCACAGCGGGCCCTGGGTGTCCTGCGCGGCCAGCCTGGATACGGCGCTCGGGCTGGATATCGAGATGAAGGATGCTGCGCGCGATGTCGCCGCGCTGGCCGAACATGCGTTCGATGCGGCCACGTGCGCGCGCCTCGCCGCGCTGCCCCGGGAGGGGCAGGTCGAGGCGTTCTATCGCGAGTGGAGTGCGCAGGAGGCGCGGGTCAAGCTGGGGGGGGAGGCTGGCGGCACGTATGCGTTGCCGCATGAGGAGTTGGCGGTAGCGGTGTGCAGCGCCGTGCCGCTGGCGCGGCCCGTGTTGCTGGAAGTCGTGGAGCTGTGACTACTGCCACAGCCAGTTCCAGAACCCCGGCAGCCGCGGATGTTCGGCGGCGCTGTCGACGGTGCTGGCCAGCGCGGCCCGTTCCAGCGCGTCGCGCTCGTCGTAGAACGGCTTCGCGGCCACGGGCATGTCGAGTTCGCGGGCGACGTCGACGAGGATGCGCAGGTAGACCTCGAGATTGCGGGCCGTATAGCTGTTCACGTCGTGGAACGTGACGACGACCGGCGTGGTGCCGTCGACGGTGTGCATGGCGCCGGCGGCCCAGCGCTTGCGGGTTTCCGTGAGCATGGCCAGCATGTTGGAGCGCTTGTGCCAGCTGAAGTTGACGCCCCAGATCTTGCCGTCGTTGGCGTTCAGGTCCGTCAGCAGCATGCGCAGGCCGTGGCGGTGGTAGTTGTCCAGCGTGGCGGCGTCGTAGGCCCAGAACGGCGGGCGCACGAGGCGCGGCGCAGTGCCGGTCAGCGTGCGCAGGTCGTCCACGCCGCGGCGCAACGAGTCGTCCAGCTCCGCCGTCGCCATGAAGCGGTGGTTGGCATGCGTGGCGGTTGCCGAATGCAGGGCGACCACATGGCCCTCGGCATGTTCGCGCTGGATGAGCGCGCGGCCGACGTCGGTGCCGCCGCCGTGCCAGTGGCGCGTTTGCGTGAAGAACACGGCCTTGATGCCGGGCTGCACGGCGTTGTGGGCAAGGGTGTCGAGTACGCGCACGGTGGAGTTGTCGCCGCTGGAGCCGCTCGGGCCGTCGTCGAAGCTGAGCAGGAAGCGTATCGGGGCCGGCGCGGCCGGCGTATCGGGAACGCGCTCCGGCGCCAGCGGGGCGGGGCACAACGCGGGCGGCGCGGCGGGCAGGGGCGCTGGCCCGGTGTCCTGCGCATGGGTCAGGTTCGCCGCAGCGGCAAGAACGACAAGCAGCAAGGTTCGGAACGGCACGTTGAAAGCTCGGGATGAAAATCGGGGCTGCATTATAAATTGGCGAAAGCGGGCGTGCCCGCATCAATATTGGGGAAAATTGTATGAATGTTCAGCCACAGCGCGCCCAGGCGGCGGCGCCCACCGATCCGCACGTGCCGGAAACGGAATTCGGCAAATGGTTCCTGCGCACGCCAACGTGGACCGTGCACGTGCTGGAACGGGCGCTGGCCGACCTCGATCGCCTGATGCCCGCCGGTCGCAAGAGCTTCGACGTGGTGGCCGACGTGGGTTGCGGTTACGGCCGCTCGCTGGCCAAGCTGCACGAGCGCTTCGCGCCGAAGCGGCTGATCGGCATGGACATCGACCCGGAGATGATCGATGCTGCCGGCAAGGAAGTGGCGCAGCACGGCATCGCGGCGGAATTCGTCTGCTGCTCCAGTTCGAACATCGCCTTGCCCGATGCGTCCGTGGACCTGCTGTTCTGCCACCAGACGTTCCACCACCTGATCGACCAGGAGCGCGCGATCGCCGAATTCTTCCGGGTGCTGAAACCGGGCGGCGTGCTGCTGTTCGCGGAATCGACGCGGCGCTATATCCATTCGTGGATCATCCGCCTGCTGTTCCGCCACCCGATGGACGTACAGAAGACGGCACCCGAATACCTGGCGATGGTGCGCGACGCCGGCTTCGATGTGCCGGACAGCGCCGTGTCGTATCCGTTCCTGTGGTGGAGCCGCGAAGACCTGGGCCTGCTGGAGACTGTATTGCGCATCAAGCCGCCGGCCGTGCGCGAGGAAACGCTGATCAACCTCGTGGCCAGGAAGCCCTGAGCGGCTACCTGTCCGGGAGCCGGGCGGCGGTTGTCCGTTGCCCGCTTGTGCTGTATTTTGTGCATTCTTTCATCGACCATCACGCCTGCCCATGAGCCAGACGCACCACGCAAGCCAGTTCACGCTGTTGAAGCAGCGGCGCTTTGCGCCATTCTTCTGGACCCAGTTCCTGGGCGCCTTCAACGACAACCTGTTCAAGACGGCGCTGATCGTGGTGCTCACGTTCGACGCGGCCAGCTGGACCACGCTGTCGCCGTCGATCGTGACGAACCTGATCCCTGGCCTCTTCATCCTGCCGTACGTGCTGTTTTCCGCCACCTCCGGCCAGATCGCCGAGAAGTTCGAGAAATCGGCGCTGGTCAGGTTCGTCAAGTGGGCCGAGATCGTCATCATGGGCATCGCCGCCCTCGGGTGGATGACGCACAGCCTGTGGCTGCTGGTGCTGGCCGTCTTCGCGATGGGCACGCACTCCACGCTGTTCGGCCCCGTCAAGTATTCGTACATGCCGCAGCAGTTGAAACCCGAGGAACTCACGGGCGGCAACGGCATGGTGGAGATGGGTACCTTCGTCGGCATTCTGCTGGGCCAGGTGTTCGGCGACGTGCTGGTGATGCACGGCGAGATGGGCATTCCCGCGGTGGCTGCCGCCACCGTCGGCTTCGCGGTGCTCGGCCTGGTGGCCAGCTACCGGATTCCCGTCACGCCGGCCTCGGCACCGGACTTGCGGATCGCATGGAATCCGTTCGCGGAAACGGTGCGCAACCTGAAGTACTCGTCCGGCAACCGCACGGTGTTCCTGTCGATGCTGGGCAATTCGTGGTTCTGGTTCTATGGCGCGATGATCCTGGCGCAGTTCCCCGTGTACGCGATGACGTACCTGAAGGGCGACCACAGCGTGTTCGTGCTGCTGCTGACGGTGTTTTCGCTGGGGATCGGCGCCGGTTCGCTGTTGTGCGAGAAGCTGTCCGGCCACAAGGTGGAAATCGGCCTGGTGCCGTTCGGATCGATCGGCCTGTCGCTGTTCGGCATCGACCTGTATTTCGCCAGCCAGGGTTATGCCGTGCCGGCCGGCACCATCGATGCGGCCGCCATGCTGGCGCAGCAGGGCAGCTGGCGCATCCTGTTCGACGTGGTGATGATCGGTATCTTCGGCGGCTTCTTCATCGTGCCGCTATTCGCGCTGATCCAGCTGCGCTGCGATCCGAAGCACTTGTCGCGCACGATCGCCGGCATGAACATCCTGAACGCGCTGTTCATGGTGGCGGCGGCCGGCGTGGCGATCCTGCTGCTGGGCCAGGGCCTGACGATTCCCGAACTGTTCCTGGCCACCGCCATCATGAACGGCCTCGTGGCCGTCTACATCTTCTCGCTGGTGCCGGAATTCCTCATGCGCTTCCTGGCCTGGCTGCTGATCCACACGGTGCACAAGGTGAAGGTGGTCGAAGCGGGCCGCATCCCGGAGCAGGGCGCCGCAGTCCTCGTCTGCAACCACGTCAGCTATGTCGACGCGGTCGTCATCATGGCGGCCAGCCCGCGGCCGATCCGCTTCGTGATGGACCACCGCATCTTCAAGACGCCGATCCTGGGCTGGATCTTCCGCACCGGGAAGGCGATCCCGATCGCGCCGGCCAAGGAAGACCCGTGGCTGCTGGAGAAGGCCTACGTGGACATCGCCCACGCGCTGCACGATGGCGAACTGGTGTGCATTTTCCCCGAAGGGCGCCTGACAACGACCGGCGAGATGAACGAATTCAAGGGCGGCATCGCCAAGATCATCGAGCGCTCGCAGGTGCCGGTCATTCCGATGGCGCTGCGCGGGCTGTGGGGCCACGTGCTGTCGCGCAGCCAGGACAACGTGTTCGAGCGCGCCTTCCGCAAGGGCCTGCGTTCGCGGCTTGCGCTGGCGGTGGGCCAGCCGATGCCGCCGGATGCAGCCACGCCGGAGGTGCTGCAGCAGGCGGTGCTGGCGTTACGCGGAGATTGGAAATAAAGGGAAGAAGCGATGCCGATGCGCAGGTGTACAACTCGTTACAATTAGATCACACAAGTTGCAGTTTCCTTTCTAAAATGTTGCCTCCTTTCCCATGCATAGAAGAGAGACAACGAACATGACCCGTAACTGGAAAGCCGCCCTGTCGGTAGCAACCCTGGCCCTGCTGGCCGCCTGCGGCGGCGATGACGATCCGGCGGAGACTTCCACCGGTACCGGCACCTCGGGCGCCTACTCGGTGGTGGTGACGCAGGACTTCCAGCGGGGCACGGAAGGCTGGGTTGGCGAGTCGAGCGACTACACGACCGACACCGCGCCCGCCAACGTCGTCTTCGAACACCGCAGCACCGACGACCTGGGCATCAGCGGCTACAAGGACACGAAGGCCTACTACGTAAGCGGCACGAACCGCAGCGACGACCTGCTGCTGTATGTGAAGAAGCAGATCACCGGGCTGGTGGCCAACACGGAATACACATTCGCCGTCACGTCGCTGAACCTGCTCAGCAATGCCCAGTCGGGCTGCATGGGCGTGGGTGGCGCGCCGGGAGAATCCGTGTGGGTGATCGCCGCCGCGTCGGCCGCCGAACCGAAACCCGTCACCACGAACGGCGACGTCCGCCTCAACATCGACCACGGCAACCAGGCGGCCCCCGGCGCCGCGTCGATGATGCTTGGTAACATCGCCAACGGCCTGCCATGCGAAGGCGCGCCGAAATACGCATCGAAAATGGTGCGCAACAATACCGGCTTCAAGGTGAAGACCGATGGCGAAGGCAAAGTCTGGGTATTGCTCGGCATCGACTCCGGCTTCGAGGCGACCACCAGCATCTACCTGCAGAACGTGACGATGACGTTCGTGCCTTACGTGGCCCCGACGACCACCTGATCTGCCGCTCTTCGGCAACAGCCTCCCGCCACCGGCCGGGAGGCTTTTTTATTGCTGAGCTGGCATCAAAACAACACCGGAAAGCGTGTCGTTCGCCCAGGGCTTCAGTACGGTGATGAAAGCTGGGACGATACGTATCACTTCTTTTCACTCGACCGGATATTGCCATGGCCGCCCACGGTTGGGCTGCTCAAAGCGGTGCCAGTTACTCGGTTGCCGAGATCGGCCCGAAGGTCCGCTTGAACGGCGCGTGCCCTGCACGCACGCATGGCGAAGGTGAGCTATTCACGACTCATGTGTGCCATACTGGAGCGATGGAAAAACGTCGAGACAAGCTCACCGCACTCTATATCGATGCCGTTCTCAATGGCCAGCCAGGCTTCGAGCCGTCCCGCTGTCTGCAAGCCCTTCTCGACGTTGGCATCTCGCGGATCACCGCCGAGCGCCTGGTTGCGCAAGAGAACGTGCGGCGCAAGTCGCCGGCTGTGCTGTCGTCGTCGGCGGAATAACGGGCCTGGCATCGACAACCTGTGCAACCAGGATGCGCCGCGCGCCCGCAGCGTCCTGAAAGGTTCGCTTCGGGTTGGGCAGGGCCTGTCCCGGCCGGCCGCAACCTGCCAAAATCGGTCTTCTCATCGAACGACCTGGGGCACATTTTATTGTTTGCCTGCAGGCGCGGCCGGGGTTTCGCTTGGCATGCTCCGTGCCTGCCAAGCGGCAATGGCGTGACGCTTCTACTCTTTCTTTTCCGCGGTTTGGTTCACGACCTCGCCGCCATGGCCCGGCAAGTTTCGGCGCAGTGGTGGCATGCCTGCGCGCAGCGCTGGCAATGGTCCGCCTCGTGCTGTGCGCACTCGTCGCCGCATGCCTGGCAGACGTCGGCGCACAAGCCGCAGAGTGCAGCGGCAAACTGGCTGCCGCGCGCCATGCAGGCCGCGGCGAGGCGGCAAATCTGTGCGCAGTCGATATCGAGGGCGATGCAGCGCGCCATCATCTTGACGTCTTCCTCGGCAAGGCAGGCGGTCGAGCAGTTGTCGCACGCGGTGGCGCAGGCGTTACAGGCATCGATGCATTCACGGAAGTCCTGGTCGTTCATGAAGTTCTCCGAAATGATGGTGGCCGGTCGGGGCCGGCACGGTGAGATGTGCGGGAGGCCAGGCGTGGGTTCGGCCGCCGCTCCCGCTGGCGAAAAGCGAATTTTCGCTTGTGCGGCCACGAACCGGCACACGTTTCGGATTGTCATCCATCGCGCTGCCGGGGCATTTGCTGCAAGCCCGACTGCGCGTGCCACCAGCCAGCGCCGTTGCGTCGACCGGCGCGAGAGGAGAGGCGGGGTGTGACCGGGGAGGCAATCCACCACGTCAACGGCCTGCCGGCGACTGTTCGGCGCCAGGCAATGGCAAAATTGCCATCATGTTGAAAACGATGTCAAACGCTGTCGCTTATTGGTGACTCTAAAGTCATTTAATGCGTGCGTTTCTGATTTGTATTAGAATGATCGTTCATTCTATCGCGCAACGCCCCCACAAATCAGAAAGACCAGGTATGGCACACACGCTCTCCCGCCCGCCGCTGCGTTCGGCCGGCATTCTTTTCCTCGCATGCGCGGCGGCGCTGACCGCCGGCTGCGATTCCGACAAAAAACAGCAGGCCGGCGCGCCGGGCGGCAAGATGCCGCCGCCGCAGGTGGCTGTCTACACGGTGCAGCCGGAAGCGCTGGCCGTGGTCACCGAACTGCCGGGCCGCACGTCCGCGTTCCAGGTCGCCGAAGTGCGTCCGCAGGTCGCCGGTATCGTAAAGAAGCGCCTGTTTACGGAGGGCGCCGATGTGAAGGCTGGCACGCCGCTGTACCAGATCGACCCGGCCACCTACCAGGCCACGTTCAGCGCGGCCAAGGCGGCGTTGACCCGTGCCGAAGCGAACCTGCTGACGGCCGGCCCGAAAGTGAAGCGCTACAAGGAACTCGTGGAGATCGAAGGCGTGAGCCGCCAGGACTATGACGACGCCGTGGCTGCCGAAGCGCAGGCCCGTGCCGACGTGGAATCCGCGAAAGCGCAGTTGCAGAGCGCGCGCATCAACGTCGGCTACACGACCGTGGAAGCGCCGATCTCGGGCCGCATCGGCCGCTCGAATGTGACTGCTGGCGCGCTGGTGACGGCCAACCAGGAATCGGCCATGACGACCGTGCAGCAGCTCGACCCGATCTATGTCGACGTCACGCAGTCCAGCGGGGAACTGCTGCGCCTGAAGAAGTCGCTGGAAAGCGGCGGCGTGACGAAATCGGCCGGCAAGGTCACGCTCAAGCTGGCCGACGGCTCCACCTACGCGCAGGAAGGCAAGCTGCAGTTCGCCGACGTGGCCGTGGACCCGGGCACCGGCAACGTGACGTTGCGCGCGCTGTTCCCGAACCCGAAGCATGATCTGCTGCCGGGCATGTTCGTGCGCGCCGTCGTCGAGAATGGCGTGAACGAGCAGGCGATCGCCGTGCCGCAGCAAGGCGTGACCCGCAACCAGAAGGGCGAAGCCACGGCGCTGGTACTGAACCGGCAGGGCATCGTCGAGCAGCGCGTGATCGCCACCACCGGCACCAGCGGCGACAAGTGGCTGGTGAGTTCCGGACTGGCCGCCGGCGACCGCGTGATCGTCGAAGGCATCCAGAAGGTGAAGCCGGGCGCACCCGCTGTCGTGGCACCTGCCGCCGCCAACACCGCCGCCGCCAAGCCGGCCGCCGCGGCTCACTAAGCAAGCAGGAGTCCAATAAATGGCTAGATTTTTCATCGATCGCCCCATCTTCGCGTGGGTGATCGCCATCGTCATCATGCTCGGGGGCGCCCTGGCGATCTGGGGACTGCCGATCGCGCAGTACCCGAGTATCGCGCCGCCGTCGATCTCGATCTCCGGTTCGTATCCGGGCGCCTCCGCGAAAACCGTGGAAGACGCCGTGACCCAGGTCATCGAGCAGAAGATGAAGGGCATCGACGGCCTGCGCTACATGAGCTCCTCGTCGGATTCGACGGGCGGCATCAGCATCACGCTGACGTTCAAGAGCGGCACCAACCCGGACATCGCCCAGGTGCAGGTGCAGAACAAGCTGCAGCTGGCTACGCCGCTGCTGCCTACCGCCGTGACGCAACAGGGCCTGGTAGTATCGAAAGCCACCAAGAACTTCCTGCTGGTGCTGGGCTTCGTGTCCGAAGACGGCAGCATGAACCAGGCCGACCTGGGCGACTACGTGGCGGCCAACGTGCTCGACCCGCTGTCGCGCGTGCAGGGCGTGGGCGACGTGACGCTGTTCGGTTCCCAGTACGCGATGCGCATCTGGCTCGACCCGACCAAGCTCACGAGCTACCAGCTGACGCCGGCCGATGTGATCACGGCGGTGCAGGCGCAGAACGCCGAAGTCTCGGCCGGTGAACTGGGCGGTGCCCCCGCCGTGCCCGGCCAGCAGCTGAACGCCACCGTGACGGCGCAGAGCCGCCTGCAGACCGCCGAGCAGTTCGGCGCGATCCTGCTGAAGACACAGTCCAACGGCGCCACCGTGCACCTGCGCGACGTGGCCAGGATGGAGCTGGGCCGCGAGAACTACGCCACCGTGGCACGCTTCAACGGCAAGGCCGCCACGGGTATCGCCCTGAAGCTGGCCACCGGCGCCAACGCGCTCGATACCGCCAAGGCCGTGGAAGCCAAGGTCGAGGAGATGAGCAAGCTGTTCCCGAAAGGGATGAAGGCCGTTGTCGCATTCGACACCACGCCGTTCGTCGAACTGTCGATCGAGGAAGTGGTCAAGACGCTGATCGAGGCCATCGTGCTCGTGTTCCTCGTGATGTATCTGTTCCTGCAGAATTTCCGCGCCACGCTGATCCCGACGATGGCCGTGCCGGTCGTGCTGCTGGGCACCTTCGCCGTGCTGTCCGCACTGGGCTATTCGATCAACACGCTGACGATGTTCGCCATGGTCCTTGCCATCGGCCTGCTGGTCGACGATGCGATCGTGGTCGTGGAAAACGTCGAGCGCGTGATGACGGAAGAGGGCCTGTCGCCGAAGGAAGCGACGAAGAAATCGATGGGCCAGATCTCCGGCGCGCTGGTGGGTATCGCCATGGTGCTGTCCGCCGTGTTCGTGCCGATGGCGTTCTTCGGCGGTTCCACGGGCGTGATCTACCGCCAGTTCTCGATCACGATCGTGTCGGCCATGGTGCTGTCCGTGCTGGTGGCGATGATCTTCACGCCGGCGCTGTGCGCCACGTTCCTGAAGCCGGTGGAAAAGGGCCATCACCTGACGAACCGCGGCTTCTTCGGCTGGTTCAACCGCACGTTCGAGAAGAGCACCAACAAATACCAGGGCGTCGTTGCCGGCATGATCCGCCGCCGCGCACCGTCGATGATCCTCTATGCGGTGCTGCTGGCCGTGCTGGCCGTGGTGTTCATGCGCCTGCCGACCTCCTTCCTGCCGGAAGAAGACCAGGGCGTGCTGTTCACGCAGATCCAGCTGCCGACCGGCGCCACGCAGGAACGTACGCTGAAGACGATCGAGAAGGTCGAGGACTACTTCATGAACCAGGAAAAGGCCAACGTCGCTTCCGTGTTCGCGGTGGCCGGCTTCTCGTTCGGCGGCAATGGCCAGAACACCGGTATCGCGTTCGTGCGGATGAAGGACTGGTCCGAGCGTTCGGGTGCCGAAAACAAGGTCAGCGCCATTGCCGGCCGCGCCATGGGCGCGCTGATGCAGCTGCGCGACTCGATGGTGTTCTCGTTCGCACCGCCGGCCGTGATCGAACTGGGTAATGCCTCCGGCTTCGACCTGCAGCTGCAGGACGTGGGCGGCGTGGGCCACACGGCGCTCATGGGCGCGCGTAACCAGCTGCTCGGCATGGCCGCGCAGAACAAGGCGCTGGTGGGTGTGCGCCCGAACGGCCAGGAAGACACGCCGCAATACAAGGTGACGATCGACCAGCAGAAAGCCACGGCCCTGGGCCTGGCGGTGGCCGACGTGAACCGCGTGCTGTCCGTGGGCTGGGGCTCGTCGTACGTGAACGACTTCATCGACCGCGGCCGCGTGAAGAAGGTGTTCATGCAGGGCCAGCCGGATTCGCGCATGGTGCCAGAAGACCTGAACAAATGGTTCGTGCGCAACAACGCCGGCGAGATGGTGCCGTTCTCCGCATTCGCCACCGGCGAGTGGATCTACGCATCGCCGCGCCTGGAACGCTACAACGGCCTGTCGTCCGTTAACATCCAGGGCAGCCCGGCGCCGGGCGTGAGCTCCGGCGCAGCCATGGCCGAAGTGGAAAAGATGATCGCGCAACTGCCGCCGGGCATCGGCTACGAGTGGACCGGCCTGTCGGTGGAAGAACGCGAATCCGGTTCGCAGACGCCGATGCTGTACACGATCTCGATCCTCATCGTGTTCCTGTGCCTGGCCGCGCTGTATGAAAGCTGGTCGGTACCGTTCTCGGTGCTGCTGGTGATCCCGCTGGGTATCATCGGCACCGTGCTCGCCACGTGGGGCTTTGGCCTGGCGAACGACGTGTACTTCCAGGTGGGCCTGTTGACCGTGGTCGGCCTGGCCGCGAAGAACGCGATCCTGATCGTGGAATTCGCCAAGGAACTGCAGGAAGGCGGCATGCACGTGCGTGAAGCCACGCTGGAAGCGGTAAAGCTGCGCCTGCGCCCGATCCTGATGACGTCGATCGCCTTCGGCCTGGGCGTGCTGCCGCTGGCCCTGGCGAGCGGCGCCGGCTCCGGCAGCCAGAACGCCATCGGCGTGGGCGTGCTGGGCGGGATGCTGTCGGCAACGTTCCTCGGCATCTTCTTCGTGCCCGTGTTCTTCGTGCTGGTGCGCAGCATGTTCGCGTCGAAGGACGCGAAGACCGCGCAACCCGCCGCCGGCACTACCGTATGAAAGTGAACAGAAACATGACCAAGACCTTGATTACCCTGGCCGTGACCGCGCTGCTGGCCGGCTGCAGCCTGGCGCCCGTGTACGAACGCCCCGCGGCGCCGGTGACGCCGGCATGGCCGCAGGGCGATGCGTACCAGCCCACGGCCGCATCGCAGGATGCGAAGCAGGCTTACGACGTGCAATGGCGCGAATTCATCGCCGACGAACAGCTGGAAAAGCTGGTCGAGCTGGCGCTGGCGAACAACCGCGACCTGCGCGTCTCGATCCTCAACATCGAAGCCGCGCGCGCCCAGTACGGCGTGCAGCGCGCCGACCGCGTGCCCGGCCTGAACGCCTCGGTGAGCCAGACGGCCCAGCGCGTGCCGGACAACCTGTCCGCCACCGGCGAAAGCTACATCACGCGGCAGTACACCGCGGGCCTGGGCATCCCAGCCTTCGAACTCGACTTCTTCGGCCGGGTGAAGAACCTGTCCGAAGCGGCGCTGCAGCAATATCTGGGCACCGAAGAGGCACGCCGTTCGCAGCAGATCAGCCTCGTGGCCGAAGTGGCCAACGCCTGGCTGACGCTGGCCGCGGACCAGGAACGCCTGCGCCTGGCGCAGGACACGCTGAAGAGCCAGCAGATCTCCTATGAGCTCAGCAAGCGCCGCTTCGAGGCGGGCGCGACGTCCGGCCTGGATATGTACGAAGCCCAGACCAGCGTGGAAACGGCGCGCAGCGACGTGGCCGTTTATACGGCCCAGGTGGCAGCCGACCAGAACGCGCTGGCATTGCTGGCCGGTGCTCCGGTGCCCGCCGAGCTGCTGCCGCAAGGCGAGCTGCAATCGGTGACGCAGCTGGCCGAGCTGCCGGAAGGCGTGCCGTCCGAAGTGCTGCAGCGCCGGCCGGACGTGCTGTCCGCCGAGCGCACGCTGCAGGCGTGGAATGCGAATATCGGCGTGGCCCGGGCCGCGTTCTTCCCGAGCATTTCGCTGACGGCGTCGGCCGGCGCGGCCAGTTCCGACCTGTCGAACCTGTTCAAGGCGGGCGCCGGTACGTGGTCGTTCATCCCGCAGCTGAACCTGCCGATCTTCGCGGGCGGCCGCAACCAGGCCAACCTGGACCTGGCCCGGGCCAACCGCGACATCGCCGTGGCACAGTATGAAAAGTCGATCCAGTCGGCGTTCCGCGAAGTATCGGACGCGCTGGCCCAGCGTGGCACGCTCGACGAGCGCGTGGCATCGCAGGCCGCGCTGGTGGAAGCTTCCAACAAGAGCTACCGGATCCACGAGCAGCGTTACCAGAAGGGCGCGGAGTCGTACCTGAACGCACTGGTGTCGCAGCGTAATCTCTACGCTGCCCAGCAGACGTACATCAGCGCGCGGCTGGCGAAAGCTTCGAACCAGGTGACCTTGTACAAGGTCCTCGGTGGCGGCTGGCAGTAATAGCCGGCGAGCCGTTGGCGTCATTCAACCCAACGGCAGAAGCCGGGGTCAGATCCGCCGGGGTGGCGCAGGGGTTTCGCGAAGCATGGTTCGCGCCTGCGGAACGGTGCTGGCATGCATGCCAGCACTCCTTCCTGATCCCAGGTTTTGGGCTTGGGGTGGAATCAAGCATGCTCGGCGTGCACCGTTCACAGCCACGCTATAGCCGAGCAACCCATCAAGTCAACAACGGCGGCATCCACTCCATGCAGAGATACAAGCCATTTGCCCCGTTGAGCGTGAACCCGCAGCGCTGGAACAACCGTTGCGCACGGGTACCGGGCAGCACATCCAGCCGCACGGGCACGCGCATCCGCACGCCCTGTGCCTGCAGGCTGCGCAGCAGGCCAAGGCCGATACCGCGGCTGCGGCATTCGGACAGCAGGCTGATGTCGAGGATGCGGATTTCGTCGGAACCGTAGTTCACGTGCAGGGCGCCGATGGGCCGCTCGCGTTCGACGATGATGGCCGTGTCGGCATAGGGGTAGAGGGAATGCTGCTGCGTTTGCCATGCACGGCACTGCAGGGCCATCAGCATCGCCTCGGTACGGGCATCGCAGGCTCCCATGCGCTGGTCGGCGGTACGGGTGCTGGCGTACAGCAGTTCCATGAAGGCCTGGTCGGCGGCTTCCGCCGGCCGCATTTCGATCGTGCGGGAAGTCCTGGTTGACATGGTCATCCTTGCGCAAGTAGCGGTCGTAGAAAATGATAGCATCCGTGCGCGTGCACGGGGGATACGTTTGACAATATCGGGGTGGCCAGCTATGGGATCAGCCGCCAGCGCCCCTGAAAGGCAGTATGAGCAATACCGAAAAACGCCATCACGACCCGGAAAAGGCGCGCCACCGGCGCCGCCAGGTGCTCGACGCGGCTGCCGCCTGTTTCGGCCGCAGCGGCTTCCATGGCGCCAGCATGGCCGAGATATCGAAGGCCGCGGGCATGAGCGCGGGCCACATCTATAACTACTTCGACAGCAAGGACGCGATCATTGCCGCGTTCGTCGAGGAAAACGTGGAGCGCGTGTCGGCGCTGATGCGCGGCTTCGAGCTGAAGGACGATCCGCTGCAGGCGCTGCTGGACGAAGTGCCGCGCGCCGTGCGCGACGATCTCAAACCGGAAACGTGGATCCTGCCGCTGGAAATCACGGCCGAAGCATCGCGCAATCCGCAGATCGCCGCGGTGGCGCGCGACGCGGACCGCCGCACGCGGGTCCTGCTTCGCACGATCCTGAAGACCGGGCGGGCAAGGCACGGACTGTCCGTCGACGACGCCCTGCTCGATGCGCGGATGAACGTTATGATCACGATGTTCCAGGGCCTGCCCGTGCGCGCCGTGCACAATCCGGACATGGACCCGGACATGCTGACCGAGTCGTTCCGCCTGGCGTTGCGGGCCCTGCTGTTCAGCTGACATCCAAACAAAGGACGCAATGACCGACTTCACTGGTTCTACCAACTTTATCTTCCCGCCGCACGAAGCGGCATCGCTGGCCATCGAAGGCACCGACGCCCGCTTCCCCGTCCGCCGCGTCTACTGCGTGGGCCGCAACTATGCCGGCCACGCCCGCGAAATGGGCTCCGACCCGAGCCGCGAACCGCCGTTCTTCTTCACCAAGCCGGGCGACGCGAACGCCGTGGTCGCGGTGGCGCCAGGCACCACGGCCGAGCTGCCGTTCCCGCCGCAGACGAACAATTTCCACCACGAGTGCGAACTGGTCGTGGCCATCGGCAAGGGCGGCGCCGACATCGCCGTCGACGCTGCGGCATCGCATATCTTCGGCTACGCGGTCGGCTTCGACATGACGCGCCGCGACCTGCAGAACAGGATGAAGGACGCCGGCCGCCCGTGGGAAATCGGCAAGGCGTTCGACTTCTCGGCACCGGTCGGCACGCTGCACCCTGTGGCCTCGGTGGCCGGTATCGAAGACGCGGCGATCACGCTGCAGATCGACGGCGCCACGAAGCAGTCCGGCCATATCAATGAGCTGATCTGGTCGATCCCCGAAACGATCGCCAACCTCTCCACCTACTTCACGCTGCAGCCGGGCGACCTGATTTTCACGGGCACGCCGGAAGGCGTGGGCGCCGTGCAGCGCGGCCAGACCCTGGTCGGCCATGTCGACGGCCTGACGGACATCGCCGTCCGCTTCGTTTAAGCCGGCCTACAGGCGCGCTGCGATGGCCTGCAGGCCTTCGAGCGCGCCGGCCGCCAGTCCCACATCCTTGTCGGTCGGCACGTGCGGCTCGCGCGGATTGATCCGCACGAGCCTCCCACCGCGCCGTATCACCTGCTGGCTGAAGTGCCGCACCGACGGAACCGCCGTGCCGGCGCCCAGTTCGATCACGACCGGCCGCTCCACCTGGTCCAGCCACCGCTCCAGCCGCGCCGCCTGCTGCGCGCTGCGCCGTTCGATCCAGCCCCAGTCGCCGAACATCAGGATGTTCGGCCGCGCCATGCCGCCGCAGCGGGGGCAGCGGGGCGGCGCGTTTTCCAGTTGGCACGCCGTTTCGTCCACTCGAGGGATGAAGCGATCCGCCTCCCAGATCGCGTCGCTGCACGGTTCCAGGCATTGCAGGTGGTGAATGGAGCCGTGGCATTCGTGGATCCTGTCCGCGGCGAAGCCGGCCTTCTGGAACTGGCCGTCGACATTGCTGGTGAAGACGTGGCAGCCATGCGGCATCCGCTCGCCCCAAGCCTTCAGCAGCCTGAATCCGTCGTGCGGGATGGTGGCGCGATACAGGTTCAATCGGTGGCCATAGAACCCCCAGGCCAGGCCCGGATTTTCCCTGAAGGTGGTCGGCGACGCGGCCGTCGTGAATGCGATGCGGGCTGCGCCCAGCGCCGGGTAGGCGCGCCAGAAGCCTTCGTTGCCGCGAAAGTCGGGCAGGCCGGAATCGACGCCGATGCCGGCGCCCGCCGCCACGATGAGTGCGTCCGCCTGGCGGAGCAGGTCCGCGGCACGGTCGAGTTGGAGAATATCGGGCAGGTTGGTCATCCTGGATTCTACCGTTCTCCATGTCAAATGCGGTGCCGGCGATCGCTGCCGACAGGCAAGCCTGCTCTTGTGCAAAAATGGCATGGCAAAAACTCAAACCCCTCTGCTATAATCCGGGCTCTCGTCGGGGCGTAGCGCAGCCTGGTAGCGTACTTGCATGGGGTGCAAGGGGTCGGAGGTTCGAATCCTCTCGCCCCGACCAGAAGAATCAATGACATACAGCGCGTGCTGTACATGAACCCACCTGCCGAGTATTGGACACTTGTCCAATACTCGGCAGGTGGGTTTGTCATTTCTGCTGAGTGTTGGGGGCCATCCACGCCCACGAGCAGGACGTCGAAAGAAATTGCTGACCGAGTGCACCAGTACCATTCAAGCCAGTAGGGGATAACCAATGCGGTGCTCCAAGGCTTTATCTGCGGTTGCAACGCCTCCTGCACGTTCGCTTCCCCGAGCGGACACGGTTTTCTGCAAGGAATCGACCCTCAAACAGGCGTGTCTGACCGGACAACCATGTCGAGTTCACGATGAAGCCGTGATTCCCGGTGTGCTGGCGAAAAGCTGCGGAGCAACTTGCTGCAGCATGAGGGCCGTACGGTTGCGGCCCTCATGGGCATCAGGAGTGACGCGGCCGGCGGAGTGCGAAGAAAACGAGCCCAGCTGCCAGCATGGCCCACGTACCCGGTTCCGGAACGGGCAGTGCCTCGGTATAGACGGTCAGCGTCGGGTTCAGATACTGAAGAGCCGATGTACCGATGGAAAAATATTCGACGGGCGTACCGTCCTCCAAAGCCCACCAGTTTGCGTAGGCCGCCTGCGCCATCGCACCAACCTGAAGACTGAAGTCGAACGCGCCGAACCCGGCACTATTCTCGACAAATCCTCCAAGCATCACTTCATTAGTGACATCGTTCTGGCTATAAAGCGCTTGTGAAGAGCCGTTTATTCCAGCATAAGCACTTGCGATGTTGAAACCGGCGGTGTGAGAAGCACCCACGGCATCGGCGGGAACTTCAGCTGGCGTGAGGATGCCGGAGACGGTCGCGGAAAATTCGATCCCGGTGATTCTATAACCGTCCGCGGCCTGGAACTGCATCGATGTGTAAGACTGGACAGAGCTTGGTATGGACCATGCTCCTTCCATCTGCATGTATTGCCCGACATGGCCGAGGCTCAGCGTGGTGGCGTTTGCGCCGCTTGCTACGATATTGATGCCGTCAGGGCCTTCGGGATAGTCAATCGTATTGCCCTCACCGAAACTGCTGTACGTCATAGAGAACATCGGCACGGAGATTGTGTCAGCGTGTGCTGCAGGAAGTGCAAAGGCAGCGACAATCAATATTGCATTGGATAAGCGCATGAGATCTCTATTCTTAATTAAGAAGTTCATTTTTTACGTCACCCCCCTAAAAATGAAAAAATTTCCAAAATAAAAGTTGTTATGAAAGCACTTCACTTTGTATGTTGCCGGGCAGTTCGAACATTTATCGTCCCTCCAGGTGGTTTAAAACCTTGTGGCGTAAAGGTGGCGCGGACCACCTTCGCAGGCTGATAACTGCAGATACGGCGACACAAAACGACGGCTGTACCTATTTGCGGCGAAGCTTCGACGCGCCCACTAGAAGCAATCCAGCACCCAGCATTGCAAAGGTCGCTGGTTCAGGAATGGGGCTTGTTTGCGTAATCGTTGTTCGGGTGAACGGCCTGAATTCCAATGCATTTTCCTCGAGGGGCATTTGCAATCCAAAAGTGCCATGTGAAATGCGGTAGTTGGCTTCATACGTGTCGCTAAAACCCATCCAGCTCCCCGCTCCTGTCCAGGGGTTATTGGTATAGCTCACTTTGGAAGCTTTGAATTCCAAGCCGCCAGTAGCACTGTACGAGAAAGAACTGATGCCACATTGAAAGGTCGGCGTTTCAGGAGGGCATGCTGCATAGTTAAAACCGTCGAGGATAAGCTCGGTCACCTCATCCAATGCAAGCACTCCGTCGGAGTCGCCGTCTATGCCTGCGAAAGTGCCGCTGAAAACACGATCGGGGTCGTCGTAACCAAACCAGCCACCTGGATAGACCCAAAAGCCCTGCCAGGTAAATTCCCAGTATGTCGGGACAGGCGCACTTGCCTGCGCGAACGAACTGCAGAAAGCCAGTACCGCAGCTGACAATACATTTCTAAGAATCATTGTTTCCCCGCTATGGTTGTCAAAAGAAGCCACGTCACGACGTAACACCGAACCATATTAGCAATAATAAAACAATTAGAAGTTGTTTAGCTGCAACACTTTCATAGATGAAGTAGCCATTTTTGCAAACCAGGGCAGCGGCCAACGCGTCAAGGAACAGACCTTGAACCGGGTGGCGCGAAAGTGACGCGGACCACCTTTGCAGCCCGTATGGTGAGTCTCGAAAACTATCGCCGAAACACATTGCTGCTGACGAGATAGGGATGAGCGCTGAAAGCCCGCGCTTCAACCTGCGGGCTTTCTGCGTTTGGCGGTGGATTCCTTCCTGTGGATGCCGCTGAATGTACCCATTCCCGCGAAGAATCCGCTTCGAAAGGTCGCGGGATTTTACATTTTGCAGCCGGCTTTTCTGCGGCGGCGGGCGCCCAGCACAACGAGCATGCCAGCAGCAAACATCGCGTAAGTCGCTGGTTCGGGAACTGGCAGAGCTTCGGTGTAGATCGTCAATTGCGGATTCCAGACGTCGATCTGTCCACGGCCATATACCTTGTCTGATGCCCAATCCCAATCAGGATTAGGAATACCAGGAGTAGGCGTATAAGGAGTAAAGTAAGTCGCGTATCCCCACGCAGTCGCAGCGATTTCAAATTGGAAATCCAGTGGCGAGCCACTGTTGGAAATTGGCACCGTGACGTCGATCGTTTCCTCAGTGAGGTAGCTTTCCTGGTAGATATAAGCACCCGGTGCAGAATCCATGCCGAAATATATTCCGAATCGATTACCGGCATCGCCATAGCGGATGTTGGTGGCACCGGCCGGCGGCTGTCCAGCTTGGAACGACCCCGTAACAGAGGCGGTAAAGCGAATTCCCGTCACGCGATATCCTTCCGCAGCATTCAGTATCGCGGAGCTGCTGAAGTATTCGGATTGGGGATTGCCACCGCTAGCAGCCAAGTGCAGCCCGTCGTCTGGAATGTCCAATGACAGAACAGTTTCGGCGGCATTGCTCGACACGATGCTTGCAAATTGTCCGCTGGAACCAGGTGCCAGGTCGAGCGAGAAGGTGGGTACAACGATCGGTGCTGCATTGGTCATAGCCGAGGTCGCCAAGATCAGCGCAGCGAGCGCTGTACAAGCAAGATTGGATGCCATTTTTTCTTCCGTAGTCGTTGTGAGAGTATCGTGGTCGCAGTGCATTCTGGGCTGATCGTTTGCCGCCAGCCATGCGACCTCGATAATAATGTATTTTTGGCATTATTCGAAACAGTTTGTCGTCATCGGTGGAAATGCATGGAGCAGGTGGCCAAAAGCTCGAGGATCCAACTGGGCAAGCGCCGGTTTTTTATTGTCCAGATGATTTCCCTAAGCCCTGGCAGAGCAATCAGACGTGTCTGAAACCGCCAACCGAGATTTCATGAAGAGGGCCTCCGCATGAGCGTCAAACTGCTCGCCAGACATGGCATCTACACCGCGAACACCATCGTCACGCCCGATGCCGCTGCCGAAGCAGGGCTGATCGCAGCGAATCTGGCGATCACCGATCTCGGGGACGGCGTCGCATAGGTGGCTCCGCCGGTTCCGCCAGATCGGCACTACCCCGTCATGGTCGAGGTGGACTCGGCCGGAAACTCGTTCGCGGTGGTGCGTTCGCAGAGTGGCCAGCAGTTGTCGATTGGCGGCGGCGCGATGGCCGGCGGCACGATCATCGGCGGCACGATCATCGGCGGCACGATCATCGGCGGCTTGGGCGATTCGATCACCGCACAGTTTACGACCACGCATGGGCGGGCGCGCAGATTGAATTCCGCAATAAGGGCTTCCTGGCCTGGCTCATGATCGTATCCGATGGCGCCTTGCATGGGGTGCAATGGGGCGGACGTTTGTGCAAACTGAATTCGCGGCTTCTCTACCATCCTCTCAAAGCTTTCCAGCCCTTGCCATCCTGGAACGCCTGCCTTGCAAGCTGACCTGAAGGCACGATGTGGCGAAGCCTGCCAGGAATCTGCCGCAATTTCAGGACCGTAATATCGGATCGTCCCCCGACAACGCCGTTGCAGCATGCGGCGAGCTGTCGGCAGGCGCCCGCTGGCGGCCAGCGGCACCGGGCAGTTCCCAATCCCGCAACCCCTGGTCCTTGCCCAGCCTCACGCGATGAAGTTTCATCGCATCGATGACATCCGCCGTGCCCGGTGTGGCGACGAGCAGCGGCAAGGTCTGTGCCGCCTCGAGGAAGAATCCATCGCGATGGTCCTCGCCCTGGTCCAGGAACGCATTGGACCACCAGTCGACGATCCGTTCGCTGGCGTGATCGAGCGCCGTCTGCGTAACGAGACGGTTCGATTTCTGGATATTGATCTGGCGCGCAGCCGGCATCAGGTTCCACGCATCGCCGCAAGGCCATGCCGCGAACGGGAAGCAGTGATCGACGTCGTATGCACCGTTGAGGCGAGCGCCGGACCACACGCAGTACACCGGCTTGCCCGCCGCGCGCAGGCGGTCGACCGCGGCCCGGGCAAAGCCGGTATCGCGGACCGGGTCCGCCCAGGCGAGCAGCCGGTGCGCCAGCATGCGCACGTCCGGCTGGCGATTGGCGGAATAGCCTTCGATCAGCCGCACCCATTCGGCCACCAGCACCGGCTCGATCCACACGTTGTAGTGGCTCAGGGCCTGCCAGATCTCCAGCGGCACGCGAAAGTCACCGAAGCTCCACAGGAACGCTTCGTCGATCACCAGTTCCGGCGGCGTGGAAGCCAGGCGGCGCCGAACGATCTCGAAAATCGGATTGCCGCCGGAGGGCCAGCGCAGGTATTTCGCCGGCATGTCGCGGATGATCTGCGAGATCTCGGACAGGCTGCGGTGCAGGTGCCACGCCACGTCGCCCTTGAACCGGGAGCCCGTGCGCAGCTCCACCGCCGCGATGGGGCGCAGTGCATGGAAATTGTCCGTCGCAAAGCCGGGGCCGGTGCCCAGCCGCGATGGGGGCATCTGCGGCAGGCCGCTCTCGATCAGCGGCTTGTACATGCGCAGCCAGAACAGCGATACCAGTCCCAGTGGTACCACCACCGAATCGGCTTCATGGCGCGCCAGCCCCGATGCGGTATCGGCGATCCGGGCGATCACGCGCAGCAGTGCGATCTTGTAGGTGGACGCCTTCTCGTCCATCAGGATCAGGTGGCGCAGCAGCGGCAGGGCACCGAGGCCGTCGTCGGGCAGCCCCAGTACGACGTTCGTCCAGGAGACTTCTGCCCGGCCCAGCCTGTCCGCGCTATCGGTGGTGCGAACGATGCGCAGTCCGAATTGCTGGGCAAGGGCCGTCAGCTCCGCCAGCGATACCTCGTGCATCGCCCGTTCCGTGTCGGGCGCACCGAGCCGGAGGCTGATCGCAATGCGGCCGTTCGGCGCCAGCAGCGTTGCCAGCTTGCGCAACGAGCGCTGGCGGTCCGCCGGCGGAATGTGCATCCACATGGCGGACAGCAAAATGAGGTCGAACCGCAGGTTAAGCCGTGGCACTTTGACGAGGTCCGGCAGGCTGTCGGACAGCCAGCGGATCTTGTGGGAGGGGTGGAGTTCCCGCGCCTGCGCGAGCATGGCATCGGAGGGGTCGACGGCAACGACCTCGTAGCCATGCGCCGCGAACCATGCGGCATCGCGGCCCGAGCCGGCGCCGATATCGAGCACTGCCGCGCCGGGGGCGGGGAGGAGGTCCAGCAACCCGGCATGCACCTGCTGGAAGTCCAGCGACTCGTACTGGGCGGCCAGCCGGGCCGCGTGTTGTTCGTAGAAAGGGATTGCTGGCATCGACTGCCGGTTCGCTTTAGTGACGTCGAACGATTCTAGTCGGACTCGTACGATCCTGGCGCGGATCGCCAGGGAATTTTGCAAGGCACCCTGGCAAGTGCCCGCCAGTTTCAGTCTTTCGCTGCGCCCGCCTGGACGGCAAGCCCCTTCGCCAGCACCTCGGCAACCGTCGTATTCAAATCAGCGCCCGTTTCAGCGGCCAGCGCCTGCAGTTGCTTCACCAGGTCGCCATTGAGTTTCACCGCAAACGGCACCAGCCCCAGTGCCTGGTCACGCTTGCGCTGCTCGCGCTTGTCGACGGCAGGCGCACCGGCGTTCCCGAACCCCGCCACGCCCGGCGCGGTCGTCTTGCCCATCAATTTTTTCGCATCGAACTTTGCGAGATCCGTTTTCTTCATATTGTTTACCCTTTAAAAGGCCGTATTCTACGCTCCCGTTCCACGTTCCCCTTGTCCAGACCAGCCATCGCATATGCATGTGCGCCGGGCGGACGCCGTCACGCATCCCCGCTATGCCAACAAAGCATAGTTCGTTGCAAAAAATGCTTAACTTAAAAGCATCGTCCCTCGCTAGACTTCGATGGTCCGTGGCACCAGCCGCGGACCGACAACAACTATGCAAAACCTCGGAGGAGACGAATGATCAACAGGATGCTTGACCGTATCGCCGGTGGCTGTGTCGCGGCGCTGCTGTGCGCTTTTGCCATCCATGCCCACGCGGCGCCCGTCGGCAAATCGAACCAGTTCCTGGCGGGCGGCGACGTATCGGTGCTGACCCTCATGGAAGACAACGGCGCGCGCTACACCGACCGCGAGGGCCGCGAAAGCGACGCCCTCTCGATCCTTGCCGCCGCGGGCCACAATATCGCGCGGCTGCGGCTCTACGACCAGCCCGGCCCGGGCCACGGAAATGGCGGCTGGCATTGGCCGGCCGGGTCGCAGGACCTGGACGACGTACTGGCGCTCGCCAGGCGCAGCGCCGACCTGGGCATGCAGATCCAGCTGACGATCCACTACAGCGACTTCTGGACCAACGGCGGCCAGCAGGCCGTGCCGTTCGCGTGGCGCGACGAACTCGCCGCCATCGCCGACGAAGGCCAGCGCTTCGAACGAGTGCGGGAACTGGTGTACGAGCGCACCCGCGAAGTCATGCTGGCCATGAAGGAGCAGGGCACCGCGCCGCAATTCGTCTCCCTCGGCAACGAGATCGCCGGCGGCATCCTGTACCCCTATGGCGAACTGTTCCCGAACGGGCAAGCGAACCCGCTGGGCTGGACGCGGCTGGCGTCGCTGCTGCAGGCGGGCCATGATGCGGTGAAGGCGGTGTCGCCGGCGACACGTGTCGTCATCCACCTGGACGATGGCGGCAACGTCGGCAAGTACAACTGGTTCTTCGATAACCTGAAGGCGCACGGCGTGCAGTACGACGTGATCGGCGCTTCGTACTATCCGTTCTGGACCGGCAAGACCGTGTCGGAGATGGCCAGCTTCGCGAAGACCGTCACCGCGCGCTACAAGAAGGAACTGCTGGTGATGGAAGCCGGGTTCAACTTCGCGCCGCTGCTGCCGAGCGGCTGGCCCGGCCAGCTGACGCACAACGGCCCCTACCCGGCGTCGATGAGTTCACCGGAAGGGCAGAAGGCGTTCATGGACGAGCTGCTGGCGACCATGAAAGCGACCCCGCACGTGATCGGCGTGCTGTACTGGGATCCGGTGATGATCGAAACGCCGGGCGTCGGCTGGGCCGTGTGGGAGAACGGCACGCCCGGCTCCAACGTGGTGTCGAATACCACGCTGTTCGATTTCGAAGGGCGGGCGTTGCCGGTGCTCGATAGCTGGAAGACCTATACGAAGCCGAAGGCCAGGTAGGCGTGACGGCCACATCGCGGGCCGTCTCCGGCGCCGCGATGGCCTGAGGTCTGTCCTGGAACGCCGTTGTTCAGGAGCGGAATCGCGTGAAATGCGCTGAAATCCATCGGGACAGACAGGATATTGGTTTTTTCTGACCACTTTCACGTCACGGCATTGCTGGATAGCACAGGTACTTCATTGCCAGCGGGGCATGCCGCACGGGCCATGCATCATTCGCCGGTTGCCGCTGGCTGGCGATACCTGACGGCCTCGACAAAGGCCGAAAAAGCCGGCGATGCATGGCGCCTGTTCGGGTAATACAGGTGGAAGCCCGAAAAGTACGGGCACCACTGCGGCAGGATCTGCCTGAGCCGTCCATCGGCCAGGTAAGGCTCGGCCATGTAGTCGGGCACGTAGGCCAGGCCGATACCGTCCACGGCGGCATTCAGCACATGCAGGGAGCTGTTGAACACCAGCTGTCCAGGCACCTTCACGGTGAATCCCTTGCCATCCTTTTCAAACTCCCACGCGTAGATGGCGCCCGACGCGCGGTGCCGGATGTTCACGCACGCTCGCGCCGTGAGGTCGTACGGCGTTTCGACCGGTGCGCTGCGTTCGAAGTATGACGGCGAGCCGACGACGATCATCCGCCAGTCGGGGCCGATGCGGGTGGCGATCATGTCCTTGCTGATGGCTTCGCCCAGGCGGATGCCTGCGTCGAACCGCTCCTCGACCACGTTCGTGAAGCCGTAGTCGACATACAGCTCCACGGTGATATCGGGGTAGTCGTGCAGGAAGGTGGCAAGCATCGGCCGCAGGCACTGTTCGATCGAATCGTCGGTGCACGTCACGCGGATCGTGCCGCTCGGCTTTTCCCGCAATTCTCCCAGCGCCTCCACCTCCAGCACGATCTGGTCGAACAGGGGCGCGATCGCCTGCTGCAGCCGCTCGCCGGCCTCGGTGCAGGAGACGTTGCGCGTGGTGCGGGCAAGCAGGCGCACGCCCAGCCTTTCCTCCAGCGCCCGCATCGTGTGACTCAATGCGGATGACGTCACCCCCAGCCTCGCGGCAGCCTTGGTGAAGCTCTGCTCGCGGGCGACGGCGAGGAATGCCTGCAGGTCGTTGATCTTCGCATTTTTCATTGCTGAGTTTTTTTCACAAGTACATCAAGATTGTACCCACTAATCAAAGTAATCGACATCGCGCACCATGGAGCCCTTTTCTCAAGAAGCCAACCGCGGGTGGACCGGCTCCGCCTGTTTTGGTGATTCACAACGCTGCATATCTGAGTATCCATGACCGCACAACTATCCGAAGTCGCTGCGAGCGACCCTGCCAGGGCAGGCGAAACAGGCAATGCGCCGGCACGATGGGGCGCCGTACTGGCGATGACGCTCTGTGTGTTCACGCTGATCGCGTCCGAGTTCCTGCCCGTCAGCCTGCTCACGCCGATCGCCGGGGAGCTGGGCGTGAGCGAAGGCCTGGCCGGCTATGGCATCGCCATCTCCGGCGCCTTCGCCGTGCTGACCAGCCTTTCCATTGCCAGGCTCGCGGGCACGATGGACCGCAAGACGCTGCTGCTGTGGCTGACCGCCCTGATGGGCGTTTCCGGCCTGGTGGTCGGCATGGCGACCAGCTATGCCACCTACATGATCGGCCGGGCGCTGATCGGCGTGGTGGTGGGGGGCTTCTGGTCCATGTCGGCGGCGGTCGCGATGCGGCTTGTGCCGCCGAAAAGCGTGCCCAAGGCACTGGCGATCTTCAATGGCGGCAATGCGCTGGCCACGGTCGTCGCGGCGCCGCTGGGCAGCTACCTTGGCGGCACGATCGGCTGGCGTGGCGCGTTCTTCTGCCTCGTTCCCATGGCGCTGCTGGTGCTGGCATGGCAATGGGTCAGCCTGCCTTCGATGAAGGTTGCGCCGCGCACGACCGGTTCGGCCAATGTCTTCAGCCTGTTGAAACGACCGCTGGTCGTTACCGGCATGCTGGCGGTGGGCGCGTTCTTCATGGGCCAGTTCGTGTTGTTCACCTATGTGCGCCCGTTCCTGGAAACGGTCACCCGCGTGGACTTCGCCACCCTGTCCATGGTGCTGCTGGTGATCGGCATTGCCGGGCTGTCCGGTACGCTGTTGATCGGCAAACTGCTGAGCTGGGGCATGTACCGCACGCTGGTACTGATCCCGCTGGCGATGGCGCTCGTCGCGCTGGCCCTCGTTGCCTTCGGCGGCTGGGCACCGGCGGTGTTCGTACTGCTTGGCCTGTGGGGCCTGATGGCAACCGCGGCGCCGACCGGCTGGTGGTCGTGGCTGGCGAAGGCCCTGCCCACGGATGCCGAAGCCGGCGGCGGGTTGATGGTGGCGGTGGTGCAGCTCTGTATCGCCGTGGGTTCCGTCATCGGCGGCATGCTGTTCGATGGCAGCGGTTATCGTGCCACCTTCGTTGCCAGCGCCGTGCTGCTGGTGGCGGCTGCGGTGCTGGCGTTCCGGACATCCCGCACCGACCATCGGTGAGCCGAACCGGTGGCTGCGGAAACCGCGCCTTGCCCGCACAGGGCAGGCAGCCGGGACGGCGTATCATCACGGCACACCAGCGTATGGAATGAGGAGAAAGCCGTGGCACACCGGATGGACGAGGAAGGAACCACGCTGATCGCGTTGTTCGTGGCAATGCGGGAAAACGGCCCGGTGTGCGAGGAAGTACCCGCGCACAGCCTTGGCGGGGACCGGTACGAGCTGCTGTCGTCGCCCGGGCTCGCGCTCAATCTGGCGCGGGGCGATATCGTGGAGATCGGCGACGGCGCAGTGCCGGCCACCGTGGTGGACCGTGGCGGGAATTTCTGCATCCACGTCTATGCCGACGATATCCCGGCGCGGGCCGTGGCGGACCTGGAGCGGAACGTGGGCGAGCAGCTGTATGGCACGCTGGACGGCACGTATCGCGGCAATCTCGCCCTCACGGTGCCTGCTTCGGCCGGGCTGCCCGCCATCTGCCGGGTGTTCGATGCGTTCACCGAGGAGACCGGCATCCAATGGTATTTCGCGAACATCTACAAGAACTTCGAAGACGTGGAGGATGAAACGCTGCTCGACTGGTGGCAATGACGTGATGCTGTGGTGCGCCGGATTGCCACCCGCCGCAGCGCGATCACTACCGCTGTCCCGCTGAGCAGCATGCCGCCAATGCTCAGTGCGATGAGGGCACCGATCCGTGTCCATTCCGCCGACAGCATCGCCGGCAGATCCCAGCTATGCAGCAAGTTGAACAGCCACCGGCCCGCGCGCTGCGAGCGGTCGGCGCTCAGTTCCACCTGGCCGGTGCGCATGTCGACATGCACCCACGTGGCCGACGGATCGGCAAACACGACACGCAGCGCAGGCAGGCGCCGTTCGTTCCCGCCGTACATCGAAGCTGTATCGCGCCTGTAGTAATGGGCGTCGTATTCCGCCAGCATTTCGAAAGAAGCGATGGGATAGGGCAGTGCCTTGCCCGCCATGCGACGCAGCTTTTCCTCGGGCCAGGACGAAGCCACCGCGAAGCTCCCGCCGGAAGCCCGCACGATGCGCGTGTCGTTCAAACCATCGCGCGCCAGGATGAACGGCTCGCCATCCAGCACCCGCCATTCCAGCTCGCGGGCCGCAAACCCCTCGCGGCCGAGCAACGCCAGCGCATCGCCGGCGGATAACGGCAATCGCGAGGTGCCAGGACTGCCGGCCTGCATCGCCACGACATCGGGCCTCAAGCCCTTCGCATCGAATATCCCGCCTGGATTCATCGACATCAACCCGCTGAACACCCACGTGCACAGGATGGCGCCGAACGTGAGCCCGAGCAGGTGGTGCCAGCGCATGGCCGTCTCACGATACGGCGTGCGGAAGCCGTTCTTGTAGCGGCCCTTGAAGCGCCACCGCCAGATGCCGTTGACGATGCCGGTGACGGACGTGAATACGCCTACGCTGGAAATGGCGATCAGCGTCCACGTCCACACGGGATCGGTCGGCTGGTTCTTCAAAATGTACAGCCAGTGCAGCCAGGCGCCGACGAAGTTCCACCGGCGCTCCGCGCGTGGTGCATCGAGCACTACCTGGCCGGTCGTGGACGACACATAGACGCGTGTCGAAGCCGCGTCTTCCAGTTCCACGACGTGAAGTGGACGGTGCGGGTTCAGGCCGCGCGCGTGCGTCCAGCGGTCTTCGTGCACGGTGCCTTCGTACCGCGCGGGTGCGCCGGCCGCGCAGGCGCTGGCGGCACGCACCGCCTGCGCCGCATCGACGGCGGCATGTTCCCGGCCGGTCATGGCATCGACCGCGACCCGGGACCCTCCAGGGCCATGGAGCACGTAGTGCGGCGTGCCGCCGATCGATGTCAGCGCCAGCGCTTCCACGGCGCCCGTGCGGCTGTTTTCGATCGCCAGTCCGGGATCGATGCAGCACCCCTGCCGCTGCAAGGCCGGCAACGGGGCAAGCCGCTCGGCCGGCGTCAGCTTCGGGTAGCCGACGAACAGCATGACGATGCCGCTGGCGAACCAGATGGCCATCAGCAGGCACATGCCGATGCCTGTCCAGCGGTGGATCAGGTAGAGGGTGCGTTTCATGGCACGTGCCCGGCCGTCAGAACCGGTGATCCACCACCAGGTCCAGCTTGCGATCCGGCCCGTAGAACCACTGCTGCGGCATGTAATAGGCCGTGGTGAAGTAGCGCCTGTCGAACACGTTCGCCGCGCGCAGTGTCACGCGCGTGCGCGGCGCCGCCTGCCAGCGCAGCGACAGGTCGGTCACTGTGTAGGCGGGCAGCTTCAAGGTGTTGGCGTTGTCGGCGTTGCGCTCGCCTACGTGGCGCAGGACGGCGCTAGCCGTCCAGGCGGTTGCAAAGTCCCAGTTCAGCCACACGTTGGCCAGGCGTTCCGGCACATCCGGCGGCGTGTTGTCGGCCCGTGAAATGGCCTTGCCGCCCACCGTTTCGTTGAAGTCCTCGAAGCGGGCGCGCAGCAGCGAAGCATTCGCGTCGATGCGCCAGCCCGGGGCCAGCGCCGCCGCCACCGTGGCCTCGATGCCGCGCGACGAGCGCTCGCCCACCTGCAGGCTCTGCGACGGATTGGCCGGATCGCGCGTAAGCAGGTTGTTCTTGGCGATGTCGTACAGGGCCAGCGTCCATTCGCCGCCCTGCGCGAACGCGTGCTTGACGCCGATTTCCAGCTGCCGGCCGCTCGCGTTGTCGAACTTGCTGTTGCCGGTCGAGAGGAACAGCAGCGCGCCGATCGGATCGGCCGCCTTCGCATACTGCCCATAGAACGTCAGCGCCGGCGTCGCCTGGTACACGGTGCCGGCGCGCCAGCCCACGTTCGTGAACGTGCGGTCGTAGGCCTGCTGCCGCGCCACCAGGTCGTCGCGGCGCAGTGCCGCGTGGTCATAACGCAGTCCCGCCAGGACCGACAGCTTCTGCGTCAATTGCAAACGATCCTCGGCGAACAGCGCATATTGTTTGGCTTGTGTGTGATACCTCGGGATCGTCGGCACCGGGCTGGCGAAATTGCCGGGAACGGGATCGTACAAATCCACCGAGGCGACCCTGCCGACATACGTGTTGTTCGTGTGCGTGAACTTCGACGAGTTGATGTCGAAACCGGCGGACACCGCGTTGTCCATGTCGAACAGCCTGCCCTTGACGGTCATGGACGTGGTGTTCCCGGTCTGCGACTGGTCGTGGTAAATCTCCGTGGCATCGGCGCGGTCGAGCAGGCCCGTTGCAGCGTTGTAGTAGTAGCCTTCCACATCGCGCCAGTGTCGGTCGCTGCCGATGCGGTAGAAGCGGCTGCGCACGGCAGCAGTCTCGGTCGGCGTCCAGCTCACCAGCACGTCGGTCCAACGGTCGTCGAAGCGCATCACGCTGTCGGCCACGTTGTAGTTCTTGTGCGCGAGCGCGGGCACCGGCTTGCCGTCGACGAGCGGCGTGCCGAAGTAGCGCATGGGTTCCTGCCTGCCGCGCGCGGTGCCCACGCGAATGTTCAGTGCCGGCGACACATCGAAGCGCAGCGCGGCGGAGACGGCGCGGTTGCTGTGCTCGCCCATCTCCACCCAGCCGTCGGCCCGCTCCATGCTGGCGTCGATGCGGTACGACCAGCGTTCGTCGATGGCGCCGCCGCTGCCGAAGGCCGCGCGGCGACTGCGCTGGTTGCCGATGCCCAGTTGCAGTTCGTGTTCCGGCGCGCCTCGCGTGGGCTGCTTCGGCACCACGTTGACGACGCCGCCGATCGCGCCGTCACCGTGGATGACGGAAGCGGGACCGCGCAGCACCTCGATGCGTTCGACGGACCAGGTGTCGAACGGGAACGTCAGCCCGGCACCGCCGTACTGGCGCATGCCGTCGTAGAGCCGCATGACGGACGTGGTGTCGGTAAAGCCGCGTGCCGCCACGGAGGAATTGCCGTTGCCGGGGTGTGGCATGGCGCTGATGCCGGGTGCGCGGGTGATGGCGTCAAGCAGGTTGATGTCGCCGCGCTCTTCGAGCTGGCGGCGTGTGATGATGTCGATGCTGGCCGGTGTGTCGAAGCGGCTCAGGTCGAGGTTCGAGCCGGCGGACGCCCGCGCTTCCAGCCCGCCGTTGTCGGCGCGCGCGGTGACGAGTACGGTGGGCAGCGTAGCGTCCTGCGCGGCGGCCGGGCCGGGCCGAACGGCGATCGCCAGCAGGCAACAAAGGAAGAGACGGGTGCGCGCCGGCACCGACGCGGGAAATGCGATGTTCATGGTGGTCCTGCCTGAAATGATCGGTAGCCGCGGAGGCGGCATGGTTCGGTGGCCGTGGGTGGCCACGTGCGTTGGAGCGATCAGGCCGGCAGGGGCGGGCCACGCGGCTGGGCGGCGGCCCAGGTGAACAGCGGGGCGGGGGAGTGGTAGAACAGCGGCGGGCGGGGCGCGGCGATGCTGCCCCGTGCGACGGCGATCGCGGTGGCGGGCAGCGCCGGGGTGTCGGCCTGGAGCCGGCACCAGGCGCAATCATCCATATGGCCGACGCGCCTGTCGTCCGGCTCGACCATGCCCGCGGCGGCCATGTCGGCATAGCTCATGTCCGCGTAGTTCATGCCGCTGGGCGCGCAGATCTCGGCCATCATCAGGTTCCCGGCTTGGTCGCCCGCCAGCGCGCGCGACACGGACGGCATCAATGCGGCAGCCAGGATGGCAATGAAAGCCAGCCAAGTGAAGCAAGTGCGCCATTGTCGGGTCTTGAACATGCGGGCATTCTAGCAGCGCGGCACGTCCGCCGCGCGCCGTGCGTGCAGGCGTGTGCTCAGGTCTCGTGCGACTGCCGGCCCATGGCCAGCGCCACGACGACGCCCAGCGCGCAGAGCCCGATCACGTAATACGCCGGCGCCAGCGGCTGGCTCTTGAGCATCAATGTCACCATGATCGGCGTGAGGCCGCCAAAGATCGCATACGACAGGTTGTAGGAAAACGAGATTCCCGAGAACCGCACGGGCGCCGGAAACGCGCGCACCATCACGCCCGGCACCACGCCCACCACGCCCACGCTGAACCCCAGCACGGCGTACAGGGGCAGCAGCAGGTCGGGCCGCACTGGCACCGTGGTGTAGAACACCCAGGTGCAGGCGCCCAGCAGCAGGGCGCCGCCGAGCAGCACGGGACGCGCACCGAAGCGGTCGGCCAGCAGGCCGGCGATGACGCAGCCGAACGCCAGGCACAGCGTGGCCACGGTGTTGGCCTGCAGCGCCGTGGGCGCATCGAAGCCGTGCAGCTTCTGCAGCAGCGCCGGCGTCATCAGGATCACCACGACGATGCCCGCGGACAGCATCCACGTCAGCAGCATCGACAGCACGACGCTGCGCCGGTGCCCGCGCAGCACGGCCTTGATCGGCAGCTCGGCGGCAAGCGCCTTGCGCTGCTGCAGTTCGGTGAACACGGGCGTTTCATGCAGCCAGCGCCGCAGGTACATGGCGCCCAGCCCGAAGACGCCGCCCAGCAGGAACGGAATGCGCCAGCCGTAGGCCTGCACTTCGGCGGGCGTGAAGAAGCGATGGATGCCGCTCGCCATCAGGGAACCAAGCAGGATGCCGAACGTGAGGCCGGCGGTCAGTGTACCGCATGCATAGCCGATGCGCCGCGCCGGCACGTGCTCGGACACGAATACCCAGGCGCCTGGCACCTCGCCGCCCACGGCCGCGCCCTGCAGCACGCGGAACAGCAACAGCAGCAGTGGCGCGGCGAGGCCCACGGTGGCGTAGGTGGGGAGCAGGCCGATCATCAGCGTGGGCACCGCCATCAGCACGATCGACAGGTTGAACATTTTCTTGCGGCCAAGCAGGTCGCCGAAGTGGGCCATCACCATGCCGCCCAGCGGCCGCACCACGTAGCCGGCGGCGAAGATGCCGAAGGTCTGGAACAGGCGCAGCCAGTCCGGCATCGAGGGCGGAAAGAACAGCGCGCCGATCGTGGTGGCGAAGAACACGAAGATGATGAAGTCGTAGAATTCGAGCGCACCGCCGAGCGCCGCCAGGGACAGCGTCTTGTAATCCTGGCGGCTCAGGGGGGACGACGGCTGCGCTTCCCTGGTTCCGGCAGGATGACGCGGCCGGCTTGCGGCCGATGGCTCTGCTTTGTCTGCTGATTCAACTGTTGTGCTCACCTGTTATCTTCTCCTGTATGGAACGTTGTGCCGCGGTAGCCAGTGCATCGTGCGTCGATTCGTCCCGCTTGCTGCTCGTGACGTAGTCGACGATCTGCGCGACCGTAGCTTCCGGCAATGCATGAAAGCGTGCGCCGTGGCGATATCTGCCGCCTTCGGTCACCCGGCTGTACAAGACCTCGACAGGTGACACATGTTCCACGGCGCAGCCGGGGAAACAGAAATTCAGCGTGTACGACTCGCCGTCCGGCGGTGCGGCGCCGGTGACGAAGCCGACACCATGCGCGCGCCTGGATTCATCGAGGTCGGTAGACATACGTTCCCGGGATGTCGTTGGATGCTTGCCAACTGGCACGAACGATTGTGCCAGAATCCGCCGCCCCCACGTCGATCGCGTGGTAGCGAATTCCCGGCACAGGCCGTGCGATGCTTGCTCTTTCACACCGTTCGGCTAAAGTGCTCGCATCCCCATCGAAGGAGGCATCAATGAAACGTGTTTTCGCTGTGTTCCTTGCGCTCGGCACCGCCGCCACCGCTTTCGCCCACCATGGCTGGAGCGAATACAACGCCGACAAGCCGCTGACCCTGACCGGCACGATCACCGAAAGCGGCTATTCGCAGCCGCATGGCCACGTGTCGCTGAAAACGGCCGACAAGACATGGCATGTGGTGCTGGCGCCGCCATCGCGGATGGAAAGCCGCGGCTTGCCGAAGGAAGCGCTCGCATCGGGCGGCCAGGTGACGGTGCAGGGCTACCCGCACCGCAGCAAGGCCGATGAACTGCGGGCCGAGCGCATCACGGTCAAGGACAAGACCACCGAACTGCGCTGATGGAGGTGGGCTGGCTGTCGGCACAGGCAGACCGGCTGGCCGCCACGCCCGTGGCGGCGGCCATGCGCGACGGTGTCTGGCTGTACCCGATCGTCGAGACCGTGCATATCGCCGGCTTCGCGATCCTCGTGGGTGCCGTGGCCATGTTCGACCTGCGCGTGCTCGGCTGCGCGCGCGGCCTGCCCGTGCGGGCGCTGGGGGCGCACCTGCTGCCGTGGGCGGTGGCCAGCCTGCTGCTCATCGTGCCGGCCGGCCTGCTGCTGTTCGCCAGCCAGCCCCGCGACTTCCTTGCCAACCCCACATTCGCACTGAAGCTGGCGCTGATCGCTGTCGCCGGGGTGAATGCCCTCGTCTTCCACATGGGCGTCTACCGCGGCGTGGCCGCATGGGACGTGGCAACGCCTGCGCCGGCTGGCGCGAAAGCGCATGCGGCGCTGTCGCTGCTGCTGTGGTTCGGCGTGATCGCCTGCGGACGGCTGCTGGCTTATACCTGAGGGTTGCCCTGCCCGGAGCCGGCAAGCTTCTTGTCGAGGTATGCGCGGGCGATCAGCGCACCGCCCTCGGCCGCCGCGGCCTGGGTGGCGAATCCCTGATCGGCAGGGAAACGGTCCTGCCAGGTATCCACGTGCCCCTTGATGATGATCGTGCACAGCCACTGGTGGCCGTGCACCGCCGTGGTGTCTTCGTATTCTTCCGTGCGGATCGTGTAACCCCGGTATTCGAATTCCATCGTCGGTTCCTTTGTGAAAAGCGCAATGTAGCATCGCGCTGCGCCGGGCGCCGCGCGCTTATACTGGCCACCAACCACACAGGAGAAGCCCATGAAGATCGCGGCAATCACGGATATCCACGGCAATCTCGGCGCACTCGAAGCGGTGCTGGCCGATATCGAACGGCGCGGCGCGACCGTGACGGTGAACCTGGGCGATATCGTGTCCGGCCCGCTGCAGCCGCGCGAAACGGCCGAGCGCCTGATGGCGCTGGACATGCCCACGATCGCCGGCAACCACGAGCGCCAGGTGCTGATGCACGTGCCGGAAAAGATGGGCGCTTCGGACCGCTATGCGCACGAGCAGATCACCGAAGTGCAGCGCGCCTGGCTTCACTCGCTGCCCGCCACGCTGCGGCTGACGGACGATGTGCTGCTGGTGCACGGCACGCCATCGTCGGACATCGTGTACTGGACCGATACCGTGCTGGAAACGGGCCGCCGCCCGGCCACCTACGACGAGGTGCTGGAGCGCGCCGGCGATGCGCGCGCATCGCTGATCCTGTGCGGCCATACCCACGGCCCGCGCAGCGTGCTGCTCGACGACGGCCGGCTGGTCGTCAACCCCGGCAGCGTGGGCCTGCAGGCCTTTAACGACGACAGGGACTTCCCCAACAAGGCGGAAAACCTGACCCCGCATGCGCGCTACGCCATCGTCGAACGCACGCCGGCCGGCTGGCTGGTCGAACACATCGCCGTGCCCTATGACTACGAGTTTGCCGCGCTGCTGGCCGAGAGCAATGGCCGGCCGGACTGGGGGCACGCACTGCGCACGGGGCGCATGCCCTGAATCGTACGGCAGCGCCGCCGGCGCGGCGCTAGACTGGCGTCATCTGTCTGAAATGGAACGCCGATGCGCCTGTACTCTCTCATGCCAGGGTTGCTGTTGTGCGCTGCGCTCGCGCCGCCGGCCGCGCTGGCCCAGCAGGATGAGCCAATCAATACCGACCGTCCCGACTTCGTCGATTCCAGCGAAGTGGTGGGAAAAGGGCGCGTGCAGGTCGAGGTGGGCGCCGGCATCGAGCGCGACCGGGACGGCGATGCGACGGAACGCACCGTTACCACGCCGCTGCTGCTGCGGGTCGGCGTCACCGATACGCTGGAGCTGCGCATCGAAACGGATGGCCACGTGGACCATCGCACCGATGGCGCGGCCCATGCGCGGGACCGGGGCTGGGCCGACGATACGCTGGGCATCAAATGGCATGCGCGCGACGGGGCAGGGGGCATGCCGTCGCTGGGCTTCATCCTCGAAGCGGATTTCGACAGCGGCTCCCGGGCATTCCGCGGCAACGGCGTGCAGCCGTCGCTGAGCATGGCGGCCGAATGGGAATTGCCGGGCGACCTGTCGCTGGGTGTCATGCCGGGCGTGACGCGCGCGAAGAACGACGATGGCTCGCATGCCGTCAACGGCTTCTTCGGCATCGTGCTGGACCGTTCATGGAACGACCGATTCCGCACGTTCGTGGAATACGCCGCGCCGCGCATTGCCAAGGCGAAGAATGGCGGAACGCAGGCGCAGGTGGATGTGGGCGCCGCATGGCTGCTCACGCGCGACTGCCAGGTCGACGCGATGTATTCGCGCGGCCTGAACGGGCGCACGCCCGACCATGCATTCACCTTGGGGCTGTCGTTCCGGCTCTAAGCTGGTCCCAGCACCTCGCCGCACACGTCCAGCCACGCCCGCGCCGCGTGCGACAGGTAGCGGCCGTTCCACACATGCGCCACCTGCCACGGCAGTTCCGGTTCCACGATGCGCACGGCCTGCAGCGATTCGTCCGCCAGCCGGTCGATGAACGGTTCCGGCAGCAGCGCGACGCCGATGCCGGCGGAGGCCATTTCCACCAGCCAGTCCCACTGGCCGCTCTGCGCGGCCACCGCGGGTTCGAAACCGGCCTGCGCGAACGCGCGACGCAGCGTGCGAGTGAGCGCGAAGTCGTCCGTCAGCAGCACCAGCGGCACATCCTTCAGGGCGGACAGCTTCACCGTGCGGCGCTGGCGCTGGAAGGTGCCGGCGGCCGCCAGCGCCCAGATCGGGTAGCTGGCCACCGGCAGCGTGGCGACGGACAGCCCGGCATCGGCCGGCAGCACCGTCATGCCGATTTCCAGCTCGCCGCTTGCCACCAGGCGCTCGACACCCGGGCCGGTTTCCTCGCGCAGCACGAGGGCGATGTCGGGGTGCCGCTCCCTGAACGCCTTCAGCACGGGCGTGAACAGCAGGTTGATCATCGGCGGGATGCCGACGGTGAGGGTGCCGCGCCGCACGGCCTGCACGTCGCGCACCTCGGCAGCCAGCGTGCGCATCGTGGCCAGCATCTCCTGGCCGCGCCCGTAGACGACGCGGCCGGTGTCGGTCAGGCCCAGCCGGCGGCCGTCGCGCACGAACAGCGGGGTGCCCAGTTCCTCCTCGAGCTGGTGCACCATCTTGCTGATCGTGGACTGGGTTACGTGCAGCAGCTCGGCCGCCTGCGTGAAACTGGACAGGCGGGCGGTTTCGACGAAGTAGCGCAGGGATCGGATGTCCATGAATTTTGCGAATGGATTCGGTGAATATAAGTCATATTATCCATGAATGGCGATCCTATACTCCGCTTATCGAATAAAGATTAGGGGAGGACACCATGGATGATCGCAACGTGGCGGAACGCATCCGCCGGCCCGGGTTGCTGGCCCGGATCCAGCCTGCCGAGCAGGCCGCCCGCCTGTTCGAACCCGGCATGACGGTCGGCATGAGCGGCTTCACGAAGGCCGGGGATGCGAAGGCGCTGCCGCGCGCGCTCGTCGAGCGCGCCCGCGAACAGGCGCTGAACCTCACGCTGATCACCGGAGCCTCGCTGGGCAACGACAGCGACGGCATGATGGCCAACGCCGGCGTGATCGCACGCCGGCTGCCGTTCCAGGCCGACGCATCGCTGCGCCGCAAGATCAACACGGGCGAGGTGATGTTCATCGACCAGCACCTGTCGGAAACGGCCGAGCAGCTGCGCAGCGGCGCGCTGCCGCAGATCGATATCGCCGTCATCGAAGCCTGCGCGATCCGCGAGGATGGCGCCATTGTGCCCACGATGGCGGTAGGGAACAGTGCCAGCTTCGTGCAGGGTGCCAGGCACGTGATCGTGGAGCTGAACCTGGCCGCGCCCATGGCGCTGGAAGGCCTGCACGACATCTACGTGCCGCGCCCGCGCCCGGCGCGCGAGCCGATCCCGCTCGTGCAGGCGGGCCAGCGCATCGGCACCACCGCGATCATGGTCGACCCGGAGCGGATCGCCGCGATCGTGGTGACCGACAGTCCGGACAGCCCGTCTTCCGTGCTGCCGCCGGACGAACAGACCGACGCGATCGCCCGCCACGTGGTGGCCTTCCTCGAAGGCGAGGTGGCGGCCGGCCGCATGGGCCCCGAACTGTTGCCGCTGCAGGCCGGCATCGGCACCATTGCGAATGCCGTGCTGCATGGCCTCACGCAATCGTCGTTCCACAACCTGTCGATGTACTCCGAAGTGCTGCAGGACAGCGCGATCGCCCTGCTCGATTCGGGGCAGCTGGCACTGGCGTCGGCGTCGTCGATCACCCTGTCGGCACCGGTACGTGAGCGCTTTCTGGCCAATCTCGACAAGTACCGCGACTGGATCGTGCTGCGTCCGCAGGAAATCAGCAACCACCCCGAAATCGTGCGCCGTCTCGGCATCATCGGACTCAATACCGCACTGGAATTTGACATCTACGGCAACGTCAACTCCACGCACGTGGGGGGCACCAGCATGATGAACGGCATCGGCGGTTCCGGCGACTTCGCCCGCAACGGCGAGCTGGCGATCTTCGTCAGCAAGTCGGAGGCGAAGGATGGCGCCATTTCCAGCGTGGTGCCGATGGTCGCGCACGTGGACCACACGGAACACGACGTGGACGTGCTCGTCACTGAATGGGGCTTTGCCGATTTGCGGGGTTTGGCCCCGCGCGAACGGGCGCCGCTGATCATCGAACGCTGTGCCCACCCGTTCTACCGCCCGCAGTTGCGGGACTATTACGAGCGCGCGCTGCAACGCGGCGGCCAGACACCGCACGTGCTGGAAGAAGCGCTGTCGTGGCACGAGCGGTATCGCACCGCGCGGCATATGCGTGCTGCTTGAAAAGCAACGACTCCCTGCGAGAACGGGGAGGGGTAGCTCTTCCATTGGGAATAGCTATCATATCGATTTAATTAATTGGCTTTTCCAATGCGGCATCTGAACGTAAAATTTCCTCACGTTCACACCACTGAGGAGCCAACCATGAGCCAGCCGCCAATCACCACCGCATCCGGCATTCCCGTCGCCGACAACCAGAATTCGGCCAGCGCCGGCTCCCGTGGTCCGCTGCTGCTGCAGGACTTCCACCTGATCGAGAAGCTGCAGCACTTCAACCGCGAGCGCATTCCGGAGCGCGTGGTGCACGCCAAGGGTTCGGGCGCCTACGGCACATTCACCGTCACGCACGACATTTCGAACTTCTCCAAGGCGAAACTGTTCTCGGCGATCGGCAAGCAAACGGAAACGTTCCTGCGTTTCTCGACCGTGGGCGGCGAGAAGGGCAGTGCCGACACCGAACGCGATCCGCGCGGTTTCGCGGTGCGCTTCTATACCGAGGAAGGCAACTGGGACCTGGTGGGCAACAACACGCCCGTATTCTTCCTGAAGGACGGCATCAAGTTCCCGGACTTCATCCACACGCAGAAACGCGATCCGCAAACGAACCTGAAGTCGGCCACGATGATGTTCGACTTCTGGAGCAAGGCGCCGGAAAGCCTGCACCAGGTGACCACGCTGTTCTCCAGCCGCGGCACGCCGGACGGCTACCGCCACATGCACGGCTTCGGCAGCCACACCTACAGCCTGGTCAACGATGCTGGCGAGCGCGTCTACGTGAAGTGGCACTTCCTCACGCAGCAGGGCATCAGGAATTTGACCGCCGCGGATGCGACCCGCATCGCCGGCGAAGACCCGGACTACGCGCAGCGCGACCTGTTCAACGCGATCGCCCGCGGCGACTTCCCGCGCTGGACCGTGTCGATCCAGGTGGCGACCGAAGCCGAGCTGGCCGCATGGGAGCAGCGCACCGGCTGGAACCCGTTCGACCTCACCAAAGTGTGGCCGCATGCGGACTTCCCGCTGCAGCAGGTGGGCGTGCTGGAACTGAACCGCAACCCGGCCAACTACCACGCCGAGGTGGAACAGGCCGCGCTGTCGCCGGCCAACGTGGTACCGGGCATGGGCTACTCGCCGGACAAGATGCTGCAGGCCCGCCTGTTCGCCTACCACGACGCGCAGCTGTACCGCGTGGGCACGAACCACCAGTACCTGCCGGTGAACGCGCCGCGCTGCCCCGTGCATAACCAGCAGCGCGATGGCGCGATGGCCTTTACGAACGGTGGCGCGGAGCAGAACTACCACACGATCCAGGCAGGCGGCACGGGTGTCACGGGCCTGGGCAACGGCGAACCGGCGATGGCGGTGAACGGCCCGGCCGGCCTGTACGACCCGCGCGGCACGGACGACGACTTCACGCAGGCGGGCAACCTGTTCCGCGTGCTGGACGCGGCCGAGCAGCAGAACCTGTTCGACAACCTGGCCGGCCCGCTGTCGCAGGTGTCCGACGAGATCGTCCAGCGTCAGCTGGGGCATTTCGACAAGGCCGACAGGGCCTACGGTGCCGGCGTGCGCGCCGCATTGAAGGCGCGCGGGCGGAACGTCGACTGATTCACCTGCCGGGCCCGTGTCCCCGTGCCAGGAAGGAGCGATGCCTTGCAAGGCAGCGCCGTTACGCAGGTGCGGAGCATGCTCCGCGAAACCCCTGCTTCACCACCGGGACACGGGCTCAGCAGCAACCGAACCGTAAGAAACCTGGCAGAATCTCGAATGAGAGAAACCTGCTGAGCTCGTGTCCTCGTGCCAGGAAGGAGCGCTGCCTTGCAAGGCAGCGCCGTTACGCAGGCGCGGAGCATGCTCCGCGAAACCCCTGCTTCACCACCGGGACACGGGCTCAACTGGTAAAAGGGGCGGGCCGTGAGGTCCGCCTTTTTTGCATTCAGGACTCAAACCAAGGACAATAACGCCATCCAAACCCAACGGATCCCCCAATGACCATCAAAATCAGTCAGAACTTCGACTCCGGCGCGATCGACGTCGTGAGCGCGGAGAATCCCGCCAATATCGAGCTGAAGCTGCGCAGCGATTCGCATGCAGACATCCACCAGTGGTTCCACTTCCGCGTGCAGGGTGTGCGCGGCACGGGGTTGAACCTGCGCTTCCTGAATGCCGGCCAGGCAACCTATGCCAAGGGCTTCGAGGACTACAACGCGGTGGCCAGCTACGATGGCGAGAACTGGTTCCGCGTGCCGACGTCGTTCGACGGCGAGGTGATGACGATCCGCCACACGCCCGACCTGGACAGCGTGTACTACGCGTACTTCGAGCCGTATTCGTGGGAACGCCACCTGCGCCTGCTGGGCGAAGTGGCCGAGAATCCCGTCGCGCGCGTGCTCGACCTGGGTTCCTCCGTCGATGGCCGCGACATGAACCTGGTGGTGATCGGGGACCCGGCGGCGGAAAAGAAGATCTGGTTCATCGCCCGCCAGCACCCGGGCGAATCGATGGCCGAGTGGTTCGTCGAAGGCCTGATCGATGCGCTGCTGGACGACGCCAACCCGATCGCCCGCAAGCTGCTGCAGCGCTGCGTGTTCTACATCGTGCCGAACATGAACCCGGACGGTTCGGTGCGCGGCAACCTGCGTACGAACGCGGCCGGCGCGAATTTGAACCGCGAATGGATGACGCCGACGGCGGAGCGCTCGCCGGAAGTGCTGTGCGTGAAGGAAAAGCTGCACCAGACCGGCGTCGACATGTTCTTCGACATCCATGGTGACGAGGCGCTGCCGTACAACTTCGTGGCCGGCAACGAGATGCTGGAGACGTTCACGCCGCAGCAGGGGGTATCGCAGAAGGCGTTCATCGAGCGCTACAAGAACGCCAGCCCGGACTTCCAGGATGCCGTCGGCTACCCGATCAGCAAGTACAAGGCGGACGTGCTGACGCTGGCCTCGAAATATGTGGGCCACCATTTCGGCTGCCTGTCGCTGACGCTGGAAATGCCGTTCAAGGACAACGCCGACCTGCCCGTGCCGCACGTGGGCTGGAACGGCGCGCGCAGCGCCGCGCTGGGCGCCGCGATCCTGCAACCGATCCTCCTTTCGCTGGACGACTGATGGGCATCGAAATCGAACGCAAATTCCTCGTGCTGGGCGACGGCTGGCTGAAGGAGGGCGAACCGGTCCTCCTGCGCCAGGGCTACCTGTCGTCGCACCCCGAGCGCGTGGTGCGCGTGCGCATCGAAGGGGACCATGCCGTCATGACGATCAAGAGCAAGGCGGTCGGCGTGTCGCGCGGCGAGTGGGAATATCCGCTGCCGATGGCCGATGCCGCCGAATTCCTCGACCGGCTGTGCGAGCAGCCGATCATCGAGAAGTACCGGCGCCGCATCCCGTTCGCCGGGTTCGTGTGGGAAGTGGACGAATTCCTCGGCGTGAACGCCGGCCTCGTGGTGGCGGAGATCGAACTGCCGGCCGAGGACACGGTGTTCGACAAGCCGGACTGGGTGGGCGCCGAGGTCACGCACGACAAGCGCTACCTGAATTCCAACCTGATCGGACATCCGTATTCGCGGTGGTAGAGCGGGCTTATTGTCGAGGCAGGTAGGAGCCCTCCGACCGGATGACGGTGCGGGCGCCGATGCTGCGCGCATGGCGAAAACGCTAATCTTGTCGTCCACGGTCATCGGGACCGTACCGACCATGACAGGAGCCCTACCATGCGCAAGACCTTGATCGCAGCAGTCCTCGCCACGATGGCCACCGCCGCCTATGCCCAGAGCGGCCAGAGCAACTCTACCGACCCGCAGCGCGCGCAGGGCGCTTCCAGCAACCAGGCGACTTCCGGGGACACGAAGCAGTCCAAATCGAAGAAGCATGGCAGCAAGCATAGTGGCAAGGAAGCGGGCGCCAGCTCGGGCACCTCGGCCGGCGGCACGACCACCGGCAGCCAGGCGGCCGGCACGCCGGGCCAGGGCATGGATGCCACGCGCACCGAGAGCGGCACGAGCGGCGGCTCGAATACCGGCACCACGGGCGGCGCCACCGGCGCCGGCATCAATAGCGGTACAAGCGGCGGTACAAGCGGCGGCACGAGCGGCGGTACAAGCGGCGGCACGAGCAACGGCTCGAACAGCGGCAGTAATTCGGGTACCGAAAGCAATTCGGCGGGTTCGCTGAAGCGCTGACCGCCATGCGTGCGCTCATCCTCGCACTGGGTCTGGCCGTGGTGGGTGGCGCCGCCGCCCAGTCGACCGTTGGCGATGCGCTGAAGAACAAGCCCGGCAGCGTGGGCTTGCAGGATGCCGACGCCAGCAGCAGTTCAGCGAACCGCAAGGCGGCCCCCACGGCGCCGAAGACCAGCGACAAGGTGCGTCCGGTACCCGGCAGGGACCCGGCGCCGCTGGGCAGTACGGCGAACCGGGCAGGGCGGGACAAGGCCGCGCCGGACGACACGTCCGGCCATGGCAACCCGAACGCCGACACCCGCAAGGCCGGCAATGGCAACAATACGTCGGGTAACAGTAACCTGACGCGCTGACGTTCCGCCGGGAGAAAAAAAACCTCGCATGTGCGAGGTTTTTTTATTTGCCGGCGTGGATCAGTGGAAGTGTTCCGTACCGGCCGGCGCGTCTTCCGGCATTTCGGCATGTACCAGTTCGCCCACAGGATCGGCGAACAGGGGCGCGCCGCAATCGTCGCAATACTCGGCCACGTAGCGCTCCGACAGTTTCTTCACGACGGTCACGCCGGCCGCGCTCAGGTGCTCGACGATTTCCTCGACCGGCGTGCGCGGCTGCAGCAGGTTCGCCAGGCCACCCGCTAGCGGGCCTTCGGGCGGCGTGCCTTCCTCGTCTTCCTGGCCGTACAGCGGCCAGACGACGCCGTAGATCACGTCGGTATCCGAGCGGCGCGTGAACGCCACGCGGTACTCGTCCACCTGGCCATCGGCCGATTCCTCGCCGAAGCCGGCGATGACCGCGCGCAGGTCGGCCGGTTCGCAGGCCAGCGTGTGCGTCAGGTAGTGGACGGCGGCGCGGATCGATACCGGGCGGATCAGCTTGTCGGCTTCGCGGCAGGCCATGTAATAGGCTTCCGGCAGCAGCAGTTCGATGCCGCAGCCCGGCAGCAGGCGGGCCACGGTGGGCGTGGCCTGCGTGCGCCACGATTCCAGCGCCGTGCGGCGTTCGTCCGCCTGGTGCAGGTGGGCACCCGGCATCTGCCAGCGGAACATGGGGCCGCCGGCCGGTGCCACGATGGCGGCGATCAGGTAGCGCGTGTCGGCCAGGAAAGGCGCCGTTTCCGGCGGCTTCACGTCCGACTTCACGGCCACGCCCTTCACCGCGGCCTGGGCCAGCTTGTGCATCTTGGCATACGTTTCCGCATGGGTGCGCGGCAACTGGTCGATCGAGAACAGGTTCGAGGCCATGGCCAGCTTCGTGCCGTCCGCCAACAGGTGGGCGGAGAAGTGGGCCGACAGCGTGTTCAGGACATCGGCCGGGATCGGGCCGGACGCGATCGCATAGCGGGTCCACGCCAGGATCGGCGCCGCCACCAGCAGCACGTCGTGCTGCACCGGCGCGCCTTCCGTCTCGACCGTGATGGTGGCCGATTCGCTGACGGCTTCCACGCTGTCCATCAGCACGTCATAGGCATTCAGGTCGGCGGCGAACAGGCTGTTCAGGGCGGCATCGACGGTGTCCTGGTGGCTCGTCTTCAGCAGCTTGGTCAACTGCACGTCCAGCGCGCGCTCCCAGCTGCGTTCCTCGAGACGGCTGCCCGCCTGGCCGACGGCCTGGGCAAGGGTGGAAAGGCGCTGGCTGTCGGCAGACAATTTTGGGGATGAATCTTTGGATGGGCGACGCATGGCGCTATCAATCTCGGTAGTGGTGAAAAACTTATCGAACGTATTGTAGTTGATTCGCCGAGGACTGTCCGAGCGTGCGGGACGGATGAGTAGCAGCAATGTTTCTCCAAAAATGGGGTACGTCCCCATTTTTGGAGAAACATTGCCCGGGAAATGGGGACGGCGGCCGCCGTACCGCCCCATTTTTGAGGCAAAAAAAACGCCGGGGAAACCCGGCGTTCTTGGCGAAGCGGTGAGTACTTACGCGGCCAGCAGCTGGCGCAGCACGAACGGCAGGATGCCGCCATGCTTGTAGTAGTCGACTTCGATCGGCGTGTCGATGCGCAGCAGCACCGTGGCTTCCTGCTTCGAGCCGTCTTCGCGGGTGATCACCAGGGTGGCCAGTTGCTGCGGCTTGATCTCGCCTTCCAGGCCGACCAGGTCGTAGGTTTCCTTGCCGGTGATGCCCAGCGATTCCACGCTGTCGTTGCCGATGAACTGCAGCGGCAGCACGCCCATGCCCACCAGGTTCGAACGGTGGATACGCTCGAACGAACGGGTGATCACGGCCTTCACGCCCAGCAGCTGGGTGCCTTTCGCCGCCCAGTCGCGCGACGAGCCGGTGCCGTATTCCTCGCCGCCGAAGATCATCGTCGGCGTGCCTTCGCCCACGTACTTCATGGCCGCGTCGTAGATCGACAGCTGTTCGCCGGACGGCTGGTGGATCGTGATGCCGCCTTCGACTGCCGAACCGTCGGCCTTCGGCGGGATCATCTTGTTCTTGATGCGCACGTTGGCGAACGTGCCGCGCATCATGATCTCGTGGTTGCCGCGGCGCGAGCCGTAGGAGTTGAAGTCGGCCTTCATCACGCCGTTTTCCTTCAGCCACTTGCCGGCCGGGCCGTCTTCCTTGATCGAGCCGGCCGGGGAGATGTGGTCGGTGGTGATCGAGTCGCCGAACACGCCCAGCGCGCGGGCGCCGGTGATGTTGGCGCTGTCGGAAGCGGGCGGGGTCATTTCGAAGTTCTCGAAGAATGGCGGCTCGGCGATGTACGTCGAGTCAGGCCAGTTGTAGACCTGGCCTTCGACGGACGACACGGCTTCCCACAGCTTGCCCGGGTTGCTCTTCACCTGGGCGTAGTTGGCCTTGAACACATCCGAGTTCATCGCGAACTTCATCAGCGATTCGATCTCGGCGGAGGTCGGCCAGATGTCGCCCAGGTACACGTCGCGGCCATTGGCGCCCTTGCCGACCGGCTCGGTCATCAGGTCGCGCGTCACGTTGCCGGCGATCGCGTAGGCGACGACCAGCGGTGGCGATGCCAGGAAGTTGGCGCGGATGTTCGGGTGGATACGTGCTTCGAAGTTGCGGTTACCGGACAGCACGGCGGCAGCCACGATGTCGTTGCTGGTGATCGCGGCGTTCAGTTCCGGGGTCAGGTCGCCCGCGTTGCCGATGCAGGTGGTGCAGCCGTAGGCGGTCACGCCGAAGCCCAGCTTGTCCAGGTAAGGCAGCAGGCCGGCCGCTTCCAGGTACTCGGTGACGACGCGCGAGCCGGGAGCCAGCGACGACTTGATGTGCGGTGCCACGGTCAGGCCGGCTTCCACGGCTTTCTTGGCCAGCAGGCCGGCGGCCAGCAGCACGCTCGGGTTCGACGTGTTGGTGCACGAGGTGATCGCGGCGATCAGGATGTCGCCATTCTTCACCTGCACGCCGTTCGTCGTTTCATATGCGGTGGTCAGGTCGGCCGGGTTCTTGTTGAAGCCGTTCTGCGTGGTCGGCTTGGAGAACAGGTCGGTGAAGGTGGACTTCACGTTGCCGATCTCGATACGGTCCTGCGGGCGCTTCGGGCCGGCCAGCGACGGCGTCACCGTCGACAGGTCCAGGTTCACTTCGCGGGTGAAATCGAGTTCGCCGGCCTTGGCCACGCCATACATGCCCTGGGCCTTGAAGTAGGCCTGGAACGCGGCGATTTCTTCCGGCGTGCGGCCGGTGCCTTCGAAGTACTCGATGGTCTTGTCGTCGACCGGGAAGAAGCCCATCGTGGCGCCGTATTCCGGTGCCATGTTGCCGATGGTGGCGCGGTCCGTCACGGACAGCGATTCGGTGCCTTCGCCGAAGAATTCGACGAACTTGCCGACGACCTTCTCTTTACGCAGCAGTTCGGTGATGGTCAGCACCAGGTCGGTCGCGGTGCAGCCTTCGCGCAGGCGGCCGGTCAGGTTCACGCCGATCACGTCCGGCGTCAGGAAATACACGGGCTGGCCCAGCATGCCGGCTTCCGCCTCGATGCCGCCCACGCCCCAGCCCACCACGCCGATACCGTTGATCATCGTGGTGTGCGAGTCGGTGCCCACCAGCGAATCGGGGTAGTACACGCCGTTGTTGTTGTGCACGCCCCGCGCCAGATATTCCAGGTTGACCTGGTGGACGATGCCGAAGCCCGGCGGCACCACGCCGAACGTGTCGAACGCCTGCATGCCCCACTTCATGAACTGGTAGCGCTCGTTGTTGCGCGAGAATTCCAGCTTCATGTTCAGGTCCAGCGCGCCCGGCTCGCGGAAGTGGTCGATCGTGACCGAGTGGTCGACGACCAGGTCGACCGGCACCAGCGGCTCGATCTTCTTCGGGTTCGCGCCCTGCTTGTAGGCGACGTTGCGCATCGCGGCCAGGTCGGCCAGCAGCGGCACGCCGGTGAAGTCCTGCAGCACCACACGGGCGACGACGAACGGGATCTCGTCCGTGCGGTCGGCGGTCGGGCCCCAGTTGGCCAGCTGCTTCACGTGTTCTTCGGTGACTTTCTTGCCGTCGCAGTTACGCAGCACGGATTCGAGCACCACGCGGATCGACACCGGCAGACGGGAGATCTTGGCGCCCAGGGCCTGTTCCAGCGCGGGCAGGGAGTACAGCTTGCCCTTGGTTTTGCCGGAAATCGGAAAATCCTTGAGCGTGTTGAAAGTGTTGCTAGACATAACCTCTCCTTCAGGTGGGCGTCGGTTCATTTATTGATCGAGGGTACTGCTGTTCTTTACTGCACTGTTCTTTATTACAGCGTTACATATGTGTCTTGGGCGCATCCGGCGCCGCGGGTACGGCACCGGCCGACGTGGCCGGGGGCGCGGAAGGGGCCGAAGTCGGCTTGCCTGCGGCCGCTTCGATGACCGCCGGCGCTTCCGCCGGTTTCAGCTGCTCGGCATTGCGGCATTCGTTGGCCAGCTGGCGATTCTTTTTGGAATCGAGCAGCATGCCCTTGGCGGGAATGCCGATCCAGATCAGGCCGTGATACTTGTTCTCGAAGCGCTGCGCACCCGTCGTGGTGGCCACGCGCGTGAGGCGGTGCAGCCGGGTTTTCCAGCGCAGGGCGACATGGCTTTCGTCGCCGGTGTTCTGGTAGATCGTGACCTTGTTGCCGAGTTCGCAGTCATAGTCGACCACGGCGGAACCCAGCACGTCGGGCTCGTCCGCCTCGGGATCGGGTGCGGCCGGCACCACGGGCGCCGGCTTGGCTTTCGCTTTCGCGTTCGATTTCGTATTCGACTTTGCCTTCGACTGCTGCTTGGCGGCCGGGGCGGGCTTTTTCTTCGCCTCCGCTTTCGGCTTCGCGGTTTCGACGGCGGCATGGGCGGCCGGGGCGCAGGCCAGCGCCCACGCGGCGCCGCAGGCGGCGATGAATTTCAGGATGGACATCAGGTATTTTCCGTTGCGTTGGGTTGCGGCTCCAACAGCGCGCTTGCCGCCTCCGGCAAATTCAGGCCTGCCAGCCTGGCGCGCTGCAGCACCGTCCAATAGTAGCGATAGCTCGCACGGTCGTGCAAGCGGCCATGCTGGCTGATCGGCCCCCAGTTGGCTTTTGCGGCCTCGCCCAGGATCGCCGCCGATTCATTCACTTCGGAAAGCCGGGGCGCGAACGCCTTGACGATCGGCTTGATCTGGCTGGGGTGGATGCTCCACATGCGCGTATAGCCGAATTCGGCCAGCGCGCGTTGCGCGTCGTTCGCGACCACGGCCGAATCCTTGATGTCGGTGGTGACGTTGTGCGACGGCACCTTGCCATGCGCATGGCAGGCGGCCGCCATTTCCAGCTTGGCGCGCACCACCAGCGGGTGCGTGAACTGGTTCGGCGTGCGCATCGCATTCGCGGGAATCGCGCCGTAATGGCTGGACACGAAGTCCATGATGCCGAACGACAGGCATTCGACCTGGGGCAGGGCGGCGATCGCGAACGCGCCGCGCAGCGCGCCGTGCGTTTCGATCAGCACATGCACCGGCAAGTTTTCCCGGCCAGCCTTCACGGCGTGCTGGTTGATGGCGTCGATGGCTTTCATGACGTCCTGCACGCTGTCGGGCTTGGGCAGCACGATGTAGGCAAGGCGGCTGGCCGCGGCGCCGACGATGATCTCGACATCGCGCGCGAAATGCGGGCTCGACACGTCGTGCACACGGGCGCCGATGCGGTTGAATTTGTTGTCGGCGGAGTTGACCAGGCTTGCTACGAGCTGCGCATGTGCTTCCTCGTTGCCGGCGGCGGCGCCGTCCTCGCAGTCGAACGTGATGTCGAACACGGGGCCAAGCTCTTGTTGCAGGGCCATCGATTTGCGCATCAGCTTTTCGGAGCCTGCGTAATGGTCGCAGGCCGGCAACAACAGCGGCTGGCGTTCGCCCTGGAATAAGACCTCGGATGGATGCATCGTGGATGTTCCGGATGAAGAGACCGCCGCGCGGCCGGTGACGGCGGCGCGGCGAGCTGTGTGGAGCGGCGAATTGTCGACCGGTTCCACGGGGGAGATGATTACGGCAGCAGGTGCTTCACGCCTTCACGCTCTTCGGTCAGTTCCTTCAGCGTGAGGTTGATGCGTTCCTGGGAGAATTCGTCGATTTCCAGGCCCTGCACGATCGTGTATTCGCCGTTCTCGGTGGTGACCGGGAAGCCGAACATCGTGCCTTCGGGGATACCGTAGGAACCGTCGGACGGCACGCCCATCGTGGTCCACTTGCCGTTGGTGCCCAGCACCCAGTCACGCACGTGGTCGATGGCGGCGTTGGCTGCCGATGCGGCCGACGACAGGCCGCGCGCTTCGATGATGGCGGCGCCGCGCTTGCCGACGGTCGGCAGGAACGTGTTGGCGTTCCATTCCTGGTCGTTGATCAGGTCCTTCACGGACTCGCCGTTCACGGTGGCGAAGCGGTAGTCGGCGTACATCGTCGGCGAGTGGTTGCCCCACACGGTCAGCTTTTCGATGTCCTTCACCTGCTTGCCGGTCTTCTGTGCCACTTGCGACAGGGCGCGGTTGTGGTCCAGGCGCAGCATGGCGGTGAAGTTCTTGGCCGGCAGGCTCGGTGCCGATTTCATCGCGATGTAGGCATTGGTGTTGGCCGGGTTGCCCACGACCAGCACTTTCACGTTGCGCGAAGCAACCTGGTCCAGCGCCTTGCCCTGCACCGTGAAGATCTGCGCGTTGGCTTCCAGCAGGTCCTTGCGCTCCATGCCCGGGCCGCGCGGACGCGCGCCGACCAGCAGGGCCACGTCGGCATCCTTGAAGGCGGTCAGCGGATCGGCGTGGGCGGTCATGCCTTCCAGCAGCGGGAACGCGCAGTCGTCGATTTCCATCATGACGCCCTTCAGCGCCTTCTGTGCCTTTTCGTTGTCGATCTCGAGCAGTTGCAGGATGACCGGCTGGTCTTTGCCCAGCATGTCGCCGTTGGCGATGCGGAACAGCAGGGAATAGCCGATCTGGCCGGCGGCGCCGGTTACGGCAACACGCATTGGGGTTTTAGCCATGATGAATCTCCATGTGGAATAAAGAAGCTGACGGATCTGGTTGCCGGACCTGCTTGCAGGGCCTGCGTCGCAGAACCTGGTTGCAAGACCCGGGGTGCAGAACCTTACCGGCGCCGCGCCGAAGCGGCGGCCTGCTGGTAAAACTGCAATGATACCAAATTCGTTCCTTGCAAAGGCTCAGCCTTGCGGGTGTATTTCAACGATTTTCGCGCGAATCTCGCACGGGTTTCGCCAACCTTCGCCTGCGGTGGGGCCTGGATGCCATCCCGTCCGGTGCGCCATCGGAGCGTCGCCCGGAATAACATCGACGGCGAGTGTAGGCTTGTAGAAGCCTTCTGTCAATGCTATCTTATGTCTTATATAAGACATATAACTTAGTCGGTTTATTACTGGACGGACAGTTCCTTTTGTGGTGAAATCGCGGTCTATGAATCCTGTCACGCCCAACCAGCCCAGCCCAGGCAGCAGTGCGAACGCGCCGGCTGTACCGGCCCCGGGCGCGACCCCGAGTACTCCCGCGCCAGCTTCCGCCCCGGCTCCCGCGGCACCTGCGCCGACCTTCTCTCCGCTGTACCAGCAGATCAAGGCTTTGATCACGCAGAGCCTGCAGTCGGGCGAGTGGAAGCCGGGCGAAATGATTCCCAGCGAAGTGGAGCTGGCCAATCGCTACAAGGTCAGCCAGGGCACCGTGCGCAAGGCGATCGACGAACTGGCGGCGGACAACCTGGTGATGCGCCGGCAGGGCAAGGGCACGTTCGTGTCCACCCACCACGAGGCGCGCGCCCATATCCGTTTCCTGCGGCTGCGCCCGGACGAGGGGCAGCCGCATTACCCCGAAAGCCGCTTCCTCGAAGTGAAGCGCCTGCGCGCCCCGGCAGATGTGGCGCGGTTGCTGGACATGAAGACCGGCGACGCCACGGTCTACATCAAGCGGGTGCAGTCGTTCGACGGCGTACCCACGATCGTCGAGGAGCTGTGGCTGCCCGGCCAGCTGTTCAAGGGCCTGACGGCCGAGCGGCTGTCCGAATACAAGGGGCCGATGTACGGCCTGTTCGAATCCGAGTTCGGCACGCGGATGATCCGCGCCGACGAGAAGGTGCGCGCCGTGCTGGCGGGCGCCGAAGATGCCGCGCTGCTCCATGTGGAGGCGGGCTCGCCTCTCCTTTCAGCCGAACGGGTGTCATTCACGTACGGCGACAAACCGGTGGAGCTGCGCCGCGGCCTGTATCTGACCAGCCGCCACCACTACCAGAATGACTTGAATTGACGATCCGGAGCGCTGTGCACCCAAAAAATCGATGGGCAGCGCAAACGAATGGAGCGGTGCAGCAAAAATTTGGTGTTATGTAAGAATAGATATTGGTCGTTGTGGGGAAATGGGTAACAATCGCAGTCTCATCATTGTCGTTACGCAAAGTTGCTGCGAATAAGCAGCAAGTAAGCAGAAAATAAGCAACAGAAGACATGAACAAGTGACGGGAAAGTCACGGTGAGCAAGGGATGGCCTGTTGCGGCGACCAGCCAGCGCTTAGGCAGCTAATAGCAACTGATAGCGACTGATAACAAGCAAGACTCAAGGGGAGGTAAGCCATGACTGAAGCCATCAAGGACCCCCGGCGCAAGCCGCGCCGGGAATACCGCAACATCCACATCGGTGAGCTGGGCCAGTACCGCATGCCGTTGTCGGCCATCGTGTCGATCCTGCACCGCATCAGCGGCATGCTGCTGTTCGTGCTGCTGCCGTTCATCCTGTACCTGCTGCAGGAAAGCATCCGTTCCGAGATCTCCTTCGCGCACTTCCAGGGCATCGCCCAGCATCCGTTCACGAAGCTGGTCATCCTGGCCATGGTGTGGGGCTACATGCACCACTTCTGCGCCGGCATCCGCCACCTGGTGATGGATACCCACGTGGGCCTGGACAAGGATTCCGCCCGCAAGACGTCGGTCGCCGTGCTGGCCATCAGCCTGGTCGTGACGTTCCTGGTCGCCCTGAAACTGTTCGGAGTGTTCTGAGATGAAAAACAATATCGGACCGAAGCGCCTCGTCGTCGGCGCCCACTACGGCCTGGGCGAGTTCCTCGCGCAGCGCGCCACCGCCATCGTGATGGTGGTATACACCGTCGTGCTGCTGGGCGCTTTCCTGACCGGCAATAACTTCTCCTACGAGGGCTGGGCCGGCCTGTTCGCCCAGACATGGTTCAAGCTGTTCACCCTGGCCACGCTGATCGGCCTGTTCTACCACGCCTGGGTCGGCGTCGTGTCCGTCTACCAGGACTACATCAAGAACGTGGGCGTTCGCTTCCTCATTCAAACCGCGTCGGCCATGTGGCTGATCGCGTGCGCCGTGTGGTCGGTGCAGATCCTCTGGAGTGTGTAAATCGTGGCAGCAATCAAATCTTCCATCCCGGTACGCCGCTTCGACGCGGTGATCGTCGGCGCCGGCGGTTCCGGCATGCGCGCCTCCCTGCAACTGGCAGAAGCCGGCCTGAACGTGGCCGTGCTGTCGAAAGTCTTCCCCACCCGTTCGCACACGGTGGCCGCACAGGGCGGCATCGGTGCTTCGCTGGGCAACATGGCCGAGGACAACTGGTTCTGGCACATGTTCGACACCGTCAAGGGCGGCGACTACCTGGGCGACCAGGACGCGATCGAATTCATGTGCCGCGAAGCCCCGAAGGTCGTGTATGAACTCGAACACTTCGGCATGCCGTTCGACCGCAACCCCGACGGCACGATCTACCAGCGCCCGTTCGGCGGCCATACCGCGAACTTCGGCGAGAAGGCCGTGCAGCGCGCCTGCGCCGCGGCCGACCGTACCGGCCACGCGCTGCTGCACACGCTTTATCAACGCAATGTCCGCGCGCGCACCCACTTCTTCGTCGAATGGATGGCGCTGGACCTGATCCGCGATAGCGAAGGCGACGTGATCGGCGTGGTCGCGCTGGAAATGGAAACGGGCGACGTGATGATCCTGCAGGCGAAGACGACGATCTTCGCCACCGGTGGTGCCGGCCGTATCTTCGCCGCATCGACCAACGCGTTCATCAACACCGGCGACGGCATGGGCATGGCGGCACGCGCCGGCCTGCCGCTGCAGGACATGGAGTTCTGGCAGTTCCACCCGACCGGCGTGGCCGGCGCGGGCGTCCTGATCACCGAAGGCGTGCGCGGCGAAGGCGGCATCCTGATCAACTCGCAGGGCGAGCGTTTCATGGAGCGCTATGCGCCGACCTTGAAGGACCTGGCGCCGCGCGACTTCGTGTCGCGCTCGATGGACCAGGAAATCAAGGAAGGCCGCGGCGTGGGCCCGAACAAGGACCACGTGCTGCTCGACCTGCGCCACATCGGCAAGGAGACGATCGAGAAGCGCCTGCCGTCGATCCTGGAAATCGGCCACAAGTTCGCCAACGTGGATGCGACGAAGGAACCGATCCCGGTCGTGCCGACGATCCACTACCAGATGGGCGGCATCCCGACCAATATCCATGGCCAGGTCGTGGCACCGTCGGCCGACGGCTCGCAGAAGATCGTGGGCGGCCTGTACGCGATCGGCGAATGCGCCTGCGTGTCGGTGCACGGCGCGAACCGCCTGGGCACGAACTCGCTGCTCGACCTGGTGGTGTTCGGCCGCGCGGCCGGCAACCATGTCGTCGCCTCGAACCTGAAGGCGAAGGAACACAAGGATCTGCCGAAGGACGCATCGGACTTCGCGATGGACCGCCTGAACCGCCTGGAAACCTCGACCGGTTCCGAAAAGGTGCAGGGCGTGGCCAACGACATCCGCGCCACGATGCAGAAATACTGCGGCGTGTTCCGTACCGACGAGCTGCTGAAAGCGGGCTTCGACGAGATCATGAAGCTCGACGAGCGCCGCAAGCACGTGTCGTTCAAGGACAAGTCGAAGGTGTTCAATACCGCCCGCGTCGAAGCGCTGGAGCTGGACAACCTGATCGAGACGGCCAAGGCCACGATCACCTCCGCGGTGGCCCGCAAGGAATCGCGCGGCGCGCACGCGCACAGCGATTTCCCGAACCGCGACGACGAAAACTGGATGAAGCACACGCTGTGGTTCTCCGAAGGCTGCCGCCTGGAGTACAAGCCGGTCGTCACCAAGCCGCTGACGGTGGAAACCTTCAAGCCCAAAGCACGCACTTTCTAAGGTAGCAAAACATGGCACGTACTCTCAAATTCAAGATCTACCGCTACGATCCGGACAAGGATGCCAAGCCCTACATGCAGGACCTGACGGTCGAGCTGAAGGACACCGACAAGATGCTGCTGGACGCGCTGCAGCGCATCAAGTCCGACGTGGACGATTCGCTGGCGCTGCGCCGCTCGTGCCGCGAAGGCGTGTGCGGGTCGGACGCGATGAACGTCAACGGCAAGAACCGCCTGGCGTGCACGACGAACCTGAACGAACTGTCCGAACCGATCATCCTGCGCCCGTTGCCGGGCCTGCCGGTGATCCGCGACCTGATCGTGGACATGACGCAGTTCTTCAAGCAGTATGAGTCGATCAAGCCGTTCCTGATCAACGAGTCGATCCCGCCCGAGAAGGAACGCCTGCAGACGCCGGCCGAGCGCGAGGAACTGGACGGCCTGTACGAATGCATCCTGTGCGCGTGCTGCTCCACGTCGTGCCCGTCGTTCTGGTGGAATCCGGACAAGTTCGTGGGCCCGGCGGGCCTGCTGCAGGCCTACCGCTTCATCGCCGACTCGCGCGACGAAGCCACCGGCCAGCGCCTGGACAACCTGGAAGACCCGTACCGCCTGTTCCGCTGCCACTCGATCATGAACTGCGTGGACGTCTGTCCGAAGGGCCTGAACCCGAACAAGGCCATCGGCAAGATCAAGGAACTGATGGTCCGCCGCGCGATCTGATC
>NZ_JBUXKP010000014.1:0-158052 GCF_055502675.1 Pseudoduganella sp. jia 12
ACAAGTTGAGTGGGGAACCGGAGTGATCGACGTGGCACTACTAGGCATTATTCGACGCTGGCACATTCGTGACCAGGTCCCCCTTAGAGAGATCGCCAGACGCTTAGGCATCTCAAGAAACACTGTCCGGCGCTACCTGCGCGAGGAAATCACCGAGCCGGCCTACACCGAGCGGCGCTCGCGCAGCGCAATCGACAAATACTCGATTCAACTTTCAGCCATGCTCAAGACCGAGGCAGCACGATCTAGAAAGCAGCGGCGTACGCTAAAGCAGATCCATGAGGACCTGAAGGAATTGGGATTTGAGGGTTCTTACGACAGGGTTGCAGCGTTCGCGCGGGTGTGGAGGGAGGGTCAAACTGAGCGGGTCAATCCATCAAGCAAACGAACACTTTAGAAGCCTATGGACGACAATGTTCTTCACAACCGTAATATTTTCAACCTCAGGCGGCATGATGGAGCTCAGCAAGTTTGCAAACTGCTATGTTCTCCTGGAAACTAAAGTTTGGCAAGGAACGTATGACTGAGAGGGCTCAGCAGCTACAGTCTTCCCGCCAATGTTCTCGCTACTCAATGACAAAGTGTTGCATTTGCACCACTACGCGTCGCCGGTTGTAACATCTGATGCAGTCCAATGCTATCTACCGCTGAGCGGGGTATCACTGGAGGTATTAGCTTTAAATTTTATCACAATGCACATGCAAGTTATTGATTATAAATATTATTATTTGTAAGTTCGATAGCCACCGTCTCCACCACCGAACAAAAGAAAAGGCCCCTAGCTCGCTAGGGGCCTTTTCTTTTGTTCTTGTGGTTCCGACGACGGGAATCTCATCTGCGTCCGTTCACGGACGGCGGAACGGGGAATTCAGGCCGCATGCGGCCTGCCCGTGAAGCGACTCCCGCTTGCAAGCGGGAGGCTATGGGCTTTGGCGGGGTTGCGCCGAGCACTGCTCGGCGCCGCCAAAGAGACGTGCGCTTGCAAGCGCACGTCTCTTCGATTCGCCCATTCTCGACATCGCTTCGCGATGCCGCTACCGCCCGGCGGGCTTGCTGGCGCACCAAGTCAATTGCCGGGCATAGCTTGCAGACATAAGCATGCAGGTCCATGCAACCCAAGTAGCAACAGCATCGTCGCATCCACCCCACATCCCCAAAACCTCTCATCCACACCATCCCGCCACGCTCTCCCAGCAGCAGCCATACCCCCTTGCAACCTGCAGTTCCCCCAAGAATAACTCGCATGAAAATCTTGAAAAACCCTCAAGGAAAACGATCGACATGCAAGAAAACAGTCGCATACTGATCTTCCTGTCGCCTTATTCACAGGTTCCTTCATCGAAATTCTTTTGAGAAAGCGAACACCATGAATATCCAGAAACTGTTCCGTGCAGCCCTTGCAACGAGCGTCCTCTTCATTGGTTTGACCCAGGCGGCGCATGCCGACATCGTCACGCTGACCGGAGATACCACCGGCGGCCCGGCATATAACCGAACCTTTGCCGACTTCTCGGATTACTCCCCAAATGGCGAAGGCGTTTCTTATCGAACGCATGAAATCACCGTCGATATGGATGGCGACTATTCATTCGTGGCAACGGGATTGGGGTTCGATACCTTTGCCTTCCTGTATGAAGGCTCGTTCGACGCGACAGCGCCCTTTATCAACGGTCTTGCCGGCAATGACGATGCAATCAGCCTCAATACCTCCGGATTCGAGGCAACACTGAATACTGGCATGACCTATGTATTCGTCATGACCGGATTCGACAGCGAACAATTCGGTGCGTACAGCGTGACGATTGCCGGACCGGGGATGATCTCGGCCGTTCCAGAGCCTGCCACATGGATGATGCTTGCGCTGGGCGTTGCTGCGGTGGGCTATACGCAACGTCGGCGACGCCTGCATTAAACCACTCCCCTTTCGGGGGATGACATCATCATCAAAAGCGGAGACATTCTCCGCTTTTTTATTGTCCAATCGGCTTATTGCCTGAATGACTGATACGTGGATTATCCATGTCGCATGAAACCAACACCAGCCGAACGAATACTATTTTCGCGGAATGCAGGCATTCCACTCTACAGAACATAGCCATAAATCATTTTAAGATTCCACTAATAAATATTCATAACCTAATTCTTAAATAAACCTCAGGGCATTGCACCATAAAGAAAACTCACATGCAATACTGATCCGGCCTGTCGAGTTATCTCTTCGGGAGCTGTTTGCCGGGTCATGGCTGGCACATCGATAACAGTGCCGGTTTTCACGTTCATTATTCTCACAAGGAACCATAGCGATGAATTTCACCAAGCTTTTCCGTACAGCGTTTGCCGTCACCGCGCTGTTCGCCGGACTCATGAGTACTGCAAAGGCCGATTTCCATATCGAACGCGGCGACACGACCGGAAGCCCCACCCTGGACGTAGGCGCGATCTACATCGATGCCGGCAATGCCGTTCCCTACAATCAGCTGACGTTCGAGGTGACGCAGGCAGGCACCTACCAGTTCCTTGAAATCGCCGAGTTTGATAGCGCTATCTTCCTCTATGCAGACAGCTTCGATCCTGCCGCTCCCACGGCAAACCTGATCGCCCTTAACAACGATATCTTTACGCCGGACGATTCCGGCTTCGACACGTCCGGCTTTGTTTCCTTCCTGGTGCCGACCGTGAAGTACACCTTGTTGCTGTCCGGTATTGCGGACGACGAATTCGGCAAGTACAGCCTGACGATCGGCGGCCCGGGCAGCGTCGTTATTTCCTCGGTGCCGGAACCGTCCACGTGGCTGATGCTGGGCCTGGGCCTTGCCGCCGTCGGCTACACGGCACGCCGCAAAGCTGCCCGCTGATGCAACGTCACAACCAACCACTACATTCCAGGGAAACGCCATGAACATCACGAAACTGTTCCGTACCGCGCTGGCGGCATGCGCACTGTTTGCAGGGGTAACGAGCACCGCCAACGCGGAATTCTTCAGCCATGTCGGTGACTCGACCGGCGCGCCCACGTGGGATGTCGACGCCGCCTTCGACGCCGCCGGCACCTCGGTGCCTTACCAGGCATTCGATTTCCATGTCGACGAGGACGGCACGTACAAAATCCTTCTTGCCGCCCGTTTCGACAGCATGGTCATCCTGTACGAAGGCGGCTTCGACGCGTCGAAGCCGAACGAAAACCGCGTGCGGTTCAGTGACGACCTGCTGTCGCCCAATACATCGGGCCTGCGCTGGGGGCTGACGGCCGGTGAGCAATACACGTTCGTCGTGACCGGCTTCAACGATTCGGAATACGGCGCCTACTCGTTTACGATCGGCGGCCCGGGCAACATCACGCCGGGCCCGGTCTTCAACAACCCGGTCGCCGCCGTGCCGGAACCATCGACCTGGCTGATGCTGGGCCTGGGCCTGGCCGCCGTGGGCTTCACGGCGCGCCGCAAGGCCGCGCAAGGCTGATGCTGTAGTGATAAAACGGCGGAGTCGCGACTCCGCCGTTTTGCATATTGCCTGTCCTCCTACACCCTCTTCTCTCGCGCGCCTATTCCGCAGTGCAAGGCTGGCGCCTACGATGGTCGTCACTCAACCGACAAGGAGACCATCATGCAAGATCAGGACAAACCCGGCCGTACCTACGACCAGAAAACCCATGACGGCACGAGCAGCGCGGCAACGATGGGCACGGGCGGTACCGGTCGCACGGGCACGGATGAAGGCTACGACGAAGCCGCCAACACCCCATGGACCGGCAACCAGCAGTCCGACACCCGCACGGATGACCTGCTGTCCGACGGCTCGGAAGCGGACCAGGACGGAGAAGGTTTCGTCAGCGACGGCACCAGCGATCTGGGCACCCAGCGCGGCAGCGGCAACCGCCAGCAGGCGCGTGACGAGGACCATGAGCAAAGCCTGTCCGGCGGCGGCCGGCCCTCCGATCCGACCGGCCTGCAAGGCTCGGCCGGCAACCAGCAGTCGAGCGACGACAACCGGCAGGGCTGATCCTTAAAGCCCGGTAAATGCACCCCGCGGCAGCCGGTACAGCACGTGCCGCGACAACGGATGCCCAGCCGGTAATGCAGGGTGCGCGAAATCCCCATCGGCATCGCGCACCATTCCCAGCCGTTCCATCACGCGGCGCGAACGCAGGTTGTCCGCTACCGTGAACGACACGATCTCTTCCAGGCCTAGCTGTTCAAACCCGAAACGGAGCGCCGCGCGTGCGCCTTCGCTGGCCAGCCCCTTCCCCCAATATTGCGACGCCAGCCGCCAGCCAACTTCATGGCACGGCGCGAATGCTGTCGCGAAATCCTGGTACTTCAATCCCACGAAACCGGCCAGTTCGCCGGTCTCCCGCAGCTCGGCGGCGAAGTAGCAGCAGCCATGTTGCGCGTACATCGCGTTCTGCGCCGCGAACAGTCGCCCGGCCTGCTCCGGCGTCGCGGGCCCGGGCAGGAATTGCGTGACCGCCGGGTCGGCATTGAGCGCCACGAACGGTGCCACATCGTCGTCGCGCCACAAACGCAGCAAGAGCCTATCGGTAGCCAATACCGCCCTGCTTTCCGCGCGTGGTTGAGGCACAATGCCTGGATTACTCATCAGGAGACCTTTCATGATCCACGAAATCGCCGAACTCACGATCAAGCCTGGCACCCGCGATGCCTTCGAAGCCGCCGTGCGCGAAGCCGTGCCCCTGTTCCGACGCGCCAAGGGTTGCGTATCGATGCGCATCGACCGCACCATCGAGCGCCCCGAAACCTACCGCCTCGTGATCGGCTGGGAAACGCTGGAGCACCACACGGTGGACTTCCGCGGCAGCGAAGACTTCACGGCCTGGCGCGGCCTCGTCGGCGGCTATTTCGCCGAGCCGCCGAAGGTGGAGCATACGGAGACGGTGGTGCAGGGCTTCTGACAGGGCACCGGCGCGCCGCCCTTGTTGTTTTTGCAGCACAATGACGGCACGTCAACCCCTACAGGAACTGCCATGCCAGACACGATTCACCGCAACTTCAAGACGGTCGAGGATGCCGAGGCCGCCCGCGCCGCGCTGCTCGACGCCGGCTTCCAGGGCTCGGCCGTGCAACTGAACCTGCACGACACGCGTGCCGCCGACACCGCCACGCAGGCCGTCGACAACATCATGGAATCGCTGACACCGGACGATGCGGACAATACCGATCATCCGGTGCAGCGCCCGGCAGCGCTGCTGACCGTGGACGTCGACTCCAGCGACCAGCGCGAGCAGGCCACCACCATCATGCTGCGCTACGGCGGCGCCGAGGCCTGAGCCCCGGCCCTCTTCATCATCCGATCATGCGGCAGGGTGTTCGAACACCTGCCGCAGGTAGGCGAGGAAGGTCTCGTCCTTGCTCATGGTCTTGCCCGGCGAATCCGACAGCTTCGCCACCGACTGGCCGTTGCAGCGCACCAGCTTCATCACGATGTTCAAGGGTTTGACGCCCAGGTCGTTCGTGAGCCACGTGCCGATGCCGAAGCCGGTCATGATGCGGTCGGCGAAATGGCGGTACAGGAAGATGGCCTTGTCCAGATCCAGGCCGTCGGAAAACACCAGCCGCTTCGTGTTCGCGTCGATGCGCAGACGCGCATAGTGCGCGATCGCCTTTTCGCCCCACTCGACCGGGTCGCCCGAATCGTGGCGCAGGCCGTCGAACAGCTTGGCGAAATACAGGTCGAAGTCGCGCAGGAATGCATCCATGCCCACCACGTCCGTCAGCGCCGTGCCCAGGTCGCCGCGGAATTCCTGCACCCAATCCTCCAGCGCCGCTTTCTGGAAATCGCGCAGGCGCACGCCGAAGGCCTGGAACGACTGCATGTACTCATGCGCCATCGTGCCGAGCGGGTGGATCTTGTAGCGCATCGCCAGGTACACGTTGGACGTGCCCTTGAAGAATTCCGGCACCTCGGTCGCCAGCCGGCCCACCACTTCGTCGTGCCAGGCGCTCGAGAAGCGGCGGCGCACGCCGAAATCGAAGAACTCAAACGGATTGCGCTGCATCGGCTCCTGGCCGAATGCCTTCAGCGCGGCGATCTTCGCATCGAGGCGCCGGCGCCCTTCGGCCAGGGCCGATTCCTGGTCGAAGCGCCGGAAGTACAGCTCGTTGACGATGTACAGCACGAAGATCTCGAAGCCCATTACGTGTACCTGCGGGCCACGCGCATGGATCAGCAGTTCGTCGCCGTTCGCCTCCACCGTGATGAACTTGCGCTGGAAGCGGAACACGGTCAGGAAGTCGACGAAGTCGCTCTTGATGTAGCGGAGCGAGCGCAGGTATTCGAGCTCTTCCTCGCGGAATGTCAGCGTGCACAGGTGGTCGAGCTGGCGCTCGATTTCCTCCTGCAGGTCCGTGAGCGGATAAGCGGGCTGGTTGCGGCACTTGAACTCGTATTCGGCCTGCGCACCCGGGTGCCAGTGCAGCAGCGCCTGCCACATCGAAAATTTGTACAGGTCGGTTTCAAGCAGGCTGCGGACGACGGGCCTGAAGTCGCCGCCCGTGTTGTCGGTCATGTCGGTCATGTCGGTCTTGTCGGTAGTGTCGGTCATTCAGCGCCCCGCGTTCACGAGCAGTTCCTGCACCACGTCGGATGCCTGGGCAAAGCCGACGCCCGCCGCGCGCATGCGTTCGAAGAACGCCGCCTGTTGCGCCTCGAAACCTTGCACGGGGCTCATGCAATCGGTGATCAGCACGAGCTTCGATGCATCGGCGCCGAAGCGCTCGGCGATATGTTCCACCGTGGATTTCACGCAGTGGCTGCCCGCTTCGCCGGCGATGTACACGCGGTCCGAATCCTTCAGGCTGTCGAGCAGCTTGCGGTTTTCCTGCGTGTCCGGTTCGCCCGCATCGGGCACCTCGGCCATCACGGCCGAATAGTGCTCGGTCCACGGGTTCGAGCCCTTGGCCACCTTCGCCACCACACCCAGCGCCGCGTCTTCCCAGCGGTTGTAGGCGGTGCGCACGGCGTCGTGCACGTTATGGCCCCAGGTGCCGATCTCGCAGTGCACCGGCCACACCATCAGCCGGTAGCGGCCGGCCGTTTCCAGCGCGTCGAGGTAGGCCAGCGCGCGCTCCCTGGCACGCGGATCGCGCGGCAGGAAGCGGCTGGCACGCACGTCGGCTGCGGTGATTTCGGTGAATGGCGTTACCGGGCCGCCGTCGCCGGCCAGCCAGAACGTGGGATGCGCCACGTGGTAGCGGTGGTGAGAATCGAGCGTGACGGTGATCGCCGCGATGCCTTCACGACCCCGCTCGATCAGTTGCGCCAGGCGCAGCATGTCCGCATGGGCGCCCGGCACCGGCAGCGCGGGCATGCGCGCCCGGCCGGTGGCCGCGTCGATCGGCAGGGATTCGGCGGGCAGGTCGCAGAAGTCGTTCTGGGGGTCGATGACAAGCAGGTGCAGTCGGTCTTTCATTGATAGGCTCCGTGGGGCAGCAAACCCCATCATACCGGCTGGCATGAAAACCTACCAAACGCGTGCGGAGACTGCTGCTCAGCCCGTGTCCCGGTGCCTGGCAGTCGGCCTATAGGCCGACAACACGGGCTGAGCAGCAGGGAAGCCTTATGCGGCGGCCAGTTCGTCGATCGACTGCCGGCTTTTCGCCAGCGTGTCGGCCAGTGCCTGCTCGCCCAGCGCCACGCCTTCGGCCTGGATGAAGCTGATGTCGGTGATACCGAGGAAGCCCAGCACGGCGCGCAGGTAGGTGGCCAGGAAGTCGTAGCCGGCCGCGGGGCCTGCGCTGTAGACGCCGCCGCTGGCCGTGAACACATACACCTTCTTGCCGCCGGCCAGGCCGACGGGGCCCGTTTCCGTGTACTTGAATGTGCGGCCGGCACGGGCGATGTGGTCGATGTAGGCCTTCAGGCCGGACGGCACGGAGAAGTTGTACATCGGCGCGCCGATCACGATCACGTCGGCGGCCAGCACTTCGTCCACCAGCTTGTCCGACAGTTTTACCGTGAACGCCTGCTCCGCGTTGCGCGCCTCGGGCGGCGTGAAGAACGCGCCCAGCATTTCCTCGGTCAGGTGCGGCACGGGATTGGCCGCCAGGTCGCGCTCGACCACCGTGTCGGCGGGATGGTTCGCTTTCCATTTGGCGATGAACTCGGCGGACAGTTGCCGCGACAGCGAACCGGAAGACCGCACGCTGCTGTTGATGTACAGGACGTTTGCCATGATGAACTCCTCGATAAGTGATTGATTGCAGCCATCATAGAACGGCATTAATATCGATGAAATCCCCTTTATTTCAATCAATACAATCGATTTTCTGGATATGAGAGAACCTGGCCTCCCCTCGCTCGACCAGTTGCGCGTGTTCATCGCCGTCATCGACCATGGCGGTTTCGCGCACGCGGCACGGGCACTGCACCGCACGCAATCCGTCATCAGCTACACGATCGCCAATCTCGAGGAACAGCTGAACATCGCCCTCCTCGACCGCGGCCGGCGCAAGGTCACGCTCACGGAAGCGGGCAAGGCGCTGCTGGCCGACGCCCGCGCGGTCTCGGCCAGGGTCGATGGCATGCGCGCCCGCGCCAGGGCGCTCGGTGCCGGCCTGGAGGCGGAGGTATGCCTGGTGGTCGACGTGATGTTCCCGATGTGCCGCCTTGTCATGCTGCTGGAATCGTTCCAGCGCGAGTACCCGACCGTCGCGCTGCGGCTGCACACGGAAGCGCTGGGCGGCGTCGCCCAGATGGTGCTGGATGGCCGCTGCCAGCTGGGCATCAGCGGCATGCCGGTACACCTGCCTGACAATATCGAGCGCCAGCTGGCCGGCCATGTGACGATGATGCCCGTGTGCGCCCCGGGCCACCCGCTGGCGGCGATCGACGGCGTGATACCTGCGGCCACGCTGCGCGAGCACCTGCAACTGGTGGTGACGGACCGCAGCCCTCTGACATCGGGCCAGGACTTCGGCGTGCGCGGCCTGCGCGACTGGCGCCTGGCCGACCTGCACTCCAAGCATGCGCTGCTGCGGGGCGGCCTTGGCTGGGGCAGCATGCCGGAAGCCATGATCGCCGAGGACCTGGCCAATGGCCGCCTCGTGCGCCTGCGCGTGCAGGATGGCGATGCGTTGCAGTATCCGCTGTTCGTCATCCACCGCGCGGACGACCAGCTGGGCCCCGCCGGCGGCTGGCTGAAGGAACAGTTCCTCGAGCTGGACTATACGCTGCCGCACGGCGCCTACTGAACAACAATCCAGGACAGCCGCGCCTTCGACTTCCTACATGGGCGCGGCGTGTGCGCTGACACCCATGCCACGCGCGCCGTCCTACGATAAACCTCTGCCGGGACCGGGCCACGAGCCGGTTCCGATCACGACTTCAAGAGGAGATCGCACATGACCAGGGAAAAGGACCAACTCACCAATACGCAGGACGCGGGCACTTTCACGCAGAGCGGTAACCACGCCGCGGGCGAGCCGGCAAACGACACCACGCAAGTCAACAGGGCACCCAACATCAATCCGGGGGCGAGCAAGCAAAGCGGCCCCATCGGCAACTCGGGAGGAACGGACATGACACAGCAATCGATCGGCGGCAGCGGCGCACAGGACGGTATCAGCGGCACCCCATCGGGCACGCAAGGCGGCGAGAGCGGTCAGGGCATCAACCAGGGCGGGCAGAGCCAGCAAAGCGCGCAGGGCCACTCGCAAGGGCAATCCGACTATCTGGGCGGCTCACCCGGCGGCCAGGGAGGCGTACGCAACGATCCGCGCACGCAGCTCGACCCGCAGGAATCGAACCGCGACAGCTATGGCGCCCAGCAATCGGGCGCCACGTCGGGCGAGGTCGGCGACGGCCGCAGCGAGCAGCAGGTGGCCCATGGCGGCAGCCAGGCGTCGCAGCACAGCAAGGGGCGCGACGACGGTTCGGCGCCCGGCGCCGGCACGGCCCAGCGCGGCACCGGCGGCAGCCAGCAGCTCGGTAACCAGCAGTCGAGCAGCCCGGGCGGTTCGGGCGGCATGGCCGACAAGCTGCAAGGCGGTCCCGGCAACCAGCAATCGGCGAACAGCAAGGGCGGCCCCGGCCAGAACGGCCTGTCGCAAATGAAGGAACAGCAGCAGCAAGGCGGCCCGGGCAGCGGTCAATCGCAGCAGATGGAGCAGTCCACTCCGCGTGCCGGCTCCGGCGGCGGCCACGGTGGCCAGCACTCGGGCGGCATGGGGGGCGAACGGGGCGGCGATTTGCACGACGTGGGCGCGCAAAGCGGCCAGACGGGCCGCGGCGGCATGGGCGGCAACAATGTGGAGATGCAGGGCTCCAGCAAGGGCAACCAGCAATCCGGCGACAACCTGATCGGGCAAACGACGCAGGGCAGCGGCGGCAGCCAGTCGGCCGACCGCGACAGCCTCGACGCGCTGCCGGCCGATGCGATGGGCGGCGAGCGCGTGGGCATGGGCAGCCGCGGCAACAGCCAGCAATCGGACAAGGCGGGCAACGCGCAATCGGGCACGTGGAAAAACCAGTCCGTGCCGAACAACCGCAGCGACAACGAACAGTCCGACCGCCAGCTCGGCATGCAGGGCTCGCCAGGCGAACCGGGGCACGACATCGATGACATCGGCACCAAGCAGTCCGGCGGCGGCGGCTCGCGCGGTGGTGGCTCGGAAGACCAGCGCTAAAACAAACCCCTGACAAACCCGTGACCGGCACCGATTAACTTTGCCTGGTGTCGGACATTTTTTCCGGGCGCCTCATCCGGAAAAAGTGTCCGACACCGGTTTTCGGCTCAGAAAATCGGCACCTCATATGAAAACCGGTGTCCGACACCGAAAAGCCGGTGTCCGACACCAGACCGCCAACGCCGCTGGCCACAAACCCGTGACCGGCACCGATTAACTTTGCCTGGTGTCGGACATTTTTTCCGGGCGCCTCATCCGGGAAAGTTGTCCGACACCGGTTTTCGGCTCAGAGAATCGGCACCTCATGTGAACACCGGTGTCCGACACCGAAAAGCCGGTGTCCGACACCAGACCGCCGACGCCGCTGGCGGCATCGAATAATCGCCAAGCGGGGGGCTTTACCGAACCCGATGCCAATCACCGGGCTCTATGCCAGCCCGGCAGCGCGCAGCCTGCGCTGCAGCCGCCTTACTTCCTCCGTCAGATCCACCACCAGCGCCGCCACTTCCTCGTTCGCGTCGAAATCGCGTTCGATGCGCAGCAGGCTGCGGGCGCGCACGAGGTCGACGCTGGTGAAGCGCCACGCTTCGGGTGCCGCTGCGGTACCGCCCAGCAGGATGCCGGTGCGCACGCGGTGCACGATCCAGCCTGGTTCCACGGCGCAGGCTTGCGCCAGTTCATCGAGCGTCAATGCCGTCTCGTCGAGCGGCACGGCGCGGATCGGTTGTTCGCTTGCCATCGCCCTTCCTCCTCACAAGCCGCGCCGCGGTTCGAAGTTGAACTCGCGGGCCATCCGTTCATACAGCGCCTTTGCCTGCGCCGTGTCGGCCGGCGGCAGCGCGATCTCCAGCAGCAGGTACAGGTCGCCGGCCGGCGCGGCGGCGGTGCCGGGAATCCCCTTGCCCTTCAGCCGCAGCTTGCGCCCGCCTTGCGAATTGGCCGGCACCGTGACCGACACGCGGCCGGACGGCGTGCCCACCTCGATGCCGGCGCCCAGCGCGGCTTCCCACGGGGCCACCGGCACGGTCTGGAACACGTCGCGCCCTTCCACGCGGTAGCGGCGCTCCTCGGCGAAGCGGATCTCCAGGTACAGGTCGCCGGCGGCGCCGCCACCGCTGCCCGGCTGGCCCTGCCCGGCCAGGCGCAGTTGCTGGCCCTCCGTTACGCCTTTCGGGATCGTCACGTCCAGGGTGCGCTGGCGCGTGATCACGCGGCCATGGTCGTCCGCCTCGGGCACGCGCAGGCCGATGGTGCGGCTGGCGCCCTGGTAGGCATCCTGCAGCGCGATCTCGATGACGGCGTGGCTGTCGTCGCCACGCATCTGGAAACCGCGCCGGCGGCCCCCCACGTGGGCGAACAGGTCCTGGAAAAAATCGTTGTCGGCAGCGCCGCCATCGGATTCGAAGCCGGAGCCCCAGTCGGGCGGCGGGCGGAAGCCGCCGTCCTCGGGTTGCCGGTAGCGCGCGCTGCCCAGTTCATCGTACGCCGCGCGCTTCTCCGCGTCGCCAAGCACGCCATAGGCTTCGTTCAGCTCCTTGGTCTTCGCGTCGGCGTCGGCTTCCTTGCTGACGTCCGGGTGGTACTTGCGCACCAGCTTGCGGTAGGCGGCCTTGATGTCGTCGGCGCCCGCCGTCTTCGGTACGCCCAGCACCGCATAATAATCCTTGTACTCCACGATATCGCTCTCCGAATCGGACAACTTCCCGGGTTCACTGCTGCCTGAAAGCTTACAACAAAACCACGCCGTATCCGCTCCCGCACCAGTACAGTGCACGCACCTCCCATCTGTGGGTAGAATCGCAAGTTCTCCCTACTCGAAACGCCATCGATGCCCTACACATTCACGCTGTCCAACATCCGCAAAGAAGCCTCGGCATTGTGGCAACTGGCCTGGCCCGTACTGATCGGGCAACTGGCCACGGTGGGCATGGGCGTGGCGGACGTGGCGATGACCGGCCATACCAGCGCCGCCGAACTGGCCGCCGTGTCGCTCGGCGCTTCCGTGTGGTCGATCATCCTCGTCACGGTCAACGGCACGATGATGGCCGTGAACACGGTGGTCGCGCACCAGGTGGGCGCAGGCAGGTTCGACCTGATTGCGCACTCGGTGCGGCAGTCGCTGTGGAAGGCGGTGGGCGTGGGCATCGTGGCGGCGCTTGCCGCCAACCTCGCCACGCTGCTGTTCGATCATCTGCAACTCGACCCCGAGGTCAACGCGCGCGCCTCGATGTTCGTGCACATCGTCAGCATCGGCTTGCTGCCGTTCGCGGCCTACCGCACGCTGTATGGCTACAGCGCCAGCATCAACCAGACCAAGCCCGTGATGGTCATCGCGATCATCGGCCTGCTCGTCAACATCGCCGTCAACTGGGTACTGGTGTTCGGCAACCTCGGCTTCCCGAAGATGGGCGCGCTAGGCTGCGCGGTGGCTACCGGCACCGTGGTGTGGCTCGACCTGCTGGCGATCGTGCTGTGGATCCGCATCGCGCCCGCCTACAAGGCGTCGTACCCGTTCGACAAGTGGGAATGGCCGCACTGGCCCGAAGTGTGGAACATGCTGCGCCTGGGCGTGCCGATCGGTGTCACCTACTTCGCCGAGGTCAGTGTGTTCGGCGCCGTCAGCCTGCTGGTGGCGCGCTTCGGCGTGGTCACGGTATCGGCGCACCAGATCGCCCTGAACTTCGCATCGCTCACGTTCATGGTACCGCTGTCGTTCGGCATCGGCATGATCGCCCGCGTGGGCCAGGCGCTGGGCGAAGGCAATCCGCAGCGCGCCCGCTTCGCCTCGTTCGTCGGGTTGTGGATGTCCACCGGTTTCGCCGTGCTGTCGGCCCTGTTCATCGCCATCTTCCGCCACCAGATCGCCGCCGCCTATACGTCGGACGTGGCGGTGCAGGAAATGTGCGCCCACCTGCTGCTGTTCGCGGCGCTGTTCCAGTTGTCCGATGCCGCGCAGGTGGCGGCATCGTGCGCGATCCGCGGCTACAAGGTCACGCGCGGGCCCATGGTGATCCAGCTGATCGCCTTCTGGGGCGTGGCGCTGCCGGTCGGCTGCGTACTCGGGCTGGCGCCACAGTGGGTGCCGTTCGCGCCGGGCGAACCGATGTCGGCCACCGGCTTCTGGATCGGCCTCGTGCTGGGCCTGACCGTGGCGGCCGTGCTGCTCATCGTGTACCTGCAACGGCTGTCGCGCCAGAGGGCGCTTGCGACAATTTGAGGTATGCGCGATGCACCAAACGAAAATCGGCACCCGGTGCAGTATTCCGAACTTTCGCGCCTCGCCAGCCGTAGCTGAGTCTGGTATCGTTTTGCGATTTCCTTTCTATAACAAATCGTTCATTTCGGGACTCCAATGCGCACCGCTCTCAGTATCCTGGCCCTGCTGGCCGCCGGCACGGCATCCGCCGACCGCCTGACCCTCGACCGCCTGCACAGCGATCCCGCGCTGGCCGGCAACGGCGTGCGCGCGCTGAAGGTCTCGCCGGACGGCGCCCGCGTGACGTTCCTGCGCGGCCGCCCGGACAACCAGTTCCAGATGGACCTGTGGGAGTTCAACCTGAAGGACAAGTCGACGCGCCGCCTCGTCGATTCGAAGGTGCTGGTGGCCGAGGAAAACCTGTCGGATGCCGAAAAGGCGCGCCGCGAGCGCGAGCGCACCGCGGCCCTGAAAGGCATCATCAACTACAGCTGGTCGCCGGACGGCAAGCGCCTGCTGGTGCCGATCGCCGGCAACCTGTACCTGATCGACGTGGCGAAGCCCGATGCGGCGCGCCTGGTCGCCTCGGGCAATGTGACCGATCCGAAGATCTCGCCGAAGGGCAAGTACGTGTCGTTCGTGCGCGACCAGAACCTGTATGTGATCGACCTGGCCACCGGCAAGGAAAAGGCCCTGACGACCGATGGCAAGGGCACGCTGCACAATGGCGAAGCCGAGTTCGTGGCGCAGGAGGAAATGCACCAGTACACGGGCTACTACTGGGCGCCGGACGACTCCGCGATCGCCTACCGCCGCTACGACGAAGCCCAGGTGCCGGTGGCGCGCCGCTTCGAGATCTATGCCGACCGCACCGACGTGATCGAGCAGCGCTACCCGGCCGCCGGCGACAAGAATGCGATCGTGGAACTGCGCATCGTCGATCCGGTCACCGGCGCCACGAAGGAAGTGGACCTCGGCCCGGAAAAGGATATCTACCTGGTGCGCGCAGACTTCTCGGCCGACAGTAAAAAACTGCTGTTCCAGCGCCAGGCGCGCGACCAGAAGAAGCTCGAACTGATCGCCGTCGACACGGGCACGCTGCAGCAGAAGGTACTCGTCACCGAAACGGCGAAAACGTGGACCGACATCAACGACGACCTGCGCTTCCTCTCCGGAGGAAAAGGCTTCATCTGGTCGTCGCACCGCACCGGCCGCAACCACCTGTACCTGTTCGACATGGACGGCAACGTCAGGCACGCATTGACCAGGGGCGAATGGGGCATCGACAACCTGCTGGCCGTCGACGAAGGCGCGGGCAAGGTGTATTTCTCGTCCAACAAGGATGCGATCATCGACAAGCAGACCTACGCCGTGTCGCTCGATGGCCGCGATGCGGACAAGCCGAAGCGCGTGACGCAGACCGACGGCTGGCACGACACCACGTTCGCGCGCAATGGCCAGCTGTTCGTCGACACGTGGTCCGACCCGGCGAACCCGCCGCAGGTCTCGATTCGCAAGCCGGACGGCGCGATCCTCACGTGGCTGGAAAAGAACGAGGTCAATGCATCGCACCCGTACTACCAGTACAAGTCGGATCACCTGCCCGTGGAATACGGCACCATGCAGGCCAGCGACGGGCAGACGCTGTACTGGTCGATGATCAAGCCCTACCGCTTCGATCCGGCGAAGAAGTACCCGGTCTACCTGTCCACCTACGGCGGCCCGGGCCCGCAATACGTGTCGCGCAAATGGGGCGATCCGTTCGACATGTTCATGGCGCAGCAGGGCTATGTGGTGTTCCGCCTCGATAACCGCGGCTCGGGCCGCCGCGAGCGCGCCTTCACGGATGCGATCTACCGCAACCTGGGCAAGGTCGAAGTGGAAGACCAGCTGGCCGGCATCGACTTCCTCGGCAAGCAGAGCTTCGTCGACCCGCAGCGCATCGGCGTGTATGGCTGGAGCTACGGCGGTTTCATGGCCCTGCGCCTGCTGTCCCAGGGTTCGGACAAGATCGCCGCCGGCGTATCCGGCGCGCCCGTGACCGACTGGGCGCTGTACGACACGCACTACACGGAACGCTTCATGGACAAGCCGTCCGAAAACAAGGCCGGCTACGCCGACAGCACCGTGTTCGCCCACGTGGACGGGCTGAAGTCGAACCTGCTGCTGATCCACGGCATGGCGGACGACAACGTGCTGTTCACCAACACCACGAAAATGGTCGACGCGCTCGTCAACCGCGGCGTGCAATTCGAGCTGATGACCTATCCGGGCGCCAAGCACGGCGTCTCGGACCGCAAGCAGAAGAAGCACGTGCAGACGATCATCGAGGCGTTCTTCCGCAAGCACCTGAAGCCGGAAACGGTGCAGTAGAACCGGTTTTGAAGTAACACCGTAAAGCAAAACAGCCGCCCTCGGGCGGCTGTTTCATTGTCGGCACCGGGCCGGGGGATTACAGACCCTGGCGATTGCCACGGTTGATGGTGACATCGTCGTCCATCGCGTCTTCGACGGCTTCGCGGGCGTCGCCCACTTTTTTCTGGATCTTGCCTTCAGCCTGGTTTTTCAGGCCCTTGGCCTGCTGCTTCGAGCTGCCGACCAGTTCGCCGGCCTCTTCCTGAATTTTGCCGCCGACTTCTTTCGCCTTGCCTTTGATTTGATCGCTGTTCATGATCGAGCTCCTCTATGCGTTGCGGCTGGCGGTCCACGATGGGCCGCTGCCTTTGGATCACACGCTGTAGGGCGTGTGGTTAGGGAAATCATACGATCAGGAACTGTTCCCCTCCGTACGTTCCCTAACATTGCAAAAAGAATCAGCTACCTGCGGTCGGGTTTAAGTTTCGACTAAGCTTCAAAAGGCCGTTACCACACTCGCACGCGTGCCTCAGGCGGCAGGTACAGTTTCTGCCCGGGCTGCACATCGAATGCCTTGTACCAGTTGTCCAGGTTGCGCACCGTGTAGGTGCGCCACTGCGCCGGCGCGTGCTCGTCGGTGGTGACCTGGTTGCGCAGCGATGCTTCGCGGGGCTTCGTGCGCCAGGCCTGCGCATAGCCGAGGAAGAACTGGCGATCCGTTTCCACACCGGCCTTGCCGCCCTGCGAAGCATGGTAGGCATCCAGCGCCGCGGCCAGGCCGGCCAGGTCGGCCAGGTTTTCCGCCAGCGTGAGCTGGCCGTTGAGCTTCAGGTCCGGAAACGCTTCATAGCTCGAGTATTGCGCCACGAGTGCCTGCGCCGCCTTGGCGAAATGCTCGCGGTCATCCTTTGTCCACCAGTCACGCAGTCGGCCTTTCGAATCGAACTCGGCACCGATATTGTCGAAGCTGTGGCTGATCTCGTGGCCGATCACGGAACCGATGGCGCCATAGTTCACGGCATCGCTGCCGTTCGGATCGAAGAACGGCGGCTGCAGGATCGCGGCCGGGAAGTTCAGCGCATTCTGCATGGGCATGTTGACGGCATTGACGAGCTGCGGCGGCATCGACCATTCCTTCGGATCGACCTTGCTGCCCAGCTTGGCCAGCTGCTGCCGGTAGCGATAGGCATTGGCGCGCCAGGCGTTGCCGAACGCATCGTCCGCCTTGACCTGGAGGCCGCCATATGACGTCCATTTTTCCGGATAGCCCACGCCCACGTACAGCACCTTCAGTTTGGCCTGCGCTTCCCGTTTCGTTGCCGGGGCCATCCAGTCGAGCCGGTCGATGCGCTGGTGGAAGGCGTCGACGATGTTCGCCACCATCTTCTGCACCTTCACCTTGGCCGCCGGCGGGAAGTGTTTATCGACGTACATCTTGCCCACCGCTTCCGGCATGGCTTCGTTCAGGGACGCCAGGCCCCGCTTCCAGCGCGCCGACAGTTGCGGCGTGCCGCTCAGCGTACGGCCATAGAAATCGAAACGCTGGTCGACGAATGCCTTCGGCAGCGTGCCGCTGTACTGGTTGATGGTGTGGAACGCGAGCCAGTCCTGCCATGTCTGTATCGGCATCTCGGCCACGAGGGCCGCGGCACCGGTAATCGCGGTGGGGTGATAGACAATGAATTTCCTTTGCTTGCCCAGGCCGGCGCTCTGGAAGAATGCCTTCCAGTCGAGGCCGGGGGCCTTGGCGGCAAAGTCCTTGTCGGTCCACACGTTGTTGGCTTTCCTGACATCGGACGATTCCTCTCGCAAGCCATGCGATTGCGCCAGCTTGCGTTCCAGTTCGAACACGCGGGCGGCGCGCGCTTCCGGCTCGGTGAAGCCGGCGAGCTTGAGCATGGCGGCGATATGGGCCTGGTAAGCCGTGCGCAGCCGGCCCATCCGCTCGTTCTCGTCCAGGTAGAACGCCCGGTCAGGCATGCCGAGGCCGCCCTGCAGCAGGTAGGGCATGTAATGGTCGGGATCGGTGAAGCCCTGGGCGACCCACACGCCGAACAGGTTCTCGGTACTGAAATCGGTGGCGTTCAGCGGATCGACGTCGGCACGCAGGCCGGCACCCAACGCCTGCACGAGGCCGGCCTTGTCGCGGATCGCGGCGATCTTGTCGAGCATCGGCTTGAGCGGGGCGATGCCGCGCGCTTCGATGCCGGCTTCGTCCATGATCGCGCCATAGTACGCGGCCACCTTTTTCGCATCGGCCGATGCCCCCGGGTGGCCTGCCGCCTCGATCAATTGCAGGATGCGCCCGTTCGTTTCGTCGACCACCGCGTTGGCGGCGCTCCAGCTGCCGCGGTCTGCGGGGATCTCGGTGGCCGCCAGCCAGTGGCCGTTTGCAAACAGGTAGAAATCATCGCCCGGCGCGTCGCCCGGCGGCACGGCCGCGGCAGCTTGCTGCCGGGCTGCCGACGGCGCCGGTTCCTGCGCACCGGCGTTCGTCCATGCCAGCGCCATGCTCAGCGCCACGGCGAGGGTGCTCGCCCGCGGTGGACGGCGCAATACTCGGAGTGCTTCCATAAAGTCCCTTGTTTTGTCGATGTTGAAGAAATTGTGGCGTGGTACGCCAGTCTCCACTGTAGTCCCGCATCCCTGCCGTGACGAGCGTTGTGCGACAGACTGCGGCAATCGCGGATAGCCTGCCGAAGTCGGGCAGGCACACGGATGGGCGAGATAGTGCTTTTGCCGGGCCACCGACAAGGCTATAGTTCACTTACGGAAATAATTGCGGAGGACGCACGATGACATTGGAAGATTTGTTCGACCAGCCCACCGCGCTGCCCACGGCGCCGAAGGTCGTCCAGGAACTGGTGGCCAGCTTCGACAAGGCATCCGTATCCACCGAGGAGATCGCCCGCAAGGTGTCGCTCGACCCGGTGTTGAGCGCGAAGCTGCTGCGCTTGGCGAACTCCGCCTATTACAACCTGTCGCGCAGCATCGCCACCGTCGAGGATGCGGTGCTGATGCTGGGCTTTGTTGCCGTGCGCACGCTGGTCATCAGCTCCGGACTCGTCAACGGTTTCAAGTCGGTCACCGGGCTCGACCTGGGCGATTTCTGGCGCTACAGCATGCGCACGGCCGCGTCCGCGAAGTGGCTGGCGAAAAAGACCCGCGACAACCAGGAGCTGGCCTTCACGATCGGCATGATGCATGCGATCGGCCAGCTGGTGATCCATGCGGGCATGCCCGACAAGGCCGTGGCGCTGGACGCCATCGCGCCGCCGCTCGACGGGCGCCGCCTCGCCGTGGAGCGGGAAGCGCTGGGCTTCACCCATGCCGACGTGGGCGCCGAACTGGCGCGGCGCTGGCAGTTTCCCGCCGTGTTCTCGGATGCCATCGCGGCGTTTCCCGCGCCGCTGGAGCGCGAGGCCGTGGACCGGCTGGCGGCCATCGTCCACGTGGCCGCCTGGCGCGTTCGCGCGCTGGAGGAAGCCCACCCGGCCGAAGACTTTCCCCAGGATGTCGCCGAGGTACTGGGCCTCGATGCCGACACCGTCATCGACGAGATGCCTTCGCCCGACGAACTGGCGGCGGGGCTCGATGAGATGATGAAGTGACAATGCCAAAAACTATTTTCAAATTTTTTTTCAAAAAGCCTAAAGTTCGCCGCGCGCCTGACGTAAATCATGACAAGCAGCAATCCGTTACGATCTACAAGGCGCGCCATGACTTCCACCGACGTTCTCTCGATGTATGAAAATATTGCCGGACTGACCAGCAAGATGGCCATGGCTGCGCAAGCCAGCGACTGGGAAACCTTGGGGCGCCTGGAAACCCAATGCGCCGTGCAGTCGGTACCCTCTCTCGGCGGCGTCGCCAAGCTCGAAGGCAATGCCCGCCAGCGCAAGATCGACCTGCTGAAGCAGATCATGGCCAACGACCGCGCGATCCGCGACGTGACCGAACCATGGATGGGCCGCCTGAACGGCTGAGTTATCGGTCTATGGTCTCCCAACAAAAAAGCGCCCTGCGGGGCGCTTTTTTGTTGGGAAAGGCCGCGCGCCCTCCCCGGTCAGGCCACCTTGCTCTCTGGCGGCGCTGCCGGCGCGATGGCCGGCTCGATGCGCACTGGCGCATCGTCCTCGTCGCGGCTCCAGCTTTGCCGCACGATCGGGCTGCGCCGCATCTTTTTCTTGCGGACGACGTGCACGGTCACGCCGAAGATCCCCACCAGCACGAGGAAGCCGGCAAACAGGAACATCAGCAGCTTGGGACGGGAAATCTTGATTTCCTTCCTGGGTTCCGGCGGCGGCGGCGCGGCTTCTTTCTTTTCCTCGGGTTTCTTTTCCTCCGGTGCGGCCTTTGCTTCCTCGACGGGGGCAGCCGGGACGGCAGCGCCGGCTGCGGCAAGTCCTGCGGCAACGCCTGCGCCCGCTTCCTCCGGTTGCGCCGGTTGCGCCGGCGGTGCCACATCGGCCTTCGCGGCAGGGGCCGGCTGCGCGGCGGCCGCCGCGGCAACGGTGGCAACGTCCGGTGTCCTCGCCGCCGCAGGGGCCGGGTCCGCGGGCTTCGGTGCCTCGGGCGCCATGGCCGGCTTGCCCGTCACCGGCACCGCGGCACGGGCGGCGCCCGCTTCGCTGGTGATCCCCAGTTGCGCTTGCAAGGTTTTCAGCTTGCCTTCCAGTTCGGACAGCTTGTTCAACATGGCCATATCGGGCTGGCCGACGGCTGGCCCGGCCTGCGCGACGGATTCCACGGCTTTCGCGGATTTTTCCGGCGCGGCCGGCGCGGCGGTTGCCTTGGCGCCCTCCACACTGGCGCGCGTCGCCCGTGCCGCCTCGGCCAGTTCGGCCTTCGATGGCAGGAACGAGCGCTGCGGCGCCTTCTTCTCCGGCGCAGGCTCGCTTGCCGGTTCAGGTGCCGGTTCGTGGGCTGGCTCCTGCGCCACCTTGCGCTCCGCCACCGCCAGCCTGGCCGGCTTGGCGCCGCGCTTGAAATCGTCGGCAGTCGATGCGTATTTCAGCGCTTCCTTGCGCACATCCTTGTGTTCAGGCTTGTGGCTGTCCTGTTTGGCCGGCACGGCCTTGGCCGGCTGGCGTTCTTCCACCTTGCCGCCGTGCGCGCCGAATGCGCGTTCAACCGCGCCGAGCAGTTCCCGTTCCCCCGCGGTGGCTTCCTTGCCGGGCGAAACCATGGCCACCAGCGCCACGGGGCGCTCGTGACCAGCGCGGCGAGCGGCGGTCTTGCTGTCGCGTTCGACAGGTGCCGGCGTGGCGGCCAGCGTGGCTGGGGCGGCAGGCGCCGGCTTCGGTGCCGGGTTCGGATCCGGCGACAGCCACAGCGACACACTGCGCACCCGTTCCTTGCCACCCGAAATCAGCTGGAAATACAGGTGCAGCACGTCCCCCTGCACCGGCGCGCTGGTCGTCACGTGCAGCACGCGGCGGTTGTCGCGCCGTACGATCGAGATGCCGGCGTCGGCCAGTGCCGGACTCATCTTTACATTGGCGCCCCGGAACACATCCGGCCGGGCGAGGCGCACCTGCAGGTCGGCCAGTTCCTGCGCCGTCAGGTCGGTCAGTTCGATGTCGGCCGACAGCGGCTGGCCGCTGAACGAGCGCACCGAGGCATCGCCGAATTCGGCGGCATGAGTACCGGTGGTGGCGGCGCTGGCGGCTGAAAACGCCAGCACGGCCAGGGTGGAACGTAGCGGAAGCGGCATGGTGATTGGAATGGTAAATGAAAATTTCCGTGACGTAAGTGTTTAACGGCGGAAATTCGCATTCTTTGAGTGCTCGAACCGATTTTCATGCGTGGGTTACACTTAATGCATCTTTTACCCAGAGGACGCCATGGACAGCAGAACCGAACGCGACAGTTTTGGCCCGATCGATGTGCCGGCACACCAGCTATGGGGCGCGCAAACGCAGCGCTCATTGCATCACTTCCATATTTCCACCGAAAAGATGGCGCCCGAGCTGATCGGCGCGCTGGCCAACGTGAAACGGGCCGCCGCGCGCGTGAATGTCGACCTGGGCGTGCTGGATGCCACCAAGGCCGATGCGATCGTGCGCGCCGCCGACGAAGTGCTGGAAGGCCGGCATGCCGGCGAGTTCCCCTTGTCGGTATGGCAAACGGGTTCCGGCACCCAGTCGAACATGAACATGAACGAAGTGCTGGCCAACCGTGGTTCCGAGCTGCTGGGCGGCGTGCGCGGCGAAGAGCGCAAGCTGCACCCGAACGACGACGTCAACAAGGGCCAGTCGTCGAACGATATCTTCCCCACGGCGATGCACGTGGCGGCCGGCGTGGCGCTGGCAACCGACGTGCTGCCAGCGCTGCGCCAGCTGCGCGCCACGCTGTCCGGCAAGGCGCAGGCGTTTGCCGACATCGTCAAGATCGGCCGCACCCACCTGCAGGATGCCACCCCGCTGACGCTGGGCCAGGAATTCTCCGGCTACGTCGCACAGCTCGACTACGTGGAACGCGCGATCGAACACGCCCTGCCCGCCGTGCTGGAACTGGCCGCCGGCGGCACCGCCGTCGGCACCGGGCTCAACTCCCACCCGGAATATGCGACGCGGATCGCCGCCGAGCTGGCGCAGCGCCTGCAACTGCCGTTTCGCACTGCCGACAACAAGTTTGCCGCGCTGGCCGGCCACGAGGCACTGTTGGCGGCCCACGGGGCCCTGAAGACCCTGGCGGCAGCGCTGTTCAAGATCGCCAACGACGTGCGCTGGATGGCGTCCGGCCCGCGCTCCGGACTGGGAGAAATCACCATCCCCGAAAACGAGCCGGGCAGCTCGATCATGCCGGGCAAGGTCAACCCCACCCAGTGCGAAGCCGTGACGATGCTGTGTGCCCAGGTGTTCGGCAACGACGTGGCCATTTCCTTCGGCGGCGCTTCCGGCAACTTCGAACTGAACGTCTACAAGCCGCTGATCGCCCATAACTTCCTGCAAAGCGCGCGCCTGCTGGCCGACGGCATGCGCAGCTTCGACGAGCACTGCGCGCGCGGCATCGAACCGAACCGCGAACGGATCGGCGAGCTGATGGAGCGCTCGCTGATGCTGGTGACCGCGCTGGCGCCCCACATCGGGTATGATCGCGCCGCCCAGATTGCCAAGAAAGCGCAGCATGAAGGCACCACGCTGAAGGAAGCGGCGCTGGCCCTGGGCTTTGTCACGGCGGAGCAGTTCGACGAGTGGATCGTGCCGCTGGCCATGACACGGCCGGGTGCGAAAGGCTGACCAGGCCGCGTGGGCCGGAGGCGAATAAAGTTAGTAACGGAACAATTAAATTTCTCCGGCCACACGGAAACGAGGATAAAATGCAAAAAGTAGACTTTGAATTAACGTCGGAATTTATCGAACTGAACCAGTTGCTGAAGGTGGTCGGCCTGTGCGACAGCGGCGGCGCCGGCAAGCAGATCGTGGCCAGCGGCGACGTGCGGGTGGATGGCAAGCAGGAATTGCGCAAGACCGCCAAGATCCGCGCCGGCCAGCAGGTTGCCATCGGCGACGTGCGCATCACCGTGATTGGCAACGCGGCAGGGAAATAAGGTTCCGGCGGTCTTAATCGTTTGCAAATCGCATGCTACTTCGGCGGCTATAGTGGCAGGATTTGTGGAAGGAATTATCAATCCGGAGCACGCATGGACCATCTCGACCCCACCCGATATCCTGAACCGCCGAAACCATCCTTGCAGAAGGCAGCGCCCGCCGCGGCCCCCTTGCAGCCCCTGTCACCGCACCCCATGCAGCAGCGCCTGATCGGCGATTTGCAGCAGGTGATCGACAATGCCGAAGACTTGTTCAATTGCACCGACAGCGCACGCAACGGTGCCTACCGCGCCGCGCGCGACAAGCTCGCGCAGGCGCTGGCCGTGGCAAACGAGGAATTGCAACGGATCGAAGATGCCCAGCTCGAGCGGATGATCGCCGCCACGCACGAAGCCAGCCTGCGCCATCGCGACAGCACCGGCGAAGCCCGGCTCTTCCGCGCTTTCAGCTAGTCGTCGTCCGCCTTGCCGCGCAGTGCCGCGAATGCGGCGTGCGCGATCCACTGCCCCAGCCGGGGCACCAGGTCGAAACCCGTATCCACCGCCAGCGCCGCGTCGAGCGCCTCTCCCACGGACGCGCCTTGTTCCAGCGCGGCCAGCGCATGCCATGTGGCAGCATCCAGCGCAAGCACGTCCGGTTGCCAGCCGCGCCTGGCCACCAGGGCCCATGAAGGCGCCGCCATGTCGTCCGGGAACGGCACTTCGGTGCCCGGCTGGTGGGCTTGCCACAGCGGTACCACGGCCCACGCCGATGCGAACACGGCGGCCGCCGGATGCGGCACCAGCCGGCAGTGTTCGAATGCCTCCGGCGCAACGTGCGCCAGCGCGGCCGGGGCCAGCGGTTCCACGTCGGCGGCGTAACAGGCACGGTGCAGCAGCCATTCGAGCCGCGCCATGTCCGGCAGGTATGGCAGGCCGGCCACGTGCGGGAAGCCAGCGAGGAAGTCGGCAAAGCCGGCGCCGAATGTGTTCAGGTCGGCGCTTGCCGACGGGTGGCGCGTGCCGTACGCATGTGCCAGCGCAGCAAGGAAATCTTCGCCAACGAGTTGCGTGACGACGGGAAAAGCGGCCGCCAGTGCCAGGATCCAGCCGCCGGCGAGATTGCCACGATAGACCGCGAGGCGCGATGCCAGCGGCGCCGCGCGCAGCACGTCCGCCAGGCCGCCGGCTTCGCCGGCCGGCAGCAATGCATCGGCGAAACGTTGCTGCACGACGGCCAGCGCGGCCGTGTCGGGTTCGGCCAGCGATGTCGGCCGTGGCCGCCCGGACGGCGCCGGCATCGGTGCCGCCCGCGACAACAGCGCCGATGCCCTGTCGGCCTCGGCCAGCAGCACGCCGATCGGCGGCACGTGGGCATCCCATTCGACCAGCGTGGGCACGGCGCCGAAGCGCGCCAGCGCCGCTTCGTACAGATGCCACACGGGTTCCGCGATCGGCGCGCCATGGTGATCGATGACGACGTCCGGCGCGGCGAGATGGCCGCCGAGGTGGAACTCGCCGACCAGCCCCGGCGGGATGGCTGCCAGCGCGGCGAGCGCGTCTTCGCCGTGGTTGCAGGCGTTGACATGCAGGTTGTTCAGGTCGAGCAGCAGGCCGCACCCCGTGCGCTGCGCCAGCGCGGCGAGGAATTGCGCCTCGCTCATCGTATCGGCGGAGAACCGCACGTACGCCGACACGTTCTCGACGAGGATCTGCCGCTGCAGCACATTCTGCACCTGCGCCACGCGGGCGGCCAGCAGGTCGAGCGTGGCCTCGTCCAGCACCAGCGGCAACAGGTCGTGCAGGTGCCGGCCCGGCAAGCCGCCCCAGCTCAGGTGTTCGGAAACGAGGAACGGTTCGATGCGTTCGGCCAGCGCGCGGATGCGCTGCAGATGCCCGGGCGCGATGCCGTGGGCGGACCCCAGGCCGAGGCCCACGCCATGCAGGCTGACCGGGTAATCGCGCCGCAACCGGTGCAGCACCTGCACGTCGCGGCCACCGTCGGCCAGGTAGTTCTCGGTATGCACCTCGAGCCAGCCGGCGCGCGGCCGGCCCTCGAGGAAATCGCGGTAGTGCGGCGCCCGCAGGCCAACGCCGGCAAGCGTGGCGGGCGCAGCCATGCTGCTCAGTCGCTGCCGGCGGGCTTGGCCGGCGGCGTGGTCTTGCCGCCCAGTTTTTCGCAGCTGCCCTTGGCTACCCATTTCCACTCGGTGGGGGCGTTGTCGGTGCGCGCCATCGACGCGCAGCCATGCGCGCCGTCCGACGACGCGCAATCGTTCTGGCCCGCCTTCGCCACCCCGTAGCATTTTTCCTTGTCGGCCCCGCCGCCCATCTGCGCCTGCGCGGCACCCGCCGCGCACGTGGCAGCCAGCGCCGCGGCAATCATTGCACTTTTGTTCATTGTCCCTCCAGTCGGTCAAACCCGATGATTCTAGCGAAAGTTGCCCGAAAAATGGGGACGTACCCCATTTTCCAGGAAAGATTCGGACGTCCGGAGCACCGGACCGCCCATTTTCAGGCAATAAAAAAGCCCGCTGTCCACGGGGAACAGCGGGCCAGCGCGCTCGGGGGCGCGCTCAAGCTGTGGTGTTGATCCGGTTGCCCAGGTGCGGTGGCAGGGTCGGCGCGGGCTGCGAGGCTGGCAGCGCGTCGAGCAGCGCGGCGGCGGATGCTGCCTGCGAATCCATGGCCTTCTTCAATACGGCCATGCTGACGTCCTGCTTCGTGCCTGTCTCGGCGATCGTCGTCGACAGGCGGGCAATGCTCATTGCGTCCATACTTCCTCCACTGTGCCGCCCCGCATCGAGGCATATCCTCCGTTTACGGAAGAGCCACGGCGAACTTGAGGCCGGCTACGTGTTTTTATTCTTCAACTTTTCTTGGGCAACCATGTGTCGATCAGCCACGCCAGCACGGCCTCGCGGTCGTCGAGGTCCAGCCAGGCAACGTGCGGCGCCACGTCGGCCGGGCGCGGCAGCGTCGACGCGACGGCCACGATGTGCGGATCGTCCGGATAGAGGGGACCCCTGTCGCCGACGCCGCGGTGGATTTCCAGCTTGTCGATCGGGAACGATTTGAAGCCTTCCACCAGTGTCAGGTCCGCCGGTGCCAGCCGCGCCAGTTGCTCGTCGAGCCCCGGCTCCGGGGCGCCGCGCATTTCCCGGACAATGGCAAACCGGTAAGGCGACGCTACCATGACTTCGGCCGCGCCGGCGCGGCGCAGGCGGGCGCTGTCCTTGTGCGGCGGCTCCAGGTCCAGGTCGTGGTGGCTGTGCTTGATGACATTGACCTTGCGGCCCTGCCCGGCCAACTGGCCGATCAGGTATTCCAGCAGCGTGGTCTTGCCGCTGCCCGACCGGCCGACAATGCCGATGACCGGTGCCGCGGCGGCGTGTATGTGCTCCATTCTTGCTCCTGTACGAATGGAGCCATTATAGAAGACCGGCTCTCGTGTCCGGTATGGAGCGGGCGCGTGCCCATATCAAGTGCGATGGGGGATTACTTGTCCGGGCGGAAAGGCCCGTCGCCGCCACCCTTGCCCATCAGGCACAACAGGCCGACGCAAGCGATCACGACGACCAGCACGCCCGGTTCGGACGCCGCGCCGTCGGGCAAGGCAGCACGCACTGGAGCGGCGGCGGCCAGCAGGGGCAACGCATGCAAGATGGAAAACTTCATAAGTCAGTCCGTGGAATTGTCGATGAAGAAAGTGTGACAATCCTTTATGACGCCACGATGACGGTATCGATCGTGCGCGACAGCCAGCACAGCGATGGCACCGGTGCGGACCGGAACGCCCGTCAGTACGGCATCCTGTACCGGTAGCCCCGGAACGCGAACACGGCCCCCTTCGCTTCGAGCCGTTCCAGCACGAGCCCCGGTGCGACTTCGTCGCCCTCGCGGCGCAGCACCTTGTCGATCAGCACGAGCCGGTCGGCCGGATTCGGCGAATACATGTAGCCGCTCATCGCCACCGGCGGGATCGCACGGCGGATCGGTTCCGGCAAGTCGCGCAGCGCCTGCACCGGTTCCTCGCGCGGTGGCACTTCGGCTTGCGGGACGGATGCGGCCGCCGCGACTGGCGGCGCTTCGGCTCGCGCGGCTGGGTCCGGCCTCCTGGACGCGACGGCAGGCGGCGTTTCCCGTGCCGCCTGGGCTGCCGGCACCGGCGGGACTGCCGGTAGCGGCGCAGCGGCAGGCGCCGGTACCGCTGACGCTACCGGTGCCGGCGCGATCGCGACGGGAACCGGTGCGGGCGCCGCGGCAACCACCTGCGGCTGCGCTGCCGGTACCGGCTGCACCGGTGGCGCGGATGCTGCCGGTGCGCCGGCCTGCCGCCAGACGACGACGGCGAGCCCGACGATGACGGCGCCCATCGCGATCATCGCCGCCAGCAGTGGCTTGCGCAGCGGCGCAGCGCCCGCGGCCGGCGCGTCCGGCAGCGGTGCATGGATGCTCGGCGCCTCCCCAAGCTGGCGCTCGGCCTCGGCCTTCTTCAGTGCTTCGAGAATATAGGACATGTCATTTGCTCCCGGCAGCCGGTGCCAGGCGGGGCTCCGCGTGTGGCGTGCCGGCTTCGCCAAGCAGGCTCAGCCGGATGAACGTTTTCGGGCCGGCCACGCCGTCCGCCTTCAGTTGCTGCGCCGCCTGGAAGTCGCGCAGCCGGCGCAGTGTCTCGCCGCCCAGCGGTGCATCGTCCTGCGGCCGCGCGGCGTTCGCCCACCCGGCCAGGCGCCGCGCCAGCCAGTCCACTTCCGGGCCGCGGTCGCCGGCCGCCACCTGCTCGCGCCAGCCGGGCGGCGCGCGCCAGAACGTGGTGAAGGTGCCGTCATAGCGGTTGTCCAGCGCCGTGCGCGCCACCGTGTGGCGCCGGCCGCCGATATCGATCGTGCCTTCGCGTTCGCCCAGCGCCACCAGCAAGGCGTAGGTCGGCGTGGCCGGATCGTCGTTCAGCGCCAGCATCGCCGGCCGGTCCAGCAGGCGCAGCTCGTCCAGCGTGCCGCGGCTGGACAGGCAGCGCAGGTTTTGTTGCCGCGCTTCCGCGCACACGTCGCCCGCACCCTCCTTCCACGCCACGCCCCACAGCGCGGCCAGGCGGCGCAGCGTGGCCTCGCTGTCCGTCCCTTGCAGTGGCGCCTGCACCGGTGCCGGCCGCGCGGACGGCACAATCGGTGCAGTCGCGGCGGCAGGCGGCGCGGCCTGGCGTGGTGCCAGCTGCCACGCGGCGGCGGCCGTCAGCACGGCGCCGGCCAGCACGCCGCCGGCCACGAGCGGCCAGCGCGGGCGTGGACGCGGCATGTCCGCGCCGAACACTTCCTGCGCGGCGCGCCGCACGATCCGGCGCGTGACCTGCGCCTTGTTTTCCACGTAGGCGCCCAGCAGCGCGCGGTCGCACAGCAGGTTGATTCGCCGCGGTACGCCTTTCGCCAAGGCGTGGATGGTGGTCGCCACGCCGGCCGGGAATGGCGAGGGCCCGGCCAGCCCGGCCACCGCGAGCCGGTGCGCGATGTAGTGCGCGGTTTCGACGGCGCTCAGGGAACCGAGGTGATAGCGCGCGATCACGCGCTGCGCCAGTTGCTCGAGCTCGGGCCGCGCGAGCATCGTGCGCAGCTCTGGCTGGCCGATCAGGATGATCTGCAGCAGCTTGCGTTCGCTCGTTTCCAGGTTTGTCAGCAGGCGCAGCTGCTCCAGCACGGCGGCGGAGAGGTTCTGCGCCTCGTCGATGACGAGCACGCTGTTCTCGCCGCGCGCATGGCTCTCCAGCAGGTGCCGGTTGATCGCATCCACGTAGTGCTTGACGGTGCCCGCCCCCGCCGGCAGCGCGATGCGGAATTCGTCGCAGACGACTTGCAGCAGTTCCTCGACCGACAGCTTCGGGTTGAAGATATACGCCAGCCTGCAACCTTCGGGAACCTGCTCGATGAAGCAGCGGCACACGGTGGTCTTGCCGGCACCGATCTCGCCCGTCAGCAGTACGAAGCCGCCACCGCCGCCCACGCCATACAGCAGGTGCGCCAGCGCTTCGCGATGGCGTTCGCTCATGTACAGGTAGCGCGGATCGGGCGCGATGGAAAACGGGCTGCGGGTCAGGTTGAAGAATCGCGTGTACATGGATGGTCGGTCAGCGCAGCGCGGGCGGCAGCGGCTTGAACTTGGCGCAGTAGATCTTGGAGCGGGTATCGGCGTAGGCGATGCGCCCGCCGGTGGACGTTTCGCGCACCGGTGTCGCGGAACCCGTGATTGTCGCATAGCGCAGGCCGTCGCGCTGCGTGATCGCCGCCGCCAGCTTGTCCGGCGTGGTGTCGGCCACCGCGCCCACGAAGCGGTAGGGAAAGGTTTCGTCGCTGACGATCACTTCGCGCACGGCAAAGCCCCACAGCTTCGCCTCGGGCGTGCGGAACCAGTACGCGCCGCCCTCGCGCTTGTAGGGCTGGCCGAACCAGCGCACCATGTAGTCGAAATAATAGCGGTTCGAAGTCTGGTCGCGGCACAGCAGGCCGTTACCCATCACCACGCCGAAATGCGTGGGTACTTTCGCCTGCAGCGGCGGCGCGACGACCCCGCCGAGGATGCAGCCGAGGAACAGCGAGGCCTTCACGGCGCTGGACTTTGCAACTGCTGCAGCCCCTGCACCCCTTACAGCTTTTGCAACCATTTGCGGTTGGCGGCGATCCTGGCCTTGGCCGATTCCGGGAGCGCTTCGTAGCAACCCGGGTACTGTTTCAGCGCACTTTCCGGCACCTGCTTTTCCTGCCCGTTGATGAGGAACACGTACAACGTCCCGCCCTGATCGGTTTTCCGGGTGCCTAAATACTTGATCATTTTGCGAAATTCCTCCGACATGCATTATGACACCTCCTTGCGGCGGCCGGCATCTACGGCGTCTATTTTCCGCGAATCGTTATCATTTCGCTACGGACTATGCTTTAATAGGCAGGCTCAAGCCGGGACGGGACCATGATGAAAATCGTTCGTGCAGTTGCCTTTGCCACCGCAGCATCCGCCGCCACCGTCCACGCGGCGCCAGAACCGGTCACCTTTGCCACCTGGCAGATGGCGGACGTGAATGACGTGACGCAAGCCTGGTATTTCACGGGTGAAGCCCTGTCGGGTTATCACCGCGACGGCGCGCCATGGGCGCAGGGGCAGCCGTCCCTGCGCCTCTCCACCGATACGGCGCTTGCACCGGCGCCGCCCGCCATGCCGGCGGTGCCCATGCCGGCCAGGGTCGAGGTGCCGCCCACACTTCCCGAACCGGACATGGCATCGATGCTGCTGGTCGGGCTGGCGCTGATCTTCCTGAAAGTGAGCCGCAAGGAAGACCGGTTCGACTGAACGCCCGCCCCCCGCCAGTCATTCCGCCTGTCGCCTCATTCTGCCGCCGGCACCGCGTTTTCACCAGTCCATCCCGCCGCCCTCGCCCGGCGGGCGCTGCTCGCTTACCCTGTTGGCATCCCGTCATGCTTTTCCAATGAGGCCAACATGAACCGCCCCTCGTTCCCGCTTGCTTTCCCGTTCGCCCTGCTCGCCCTGCCTGCCCTCATCTTGCAGGCAGCCCCTGCCGCCCACGCTGCCCCGGCAACGGCAAGCGCCACCGAGACCCGCGACATCGGCACCTTCACCGCGATCGACCTCTCCGGTCCCTTCGACGTGCATGTCGATGCCCAGGCACCGCGCTCGCTGCGGCTGGCGGGCCCCGCGAAGGAGCTGGCCGATATCGAAACGTTCATCGACCGCGATACGCTCGTGGTGCGCCGCAAGGGTCATGGCGGCTGGCACTTCGGCTTCGGCAAGCGCCGCGAGCCCGTCACGGTGACGATCGGCGCGCCGCAACTGGCCAGCCTGCGCGCCGCCGGCAGCGGCGACGTGCGGCTGGACCGCGCGCGCGGCGACACGCTGCAACTGGCCGTGACCGGCCCCGGCGACCTGCAGGCCAATGGCAACGTGCGCGAGCTGTCCGTGCGCGGCAGCGGCAGCGGCGACATCGACCTGCGCGGCCTGCGCACGGCCACCTTGCGCCTGAAATTGAGCGGGCCGGGCGACGTGGAAGCCGCCGGCATTACCCAGGAACTGGCGGCCGACGTGACGGGCTCCGGCGACCTGCAAGTGAATGACCTGCGCGCCGACAAGGTCAGCACCGCGCTGACCGGCCCCGGCTCCGTCACGCTGCAAGGCCGCAGCCGCGAAATCCACGCCACGCTGGCCGGTTCCGGCGACCTGGAGGCATGTGCCCTGGCGGTGGAAAGCGCCAGCGCGAACCTGTCGGGCCCGGGCAGCGCCTGCGTTGCCGGCACAATCCGCAAGATGGAGGCACGGGTGCGCGGTTCCGGCGACCTGGAGGCACGCGGCCTGCAGACGCAGAGCCTGCGCGTGCAGCTCGATGGCCCCGGCAGCATGAAGCTGGCCGGCACGACGGCGGCGCTGGAAGCGTCGGTGAGCGGCTCGGGCAATTTCGATGGCGAAGCGCTGGCGGCCGGCCGGGCCGTGCTGCGCGGCCACGGCCCCGGCAACATCCACCTGCAGCGGGTGACGGACTCGCTGGACGCCGAACTGCGCGGCTCGGGCGACCTGACCGCGCGGGCGGAGGCGAAGAGCGTGCGGCTGGTGCTGGGCGGCCCGGGCACCGCCCACCTGCAGGGCAGCACGGCACGGCTGGCGGCCACGCTGACCGGCTCGGGCGGCATCGATGGCCGCGAACTGCTTGCCGACCAGGCCCAGGTCTCGGTGCGCGGTCCAGGCAATGCCGTCGTCAATGTGCGCGGCAAGGTCGAAACACATGGCAGGGCCGGACCCGACCGGCTGGTGACGATCGACCGTGACGGCACGCGCGACATGCGCTGACGCCTCCTCCTCCCGTCCTTCCCGGCCCGGCCGGGAGAACCCGGCCACGTGCCGGGTTTTTGCTTTTGGTATTAGCCAAACCGGTACTATACATACCAGATGGGATACCATTTATATCTAATAATTTTCCATTAATAAACATGTACTTATCTAATATTACCCCGGCTTCGACTCTTCATCGAAACGCGTCTCGATAATACCAGTTAAATACCTGTTGACAAGCTGGTTAGGTCACCCTATAGTCACTTCGATTTCTTCCTACACCTCTCCTATGATCGATTATCTGATCGGCGTCGACGGCGGCGGCACCGGCACCCGGGTGCGTCTCGCAGGGCCGGACGGCACGTTACTTGGCGAAGGCAGCAGCGGACCGTCCGCCCTGCTGCATGGCATTCCCAACGCATGGCAATCCGTCGAACAGGCGGCGGCAAAGGCGTTCGCGGCGGCCGGCATTCCGGTTCCGCAGCGCGAATGCATCGCGGTCGGGCTGGGGCTGGCCGGCGTCCACAACAAAGGGTGGGCGGCGGACTTCATCGGTGCCAATCCCGGCTACGCGGCGGTGGCGCTGGAAACGGATGCCTACACCACGGTGCTCGGCGCGCACGAGGGCCGGCCCGGTGCCATCATCGCCCTCGGCACGGGCAGCGTCGGCGAGGCGCTGTGCGAGGATGGCTCGCGGCGCGAAGTGGGCGGCTGGGGCTTCCCGTCCGGCGATGAAGCGGGCGGTGCCTGGATCGGCATGCACGCGGTGAACCACGTGCAGCACGTGATCGACGGCCGTGCCGCAGCCAGCGCGTTTGCCGATGCCGTCATCGAGCACTGCGGCGGCAGCCGCGACGCCATCCAGCTGTGGCTCGCCAGCGCCACGCAAACCCTGTATGCGCAAGTGGCGCGCATCGTGCTGGCCCATGCGGACAGCAACGATACGGCGCGCGAGATCATGATCGAAGCGGGCCGCCAGGTGGCGCTGATCGCCGGCGCGCTTGACACGACGGCCAGGTTGCCGATCGCCCTGTGCGGCGGCCTCGCGGAACCGATGCGCGCCTTCCTGCCGGGCGACCTGCTGGCGCGCATCGTGCCCGCCAATGGCGACTCCGCGGCCGGCGCGCTGCAACTGATCCGGCAAAGCCTGCCCGCGGATTCTGCACATGCCGCCGTGAAGGAGTAGACCATGCCCGCCCGACTGCGCGATTTCCACCCCGATGCAACAAGCGACACGCCGCTGTACATGCAACTGGCGAACCGTCTGTCCGACGGCATCGCCGGCGGCGACTGGCGCGCCAACGAGGCACTGCCTTCCGAACGCGTGCTGTCCGACGCGCTGAACATCTCGCGCGTCACCGCGCGCAAGGCGATCGACCTGCTGTGCGACCGCGGCATGCTCACGCGCCGCCGCGGTTCCGGCACCTACATCACGCCGAAGCTGGAACAGCCCCTGTCGCGCCTGACGAGTTTTTCCGAAGAGCTGCGCCAGCGCGGCTTTACCGCCGGCTCGCGCTGGCTGCAGCGGGAGATCGGCATCGCCGCGCCACTGGAACTGCTGTCGCTGGGGTTGTCGCCGAACGTGCCGGTAGCGCGCCTGAAGCGGCTGCGCACGGCGGACGACGTGGTGATGGCGATCGAGACATCGACGATCCCCGCCGCCTACATCCCCGATCCGCAGCGCGTGACCGATTCGCTGTACGGCTACCTGGAAGCGCACGGCACGGTGCCGATGCGGGCGCTGCAGCATATCCGCGCGATCAATGCCACGCCCGAACAGGCCAGGCTGGCCGATATCGCGCCCGGCACGGCCATGCTGCACATCACGCGCGTGAGCTACCTGGAAAGCGGCGCCGCGGTGGAATTGACCCACTCGTGGTGCCGCAGTGATTATTATGAATTCGTAGCGGAGTCGCGTCGATGAACGATGCAAGCAATCTCGATACCCTCAAGGGCAATATCCTTACCCCGGGCGGCTGGATCGCCGGCACCCTCGCCTTCGGCGAACGCGTCGCCGGCATCGACGGCAGCGCCGTCGATCCGAAGCTGAACGGGGACGACTACATCCTGCCCGGCTTCGTCGACCTGCACGTGCATGGCGGCGCCGGGCGCGACGTGATGGAAGGCGGCGACGCCGTCCACAGGATCGCCGCGATGCACGCCCGCCACGGCACCACCAGCATCCTGGCCACGACGATGACGGCGCCGCCGGAAGACATCGACGTGGCATTGACGGCGATCGGCGCGGCGGTGCGCGAGCGCGGCAAAGGTGAAGCCCGCGTGCTGGGCGCGCACCTGGAAGGCCCGTACATCAATTCCGGCAAGCTGGGCGCGCAACCGAATTTCGCGCGTGCCGCCACGCTGGCCGAAGTCAAACGGCTCGAGCTCCTTGCTCCGCTGCGGGTCATCACGGTGGCGCCGGAAATCGCCGGGCACCTGACGCTGGTGCGCGAGCTGGCCGACGAAGGCATGCGCGTGCAGATCGGCCACACGCTGGGTTCCTATGAAGATGGCGTGGCCGCCCTGGAACACGGCGCGGCCGGCTTCACGCACCTGTTCAATGCCATGAGTCCCCTGCACCACCGCGAACCCGGCATGGTCGGCGCGGCGCTGGCCCATGCGCAGTTCGCCGAACTGATTCCCGACCTGCTGCACGTGCACCCCGGCGCCATCAAGACGGCGCTGCGCGCGATCCCGAGGCTGTATTGCGTGACCGATTCCACGTCCGCCACCGGCATGCCGGACGGCGAATACATGCTGGGGCGGCATACGGTGCACAAGTGCATGGGCGGCGTGCGCCTGCCGGACGGCACGCTGGCGGGCAGCACGCTGACGCTGGACCAGGCGCTGCGCAACCTCGTGGGCCTGGGGCTCGACCTGGCCGATGCGTCGGCCCGCGTATCCACGCACGCCGCCGATTACCTGGGCCTGGAAGAGCGTGGCCGCCTGGCCGCTGGCGCATGGGCCGACATCGTGGTGCTCGACCGCGACCTCAAACTGAAAGCCGTCTACATCGAAGGAGAATGCGTTGACCTCAATGATGCTTAAGGAAGCGCTGTCCGCGGCCGAATGCGTGGCCGGACAGCTGGCGCACGACATCGACCGCTACGCGGAACTGGGCCGCAAGCTCGCCGGCACGCCATTTTCCACGGCGCTCACCGTGGCGCGCGGCAGCTCCGACCATGCATCGAACTACATCGCGTACCTGATCATGGCGCGCCTCGGCCGCGTGGTCGCCTCGCTGCCGATGTCGCTCGTCACGCTGCACAAGTCGCCGCTCGTCACGCGCGATACGCTGACGATCGCCGTGTCGCAATCGGGCCAGAGCCCGGACGTGGTCGAGCCGATCCGCTACTTCCGCGACGGCGGCGCCACGACCGTGGCGCTCGTCAACGACATCGACTCGCCGCTGGCGCAGGCCGCCGAGTGGGCGATGCCGCTGCGCGCCGGCAAGGAGCAGAGCGTGGCCGCCACGAAGAGCTTCATCACGTCGCTGGTGGCCGGCGCCCGCATGGTCGCCAACTGGCAGGACGACCGGGAACTGAAGGATGGCCTGGCGGCGTTGCCCGACGCGCTGCGGGCGGCCACGCAGGCCGACTGGCAGCAGGCCGTGGACGTGCTGGCGCCGGCCCGCAACATCATGGTGGTGGGCCGCGGCATCAGCTTCCCCGTGGCGCTGGAGGCATCGCTGAAATTCAAGGAAACGTCGGCGCTGCAGGCCGAGGCGTTTTCCGGCGCCGAGATCAAGCACGGCCCGATGGCGCTGATCGACGAAGGTTATCCGCTGCTGATCTTCGCCACGCGCGGCCCCACGCAGGCGGGCCTGCTGGCGCTGGCGGAAGAGATGCGCGGCCGCGGTGCGCGCGTGCTGCTGGCCGCGCCCGACGATGTGGCGCAGCGCGACCTCACGCTGCCGGTGGCCGCCACGCCGGACCTGGACCCGATCGTGGCGGTCCAGGCGTTCTACGTGATGGCCGCGAAACTGTCGGCCGCGCGCGGGCTCGACCCGGACAAGCCCCGGCACCTGTCCAAGGTCACCAAGACCAACTGATTTTCCGGCCGTCCTTCAACATCTTTCAATGCATCCAATGAGCGAACCAGGCGAACTACGCAAGCTGGCGGGCCAGCTGATCATGATCCGTTTCCCCGGCACCGAGCTCGATGCCGCCACGGCGGATTTCCTCAAGGCGAACGGCATTCGCGCCGTGTGCCTGTTTCGCGGCAACATGACGGACCACGCGCAGCTGTCGAAGCTGACCGCCGACCTGCGCGCGGCGCTCGGCCCCGAGGCGCTGATCGCGATCGACCAGGAAGGCGGCGCCGTGGTGCGCGCCACGTGGGTGCCGGCGCCGCCGGCGGCGATGGGACTCGGCGCGGCGGATGACACCGGCCTGGCACGCCGCACCGGCGCTGCCGTGGCACGCGCCGTGAAGGCGCTGGGCTTCAACTGGAACTTCGCGCCCGTGCTGGACCTGAACAACAATCCGCACAACCCCGTGATCGCCGAGCGCTCGTTCGGCGCCGAACCGCAACGGGCGGCCGAGCTGGCGATGGCGTGGATGGCCGGCAGCGAGGAAGAAGGCGTAGCCTGCTGCGTGAAGCATTTCCCCGGCCATGGCGACACGAGCGTGGATTCTCACCGCGACCTGCCCACCGTCGACAAGCCGCGCAGCGAACTGGAAGCGTTCGAATTCGCGCCGTTCCGCATTGCCGCGCCGATGGCGCCGGCCGTGATGACGGCGCACATCGTCTACCCCGCCATCGATGCCGACAATCCGGCCACGATGTCGCCGGCAATCCTGGACGGCATCCTGCGCCGCGAATGGCACTACGACGGCGTGATCATCACCGACGGCATGGACATGCACGCGATCGCCGGCCGCTACGGTGCCGGCAACGCGGCCGTGCGGGCACTGGCTGCCGGGGCCGACATGGTGATGGCCCTCGGCACGCCGCAAACCCAGGATGAAACGCTGGAGGCCATCGCGCAGGCCATCGCCGACGGCACGATCACCCGCGCGCAGGTCGACGAACGGCTGGCCCGCCTTTCCGCGCTGGCCGCGAAGTATCCGTGCGCACCGCGCGACTATGCCGAGGACGCCGTCGACCGCGCCATCATGGCCGAGGGCTGGCGCCGCGCGCTCACGGCCCGCGGCAACCCGCAACGGCCCGCGGCCGGCAGCAAGGTCCGCCTCGTGGTGCGGCAGGACGTCGTCAGCGACGGCGTGTCGGAAGCGGGCGTGCCGGCGGCGAAAGTGGCCGAGTCCCTGCGCCGCCTGTACGACGTGGAACTGGTGACGTTCGCCGATGCCGAAGGCTTCGACTGGTCCGCCCTGCCGGCGGACGGGCGCTACACCATCCTCGCTTCCACGTCGCGCCTGCGCTATGGCCCGCATGCGCGCGCCACGTGGCGGCCCGACCTGCACGTGGCGCTGTGGAACCCCTACCAGGCGCTCGACATCGATGCGCCGGCCCTGATGACCTATGGCTTCGCCGCGCCGGCGCTCGACGCCGTCAACGCCTGGCTGGCCGGCGAGCTGCAGGCGCAGGGCAAGTGCCCGGTGCCGGGCTTTGCATGACCGGCAGCGCCGACATGAGCACGGACAAGACGATGCAGGACACCGCCTCCGCACGCCGGCCGCAGTTCTGGGTGCCCACGCTGTACCTGGCCCAGGGCCTGCCGTTCTACGCGATCACGGTGGTCGCGGCGCAGATGTTCAAGAGCATGGGCGTGGCGAATGGCGATATCGCGCGGTGGACCGCGGCGATCGGGATGGCGTGGGTGCTCAAGCCGCTCTGGAGCCCGTTCCTGGAACTGGCGCCCAGCAAGAAGGCCGTCGTGGTCACGTTCCAGCTGGTGGGCGGCGCCTGCATGGGCCTCGTTGCCCTTGCGTTGCAGTTGCCCTCCTGGTTCGCTGCCTGCCTGGCGATGCTGTGGCTGGTGGCGATCAGCGCCGCTACCCACGATATCGCGTGCGATGGCCTGTACATCGCCAGCCTGACGAAGAAGCAGCAGGCCCAGTATGCCGGCTGGACGGGCACGTTCTTCAACGCGGGCCGTTTCATCTCGATGGGCGGCCTGGTGATCCTGGCCGGCTACCTGGAAAAGACGCAGGGCATCACGGCCGCATGGACGATCGTCTTCTGCATCCTGGCGGTGGCGATGACCGCGCTCGGCATGTACCACGGCTGGTCGCTGCCGGCCGCAAGGAACCCGACCGGCGCCGGACACACGGCGGCCGACATCGCCCGCACGCTTCGGGAAGTGATCATCGATTTCTTCAACAAGCCGGGCATCTGGGTGTCGATCCTGTTCATCATCCTGTTCCGCGCCGGCGAGGCGCAGGTGCAGACGATCGGGCCGCTGTTCCTGCGCGATACGCTCGCCAAGGGCGGCCTGGGGCTCACCACCGACCAGGTGGGCATCGTGTACGGCACGTCCGGTACGATCGCCTTCATCGTGGGCTCGATCGCCGGCGGCTATTTTTCATCCTGGCTGGGGCTGCGCCGCGCGATCCTGCCGCTGATCCTGGCGGTGAACCTGCCGAACCTCGTGTTCTGGTACCTGTCCACGTGGCAGCCGCAGGACCTGGCGATCATCGGCGCCGCGCTGTCCGCCGAGATGTTCGGCTATGGTTTCGGCTTCGTCGGCATCATCCTGTACATGATGCAGGTGGTCGCTCCCGGTAAATACACGACCGCGCATTACGCTTTCGCGACGGGCATCATGCAGCTCGGGCAGGTGCTGTTCAGGTGGATCAGCGGCGATGTCCAGACGGCGATCGGCTACCAGCACTTTTTCGTGTGGGTACTGGTGGCGGCGATTCCCGTGGCCATCCTGTCGCAGTTCATTCCGATGGCATCGCGGGTGGTCGAAGACGCCGCACAGCCGGATGGCGAGCCCCAGGCGACAGCGGCGCAGTGAGCCGATTTGATTGCGGTACCAATGGCGCGGCGAATGCTTCCGTAGTATCTTTACGCGTCGCCGCAGTTGCGTAATCTGAAACCCTATTCATTTTGAAATTTATGGGACAATAAGTGTTTGTCCCTTGATTGAAGGATTTTTTCATCATGCCCCAGTTCCGTCTCGCCCGCATCAGCCTCCTGCTGGCAGCCATCGGCCTGAACGCCGCTTTCGCGCTGCCCGCTGCGGCATTCGCCCAAGACAAGCCCGCAGCCCAGGCCGAGGCACCGAAGGACACCGTGCGCCCTGAGATCTTCAAGCTGGTCGATCCGGCCCAGATCAAGCCGCTGATGGATGCCAAGAACTACGCCGAAGTGAAGAGCCGCCTGGCCCAGGCCGATGCGTTGCCGAACCGGACCGTGTACGAAGATTTCGTACTGAACCGCATGCGCATCTCCGTGGCCTCGGCCACCAACGACACCGCAACGCTGACGACCGCGCTGGAAGCCGTGATCAATTCCGGCAAGCTGCAGCCGACCGAGCAGCGCGACTTCGTGCAGGCACTGGCCACGCAGTACTACAACAACAAGGATTACCCGAAGGCGATCACCTGGTTCAACCGCTACCAGACCGAGACCGGCGATACCAAGGTACGCCCGTACATCATCCGCGCCCACTACTTCAACAACGACTTCGCCACCGCGAAGACGGAACTGCTGAAAGACCTGGACGCACACCAGAAGGCCGGCACCACGCCGAAGCTGGAAGAGCTGCAACTGCTGGCCAACTCCGGCGCGAAGACCAAGGACCAGGCCACTTACCTGGTGGCGCTGGAAAACCTGGTGCGTTACTACCCGAACGACGATTACTGGCTCGACCTGCTGAGCCGCACGCAGGGCAAGGCCAGCTACTCGAACCGCTTCGCGCTGGACGTGCTGCGGCTTGAAAAAGTGGCCGTGTCGAAGATGGCCGCCGAAGAGTACACGGCCCTGGCCGAACTGGCGCTGCTGGCAGGCCAGCCGATCGAAGCGAAGCAGGCGCTGGATGCCGGATTCTCGAACGGCGTGCTGGGCACCGGCAACAAGGCGGCCGAGCACAAGAAGCTGCGCGCGCAGGCCGACAAGCAGGCCGCGGACGACACGAAGAACATCGGCACCGGCGAAGCCTCGGCCCGCAAGTCGAAGAACGGCACCGGCCTGATCAACCTGGGCTACGCGTACGTGACGCTGGGCCAGCACGACAAGGGCATCGCCCTGATCCAGGAAGGCATCACCAAGGGCGGCCTGCAGAACGCCGAAGACGCCAAGCTGCGCCTCGGTTACTCGTATGCGCTGGCCGGCCGCAAGGACGACGCGATCAAGACGCTGCAGACCGTGACCGGCACCGACGGCCGCGGCGACCTGGCGCGCTACTGGATCATGTGGGTGAACCGCCCTGCCGGCGGCAACGCCCAGGCGCAGGCAGCCCAGTAATCACCGACGCTTCGGCGCAAAAAAAGCGGGAATGGCCGATGGCCTTCCCGCTTTTTTTATTGTTGGCGTTGAAGCCACCAGTTTTCCCTAGCGCTTGCCATCCAATCCTTCGCGAAACGCCGCATCGAAAGCCCCCGCGGCGCCCGTCACGCCGCTGCACCGGTCGCTGGCCCCCTGCACCGCAACCTTGCACGGCTGGTCCCGATCCAGCGACCACCAGTGCAGCCCGGCCAGGCCCATCTCGTTGACCGCCGCGCCCAGCATGCGCGCATCGTCCAGCGTGAAATCGTTGCGGGCCACGTCGTTCACGCCGATCATCGGCGTCACCTCGATCTGCGCGAGCGGGATACCGTACTTTTCGTGCACGTTGCGCACCGCCTGCACCGCCGACCGGCCCATGTCGCACACGTCGCCACGCACCACGCACACATCCGGCGCCGGCGGGCCGTAATCCATCACCATCAGGTTGAACGTCCAGTCGCGCAGGCCGCCGGCGCGCACGGCGGCGAGGATCGTCTCGCCCAGCGCGTTCAGGCTGCGCCGGCTGCCGTCGGACGCCGCATGCGTGGCCACGGTGAACGAGAAACGCAGGTGCGGGCGCTTCTTCTGCGCGGTGGCGGCGCGCTGCACGAGCGAGGCGATCTGCTCCTTCGTCTGCCCCGCCTCGATGTCGAAGTCGATGCCGGCCAGGTGCCGCGAATCGTAGCGGACGATGAAGCGCTCCATGCCCTCGTCGGTGGCGCAGGTGAACACGCCGCCCTGTCCGCCCGTGGAGACCACGTAGTCCACGCCGGCTTTCGCGAAGGCCGCCACGTTGGCCTTTGCGACCTGCTCGCCCGTCTGTTCGCGCCACGTCTCGCTGCCGCATTCGCCGGTGGCGAAGGCCCACGTCAGCGCCGCCGGCTTGCCGGCCAGGTAGGGCGTGGCGTCGCGCGCGCCGATCACGTGATCCGGCGCGCGGTTCAGCGGCAGGAATTTATAGGGACTGACGACGACGCGCGGGGCCGCCACTGCGGCCGATCCGCACAGCGCCAGCAGCGCGGCGACCAAAACCTTGTTTGTCTTCATCGGGTTTCCATGGCTTGCGCCAGCACGCCGGCCTTCGTGAGGCCGCCGGCCGCCGGCGCGGTCCACCAGTAGTTGACCATGGTGTTCAGTACGCCGATCGATTCGACGTGATGCCACCACAGCGAGGGAATGTACAGCGCGTCGCCCGGCTCGAGTTCGGCGACGATCGCATGCTTTGCAGCTTCCCGGAAGCGGGGGAAGCGCTGGTAATCGGGCGAGCGAAAGTCGACGAGGCTGATCGGCGTGGGCGTCGGCGCGAAATCCAGCGGCCCGAGATACAGGTTCGCCACCTGCCCGGGCGGAAACAGCGTGAAACGGCGCCTGCCGCTGACGACGCAGGCGAGGTTGTGCGACTCATCGAAATGCGCCGGCGTGACCACCTCGTTGCCGAGCCACAGCCGCGGCTTCACCGCCGGATCGTTCAGCTGATCCAGCAGCGGCGCGCGGTTCTCCTGCGCGAAGCCGGGCAGCACGTCATCGAGCAACGCGCTCTGCATCGCTACCGCCGGCGCGACCGGGAATTGCGAATAGCGCGCCACCTGCTCGATCACGGCCGCCACCGTCCGCTTGCTGCGCACGAAGTTGAAGTCCTTCATGTCCGGCGAATAGAACAGCCGCCCCTTTTCCTCCGGCGGCATCAGCACGGTGTCCGCTACGGCGGCCGCCGCGCCCCGGCCGAAGCGCAGCAGATAGCCGCACAGCGCCTCCGGCGACCGTCGCGCTTCCGCCACGGCAGGCCAGGAATTCACGTAGCCGCGCAACACCAGGGGCAGTTGTCCAGCCTGCGAGCCGGCAAGGCTTTCAGCGGAAGCGCTGGTCAGTTCGATAGCGGCAGTGGTCATGTGCGCGAAAATTGCCAAAAACCGGGGTCAGACCCCGGTTACAGGAAATGTTTCTCAAAACCGGGGTCAGACCCCGGTTTTAGGAAATGTTTCTCAAAATCGGGGTCTGGAAGGAGTGCGCGCTGACAGGCTCGCACCGTTCCGCAGGCGCAGAACATGTTCTGCGAAACCCCTGCGCCACCCCCGGTTACAGGAAATGTTTGCTGCAGTTATCAATACTTGAACCGCAGGCCGGCGTAGTACTGGGCGCCGTTGGCGTAGAAGCGGCCCGGCTGGTCCTTGTTGTACACGTAGTTCTTCAAGGTGGGCTCGTTCAGGTTCTGGCCGCTGACGGTCAGGATCACGTTCTTCGTGATGTTCCAGTTCAGCGAGGCGGAAAGCTGCCCCACCGCGTCCTGGTACAGCGGCGTGCCGCGGTCCTGCGCGGCCAGGTAGGACGAGCGCCACGCGTAGCCGATACGGGCGTTGAACCGTTCGTTCTCGAAGTAGGCACCGACGTTGGCGGTGGTCTTCGAGGCGCCCAGCATGTCGCACGGGTCCGACGAAGTCATGGTCTGCGTGGCCGGGCAGCTGCCGAAGTCCTGCTTCGAGTCGGACAGCGTGACGTTGCCGTCCACGCCGAAGCCCGCGCCCAGCGGCATCTGCAGCGCCAGCTCGATGCCCTTCACGCTGGCATCCACGTTGATCGGCGACGTGATCGTGTAGGTCGCGAACGTCGGCTGGCCCGACTGCTGCGATGCGCGGCTGTCGATGAACGTGCCGGTGCTGCTGCCGTAGCCCACGTAGTTGTGCAGGTCCATGTAGAACACGCCGATGGAGGCCAGGGCGCGCGGTGCGAAGTACCACTGCACGGTCGCATCGAGGTTGTTCGATAACGTGGGTTTCAGCGCCGCGTTGCCGCCGTTGCCCGTATGCGTTTCATCCGTCAGCGACACGGTGCCGCCCAGCGCGCCGAAGTCCGGCCGCGTCATTGTGCGCGAGGCGCCGAAGCGGGCCACGACATCGCTGCGCACGTCGAAGCGCAGGTTCAGGCTCGGCAGGATTTCCGTGTGGTTGTTCTCGATGCGCGTCTGCTGCACGAAGCCGCCCCAGGGGAATGCCGGCAGGTTCCCGCCCGGCAGCTGGTTCGGCAGGATCTGGTAGCCGTTCGACTCGCCCTCGGTGCGCACCACGCGCACGCCCAGGTTGCCGCTCCAGCCATCGCCTTCCATCTCGGTCGACACATACGCGGCCTTGGTCTTCTCCGTCAGGTTGAACATGTCCGGATAGTAGATCCGCTCGGCGCTGCGGTTCGAGTGCACATTGCCCCATTCCTGCAAGATGGACGGATCCAGTTCCCACACGTTTTTCGGGAAATCGCCGCCCAGGTCCTTGCCGAAATCGCCCGGATACGTGTTGCCGTTCCAGGCCGGGTTCGTGTTGGCCGTGCCGGGTTCCGTGTTCGCCCAGTTCGGGCCTTGCGAGATCGCGAAGTTGCTGCGCTTGTGATCGGTGCCGCGCAGGCCAAACTTGATTTCCTTGAACGTGTCGTGATCGAGGCGGAAGGCCGCGTCGATCTGGCCGTAGGTCTCTTCGTCGGACGTGGTGGCCGGGCTGTAGCCGAACACCCAGTCCAGCACCGTGCCGGTAAAGACGGACGTATCGATGCTCGGGAACTTCACGGTGGCCGGCGAGCCCAGGCCGTTCAGCTGGTAGCTGACGCCGGAGTTGTTCACGTCGCCCTCGTACACGCCCTGCGACGGCGTGGCACCGGTGCCCTTCGTCTTGCCGATCAGGCCCGAGATGGTCAGTTGGTCGTTGACGCGCCACTTGCCGTTCAGGTCGAGGAACTCGGACTTCGCGTAGGCTCCTTCGCGCACGATGTCGTCGACGATGCCGTAGCGCAGCGGCGCGGCAGCGGTGCCCTTGTTGCTGTAGTTGACCGACGTCAGCGTGCCGTTGCGCACCGTGTACGAGTCCGGGACCACGTTGCCGCCGATGGCACCGCTGCCGTTCATGTCCGTCATGTAGTTGCGGTTGTAGTTCGACGCTTCCAGCTTCGAATTGAAGTACGTGGCTTCCAGCGAGATCTCGCGCGACGGCTTGAGCTGGGCGGCAACCAGGCCGCCCTTGCGGTGGCGCTCCTGCGTGAACAGCGAAGAGCCGATCAGGCGCGGGTACCACACGTTGGCGAGATCCGGCCGGGCCTGCGCCAGCACGCTGCCGGGCGCGATCTGCGTGTACTGCAGCAGTTCCTGGCCGTCGCGGCGCAGGCTGCGTTTCTCGGAGAACCCTTGCAGCATCACGCCGAAGGTGTTGGTGGCGTTCTTCCAGTTCACGAGGCCGGAAAATTGCGGATCGGTCTTTTCGGCCAGCGTGGAGTACACGGCCTGCACCGAGCCTTCCAGCGTCAGCGGCTCCTTGAAGTCCAGCGGGCGGCGCGTGATCACGTCGATCGAGCCGGCGGCGCCGCCTTCGACCATGTCGGCGGTCGGCGCCTTGCGCACGATGACCTGGCCGACGATCTCGGATGGCAGCAACGAGTACGACGTGGTGCGGCCCACGGCGCCACCCACCTGGTCGAGCACGAACCAGTCGCCCGACGATACGGCGTGGCCGTTGATGGTGGTCTGCGTCAGCGAAGGCGCGGTGCCGCGCAGGCTGACGCGGTCGTTCTCGTCGAAGCCGCCGGAACCCGCGGCGGACGAGCTGATGTTCACGCCGGGCAGCCGCTGCAGCGAGTCGGCCACGTTCTTGTCCGGCATTTTGCCGACGTCTTCGGCGGTGATCACTTCCACGTTGGCGGCGGCATTGCGCTTGGCCGTCAGCGACTGCTGCAGCGCCGCGCGGATGCCGGTGACGATCACCACTTCCGTTTCGGCCTGAGCCGCGCTTCCCTGCGGTGCCGCGGCTTGCTGCGCCAGGGCCGGCGCGGAGATGCCGAGCACCAGGATCGCGGCGGCGGCGGCCGCCGGCGTCAGGCGGTTGATGGCCGGGCGGTGCGTGGATGGTTGTGCTGCCTGGATGCGCTTCATGTACTCCCCCTTGATGTGCGCCCGTCTGACCGGGCCGTCCGTTCACTGATCCGTGTGCCTGGCCGGGGCACCGGTACGCCGCCGGCAGCCTGGCCATGCTGTTGTTCTGGCTGTTGCTGTTGCTTGCAAAACCAATTGAGCGCCAATATACCGCCAACCAATACCACAACACTACCAATTTCATTATTATTTTCTAATGTTGTATGCAGAATACATACCACTTTGAGATAAAACCCCGCCAGATAGCGCTAACCTCCTCTATCCGGCAGGGAATACCAGTGCGGACCGCTTTATGTATGGTCTTTTTTTGGTATTATCGACGCCGCCATTCCACGCCACCTTGCGGCCTGCGCCAGCAAGGCCGAACGATGCAGACGGACCATTGGGAGAACACATTGACTTCGCTGGCGGACATCATGCGCGGCATGGGGCAGACGGGCCTGCCCCTGTACCAGCAATTGCAGCGGGCGCTGCGGGAAGCGATCGACAAGCGGGTGTTCGGCCCGGAAGAGGCGCTGCCGGCGGAACGGCAACTGGCGGCCGACCTGTCGATTTCCCGGATCACGGTGCGCAAGGCCATCGATGGCCTCGTCGATGAAGGCCTGCTCGTACGCCGCCCCGGTTCGGGCAACTTCATCAACACCCGCATCGAAAAGAACTTCGCCAAGCTCACGTCGTTTTCGGAAGATATCCGGGCCCGCGGCCGCACGCCCCGCAGCGTGTGGCTGAAGCGTTCGGAAGGCACGGTGACGCCGGAAGAGGCGCTGCGCCTGCGGCTGTCGCCCGGCGCGCCCGTCTACCGCTTCAACCGCATCCGCTTTGCCGACGAGGTGCCGATGTGCGTCGAGTACGCGACGATCGTCGCCGCCGCCCTGCCCTCGCTCGACGCGGTGGACGTGTCGATGTACGAAGCGCTGGAAAAGACGGGCCACCGGCCCGTGCGCGCGCTGCAGCGCCTGTCCGCGCTGCTGCTCAACGCCGAGCAGGCGGAACTGCTGCACACGCGCGTGGGCGATGCCGGGCTCGCCGTGGAGCGCCTCGGCTTCCTGCGCGACGGGCGCGCGGTGGAGTTCTGCCGATCGATCTTCCGCGGCGACATGTATGACTTCGTGGCGGAGCTGAGCACGCCTTGACTCAGGCGACGAATGATCAGGGTGCGGGCGTGCGCCGGTGGGTGCTCACGCCGCGCTCGCCGTCGATCGTCATGCCGGTGACGGTGCCGCCGGCATCGCGCGAAAAGTCGACCGTCACCAGGCTGTCGCCCATCAGGAAACCATCGGGCTTGTAGTTCACCAGCGGTGCCCGCGGCCTGCCGGCGGCCTGGATCGACAAGCCGCCATCCTCGTAACGCACAGTGTGGCTGGCCTTGCCGTCGCCCGGATACACACCGGCATAGCCGGCCAGCGTGGCGGCATCGAGCCTGGCATTGGAGGGCGCCGGCAGCGCCTTGCCGGCGATGCGCATCGCCACCTGGCGGGTCAGCTTTTGCAGCGGCGCGGTGCCGGGGCCGCCTTCCCTGTTGCCCAGCACGGCCACGTAGATGCGCTCATTTGGCAGCCAGACGGCATCGGTGGCGAAGCCGTTGATATTACCGCCGTGGAAAACCACCGGCGTGCCGTGGAGCTGCCCGACGAACCAGCCGTAGCCATACGGGCCCGCCTTGCCATCGGCGAGCGTGTAGGGTGTGAACGCGCGGCGCAGCGTTTCAGGGCGCACCAGCTTGCCGTCCACGAGCGCCGCCTGCCAGCGGGCCAGGTCGTCCACGCTCGACACCAGCGCGCCGGCCGCATAGGGCCAGGCCATGCTGAGCGGCCGGCTCGGCGTGGCCTGGCCGTCGTCCACGCTGTAGCCAGCCACGGGTTTCAATGCGGGGGCCGTGCCTTCATAGCCCGTATGCGCCATGCCGAGCGGCTTGAAGATGCGCTCGTCCAGGAAGCGGGCGTACGACAGCCCGGACACTTTTTCGATGATCGCGCCGAGCAGGAAGTAACCCGAGTTGTTGTACTTGAAGGCGCTGCCGGGCGCGAATTCCGGTGCATCGTTCTTGAAGAAATCGATGCCCTGTTCGACGCTGACATCCTTGCCCATCACGTCGCCGAAATCCTTCTTGCCGGTGTAGCTGGCGATGCCCGACGTGTGCGTCAGCAGGTGTTCGATGGTGACATGCCGGCCGCCTGCCGGGTAGCCGGGCAGGAAGCGCGTGATGTCGTCGCTCAGCGCCAGCTTGCCTTCGTCGGCCAGCATCAGGATGCCGATGGCGGTGAACTGCTTCGTGATGGAACCGAGGCGCAGCACCGCATCCGGCGCCAGGGCCTGCTTCGCGTCCATGTCGGCCAGGCCATAGGCCTTGCGGAACACCGTCTTGCCGTCCTTCGTGGCGATAACGGTGGCGCCCGGCGCATCGGCCCTGAAATGGGGCGCGAGCAGCGCATCGATGCCTGCGGCAAGCGGGTCCTGTGCCGCCTGCACCGGCACGGCCTTCGTGGCTGCCGGCTGGGCGGTGGCGAACGGCGCCTGCAGCAGCAGCGCGGAAAAGGCAACGACGGCGGTGGCGATGGCGGAACGCTGGAACATGGGTTTTCCTCGACGTTAAGAAAAACACATCGTAGCCGCTGCCGTCGCGGGCGGGCAAGCCATGCGACGAACGGTCGCATGGGCATGACGAACCGGGCAAACGGGGGTGCCGCCGCGGGCCCGATTCGCAGGCCGATGTGGATGTGAACACGGCCGCGGCAGCCCCCCTGCCCGCGCTTACTTCGCCTTCGACGCGTCGCCCGCCACCACCACGACCAGCTTCGCCGGATCCACGTGTTTGCGGAAGGCGGCATTGACCTGGTCCACCGTCAGCGCCTGCAGCTTCGCTTCATGCTGCTTGCTCCACATGAACGTGCGGTCCAGGTACAGGTAGTTGGTCCACGCGCTCGCCACCACGCCGTCCTTCGTGCGGTTCTGTACGCGCTGCTGCAGCAGGCCCGACTTGGCGCCTGCCACCTCGGCGGCCGTGAAGCCGGTCTTCAGCGCCAGTGCCAGTTCTTCGCGCACGGCAGCCTCCAGCTTCTTGAGGTTTTGCGGCGCGGCGATCGCGTTGACCGAGAAGTACGACGCGCGATCCAGGTCGCCCACGAACAGGCCCGAACCGCCGCCATACGACAGGCCGTCCTTCTGGCGGATGCGGTCCATCAGGCGCGACTTCAGGCCGCCGTCGCCGAAGATGAAGTTGGCCAGTTCCAGCGCCGGGTAATCCGGATCGTCGCTGCGCAGGTCGAGGTTGATCCGTGCGGCATAGAAGCCGTTTTCCTTGTCCGGCGTGTCGATCGCCTTGCGCAACGCGGCGCGCTCCGCGTTGGCATCCAGGATGCGCGCATAGGGCATCCTGCTGTCCCATCCGGCCAGCGTGGCGGCCACCGTCTTCGCGGCAGCTTCCTTGTCGAAGTCGCCCACGATCGCCAGTTCGCCATGCGAGGCGCCGTAGAAGTCGCGGTGGTAGGCCTTCACGTCGTCCAGCTTCATCGCCTTCAGTTCGGCCAGTTGCTCGTCGATCGTCATCACGTCGCGCGGGTCGCCTTTGGGCCAGTGGTCGAAGTATTCGGCGATCGCCTGGCTGGCCAGGGCCTGCGGCTCGTTGCGGCCGGCCTCGATGCCGACGATCCATTGCTGGCGCAGCTGCTCGGACTCGGCTTCGGGGAAGGTCGGCTCCTTCAGCACGTGCGTCATCAGGCGCAGCGCTTCGTCCAGATATTCGCCGGTGGTGTCGAAGTGATAGACGCTGCCGCCGCTCATCTTCAGCTTCGACATCGCATCGGCCAGCTGCGCGCGCGTGTACTTGCCGGTGCCGCGCGTGAGCATTTCGCCGGTGACGGCGGCCACCATCGACTTGCCGAACTGGTTCTTCTCGTCGCCCCAGTGCAGCCGCAGGTTCACGGACACCGTCTCGCCGCGGTTCTTCTTCGGCAGCAGCGCCACTTCGAGGCCGCCGATCTTGCGGATCTCGGTGCGCGCCATGATGTTGTCCTGGCTCGGGTCGAAGTTCTCGGACGTGAGCACGCTTTCCTTTGCCTTGTAGTCCTTCATCACTTCCTGCGCGGTGGGCGCGGCGCCGATGACGGCGCGCTGCGGGGCATCTTCCGGCAGGAACAGGCCCACGACGCGGTTGTCGCGCCGGAAGTAGCGCGCCGACGCTTCCGCCACCTGCTGCGCGGTAATCGTCGGCAGGCTGTCGCGGCCCTGGAACAGCAGGCGCCAGTCGCCCAGTGCGATCTGCTCGGACAGCGCCACGCCCACCTGCTGCGGATCGTTCAGCGCCTTCTCGATGCCGTTGGCGAAGTTGCGGCGCGTGCGCTCCATTTCCTCCTCGCTGGGCGGCGCCTTGGCGAAGCCTTCCACGGCATCGACCAGCGCGTCGCGCACCGGCTCGACCGGCTGCCCCGCCTTGACGACGGCGCCGAACAGTTGCAGGCCCGGCGCATAGCCGGTCTGGCCGAAACTGAAGACCTGCGCCGCCTTGCCCGTTTCCACGAGCAGCTTGTGCAGGCGGCCGTTCGGCGTATCGCCCTGGATCTGGCTCATGAACTGCAGCGGGTCGGCATCCGCGTGCAGGCCGGCCGGCACCTTGTAGCCCACCAGTACCAGCTGCACGTCGCCCTTGCGCCGCACGGTGAACTGGCGCTCGCCATCCTGCGCCGGCTCCACGGTCCAGAACGGGGGCAGCTTGCGCTTCGGCTTCGGGATCACGCCGAACGACTTGCCGATCCATGCCAGGGTCTGCGACGGATCGAACTTGCCGGCCACGAGCAGCACGGCGTTGTCCGGCTGGTAGTACGTGCGGTAGAAGGCCTGCAGGTTCTCGATCTTCACGTTCTCGATGTCGCTGCGGTTGCCGATCGTGGAGCGGCCGTAGCTGTGCCAGTCGTAGGCCACGCTTTCCATCCGCTTCATCAGCACGCCGAACGGGCTGTTCTCGCCCGATTCGTACTCGTTGCGCACCACGGTCATCTCGGAGTCGAGGTCCTTCTTCGCGATGAAGGACTTCGTCATGCGCTCGGCCTCCATCTCCAGCGCCCACTTCAGGTTGCCGGAACTGGCGGGGAACACCTCGTAGTAGTTGGTACGGTCCTGCGACGTGGTGCCGTTGAAATCCATGCCGCGCTCGGCGAACTGCTGCGGGATGTTGCGGTTCTTCGGCGCGCCCTTGAACATCAGGTGTTCGAGCAGGTGCGCCATGCCCGTTTCACCGTAGTTCTCGTGGCGCGAGCCGACCAGGTAGGTGACGTTGACGGTAACGGTGGGCTTCGACGCATCGGGGAACAGCAATACCTTCAGGCCGTTCGGCAGGCGGTACTCGGTGATGCCCTCGACGGACGGCCCCTTGACCACGCCGGGCGGCAGGGCCTGGCCATGGACGGCCGGGGCGATGAAAGTGAGCGTGAAGCAGGACAGCAGTGCTGCAGGAAGGGAGGCACGGCGCAGGGTCATGTGGTTTCGCTGTTGGCGTTGGCAAAACCATATCCTACGCCGTCAGGGCGCGGCGCGGAAGGAGCCGTAACTTAAGAGAGCGCCAGAAACGCCTCGGGGCAAGGGGCGGCGTCGCAGACAGTACGCCTTTGTACGGCAAGACGCTGCAACGCAGCCATGGGGTGTTTGTCGGGCGCTCTTAAGGCTTGTCGCCGGGGCCGGGCACATAGCAGGCATCGACCACCTGCAGCTTGTTATCGAGGGCGAACTGCTTGACGAAGTGATAGGCCATCGGCTCGATCTCCTTCAGGCCCTCGTCGACGACGACGGCCTTGACGCCGTTGATCATGGTCGGCCGCACCAGCGGCGAGTACTGCAGGTGGGCATTGCGGCCGCCGGTACCCGCGGGCCGGAAGCATGACATCACACCGCACAGGCGATCGGCCCAGTCGCTGGGTCGAAACTGCTTGCCGTCGGTGGTAAGCCCAAGAATGAAGAACTCGCTGGCCATAGGCTGAGGAACTGGGTATGTGGCAGGGATACGTGCAGGGATATAACGCGCTGAGTATTATATCTTATAGAAGACCTGGGCGCCGCAGTACCCGACTGCGGCGGGTGGATTAGTGAATAATGATCGTTCGTGCCCATATCCGTTCCGCACATGTTCGTCGATGCGCCTGCCGGTGCAGCCGGCTTGCGGACCGCAAGCGCGCCCCGCATTGTAAGCCGGTTCGCGCGATCGCGGTTTTCCGCAGCGCGCCTGGCGCCGGGCATGCGTCAGCCCAGCGCCATGGCGCCGGACATCAGCAGCAGGAGCAGCATCCACAGCAGCAGCGCGCGCCAGACCAGGCCGACGGTGCTCTGCAATGCGCGCACGGTGGGTTCGTCGCCGGGCAGCGTTTCCACGTCGACGTCGCTGATATCGACGGTCGCGGCATCGGCCGGCACCACCTTGGCGGCGTTTTCGTGCGGCGTGCCGAGGCGCACGCCCATCGCGCCGCCGCCGGCGGCGAGGATGATGCCGATCGCCTCGTCGCGCCAGCGGTGGGCGAAGTTGCGCCAGGCGTAGATCGCGTCCTCGAAATTGCCGACGACGGCGAACGCCACGGCCGTCAGGCGCGCGGGAATCCAGTCGATCCAGTAGAACGCCTTCGCGGCGAACTGGCCGAACGCCTCGTTCTTCATGTGGTCCGGCTCGTTCCAGGCGCGCGCCAGGTACTCGGACACGCGGTACATCACGGCGGCGGCGGGCCCGAGCGGCAGCAGGAACCAGAAGAACACGCCGAACACGTTGCGGTGCGTGGTGATCAATGCCTTTTCGACGGCGATGCGGGCGATTTCGTTCGCTTCCAGGCCCACCGTATCGTGCTTCGTCCATTCGGCCAGCAGGCCGCGGGCGGTGGCTTCGTCGCCGGCGTTCAGCGCCAGCTGGATCGAGGTGAAGTAATGGCTGTAGTGGCGAAAACCCAGGGTAAGGTAGACGATCAGCACGTTCCATGCGAACGCGCCCAGGATCAGGTTATAGCGCAGCAGGGCCCAGTAGATGAGCGCGGTGGGCACCATCAGGGCCGCCATCACCAGGAACCAGCCCATGCGGCCGTGGCTTGCCTGCCCCGCGTTGAACCAGGTTTCCATGCGCACCGCGAACATTTTGATGTTGGCGTAGATCGGGTTATCCGCGCGCAGCGGCTTCATTTGCTCGAGCAGCAGCGCGCAGAGAATCGAAAGAAAAGTCATCTAAATCCCTTGGGGTGCAATGTGCGCTACGATAGCTTAAGCGCGCAAGAAATGAAACAGGTTGCGCAGCATGCCGGCCGTGGCGCCCCAGACGAAATGCCCCTCGTAAGGCATGGTGTAGAACGTTCGTTTTCCACCCGGCGCACCTTCCGGCACCGTTGCCGAACGCACCTCGTGATGGGCACCGTCCATCAGGAACCGCAGCGGCACCTCGAAGATCTCGGCCACCTCGAACGGGTCGGCCTTCAGTTCGAACGGCGGCCGCACCAGGCCCACCACCGGCGTCACCGCATACCCGGTGCCCGTGTAGTACAGCGGCAGCGTGCCCAGGATATCGATGTGGCGGCGGTGCAGGCCGATCTCCTCTTCCGTTTCGCGCAGCGCGGTGTCGATGGCATCGGCATCGTCATGCTCGGCGCGCCCGCCGGGAAAGGCGACCTGGCCGGCATGGTCGTGCAGGTGCGCGGTGCGCTGCGTCAGCAGCACCGTGAGGCCGCCCTCGCGCTCGACCAGCGGCACCAGCACGGAGGCCGACGTGGGATGCGGTTTCGCGGCGCGCGATTCGTCGGACGTTTCGGGCAACCAGTCGGGCGGCGCGGCAAAGCGTTCGCGCAGCCAGCCTGCTGCGAGGCGCTCGGGCGGTACCGGCGGCTCGCCGGCGATGGCGTCGATGGGCAGTCTGGCGGGGTCGAAGGAAGGCTTGGCCAAGGTGGTCTCCAGGTGGCGATGCAGGAAGTGATGACTGCGCAGCAATACCCGCAAGTATGGGCGAATGGGAAATAAAAAAAGGGGCGCCGAGGCACCCCTTTTTCAATCGCCGGCGAAGGACTTCGCGGCGAAAACCGGCAATTACTCGCCCTGCTTCGCAGCGACGGTAGCGGCGCGGCGGTTCGGCAGTTTTTCCTTGATACGTGCGGATTTGCCCGAACGCTCGCGCAGGTAGTACAGCTTGGCGCGACGGACGTCACCACGACGCTTCACTTCGATCGAAGCGATCAGCGGGGAGTACAGCTGGAAGGTACGCTCGACGCCTTCGCCGGACGAGATCTTGCGAACGATGAAGTTCGAGTTCAGGCCACGGTTGCGACGGGCGATTACCACGCCTTCGTAGGCCTGGGCGCGCTTGCGCGTGCCTTCGACCACGTTCACGTTCACCACCACGGTATCGCCAGGGGCGAAATCGGGGATGTTCTTGCCCAGGCGGGCGATTTCTTCTTGCTCGAGTTGCTGGATCAGATCCATTTTATGACTCCTGTTGCCATCTTGCCGGCGCGATGTTTTCGATTGCCCGGTAGAGGATGGGGTTATACAAGCGAACCGGTGGCGGTTCGCACGGTTACTGCCCTGGTTACTGCACAGGTTTTGCTAAACCTGCCAAAAACTTTTCATCCTGCTTGCCCAGGAGGCCGGCGGCGCGGGCCTTCTCGAGCAGGTCGGGACGCTTGTGCGCGGTCGCCTCGAGCATCCGCTCGCGGCGCCACCTGTTGATCTCGGCGTGATTCCCGCCCATCAGCACCGGCGGCACGGCCACGCCTTCATAGACCTCGGGCCGCGTGTAATGCGGCGAATCCAGCAGGCCGTTGACGAAGCTGTCCTCGACGGCCGACGCATCGGTGTTCAGCACACCGGGCAACTGCCGCACCACGGCATCCATCAGCGCCATCGCCGGCAATTCGCCGCCGGACAGCACGAAGTCGCCGAGGCTGATTTCCTCGTCGATGCAGCGGTCCAGCAGGCGCTGGTCGACCGCTTCATAGCGGCCGCACAGGATCACGAGGCCGGGCTTGCTTTTCAGGTCCATGACCTTCGCATGCGTCAGCTGCCGGCCTTGCGGCGACATGTACACCACGCGCGGCGCCGGCAGGCCGGCCACGACCTGGCGCCGTTTCGCGGCGGCGATCGTCGCCTCGAGCGGCTTGGCCAGCATCACCATGCCGGGGCCGCCGCCATACGGCCGGTCGTCCACGGTGCGGTGGTTGTCGGTCGTGAAATCGCGCGGATTCCACAGGTTCAAACCCCACCTGCCCTGCTCGTGCGCACGGCGGGTGACGCCGGACTGCGTGAGCGCGGCGAACATTTCGGGGAACAGCGTGACGACGTCGAACTGCATGATCGATCGAAAAGGGAATCGGGGCTCAGTAATCGAGGCCCCAGTCCACGACGATCTTCTTCGCTTCCCGGTCGACCTTCTTCACGAACTGGTCCACGAACGGGATCAGGCGCTCATCCGCATCCGGCTGGGCCGGATCCTTGATGCGCAGGATCGATTGTGGTCCGTTGCTCATCATGTCGTGCACCGTGCCCAGGCGTTCGCCCTGCAGGTTCTCGACGTCCAGGCCGATCAGGTCGGCCCAATAGAATTCATCTTCATCGTCCAGCTGCGGAAACTGGCTGCGCGGGATGAAGACCGCGGCGCCCTTCAGCGCTTCCGCCATGTCCCGGTCGGTGATTTCGACAAGCGTCGCCACCACGTCGCCGGAATGAACCTTGGCCCGCTTGACTTCAACGTCGCGCAGGCCCGGCTTGTCCAGCCACCAGGTTTTTGCGTGCAGCAAGGCATCGGCATCCGTGGAGAACGGACGAATCCGCACGCCACCAACCAGACCGTAGGCGCCGGCGATGAAGCCTACCTGCACCAGATCGTCGGGAACCACGCCCTTGCCGCTCAAACCGCTCAAACCCGTAATAACTTAGGCTGCTGCTTTTTGCGAGTTGACCAGACGCTCGACAGCTGGGGACAGCTGTGCGCCCACGCCTTGCCAGTACGACAGGCGGTCAGCGGCGATACGCAGAAGCTCTTCCTTGCCCGAAGCCATCGGGTTGTAGAAACCGATGCGCTCGACGAAGCGGCCGTCACGACGATTGCGGGAATCGGTTGCAACGATGTTGTAGAAAGGGCGCTTCTTGGCACCACCACGAGCTAAACGAATAACGACCATAAGATTTCCAAAAAGTGTGCTGAGACGGAAAAAGCCGCCGATTATAGCGTGCCTCTCAATTGCCCAGCAAGAATTATTGACAATAGTGAGAGTTGGGGCAATCCATGATTATCGCTTATATGGCCGTGATGGGCAATCTCAAATTGCTGTCGCCGCGGTATCGGCTGTCGCTCCGGCCGACACAGCCAGCGGATTTTGGCCGATACTGCACAGTTCCGGGACTTCCCACTACTTGCCACTCAAGCATGTCGCACAAAAACAAGACGCTGGCCACGCTGCTCGCTTCCGCCACGGGCGGGCTAGGCATCCACCGCTTTTACCTGAAGGGCTTCGGCGATCGCTGGGGCTGGCTGCATGCGGCCACCCTGCCCGCCTGCGGCATCGTGATCGGCGCCGCGCCGCAGGCGGACTGGTATTTCTGGTACCTGCCGCTGATCCTGTCGATGCTGGCCGGCTTCCTCGAAGCGCTGGTGCTGGGCCTGATGCCGGACGAGAAATGGGATGCCGCCTACAACGCCGGCTCCGGGCGCCGCAGCGAGTCGCGCTGGCCGCTGGCGGTGATCATCGTGGCCACCGTGATGGTGGGCGCCGGCATGCTGATCGCCACGATCGCCCGCCTGTTCGACCTGCTGTACACGGGCGGCGCCTACGGCTGACCACGGAAGGCGCCGGCGGCTGAAGGCAGGAATTGCAAATTTACAAGAGATTACAATTTGCCGGGCTGTACCGGGCTTTCGCCCGCCTATACTGTGGCCATCTGTCACTATCTGGAGCCATCATGCAATCCCGCATCCTTCGTACCGCCTTTGCCGCCCTCGCCCTGTCCTCCCTGATGGCCGGTGCCCACGCCGACCCGCACCACAAGAAACGCATCTGCAATGATTGCGGCAAGGTCACCGGCGTGCGGGTCGTGGAAAAGGATGGCAACGGTGGCGCCGCGGGTGTCATCGTCGGCGGCGTGGCTGGCGGCCTGCTGGGCAACCAGATCGGCAGCGGCACCGGCCGCGATATCGCCACCGTGGCCGGCGCCGTCGGCGGTGCCTACGCAGGCAAGCACATCGAAGGCAAGATGAAGAAGGTGAAGACGTGGTCCGTCAACGTTCGCTACCAGAACGGCCGCACCGCCTCGTACAGCTTCGCCAACGATCCGCACATGCGCAAGGGCGACCGCGTGCGCAAGTCGGGCGGATCGATCGTACGCAGCTGACCCGGCTCAGCGCTGCCTGGCCGGCCAGCGGCCGGGAAACCGTGCGCGGATCCGGTCCGCGACCGCACCGAGGTCGGCATAGCCCGCATACTCGCCAGTCCACGTCGTATACAGGATGCCATCCATTCCCGGCGGCGGCTGCTTGCCGATGACGCCGAGCCAGTTGTCCACGCTGTTCAGGCGGTCATAGTACAGCGCCACGACCTGGCGGTGCCCGGGGGCGGCGAATTTGTTCAGCGAGGTGCGGCGCCCCGCATCCTCGGCGGCGCTGGTGCCGCCGCCACCGGCCCAGTTGACGATCACGAAATCCCTGTCGAGCGCAACGGACGATTTGCTCAGGTCGCCATTGACTTGCCAGTAGCGCGGCACCGCGTTCATCGTGGGGTCGAACATGTCGTTCCACACCAGCTTTTCCACGGGCCTGCGATAGCCCTTCAGCCTGGCGCCCACGCCGTTGACCGTGCGCGCCAGATATTCGCCGGCGGTCGCCGGTTTCGGCTTGCAGCCCGGATCCCAGTTCATCACACGGATTTCATCGTAGTACATGAAATACCGGTCGGTTTTCGCACCGGGGAATTTGCCGCCGAAAATCTTGTTGAGCTCGTCGTAATACGCTTTCTGGATATCGAAGAATTCATCGACGCAAGCGGTGGCGGGGGTGCCCCAGCGTGTCGTCATGTTCACGGCCGACTGGTACCACGCCACGTCGAGCACCTGGCCGTCGCGCAGGCGGCTGCCGTTCGGGATCGCCAGCTTTTCCACGCCAGCCACGTAGTCGCTGCCTTCCTTGTAGACCGTGCCGTCCCGTCCTTTCACCACGAGAGGCAGCGATGCGCGTCGCACGGGGTGCGCCAGGCCGATTTCGCGCAGTTCGATATCGTCGACCCACACCGCCGTCGACGGATCGCCCGCCGACTGGTTGGCCAGGTAGAACGTCACCCACGAATAATTGCCCGTATTGAAGTCGAGTTCGTATTTTTTCCAGCCCTGCCCTGGTGCGAACATCGTGCGGTCGGAATTGCCTGCTTCGTTCCAGCTGCCATCCGGCTTGCTGCCCCAGCCCAGCCTGGACGACATGTTGCGGTAGACAGGCTGGTCCGTGCCCTCCCCCAGGATCTGGACGAACAACCGCGACGTGGGATAGCGCGCACTGGCTTTCAGCCAGAACGTCAGGCGGTAAGCCTTGTGTGGCGCCAGGTCGAACCTGCGATACAGACGCGAGTGGTGGTGCGGGCCTTTGCCCGACGGCGACATCTTCATCGAGCCCGATGCCGCACCGCTGCCGCCGGCACGGTCATTATCGCGATCCAGCCGAACCGAGGCGGCATCCCGATTCCAGCCGGCATCGCTGGCGAAATCGCCGTTCGCGGCAAGATTCCCGGTGCCGGTGGCAGTGGCTACCCTGTGCCGCACGGTGAACGACGTTGTGGCCGGCAGGGCCTCGACCAATTCCGGCTTCAGGGCTGCCGGCAAGGCCGGATTACCGCCCACCGGAATCAGCTCGACGCCCTTCGAAGCGCCCAGTGCGATCAGTTCATCCAGGTTCCTGCGCAGGCTTGCCGACCTGGCCGTGGCATCCTTCATGAGGATGTGGTAGCTGCCGTCGCCGCCGGAATTGACCGCGATGCCGTTGTAGCCGTGGACGGCGGCATCGGCGATCACCTTTTTCAGCAGATCGACCTGCGCAGGCAGGGCGACATTGCCGCCGTAATAGATCCAGCGTTTGGGAAAACAGTCAGGACAATCTGCAGCGGCAATTGCGGCAGGCGATACCACTACGGCAAGCGCGGCCACGGCAACCGCCTTCTTCACGAACCATGTCATACGGGATACCCTTTTGATAATTTCCCGTAAGAATATCAGGATCGGTCATCGCGCCGCGCATGCAACAGCCGAGGCCGCTGCATGCCCGTGTCCACCACGGTCCGGGCGTGGACACGAGCCGATCCGCTTGCCGCTCAGAACATCTCTTCGGGCAGCGCCAGCACGCCGGCGGCGCCGTCGACGATGGCGGTACGCATCGCGGCCGATTGGGCCACGAAGTGGTCGGCGAAGAAGCGGGCGGTGGCGATCTTGGCCTTGTAGAACGCGGCATCGCCATCGCCGGCGGACAGCTTCTGCTGCGCGATCAGCGCGGCGCGCGCCATCTGCCAGCCGCCCAGCACGATGCCGGCCAGCTTCAGGTAAGGCACGCTGCCCGCGAACACGGCTTTCACGTCGCTCTTCGCGTTGGCCAGCACGAAGTCGACCACCGCTTCGAGGTCGGCGGCGCCCTGCTCCAGGCGCGCACGGATCACGGCGAAATCGTCCCGGGAATCATCACCTGCGAGCTCCCCCAGTTGCGTGCCGGTCGCGCGGGCCTGCGCCAGCAGGTGCTTCGCCACCTTGCCGCCGTCGCGCAGCGTCTTGCGGCCCACCAGGTCGTTGGCCTGGATCGCCGTGGTGCCCTCGTAGATCGTGAGGATCTTCGCGTCGCGGTAATGCTGCGCGGCGCCCGTTTCCTCGATGAAGCCCATGCCGCCATGCACCTGCACGCCGTCGCGCGCCACGTTCTCGCTCATCTCCGTCGACCAGCCCTTGATGATGGGGACCAGGTATTCGTACACCGCCTGGTGCGCCGCGCGCGTTTCCTCGTCTTCGTGGTGGTGGGCGATATCGTGGAAGCCCGCGCCCACGTAGGCCAGCGCGCGCGCCGCCTCGGTCTGCGCGCGCATCGACATCAGCATGCGCCGCACGTCCGGGTGGTGGATGATCGCCACTGGGCCGCTGGAACCGGCCACGTCGCGCGATTGCACGCGGTCGCGGGCGAACGCCACGGCCTTCTGGTACGCGTTCTCGGCGAGGCCGACGCCCTGCATGCCCACGCCGAAGCGCGCCGCGTTCATCATGATGAACATGTATTCGAGGCCACGGTTCTCCTCGCCCACCAGCGTGCCGATCGCGCCGCCGTTGTCGCCGAACTGCAGCACCGCCGTGGGGCTGGCCTTGATGCCCAGCTTGTGCTCGATGGAGACGCAGTGCGCATCGTTGCGCGCGCCCAGCGAACCGTCGGCGTTCACGAGGAACTTCGGCACGATGAACAGCGAGATGCCCTTCACGCCCGGCGGCGCGTCCGGCGTGCGCGCCAGCACCAGGTGCACGATGTTGTCGGTCATGTCGTGCTCGCCGTACGTGATGAAGATCTTGGTGCCGAAGATCTTGTACGTGCCATCGCCCTGCGGCTCGGCGCGCGTGCGCACGGCGGCGAGGTCCGAGCCGGCCTGCGGTTCGGTCAGGTTCATCGTGCCGGTCCACTTGCCCGTCACCAGCGGCTCCAGGTAGGTGGCCTTCTGTTCATCGCTGCCGGCCGTCATCAGCGCCTCGATGGCGCCGTCGGACAGCAGCGCCACCAGCGCGAACGACAGGTTCGCCCCGTGCAGCATCTCCACGCACGGCGTGCCGATCAGTTTCGGCAAGCCCTGGCCGCCGAAATCCTGCGGGTGCTGCAGGCCTTGCCAGCCGGCGTCGGCGAACTGGCGGAATGCTTCCTTGAAGCCTTTCGTCGTCGTCACGTTACCGTCGTGCCAGTAGCTCGGCTCCTTGTCGCCGGCGTGGTTCAGCGGCTCGATCACGCCGCTGACGAACTTCGCGTTCTCCTCCAGCACGGCTTCGGCCGTGTCGCGCGTGGCATCCTCGCAGCCGGGCAGCGCGCTGACGGCATCCAGGTTCGCCAGTTCGTTCATCACGAACAGCATTTCTTTGATCGGGGCGGTATATGTCATTGTCGTCTCCAAAAAAAAAGCCACGGTGGCCGGGCGGTGGTGCCTGGCCAGCGTGGCTCGTTGTGGGGTCTGTCCCTCGTGAGGATCAGCCCAGTTCCTTGACCAGCGCCGGAACGATCTCGAACAGGTCGCCCACGATGCCGTAGTCGGCCACCGAGAAGATCGGTGCTTCCGGATCCTTGTTGATCGCCACGATCGTCTTCGAATCCTTCATGCCGGCCAAGTGCTGGATCGCGCCGGAGATACCGACGGCGATGTACAGCGATGGCGCAACGATCTTGCCGGTCTGGCCGACCTGCCAGTCGTTCGGCACGTAGCCGGCATCGACGGCGGCGCGCGACGCGCCCATGGCGGCGTTCAGCTTGTCGGCCAGCGGTTCCAGGACCTTGAAGTTGTCGGCCGAGCCGATGCCGCGGCCGCCGGACACGATGACCTTGGCGGCCGTCAGCTCCGGGCGGTCCGACTTGGCCACTTCGCGGCCGACAAAGCTCGACTTGCCGGAGTCGGCGATGGCCGACAGGTTTTCAACGGCGGCCGAACCACCGGTGGAGGCGGCGGAATCGAAGCCGGTGGTGCGCACGGTGATGACCTTGACCTTGTCCGACGATTGCACGGTGGCGATCGCGTTGCCGGCGTAGATCGGACGCTCGAACGTATCGGGCGAATCCACTTTCGTGATCTCGGAAATCTGCGCCACGTCCAGCTTGGCGGCCACGCGCGGCAGGATGTTCTTGCCGTACGCGGTGGCCGGGGCCAGGATGTGCGAATAGCTGCCCGCGACGGCCAGGATCTGCTCGGCCACATTCTCGGCCAGGCCGTCGGCGAAGTGCGGCGCGTCGGCCAGCAGCACTTTCGTGACGCCGGCGATCTGCGCGGCCTGCTGCGCGGCGGCCGAGGCGTTCGAGCCGGCGACCAGGACGTGGACTTCACCGCCGGCTTGCGCTGCGGCGGTCACGGTGTGGTGGGTGCTGCCTTTCAGGCTGGCGTTGTCGTGTTCTGCAATGACGAGTGCGACCATGATTTTTCCTTGTCTGTTTCAACCCCAGAGGCAGTTACTGGGGCCAGACCCCATCAGGGGGGCTGACCCCGGGTTTCGCCCCTGGGTTAAATGTATGCGTTACGGACTGGCCGCGATTCAGATGACTTTGGCTTCGGTGCGCAGCTTCGACACCAGCGTGGCAACGTCCGGCACCATGACGCCGGCCGAACGCTTGGCCGGCTCGGCCACTTTCAGGGTCTTCAGGCGCGGCGTCACGTCCACGCCCAGGTCTTCCGGCTTGACGGTTTCCAGCGGCTTTTTCTTGGCCTTCATGATGTTCGGCAGCGTCACGTAGCGCGGCTCGTTCAGGCGCAGGTCGGTGGTGACGATCGCCGGCAGGGTCAATGCCAGCGTTTCGAGGCCGCCGTCCACTTCGCGGGTCACGGTGACCTTGCCGTCCGCCAGTTCGACTTTCGAGGCGAACGTGGCTTGTGGCCAGCCCAGCAGCGCAGCCAGCATCTGGCCGGTCTGGTTCGAATCGTCGTCGATGGCCTGCTTGCCGAGGATGATCAGTTGCGGCTGCTCCTTGTCGGCCAGCGCTTTGAGCAGCTTGGCCACGGCCAGCGGCTCCAGTTCGGCCGTCGTTTCGATCAGCACGCCGCGGTCGGCGCCGATCGCCATGCCCGTGCGCAGGGTTTCCTGGCACTGTGCGACACCCGCCGACACCGCAACGATCTCGGTGACCTTGCCCGCTTCCTTCAGGCGCGTAGCTTCTTCCAGGGCGATCTCATCGAACGGGTTCATCGACATTTTGACGTTGGCGATATCGACGCCAGTGCCGTCGGACTTCACGCGCACCTTGACGTTGTAGTCGACCACGCGCTTGACAGGTACCAGGACTTTCATGGGATGCCTTTGGGAAAAATGAGAGTGAAATGGGCTAGATTATAAAAGTTTTTCTAGGCCGGTACGGAATTAAAGCACGACCGTACGATTTCAGGTTAGAAGAGCACCTCTAAAACGCAGATTGTTCGCGTAATGAGGTCGACGGGAAGCAAATATTCCGTTGGCGGATAAAACAAGGGGACAGTCCTGCCACCAGGAAACTGTCCCTTATTTGCCGGCAAAGGCGAGATGGTGCGATGGGTATGTTTTTATGTAAGGTATGGCGGTACCGGGTATGGCTGTGCCGGGTATGGCAGTACCAGGTAGGGCAAACTACTTGCGCTGCATCAGGAACGTAAACTCGGCGCCGTGCTGCACATGCGACAGCAGCGGGTTGCCGGTCTGCTTGGCGAACGCCTGGAAGTCGCGCACGGAACCGGGATCGGTCGCCACGATGCGCAACACCTGGCCGCTCTCCAGTTCGGCCAGTGCCTTTTTCGCCTTCAGGATCGGCAGCGGGCAGTTCAATCCGCGTGCATCGATTTCCTTATGAAATTCCATGATTTCGGTATCGAGTAAAGTATCGCTCATCAAGATTCTCGCCAAATATTGTGCAGAGTCATGACAGTCTACTCCAAAAAGTGCTGCTTGACGCGGTGCACCAAAAGAGTTCGCGTGGCGTTGCAAAATTGCAACGTATGATTCAACAAAGTAAAGATCCACTGGAGACAACGGGTGGCAATCCCAGTATAGACCTAAATCAGGCTTTGACGCAGTGCGTCACGCTTGATTGCGCGGGGGCCGCAGTGGGTCGTTATGCACTGCGTCATTTGGGTGCGCGGTGCGCCCCTTCATGGTGCCCTGCCAGGCCGGAATGCTGGAATGCATGCCGGCCCATGCTCACCCGCACTGGCGGCATACCCTTCCGATAACGGCCCTGACCACCTTCGAGTTGACGTGGCGCAGGTGGCATGCTCCCGAGCAAAAAAGGCGGCTCGCGCCGCCTTTCCGTGCCACACCCCGGTGTTACATCCTGCCGTTACACCCTGGTGCCATTGCTCAAACGCGCTGTTCGACCCAGCCCTGCACGCCTGCCAGGGCTTCCGGCAGCGCTTGCGGATTGGTGCCGCCGGCCTGCGCCATGTCCGGCCGGCCGCCGCCCTTGCCGCCCACCTGCTGGGCCACGAAGTTCACCAGTTCGCCGGCTTTCACCTTGCCGATCGAATCGGCGGTCACGCCGGCGATCAGGCTGACCTTGTCGCCATTGACGGATGCCAGCACGATCGCGGCCGTTTTCAGCTTGTCCTTCAGCTTGTCCATCGTCTCGCGCAGTGCGTTCACGTCGGCGCCTTCCAGCGTGGCGGCCAGCACCTTGATGCCCTTGATGTCGACGGCCTTCGTGGCCAGTTCGTCGCCCTGGCCGGATGCCAGCTTCGACTTCAGCGCGTTCAGTTCCTTTTCCAGCGCCTTCACCTGGTCCTGCACCTGGCCGATGCGCGAGGTGATCTCTTCCGGCGTCGATTTCAGCGCGGCGGCGGCTTCGTTCAGGCGGCGGTTCATGGCCTGCACCAGCGCCAGCGCGCCCTCGCCCGTCACGGCTTCCACGCGGCGGATACCGGCCGCCACGCCGCCTTCGGACACGATCTTGAACAGGCCGATGTCGCCCGTGCGGGTCACGTGCACGCCACCGCACAGCTCTTTCGACGTGCCGATATCCAGCACGCGCACTTCGTCGCCGTACTTCTCGCCGAACAGCGCCATCGCGCCATGCTTGACGGCGTCGTCGAACGACATGTGCTGCGCCTTGACCGGATGGTTTTCCAGGATCTCGGCGTTGACGATCGCTTCCACTTTGGCGATCTGCTCCGCGGTCATCGGTGCGTTGTGGCTGAAGTCGAAGCGGGTCTTGTCGGGATCGACCAGCGAGCCCTTTTGCTGCACGTGGCCGCCCAGCACTTCGCGCAGCGCCTTGTGCATCAGGTGCGTGGCCGAGTGGTTGCGGATCGTGCGCGCGCGCTTCACGGTATCGACTTGCGCCGACACCTTGTCGCCCACCTTCAGGCTGCCGTTTTCCAGCACGCCGTGCTGGCCGAACACGTCGGCCTGGATCTTCAGCGTATCGTCCACGGTGAATGTCGCGCTCGTGCTCCGGATGATGCCCTGGTCGCCCACCTGGCCGCCGGATTCGGCGTAGAACGGCGTGGTATCGAGCACCACGATGCCCGATTCGCCGGCGTTCAGTTCCTGCACCGGCGCGCCGTTCGCGTACAGCGCGATCACGGACGAATCGAACACCAGCTGCTCGTAGCCGACAAAGCTCGTCTTTGCGCCCGTGTATTCCACGTTGGCGGCCATCTTGAACTTGCCGGCGGCGCGCGCGGTGCGCTTCTGGTTTTCCATCGCCTCGGCGAAGCCTGCCTCGTCCAGCGTCACGCCGCGCTCGCGGCAGATATCGGCCGTCAGATCCAGCGGGAAGCCGTAGGTGTCGTACAGCGTGAAGGCGGTGCCGCCATCGAGCTTGTGCGGGTCCTTGACCAGCTGGGCTTCCAGGATCTTCATGCCGTTTTCCAGCGTTTCGCCGAAGCGCTCTTCCTCGGTCTTGAGCACCTGCTGCACATAGGCCAGCTTTTCCGACAGTTCCGGATACGCGGTGCCCATTTCCTTGTCCAGGTCCGCGGCCAGCTTGTAGAAGAACGGCTTGGTCTGGCCCAGCTTGTGGCCGTGGCGCAGCGCGCGGCGGATGATCCGGCGCAGCACGTAGCCGTGGCCTTCCGAACTCGGGATGATGCCGTCGACGATCAGGAACGACGCGGCGCGGATATGGTCGGCGATCACGCGCAGCGACTTGCTTTCCAGGTCTTCCGTGTGCGTTTCGCGGGCGGCGGCCTTGATCAGGGCCTGGAACAGGTCGATCTCGTAGTTGCTGTGCACGTGCTGCAGCACGGCGGCCAGGCGCTCCATGCCCATGCCGGTGTCCACGCACGGCTTCGGCAGCTTCGTCATGTTGCCCGCTTCATCGCGGTTGAACTGCATGAACACGAGGTTCCAGATCTCGATGAAGCGGTCGCCGTCTTCCTCGGGCGAACCCGGAGGGCCGCCCCAGATGTCGGCGCCGTGGTCGTAGAACACCTCGGTGCAGGGGCCGCACGGGCCGGTATCGGCCATCTGCCAGAAGTTGTCCGATGCGTAGCGGGCGCCCTTGTTGTCGCCGATGCGGATGATGCGCTCTTTCGGCACGCCGATCTCGTTCGCCCAGATGTCGTAGGCTTCGTCGTCTTCCTGGTAGACGGTGACGGTCAGCTTCTCGGCCGGCAGGCCGTACACCTTGGTCAGCAGTTCCCACGCGTAGGCGATGGCGTCGCGCTTGAAGTAATCGCCGAAGCTGAAGTTGCCCAGCATCTCGAAGAACGTGTGGTGGCGCGCCGTGTAGCCCACGTTTTCCAGGTCGTTGTGCTTGCCGCCGGCGCGCACGCAGCGCTGCACGGTGGTGGCGCGCGAATACGGGCGGGTATCCAGGCCCAGGAACACGTCCTTGAACTGCACCATGCCGGAGTTCGTCAGCAGCATGGTCGGATCGTTGCCCGGCACGAGCGGGCTGGAACGGACGATCGTGTGGCCCTTGGACTCGAAGAATTTAAGGAACTTCTCGCGGATTTCGGATGATTTCATGTGGTTGCTTGATGCTGGCTGATTAAGGACAGGCTGATGGCAGGCGAGCACGCCATGGCTGAAAGGCAAAACGTTGATTATATAACGCTTATGCTTACTTGAAGTCGGGCGGAAGAAGGTCGATCCGGTCCGTGCAGATCGCCTCCACGCCCCAGGACAGCAGCGTGCGGGCGCGCGCGGGATCGTTGACGGTATAGCAAAACAGCCCGAACCCGGCGGCTTTCACGGCAGCCGCCAGCGCGGGCGTGAGCTGCGCATGGTCGACATGCACCGACAGCACGCCCAGTTCGCGCGCCTGCCCTTCCCAGTCGGCGGGCAAGCCTTCGAAGGCGATCGCGCGGGGCAGTTCGGGCGCAGCGGCGCGGGCGGCACGCAACGCAGCCGCACTGAACGAGGACAGCAGCGGCAGCGTGGCCGCGTCGCTTTCGTCCGGAAACAGCTTGCGGACCGTTTCGGCCACCCAGCGGCCGGTGGCCTCGTCATGGCCCGGCGCGGGCTTGATCTCCACGTTCATCCAGATGCCGTGGCCCTTGCAATACTCGGCGAACGGCACGAACAGCGGCACCGGCTCGCCGGCGAATTCCGGGCCGAACCACGAGCCGGCGTCAAGCCTGGCGATATCGGCTGCAGCGGTGTCCGCGATGCTGCCCGCGCCGGCCACCGTGCGCCCGAACTCCGGGTCGTGCATGACGACGCCGATGCCGTCGCGCGACAGCATCACATCGAACTCGACGGCATGGTAGCCGTGGCGCAGGCCGGCGGCCAGCGCGGCGAAGGTATTTTCCGGGGCGGTCGAGCCGCCGCCGCGGTGCGCGATCATGGTTGGATAGGGCCACATGGCCGAGACACTAGCATGCTCGCCGTGAGATGGGAATAAAAAGTGGGAATACAAAGTGCGAGCAAAAAAAGGCCGCTTCACGCATCGAAGCGGCCCTGCAAGGCACCGGTCGCCGCCGCGGCTCGGGGGGCGCCGCGGCGCTGGCCCGTGGAACCCGCACAGCGGGCCCCGGCGCCATCGCCCCAACTCAATGCAGTTTCACCTTGAAGTCGATCAGTTCATTGTGCATGTGGTTGACCGCCGATTTCATTTGGGCCGACAGCGGCAGCCCGCTGCCGCACACGCGGCGCGCACGGGAACCCAGCAATTCCATCTCGTGGACCAGCTTGACGATGCGCGCGCGGTCGCTCAGCGCGAGGATTTCAGTGATGCGGTCGGATTGCCTGTCCAGCTTCTGGATATAGTCGCGCAGTTCGCCGGGCAGGTTGCGCTCGGCGGACAGCGCTTGCGCGGCATGCCCGACGGCGAGCTGTACACTGCTGAGGCGGCTTCGGATTTCCTGTTCTCCCATGATCACCTCCGTGGATTGTGCGGCAGCGGATGCGCCACTGAAGCTTGGAGGGCCGTGCGGGCAAATGGTTGCCTGAGTCCGCCTCAGGCTTGAGCGGGTTCAAGTTTCCGCAGCGTTTGCGCAGGCGCCAGCGGCGCCAGGTTGCGCAGCCGCAGCGCGACCAGCAGCCCGGTGGCCAGCAATCCGGCCAGCAGCGCCACCACGCCCGGCCAGCCACCATGCGCCCACAGCACGCCGCACAGCCAGCCGACGACGCTCGACCCCAGGTAATAGAAGAACAGGTACAGTGCCGACGCCAGCGCCTGCGGCGCGCGGGCACGCCGGCCCACCCAGCTGCTGGCCATCGAGTGCGAGGCAAAGAACGCGAACGTGAACAGGGCCATGCCCGCCACGATGGCCACGACGTTGTCGGCCAGCGTCAGCAGCAGGCCGGCCAGCATGGCCGACATCGTGGCCCACAGCACCTTGCGGCGGCCCAGCCGGTCCGCCAGGCGGCCGGCCCACACGGAACTGTAGATGCCCAGCAGGTACAGGAATGAAATCCCGCCGACGATCCCCTGGCGCAGCGAGAACGGTTCGCCCAGCAGCCGGAAGCCGATGAAATTGTAGGCGCTGACGAAACAGCCCATCAGCAGGAAGGCCAGCGCGAACAGCCACGGCAGGCCGTCGTCGGCCAGGTGGCGGCGCAAGCCGGCCGTCATGCCCGTCAATCCGCCCTGCGCAGGCCTGAAATTGCGCGACTCGGGCAGGCTGCGCCAGAATTCCCAGGCCGCGTACAGGCCGGCCGCGCCCATCGCCGCCAGCGCGACGCGCCATGAGAACACGTCGGACAGCGTGGAGGTCACGACCCTGCCCAGCATGCCGCCGAACGCGCTGCCGCTGATGTACAGCCCCATCGACAGGCCCAGCGATTCAGGCTCGATCTCCTCGCTCAGGTAAGCCATCGCTACCGCGGGCATGCCGCCAAGCCCCAGCCCCAGCAGCGCGCGCGCCGCCAGCAATTGCGGATAGTTGCGGGCCAGCGCGCAAACAAGCGTCATGATGGCGGCCAGGAACAGCGCGGTGATCATCAGACCCTTGCGGCCGATGCGGTCCGACACGATCGACGACAGCAGCAGCGACACGGCCAGCGCCCCCGTCGACACCGACAGCGACAGGCTGCTTTGCGCCGGTGTCAGCGCGAACTGGTGTGCCAGCAGCGGCATCAGCGGCTGCACGCAGTACAGCAGCGCAAAACAGGAAAAACCGCCAAAGAACAGTGCACGGTTGGTGCGCTTGAAGGCGGGGCTGGCGGGTGAAATGCGTTCCATGTCGGTGAACTTCCAAAGGCGATGGCACGATGGTAGGGTTGCCCGGTAATACAGTCCAATATATATTTGAGGCGTCATTAATACTTCAAAGCGATAACATGGAGCTTCGTCATTTGCGTTATTTCGTGGCAGTGGCCGAGGAACTGAGCTTTACGCGGGCGGCGGAACGGCTGCACATCGGCCAGCCGCCGCTGTCCCAGCAAATCCAGGCACTGGAACACGAGGTGGGCGCGCGGCTGTTCGACCGCAGCAAGCGCTGGGTGCGGCTGACGGAGGCGGGCAAGCTGTTCCTGGTGGATGCGCGGCGCGTACTGGCGCTGTCGGAACAGGCCAAGGAAACCGCGCGCAGGGCCCAGCGCGGCGAGGCGGGCGAGCTGCGCGTGGGCTTCACGTTTTCCACGCCGTTCACGCCGCTGTTCGCCGCCGTGGTGCGGCGCTACCGCCAGCAATATCCCGGCGTGCTGCTGACGTTCCATGAAATGGCGACCCTGCCGCAACTGGCGAAACTGGAAGCGCGCGAGCTGGACCTGGGCTTCGTGCGCACCGTCAGCGTGCCGATCCCGGAAACGATCACGCTCACCACCCTGCGCCACGACCCGCTGCGCCTCGTGCTGCCGGCGGACTGGCCCATCGCCGCGATGGACGCCATCACGGTGAAGGACCTGGAGGGACTGCCGTTCGTGATCTTCCCGAAGGACGCGGGCACGGGCATCCACCCCCAACTGTTCCGCATGTGCCGCGCCGCCGGCTTCACGCCGCAGATCGCGATGGAAGCGGGCGAAGCGTCGACGATCATCGGCCTGGTGGCCGCCGGCTGCGGCATCTCCGTGCTACCGAGTTCATTCGAGGGTATCCACATGGAAGGCGTCGTGTACCGGCCGCTGGAAGACCCGCAGGCCACAACGGCGCTGATGCTGGCGCAGCGCAGCGACGACGGCGGGCCGCTGGTGGCGGCGTTCGTGGCGCTGGCAAAAGCCGCCGCCGAGGAATAATTTCCCGAAAAATGGGGACGTACCCCATTTTCCTGGCAATGTTTCCCGAAAAATGGGGACGTACCCCATTTTTCAGGCAATACTTGACCGGGCTGGTGCCGGCTACCGCTGTTCGATTGCGGTCTGCATCGCCTGAAACCGCGCACGCCGCGCCTGCCAGTCCGCCGCCTGGGCCCTGTCCAGTTCGATCGTGAATTCCGTCCACGAGCCGGTGAAGTTGCACACGTGGTTCCACACGCGCCGTACATGCAAGGTCGTGCCCCGCAGGTCGGAATCAAGCAGGCTGATGTCCAGCGAGCCATCCTTGCGGAACACGTGTCTCGCATGGTCATCCGGCGCGAGCGCATCTTCCCATTGGCGTTGCTGCCGGGGCGATGCCGGGAGAAGCGTCATCTGGAAGAACGCATCGATGCGCGCAATGTGGCGGCGGATGTCCTCGCAAAGCTCGTGCACGCGCTCGTCGCCGGTGTCCCGGAGTTCCTTCGAACCGGCGGCGTAACGCAAGGCCAGCACGGCGTCATACCAATCGGCTGCCGTGCCGGCCTTCTTCACCATCGCATGAAACCGGTTCGGCGACACCTGGTGCAGCGCCTCCACCAGCTTCATCAGGTCGGCGAGGATCGCCGCGGTGTCGGCCTGCGGGTTCATCGACGCCTTCAGTCGTAGTCGGGGTCCAGCTCCGAGCCCGCATAATTCTCCAGCTCGGCAAACAGCGTCTTCATCGCCGTGCGGCCGGGAATGTGCTGCAGCACCGTGCAGCCCTTGCGGTACACGTCGATGCGGTTCAGCAGCACCGGATGGTGCTGGGCGGGCACGGCGGCCACCAGTTCGGTCCAGCCGGCTTCGAAGTCGGGCTTGTTCGCGCGCACCGCCTTCACGAAGCGCTCGAAGTCCTTCTGGCCGGTGCGGGCCACGATGCGCCCTCCTCCTTCGACGGCAAAGATGATCGCCAGCGCGATCACGCCTTCCGCGTTCAGGTCGGTGTCCTTGATGGCGCCGCCGCTGTTGTGCCGCCGCAGCCAGCTCGCGAAGCGGACGACGGCCTGTGCTTCCTGGCGCTGCCTGAACTGTTCCTGGTAGCGTGCCGGACCGTCCCAGTTCGCGTTCGGGTCGGTCAGGCAGAGGTCGAAGAAGATGTCGCGCAGGCGCCGCTGGGCATACACGGGGTCCTGGTCGTATTCGCCCACCAGCGTATCCTCGGGCATCGCGGCCAGGTCCTTCAGCTGGCGAAAGCCCGCCTGGAATGCCGCCTCGGCGCCGTTCTCGACGAGGAAGTCGAGCGCGGCCGCGTCGCTGTCCACGGACAGCAACTGTTCGAGGCCCAGCGATACGCCGCCCACCGTGAGGTTGACGGCCTTCTGGATGCCTTCGGAAGTGCGGTGGTTGGTGAACTTCTCGGCGACCATCGCCGTGATGCCGGCCAGTTCGTCGGCCAGCATCACGGCAGCGTCCGGGCGGTCGTCGCCCGGCAGCAGCTTGATCGCGCGCGTCAGTCTCGGCAGGTTTTCGCGTACGAGTGCCGGCAGCATCAGGAGAAGATCCCCGTGCCCAGGTTGCGGCGGCCGCCGCGCGCGCTGGCGCTACGGGTGCTCGGCACCTGCTTGCGCAGGCGGTACAGCAGCTCCTTCGTGGAGCGCTGCAGCACCGACGGTTCTTCCTCGTCGGGATCGTCGGAATATTCGGCATCGGCCAGGTCCGCGCTGTGGCGGAACTCGGGGAACAGCTCGAACAGCGCACGGTCCCAACCATCCTCGCTGGCCTGCGCCAGCGCCACGGCCAGCGGCACCACGTCGCTGTCGGACGACGATTGCGCCGTGATGTACGAACCCTTCGAGATCACTTCGCCGGCCACTTCCAGCATCTCCTTCGGCGCCAGCGAGAACACGATGGCGAACACGGTCGCGCCATGGTCGGAAGCCGATGCTTCCTGCAGCAGTTCGCGGCGGCGCTCCTCGTCCTCGGTGCCGAACACCACGCCGTGGATGTGATTGAACAGGCCCTCGGCGATGCGCTCGGGATCGTCCTCGATCATGTCCTCGTTCCACGTGGCGGCGATGTAGGCCAGGCTGTCGGCCCAGGCCTTCGGCGGCACCAGCAGCGTGGCCAGCGACAGCTTGCCGCCGTCGAAGCCGGCCATGTGCAGCGCCGTCACGTGCGGCGGAATATTCTGCAGCACCTCCACCACGGCGAGGTCGCCGTGCTGCTCGGCCGCATCCGCGAACGCCTGCTCGGCGTGTGCCAGCGAGCCGGCCAGCACCAGTTCCGTCACCTGCTTGCTGATCGCGGGCAGATTGGACTTTTCCTCGGACATCAACGCTCTCCTTCCTGGTCGAACATCTGGGTGAATTCCTCGCTGGCGCCGCCGTCTTCCTCGTCGTCATCGCCCTCGTCGCCTTCGGCCAGCTGGTCGAGCGACGTGTCGTCGTCATCCCACATGCGCGGGTGCTTGTGCAGGAACGCGGTAACGATGGCCTGGCGGCCCAGTTCCAGGTGGTTTTCCTCGATGGCCGCGAGCATGCGGGCGGGCTCGCCCTCCGGGCACGACACGGCCGCGAACACGCGCGCCGGGTCGCCGAACTCGAAGTCCTCGGCGTCCGCCAGCAGCGTCTTCGGTTCGGCGATATCGATCACGTCCACCAGCGCGAACGCCATCATGTTCAGGTCTTCGATGCCGCCGCCGTTGGCGTACTCGGTCACCAGCGCCTGCGTCATCGCCTTGTAGTTCTTGCGGTCCGGCGGATCGCCGAGGATGCCATCGATCTGCTCGGCCAGTTCGCGCGCCTGAAAGGCGAACTCGGGGTGTACTCTTCTCATTGCTGACTCTTTTCGTAAATGCTTGTCTGGTTCAGGCGGCAGGTAACGTGACGCCATGCAGGCTGAAGACGGAGCGCCACAACTGGTAGGCTTCCTCTTCCGGATCGATGATGATCCGGTGGTTCAGGCTCTGGTTGTATTCCTCCCGCTTCGCGGGGTCGGACAATACCTCATAGGCCTTGACGATGGCCTTGAAGCGGGCATCGGCACCGGGCTCGGGATTGCGGTCCGGATGGAAGCGCATCGCCAGCGACCGGTAGACCTTCTTGATCTCGTCTTCCGTCGCGTTCGGCGCGATACCGAGCACGTTGTACAAATTATCCATGGTTTTCCTCTGCCTCGACACTCTGGTCCAAAAACGTGGGCGTAAGGGCGAATTATCCTATAGAAAACGATCGGCTGTCCCGCCGCACGAGGCGACGTACGGTAAAATGGCCGCCAATCGACTCCAATTCCTGCCCTCGTACATGAGCAACGACAAAAAGACAGCCGCAGCGGCACCAGCACCGAATTTCCTTCGCAACATCGTCGAACACGACCTGGCCACCGGCGCGCACCAGCGCGAAGGGCTGCCTCCCGTCATCACCCGTTTCCCCCCGGAGCCGAACGGCTACCTGCATATCGGCCATGCCAAGTCGATCTGCCTGAACTTCGGCCTGGCGCGCGACTACCAGGGGCGCTGCCACCTGCGCTTCGACGACACCAATCCGGCCAAGGAAGAGCAGGAATACGTCGACTCCATCATGGACAGCGTGAAATGGCTGGGCTTTTCCTGGGAAAGCCAGGACTCCGCCGGCGGCGACGGCTACCTGCACTATGCCAGCGATTATTTCGACCGGCTGTACGAGATGGCGGAATACCTGATCACGGCCGGCTACGCCTACGTGGACAGCCAGAGCGCCGAGGAAATGGCGGCGAACCGGGGTAATTTCAATACGCCGGGCGTGAACTCGCGCTTCCGCAACCGCCCCGCCGAGGAATCGCTGCAACTGTTCCGCGACATGAAGGCCGGCAAGTACGCCGATGGCGAGCACATCCTGCGCGCGAAGATGAGCGAAGACGCGATGGCGTCGCCGAACATGAACCTGCGCGATCCGGCGATCTACCGCATCCGCCATGCGCACCACCACCGCACGGGCGACAAGTGGTGCATCTACCCGATGTACGACTACACGCACCCGATCTCGGATGCGCTGGAAAACATCACGCACTCCGTGTGCACGCTGGAATTCCAGGATCACCGGCCATTCTACGACTGGCTGCTGGAAACGCTGGCGGCAGGCGGCTTCTTCAAGAAGCCGCTGCCGAAGCAATACGAATTCTCGCGCCTGAACCTGACGTACATCGTCACGTCCAAGCGCAAGCTGCGCCAGCTGGTCGAGGAAGGCATCGTCGACGGCTGGGACGATCCACGCCTGTCCACGCTGGTGGGCATGCGCCGCCGCGGCTTCACGCCGGAAGGCATCCAGCTCATGGCCGAACGCACGGGCGTGACGAAGTCCGACGGCTGGATCGACTTCGGCGTGCTGGAAGGCGCCGTGCGCGAAGACCTGGACCCGAAGGCGCCGCGTGCGATCGCCGTGCTCAAGCCGTTGAAACTGGTCGTCGACAATTTCGACGCCAATGAAAGCGTCGAGTGCAGCTCGCCCGTGCACCCGCACCATCCGGAACTGGGCAACCGCACGTTCCCGTTCACCCGCGAGCTGTGGATCGAGGAAGAGGATTTCATGGAAGTACCGTCGAAAGGCTACTTCCGTTTCTACCCGCCGATCGGCGACCAGCCGGGTGCGCGCGTGCGCCTGAAATACGGCTTCGTGGCCGAATGCACGGGCTACGACAAGAACGAGAACGGCAAAGTGATCGCCGTGCACGTCAATTACTTCCCCGACAGCAAATCCGGCACCGATGGCGCGAACAACTACAAGGTCAAGGGCAACATCCACTGGGTCAGCGCGAGCGCCGCGCTGGAAGCGGAAGTGCGGCTGTATGACCGCCTGTTCACGGACCCGCAGCCGGATGCCGGCGGCAAGGACTTCAAGGAATTCCTGAATCCGAAGGCCAAGGAAGTGGTGACCGCCTACCTGGAACCGGGCCTGAAGGATGCGCAGGCCGAGCAGCGCTTCCAGTTCGAGCGCCACGGCTACTTCGTGGCCGACCGGGTCGATTCCCGGCCGGGCAAACCCGTGTTCAATCGCATCGTCACGCTGAAAGACAGTTGGGGAAGCGCGAAGTAAATCCTGAAGAAAAGCCGCCCGCGAGGCGGCTTTTCCATTAGCAAAACTGGGGACGTACCCTTGTTTCTCGGCATTTTAGTGACAGACAGGGCTATGCTGCGCCAGCGTCACTCTTGCTGCCATAAGGATTTCTTTCCTGGAAACCAGGGTACGTCCCCTGTTTTTCGTTCGTGCATGAGATTCACCACGGTGACAGACGAGGGCTGCGTCTGCCGCAACGGTTCCTGTCCGGGAGTCGCTTTGTTCTTGACGCAGCTCACCTCGACTGCCTATATTTTGAACACGAACTCAGCTCTCCCAGCGCGCCGTCCATGAAACAACCTTTGTCAGGAAAATTGCACGAAGCGAAACCCTCCTGGTGGAGCGGCGTGCTGCTGTCGATGCTGGTCGGCGCCGGATTCTACGCATGGATGGCCAACTCCCTCGAAAGCGAGGCGCTGGAACGGTTCCGCAACCAGGCCCGCAGCATCCAGCACAATATTGCCGGCGGCATCAAGGCATGTACCGACGTGCTGCGCGGCGCCGCCAGCCATTTCCAGGCCAGCGAGGAAATGTCGCCCCAGAGTTTCCATCGCTACGTGCGAGGCCTGGACATTCCGCATAATTTCCCGTCGATCGCCACGATCAACTTCGCGCAATACGTGCCGGACGAGCGCCGCGCCGCGTTCGAACACCAGATGCGCAGTGCGACGGTACGCGAGCTGGGCTACCCTGAATTTCGGATCTCGCCCTCCGGCCAGCGGCCCGATTACACCGTCATCACGCTGCTCGAACCGATGTACGGCGCCAAAGGCAAGTTCGGATACGACCTGGCCTCCCGCCCCGCCGTTGCCCGTGCCCTGGAGCAGGCGCGCGACACGGGCGCGATCTCCACGTCGGGCCTGCCGGTGCAATTGCCCGAAGCGCCCACGCAGTTCGGCATGCCGTTGCGCTTGCCCGTGTACCGGGCGGACATGCCGGTCGACACCGTGGCCGATCGCCGCGCCGCTTACCTGGGCTCGGTAGGCATCGGCTTTTCCGTGCCGCGCCTGGTGGAGGCGGCCATGGTCGATACGCCGGTGCGCGAAGTGCGGGTGCGACTGTACAGCGCCGTGGCCGGCACGCCGCCGGATGGCCATCCGAATGGCCACCTGCTGTTCGACAGCATCGAATCGGCCGCCGGCCGGGCGCCGCCGGACGATCATGTTGAGTTGAGCCTGCCCGTGAACTACAACGGCAGGCTGTGGCAGGTGTATTTCGATGCGCCCCGGGGGGCGCTGTTCTCGAGCTTTGACGCCTACCTGCCGTGGCTGGCCGCGCTGGTCGGCTTTGTCAGCACGCTGCTGATGTACGCGCTGTTCCATGCCCAGGTCTCGTCGCGGCGGCGCGCGCTGCAGATGGCGCGCGACATGACGCGCGAATTGCGCGACAGCCAGGCCAAGCTGCAACTGTCGCACCAGCGGCTGCGCCGGTTGGCCGCACATGCCGAGCAGATCAAGGAGGAAGAACGCAAGCGCATCGCCCGCGAGATCCACGACGACCTGGGCCAGAACCTGCTGGCGCTGCGGATCGAAGCCGATATCCTGGCCAGCCGCACGGCGTTGCGCCACCCCCGCCTGCACTCCCGCGCCACCGCCACGCTGAAACAGATCGACGACACGATCCGCAGCGTGCGCAACATCATCAACGATCTGCGGCCGAACGTGCTCGATCTCGGGCTGTCGGCCGCGGTGGAATGGCAGATCACGCAGTTCCGCAAACGTTCCGGCATCGAGTGCGACGTGCTCGACCCCGACGGCACGCCGGATCTGGACGACCGCTGCGCCGTGGCACTGTTCCGGGTGCTGCAGGAATCGCTCAGCAACATCCAGCAACATGCACGGGCCACGCATGTGCGCGTGGAACTGCGCCAGCTCGGCGGCACCCTGCGCATGGTCATTGCCGACAACGGTATCGGCCTGCACGACGGCAGCCGCAACAAGAATGGCTCGTTCGGCCTCGTGGGCATCGAGGAACGCATGAGCTTACTGGGCGGCGACTGCTCCATCGTCAGCCGGCCCCATGGCGGCACCACGGTCACCGTCACGGTGCCGGTAGCCTGGCGCGCTGCGCAGCCGGCAATCGGCGAGTTTGCAAACTAACAGTAATCATTCATAACAGAAAATAGTTGCATATAAGCCTCCTATAGTTTGAGCAAGATCAATAGCGCCATTTAAGCAAAGGCAACAATAGGCCTTGTTTTAATTGCATTGACCTACCTCAACAATAGGAGACCAAGGATGACTGACTACACGACGATCGAAGAACTGGACCTGGACCCCATCAAGGTCAAGCTGATGCACAAGGAATCAGGCGAAGGGTGGAGCCTGGAGCATGCCAACGCGGTGGAGAAGGAATACCGGCGTTTCCTGATCCTCATGAAAAAATATCCGGACGAACAGTCCGCGCCGCTGATGGACGTGGACACGTTCTGGCATTACCACATCCTCGATACGCTGAAGTACGCGTTCGATTGCCAGGCGGTGTTCGGTTATTTCCTGCATCACTTCCCTTATATCGGCCTGCGCGGCGAAGAAGACGAGCAAGTCCATCAAAGCATGGGCGCGCGCATGAAGGAACTGTACGAAGAAACGTTCGGCGAGGATTACCTCCGCGCGGGCACCACTGCCTGGTCGGGCCGCGCGACGGCATCGCAGGACACGCAAATCGCCTGGTCGGGCATGGCGACCCAGTTGGCTGCGAAGACCGCCTGGTCGGGCATGGCAACGCCGGCAGCAAAGACCGCGTGGTCGGGTGCGGCAACCGCACTGGCCGCAAGGACCGCCTGGTCGGGTATGGCAACGCCGGCCGCAAGGACCGCCTGGTCGGGCATGGCAACGCCGCTGGCCGGGCAAACCGCCTGGTCGGGCCGTGCACCGGACGCGGCGACGCCGATCGACGGCGCGCAAATCCCGGCGGTCAGCCCGGTCTACACCGTGCGGCCGCGACTGGCGCAAACCACCGCCTGACTGCTGCCTGGTGCATTGTCGCGGAACCGCAACAGCGGTTCCGCGCCTCTTCCCCCTGGCCTTCCCGCACGATTGAATCGTTTCTTGCAATCCGTAAAGAACGACCTATACTGGGGTTTGTTGATGTTTCCTTGCATCAACATCAATTCAGATACGGCATCGCAGTGCCGGCAACCCTTGGAGAGGATGTACATGGTTTCTACCGAACATTTCAAACAGATCGCCGAACTCGACCTGGAGCCCATCAAGGTCAAGCTGATGCACGAGGAATCGGGCGAAGGCTGGTCGCTGGAAAAGGTCAATGCTGTCGAGTTCGAATACCGCCGTTTTCTGTACCTGATGAAGATGTTTCCGAACGAGCAGACCGCGCCGCTGATGGACGTGGACACGTTCTGGCATTACCACATCCTCGATACGATGAAATACGCGGTCGATTGCGACAAGGTGTTCGGCTATTTCCTGCACCATTTTCCGTACATCGGCCTGCGCGGCGAAGATGACGAGGAAGCGCACCGCCGCGTGGGCGACCGGATGAAAGAGCTGTACGAGGAGACCTTCGGCGACGCCTACCTGCGCAACGCCGAGCCGGCATATTCGGGGCGCATCAGCGCCGATGCCGCGTATTCCGGCCGGATCGGCACCGATGTCGCTTACTCGGGCCGCATCGGCACCGACACGGCCTATTCCGGAAGGATCAGCGCGCAAACCGCCTATTCGGGCCGTATCGGCACCGATGTGGCCTATTCGGGGCGGATCGGCACGGAGACCGCCTATTCCGGCCGCATCGCCTATTCCGGCCGCGCCGCCGCGCCGACCGTTGCCGCGCAAACGGCGTATTCCGGCCGGATCAGCGACGCGAACGTGAGCCCGAAAACGGCCTATTCGGGCCGCATCGGCACCGCAACGGCTTATTCCGGCCGTATCGACGCGGCACCGGCACAGACCGCGTTCTATACGGAACGTCCGCGCCTCGCCTGAGCACGCCCCAATGAAAAAAGCCGGCCCCGCAACGGGCCGGCTTTTTTTTGTGTGCGCATTGTCGAGCGGTTTTCGTGCACCGCGCAGCGAACCACTCTAGCGTTATCAGTACGCTACCGATGGGCCATCAATGCGTCATCAGGTCGCGCAGCTCGCGGATGGAATAATCGCTGATTTCATGCATGCGGATCAGGATCGTGGCGCCGATCGGCAGCGTGTTGTGGCGGATCTTGCTGATGACGGGCGGCGCCACTTCGAGGGCGCGCGACAGGGCCGCGTCGTTCTTCAGGTCCAGCTTGGCAATGATGGCGTCGAGGACGCGGTTCGGGTTGTACGACGGCGATGCGGTCAGGTCTTTCAGGAATGACATATTCAAACTTTCTCGGACAATGCTCTTTTAAAGCAAGATGCTCTTTTGAAGCAATAGCAGGGTTACCCATTTCCGCCGGTTCGTTACCGGTCTCTGGTGACAAACCATCGCGCACGGCGAAGTAGTTTGTATGCGGACAATATGGTACACCGGATTGCTTAAATTTTGGCAACCTGCGTGAGAATCCGAGAGATTTCAACACCACATTCTATGGTAGGTAACCTACGAAGCCGATTGCGAGGACTCGCGGGGCAGCAACAGCAGCAGCCAGCACCATGTGACGATCGTCAGGGCCGCGAGTTCGGCCAGCGAGAGAGGCAGGGCCATCGGGAGCGCTTCCTGCCGGGCCACCGGCAACTGATGCCAGCCCAGTTCGCGCCGGAGTTCATCCGGCGAGGGCAGCGGCAGCGGTAACCCGGCGCGGGAGGAAACCCGGCGCCGGGCCATCCATGCCCGTACTTCTTCCTTGCTGGGATGCCGGCGGTTCGCTTCCATACGACCTCCTCGTGATGTCTGCCTACGTTAGTCGCAAGCAGGAAAATCACGTTTGCGGCGCGTCAATCCTGGCGGATGGCCGTCATGCTTTGTAGCCCGTCGGCAACGGTTGGGTAGCGCAGCCGCACGCCCAGTTCGCGCTTCAACCGGCCATTGGCGAGACGGCGCGACTCGGACATGAACGACAGCAGCGTGGGCGATACCACCTGTGCCAGCTGCGGGCGCGGCAGGCGGGGCGGACGGGGCAGACCGACAGCATCGGCCACGGCATCGAAATACTCGGCCATGCGCATCGCGCTGTCGTCGACCGCGTGGTAGACCCGCTGCGGCCGGCCGCGATACAGTGCCGCCCGCAGCAGTGCCGCCAGGTCGTCCGCATGGATGTGGTTCGTGTAGACATCGTCCGCGGCATCGAGCGCGGGCGTGCCCTGGCGCAGGCGCTCGAGCGGCAGCCGGTCCGCCGCGTAGATGCCGGGCACGCGCAGGATGGCCAGGCGACCTTGCGCACGGCGGGCCCAGCGGCGCAATTGCCCTTCCGCGTCCACGCGCCGGCGCGCCCGGATATTGCGGGGTGCCACCGGTTGCGTTTCATCGACGAGCCGCCCCGCCAGGTCGCCATAGACACCGGTCGTGCTCACATAAACGACCTTCGCCGCCTCGGGTAGAATGGCGGTCACATTGCGCGTGCGGCTATCGCGTTCGCCGGCCCCCGGCGGCGGCGCCAGGTGGATCACCGTGTGGGCCAGGCCCTTGAGGCGGCGCAGCGTGGCTGGCTGGTCGAGGTCGGCCAGCACGGCAACCGCGCCGGCAGCCCGCAACGCGCCGACATCGGCCGCATCGCGGGTGACGGCGAAGACGCGGTAGCGTGCGCACAGCAGTGGCAACAGCCGCATGCCGACATCGCCGCAGCCGAGGACCAGCAGGCGCGGCTTTCCGAGGATCCGGCCGGATTTTTGTTTGCTTGAGGTTTTCATTATTCAAGGATTGTATGACGTTTCAGATTACTGTTCAGCCCAGCGGTCACCAGTTCGCATGCGACGAGGATGAAACCGTGCTGGCGGCGGCCATGCGGGCCGGCGTCGGGCTGCCGTACGGCTGCAAGAACGGCGCGTGCAGCTCCTGCAAGGGCAAGGTCGTTGCCGGCGAGATCACGCACAAGCCGCACCAGCGCCGTGCGCTGTCCGAGGAAGAGGAAGCCCAGGGCATGTCGCTGTTCTGTTGCGCGATACCCCATTCCGACCTCGTGATTTCCGCCCGCGAAGTGGCCGGCAGCGGCGACTTCCCCGTCAAGAAGATGCCGTCGCGCGTGACCACGCTGGAAAAGGTGGCGCCGGACGTGATCGTGATGACGCTGCAGCTGCCCGCCAATGAAGTGCTGGAATACCGTGCCGGGCAGTACATCGAATTCCTGCTGCGCGACGGCAAGCGCCGCAGCTACAGTATGGCCAGCGCACCCGGCGCCGGCCCGGTCTCGCTGCACATCCGGCACATGCCGGGTGGCCTGTTCACCGACCAGGTGTTCGGCACGCTGAAGGAGCGCGACATCCTGCGCTTCGAGGGCCCGCTGGGCACGTTCTTCGTGCGCGAGGAATCGGACAAGCCGATGGTGCTGCTGGCGTCCGGCACCGGTTTCGCGCCGATCAAGGCGATCGTCGAGCAGATGAAAGCGTCCGGTTCGCAGCGCAAGATGGTGCTGTACTGGGGCGGCCGCCGGCCGCGCGACCTGTACATGCATGCGCTGTGCGAAGAATGGGCGCGCGAGCTGCCCAACTTCAGCTACGTTCCCGTGGTGTCCGATGCGCTGGACGAAGACGGCTGGACGGGCCGCAAAGGCTACGTGCACCAGGCCGCCGTGGCCGACCTGCCGGACCTGAGCGGCTGGCAGGTCTATGCGTGCGGCGCGCCGATCGTCGTCGAATCGGCAAAGCGCGATTTCGTCGCCACCTGCGGCTTGCCGGAAGACGAATTCTACGCGGACGCCTTCACCACCGAAGCCGACCTGGCCCAACCTTAACCACCTCGCGATCCCGGTTCCCCGCCGGCCTCCCGGCCGGGCGGCGGGCCGCGTCTGACCACCGATCGCTTCATGTCCTCATCCAACGGCTTCGCCGTCCTGCGTCACCGTAACTTCACGTTTTACCTGTCCGCCCGCATCCTCGGCACGCTTGCCGTGCAGATGCAGAACATCGCCGTCGGCTGGCAAGTCTATTCGATGACCCACAACCTGTTCTACCTCGGCATGATCGGCCTGGCGCAATTCGCGCCGTTCCTGCTGCTGATCCTGCCTGCGGGCCACGTGGCCGACCGCTACAACCGCCGCAACATCGTCACGGCCTGCCTGGCCACGCAATTGCTGGTGGGCCTGCTGCTGCTTGCCTTCGCCTCCAGCGGCATGGCGGCCGTGTGGCCCGTGTTCGCCGTGCTCGTGCTGTTCGGCAGCGCGCGCGCCTTCATGGGGCCGGCCACGCAGGCGATGCTGGTGAACCTGGTGCCCCAGCAGGACCTCAGCAAGGCGGTAGCGCTCTCCTCGTCCAGCTTCCACGTCGCCGTGATCGCCGGCCCTTCGCTGGGCGGCCTGCTGTACATCTACGGCCCGATCGCCGTGTATTGCGTCGCCGCCGCGCTGCTGCTGGTGGCCACGGTGCTGATGGCGATCACCAAGGCCCCGCCGCAGGCCAGCAACCGCGAACCGGCCACGTGGCACAGCGTGCTGGAAGGCTTGCGCTTCGTGAAGTCGCGCCCCATCGTGCTGGGCGCGATCTCGCTGGACCTGTTCGCCGTGCTGTTCGGCGGCGCCACGGCGCTGCTGCCGGCGCTGGCCCACGACGTGCTGCACATTGGCCCGTCCGGCCTGGGCATGCTGCGTTCGGCGCCCGGGGCCGGCGCCGCGCTGTGCTCGATCGCGCTGGCGTTCTTCCCCATCACGCGCCGGGTCGGCGCGTGGATGTTTGGCGGCGTGGCCGTGTTCGGCATGGGCACCGTCGTGCTCGGCACTACGACCACCTTCGCCGTCGCCCTCGCCTGCCTGCTGCTGATGGGCGCCGGCGACATGATCAGCGTCTACGTGCGTCACCTGCTGGTGCAGTTCGAAACGCCGGATGCGATCCGCGGCCGGGTCAGCGCCGTCAATTACGTGTTCATCGGCGCATCGAACGAACTGGGCGAATTCGAATCCGGCGTCACTGCCGGCTGGATGGGCCTGTCGCGCGCCGTCGTCTTCGGCGGCGTCGCCACGCTCTTCGTCACGGGCGCGTGGATCAAGCTGTTCCCCGTGCTCGCGAAGATGGACCGGTTCCCGCACCACGAGAAAGAGTTGGCGCAGCAGGCGGAGTAAGGCCTTGAAAACGCGGCAATGTGCTGCACTTAACAACAGAAGGGCCCCGTAAGACGTAATATTGAGCCATCACAACGAGGAGAACAACAATGCAAGTTCAAGTGAATACCGACAAGGCCATTACCCATGATGCCAACCTGGACAACCACGTCGAAAGTGTCGTTCGCTCGGCGCTGGAACGCTTCGGCGAAGCCATTACCCGCGTCGAGGTTCACCTCGGTGACAATAACGGTCACAAGACCGGTCCGAACGACAAGCGCTGCATGATGGAAGCACGCGTGGCCGGTATCCCGCCGATCGCCGTGACGGACCAGGCCGGCGACCTGCACCAGGCGATCACCGGCGCCTCCGGCAAGCTGGTGCGCGCACTGGACACGGCCATCGGCAAGCGCAGCGACGTCAAGCACAACACGCCCGTCGCCGACCTCGTGCAGCCGGACGCCGTCGAGACCGACGACTGACCGCACGGCCGACGACTGACCGGCACGGCCGACAGTTATCCCGCCGCGGCCAGGCCGCGCAGGTACGCCAGCCCGGCCAGCGCCCGGCTGCCGTACCACGACATCATTTCCCCATCCACGAGTTGCACGGGCTTGCCGACCTGCTTTTCCAGCGCGTCGGCATGCGCTTCCGTGAACCGGTACGGTTCCGTGGAGAGCAGCACCTGGTCGATGCCGGCCACCAGCGCATCGTTCCAGTCGAAGCGGGGATAACGGTCGGGTCCCAGCGCGGGCACGCTCCAGCCGATCTCCGCCAGCATGGCCGCGATATACGTGTCATGCGACACGGTCATCCAGGGATCCTGCCAGATGCAGTACAGCACGCGCTGCGGCGGCCCTTTCGGCATGGCGCGCAGCGCGGCCAGTTCGGCGGCAAAGGCATCGCACCACTGGCGGGCCGCGTCGTCCGCGCAGAACACGCCGCCCAGCAGGCGGGCAAGCGCCAGGTTGTCTTCCGGCCGCAGCGGGTGCGTGACGATCACGTGCGGCACGAACGTGGCCAGCAGGTCGGCCACCGGCTTCGTGTTCTCATCGATGTTGACCACCACGTGCGTGGGGGCCAGCGCGCGCACCCGGTCGATGTTGACATCCTTCGTGCCGCCCACCTTCGGAATATCGCGCAGCGCGTCTTTCGGGTGGATGCAGAAACCGCTGCGCCCCGCCAGCTGGCCGGCCAGCCCGAACGTGCACAGCATTTCGGTGATCGACGGTACCAGCGACACGATGCGGGCAGTCGGATCGGGTTCGTGGGCGTGGCCAAGGGCATCGATGAAGGTCATGTTGCAAAAGAAAGTAAAAGTAGTGGATTGAAACAAGTTCAGCCGCGTTCGACCGACTTTCATGCGCTATCATGGCATGACTTCCTGGAAACCCTGCCGTGAAACTACTCAGCACTTTCGCCGCTTCCCCGTACGACATCGCCGCCCTGCACCTGTTCCGCGATGCCGATACCGCCAGTGCCGCCGCGCTGCTGGCGAACTGTCCCGTGATGCTGGCGGCGGCGGGCGAAATGGTGTCCGACCCGGGGAGCCCGCGCCTGGTGATCGTGCTGCGCGGCGCGCTGGCCGATGCCACCGGAAACGGCGCCACGACGCGGATCCTGCCTGGGGAAAGCGCCGGCGAACAGGCTGTCCTCGACGGCGAGGCCGACCTGTCCGGCCTGAAGGCGCTGGAAGCGAGCGAACTGCTGCTGGTCGATGCCGACCTGGCCTGGCGGCTCATCGAGGAGGCCGACGGCGTCGCCCGGAACCTGCTGCGGCTGCTGTCCTTCCGCATCCGCGCCGCGGGCATGCAATTGCGCCAGCGGCAAAAGCTGGGCGAATTCTACCGCCAGCTGTCGCTGAACGATGGCTTGACGGGCCTGTACAACCGCGCCTGGCTGAACGACGTGCTGCCGCGGCTTGTGTCGACCGCGCATGCGACGCGCGCGCCGCTGTCACTGATCATGCTCGACATCGACCACTTCAAGAAGTTCAACGACCATCACGGCCACCAGCAGGGCGACAGCGCCTTGCGTATCGCCGCGCACCTGCTGGCGGGCGCGCTGCGGCCATCGGATTTCGCCGTGCGCTATGGCGGCGAGGAATTGATGGTGATCCTGCCCGACACGCCGGGCCCGGTGGCGGCCGGGGTGGCCGAGCGGCTGTGCGAACGCATGCGTGAAACGGCGGTGTTCGACGACGTGCGGGTGCCACTGCCGCACATCACGGCGTCGTTCGGCGTGGCGTCGCTGGCCGAAACGCAGGACGACCATGGGCTGGTCGCCGCCGCTGATGGCGCCCTGTACCGCGCGAAAGCGGCCGGGCGCGACCGTGTTGTCGTGGCGGAAGCGCTGCCCGCCGCACAACCGGCGGTCTAGGCGGTAATGCCGTTCAGATAAGCCAAACCCAGAGGCAGATTCCGGGGTCAGACCCGCCAGGTCTGACCCCAGCCCTTTGCTTTTGAGGTGTCTGCATGCGGGTCAACGTGCCGGCCAAGCACTAACTGAACGGAATTAGCGGTCTAGGCAGCCTCTTTTTCGTCCTTCGGCTGCGCCATCCTGGCGGCGAATTCGTCGAAACCCTTCATCACGAATGCATAGGTCTTGTCGATGTTGGCGGCCACGTCGCCGTCCAGCACCTTCAAGCCCTTTAGGATGTCGCGTGCCTCCTTGAAGCCCTGCTCGACACCGCCCTTCACCGCACCCATGAACTTTTCCAGCGCCGCGCCGTCTTCCATCTGCGGATTCTGGGCCTTGAACACGCTGAAGAAACCGCTGGCCAGCGAGACGATGCGGCCGGCCGTGGCTTCGGGCGAATTGTCGTGCCGTGCGGCGTTCTGCACGGCATTCTCGCCCAGCTCGGCCCGCAAGGCTTCGTTAATGCTGGTGATCGCCGACTTGTAGAGCAGCGCCTGCGGATTGCTGCCGACGCCGATCGAGATCGACGTGGACGCTTCCATGATCGACACGTTCAACTGCATTTTCGCCCGGGCCGCGGTGACTTCGCCCTGGCCGGCCACCTTCGAATCGGTCGAGATGGTCTTTGAATTGAGGGAAATGCTGTTTGCCACGATAATCTCCGGTTATGACACGACTAAGCTACTCATGAGCAACCACACCTTTCTCTGGCACGACTACGAAACGTTTGGCGCCGTGCCGCGCCGCGATCGTCCCGCGCAATTTGCCGCCATCCGCACCGATGCCGACCTGAACGAGATCGGCGAGCCGGTCATGCTCTACTGCAAGCCGGCCGACGACTACCTGCCCGATCCACAGTCCTGCCTGATCACCGGCATCACGCCCCAGCAAGCGTTGCGCGAGGGCGTGCCGGAACACCAGTTCGCCGCCACGATCCTCGAACTCTTCGCCGAGCCCGGCACCGTGGGCGTGGGCTACAACACGATCCGGTTCGACGACGAATTCACCCGTTTCCTGTTCTGGCGCAACCTGATCGATCCCTACGCGCGCGAATGGCAAAACGGCTGCGGCCGCTGGGATCTGCTCGACGTGGTGCGCATGTGCCACGCCTTGCGGCCCGACGGCATCGAATGGCCTAAAGGCGATAACGGCAAGACCAGCTTCAAACTTGAATTATTGACATCAGTCAACAATCTGGCGCACGAGGCGGCGCACGACGCGCTGTCCGACGTCCGCGCCACCATCGCGCTGGCGCGCCTGATCCGCGACAAGCAGCCACGCTTGTGGGACTTCTGCCTGGCCCTGCGCGACAAGGGCCGCGCCGCGGACGAAATGGGCCTGCACCTGTCGCGCGAGCTGCGCAAGCCGTTCCTGCACGTGTCCGGCATGTTCCCGGCGGAACGGGGCTGCCTCGCGCTCGTGTGGCCGCTGGGCGTGCATCCCACCAACAAGAACGAAGTGCTCGTGTGGGATTGCAGCCACGACCCGCGCGAACTGTTCACGCTGGACGCGGAAACCATCCGCACCCGGCTGTTCAGCCGCGCCGGCGACCTGCCCGAAGGTGTCAGCCGGCTGCCGATCAAGAGCGTGCACCTGAACAAATCACCCATGCTGGTCGGCAACCTGAAAACGCTGAGCGCGGACGTGGCCCAGCGCTGGGGCATGGACCTGGAGCTGGCACTCACGCACGCGCAGTACGCGGCGAGCGGCCCCGACCTGTCGGCGCTGTGGGAACAGGTATTCCACCGCCCGCCGGCCGAACCGTCCGACGTCGACGAAGACCTGTATGGCGGCTTCATCGGCAAGGAAGACCGCCGCCTGCTCGACTCGCTGCGCCGCGAACCGCCACACAAACTCGCCACCGCCTCGCCGCATTTCCAGGACGACCGGCTGGCCGAACTGCTGTTCCGCTACCGCGCCCGCAATTTTCCCGACACACTGTCCGAGCAGGAACACGAGCACTGGGAACAGCACCGCGCCGCGCGGCTCCTGGAGGGCGCCGGCGGCGCCCGCAGCGTCGACCAGCTGTTCGGCGAGATCGACACGCTGTCGCAGACGGCCGACGAAAGGGCCGAGCAGATCTTGGGCGAACTGTACGAGTACGCCGAAATGATCGTGCCGCAGTCGTACTAATAAGAAAAACTGGGGACAGACCCTGGTTTAGAGGAAATTTCCTCAAAACCAGGCGGTCCGGCGATCCAGTCTGTCCCAAATGTTCAGTGATAGGTAGGCATTTCTAGTCTGCCGCGTCCCCTCCTTCACCGCCCAAAATGGGGACGGACCCTGTTTTACAGGAAATTTCCTGTAAAACAGGCGGTCCGGCGATCCGGTCCGTCCCCAATTTTTCAGCGGTGGGCGTTGATCCCCTGCCGCGTCTCCTCCGCCACCCGCCGTGCGGCCTGGGCGAAGTCTTCGCCGGCCTGCGGCGTCGCATAAAGGATCGCGCGCGACGAGTTGATCATCATGCCGGTCCCCGCATCGGTGCGGCCGGCGCGCACCGTGGCCTCGATGTCGCCGCCCTGCGCGCCGATGCCGGGAATCAGCAGCGGCATTTCGCCGACGATCTCGCGCACGGCGCGGATCTCTTCGGGGAAGGTGGCGCCAACCACGAGCGCGCACTGGCCGTTGCTGTTCCACTTGTCCGCCACCAGTTGCGCCACGTGCTGGTACAGCGGCTTGCCGTTCACTTCCAGGAACTGCAGGTCGGACCCGCCCGGGTTCGACGTGCGGCACAGCACGATCACACCGCGGTCGCTCCATGCCATGTACGGCTCCACCGAGTCGGCTCCCATGTACGGGCTGACCGTGACCGCGTCGGCCCCGTAGCGGTCATAGGCTTCGCGCGCGTACTGCTTCGCCGTGGCACCGATGTCGCCCCGCTTCGAGTCGAGGATCAGCGGAATGTGCGGATGCCGGTCGCGCAGGTAGGCGCCGATGCGCTCCAGCTGCCCTTCCGCGCCCAGCGCGGCAAAGTAGGCGATCTGCGGTTTGAACGCACATGCCAGGTCGGCCGTGGCATCGATGATCTCCTTGCAGAAGTGATAGATGCCGTCCGGCGTGTCGCGGAACTGCGCCGGCAGGCGGTCCATGTCCGGGTCCAGGCCCACGCACAGCAGGGAATCGTTGGCGGCCCATGCGGCGTTCAGTTTATTGATGAAATTCACGGCGGCCCCTTAATCAAAAATTATGCAAACCCACCATTATAGCGGCCGGCAATTGCACGCCACGCTATGTGCTGTACCGTACAAAGTTCAGTTGTCCAGACATGTATAGTGCATGCAATATCGGTACGTGTCTTTTCAAGGAGGAAGCATGCGCAACACACTCGTACGCTGGATCGGACTGGGCGTGCTGACGGCCACGCTGTCCGGCTGCGGCTACAACGATTTCCAGACCAAGGATGAGGGAACGAAGGCCGCCTGGGGCGAAGTAGTCAACCAGTACCAGCGCCGGGCCGACCTGATCCCCAACCTCGTCAACACCGTCAAGGGATACGCATCGCACGAGCGCGAGACGCTGGAAGCGGTGACCGCCGCGCGCTCCCGGGCAACCAGCATCCAGGTAACGCCCGAGGTGCTGAACGATCCCGCCGCGTTCCAGAAATTCCAGCAGGCACAGGGCGAGCTGTCGTCGGCACTGTCGCGGCTGATGGCGGTCTCCGAGCGCTATCCCGACCTGAAGGCCGACACCAGCTTCCGCGACCTGCAATCGCAGCTGGAAGGCACGGAAAACCGGATCACGGTGGCAAGGCAGCGCTATATCGCCTCGGTGCAGGACTACAATGTGCTGGCGCGGCGCTTTCCCACGAACCTGACGGCCATGATGTTCGGCTATGACGTCAAGCCGAGCTTCACCGTGGAAAACGAGAAAGCCATCTCGACCGCGCCGACCGTCGACTTCGGCGGGAAGAAATAGCTTTGCTGGAGGTGACTGCCACCATGCCGCTCGGCCCGCACGGCCCGCACGATCCGGCCGCACCACCCGCCGCCCCGCGGCGGCGCACGCGCGAACACCCTTCCGAAGGCAAATGGCTGGGTACCGCCGAGACCACCAACGAGCGTGACGTACGTGACATGCGGGGCCGCCGGCGCGGCCTGCGCCGCCTGGTGCCGCGGCCATCGAAGCGCTGGCTCGACCATTGGCTCGTCCGCTACACATTGCTGGTGCTGCTGCTGTGTTTTGCGCTGCTGTTCGTCGAGGCGGCCCGCGCGCAGGAAAGTTCCACGCAATCGGGCTTTGTTCCCGTGCCCGCACTCACCGCCCGCGTAACGGACGGCGCCGGCATGCTGACGGCGCAGCAACGCGGCGCCCTCGAATCCGTGCTGGCCGATTACGAAACCCGCACCGGCAGCCAGATCGCCATCCTCACGGTGAAAAGCACGGCGCCCGAGCCGATCGAGCAATACAGCATCCGCGTCACCGATGCGTGGAAACTGGGCCGCAAGGGTGTCGACGATGGCGTGCTGCTGGTGGTGGCGAAGGATAATCCCTCCTCGTTGCGCCGCCTGCGCATCGAGGCCGGCCGCGGCGTGCAGGGCGTTTTGACGGATGCGCAGTCCAAGCGCGTATTGCAGGACGTGATCGCGCCCCATTTCCGCAACAACGATTATTACGGCGGCCTGAGCGCCGGCGTGTCCGCCATCGCCACCCTGCTGGACAAGGAACAGTTCCCTGCTCCTCAACAGCAGCCAGCGCCGCGGCAGGCGCAGCCCGAAAGCGGGGGCTCATGGCTGTTGCCGGCGCTCCTGTTCGGCGCCTTCGTGCTGCTGCCGATGTTTCGCGGCCGCGGGCGCGGGCAGCGCAGCGGGCTGCACCGTTCGGGATGGGGTTCGAATGCGGCCGGCGTGCTGATCGGCAGTGCCATCGGCAGCGCGTTGGGCAATGCCCACCGCGGCGGTGGCGGCTTCGGCGGTGGCGGCTTCGGTGGCGGTGGCTTCGGCGGCGGCGGCGGCACATTCGATGGCGGCGGCGCCTCGGGAGACTGGTAATGGATACGATTGCTCGATGGCGCCGCGCGCTGCGCCACCTGATGACCGGCTCGGGCGCGGGGCGCCGATGCTTCCCGGAAGCAACGCTTGCGGCGATTGCCGCCGCGATCGCCGAAGGCGAACAGCGCCACCGGGCCGAAGTGCGGCTGGTCGTCGAACCCGCGCTGCCGTTCGGCGCGGCCCTCGACGGCGTGACGAACCGCGAACGGGCCAGGGTTCTGTTCGCGCAATACGGTGTTTGGGATACCGAGGAAAACTGCGGCGTGCTGATCTACGTGAACCTGGCCGACCACGCCGTGGACATCGTTGCCGACCGCCATGTCGGGCGTTGCATCGCCGACACCGAATGGCAGGCGGTATGCAGCACGATGACAGGCGCGTACAAGCGCGGCGAGTTCCGCGAAGGCACCGTGGCGGCATTGAACCAGTTGGCCGACCTGCTGCAACGGCATTTCCCGTCGGACGGCTCGCGCCCGAACCAGTTGCCCGACGAAGCCGTCATCCTGTGACGCGCGGACGCCGTTCCTTATGGATGAGATATTCGGTAAATCTATATCTATTATCGAAATTCAAAATTGGACTTATATGTGGCAGCGCAGCATAATCACACCTGTCTCCACTATTCTCCTCCAAGATAATAGTTTGAAGCCCGCCGATGACGCGGGCTTTTTTTTTGCTCCCGTTTCTTAGCGGCTTCTTGCCGGTTTTTTCCCGGTTTCTTCTCGCATCCCATTCCCGCTGCATTGCGCCAGCTGCGCCGAGTGCGCCAAGTTTGCGCGCTGTCATGGCAGCGTCACATGGAAACCTTATACTCGAACCCATCTGCCACACATGCAACCGATATGCGTGGTGACAGACCAGGTGTGCTTCGGCACACCGCTCCGAATTCGCATTTCCGGCATTGCCCTGTTTTATCGCTGCTCACGGATCGCTTCAACGTGGACCGCTTCAACTTGGATCGCTTCAACGTGGATCGCTTCAACGTGGATCGCTTCAACGTGGATCGCTTCAACCCGGGTCGCTTCATCTCCGGGTCGATTTTCAAGGCGATTGACCTGATTTCAATCCGGTACAGCGCGCAACGCCGGAAATGCACTGCTTTATCGCCGCATCGATTCACCGTTTTTGATTCATCGTCTCTTGGCCCGGACAGGGTTTGAGCCCGCCTTCATGGCGGGCTCTTTTTTCTGGCCCATGCTATCGTTACGGTTTTGCCAATTCATTCCCGTGTCGTGCTGAAATTCATTCATTTCCTGTTGCTTACCCCGGCATATGCCCGCCTGCGCTATTGGGGAGCGATGGCGCTGTTCGCACTGATCGTCATCATCGGTTCGATTCCGGGCGCCCGGGCGGACGCCGCCGAAGTCGCCTCCGGCGTCGTATTGCATTCCTGCGCCTATGCGGTACTGACCTTCCTCGTGTTCACCGGCAGCAGCGGCACGCCGGCCCAGCGCGCCATGAAAGCCGTGCTGACGATTGCCGCGATGGGCATCGTCGACGAACTGGTGCAGAGCTTCCTGCCCTACCGGCATGGCGCCGTCGGGGACTGGCTGGTCGACTGCACGTCTGCCATCGTGACATCCACGCTGCTGTGGGCACTGTGGACGAACCGCAAGGTTTCCACCTGACCGCACCGCACGCTAGCCTTTCCCGCAATCGTTTTCAACATCGGCACAAGACTGGCCCTTGTCGGCTGCCCGAGGCGCCGTGGCTATGCGGGCCACGTCGCTTGCCCGCGCCTCTGCCCAGTCACTTTCGAGCCGCGCCTGGTCCGCATGCATGTCCATGCCGATCTTGCGCAGCAGCGCCTTCGTATGGCGGCGCTGGGACATCCCCACCATGCCGCCTGTCGCGCGCTCCGCATCCAGCCGCATTTCCATCAGCTGCTCCACTTTCGCCAGCCGTACCAGCGCATACAGCGCGTGGCGCAACACGTGGCGCTTGCGCCGGCCGCTGCGCCCCGCCAGCCCGCCATAAGCGGCGTCGACCAGGTCCGAAATCACCGCGTCCGTCCGATGCTTGAGCATATCGACCCTTATAGTTATCTAATATCTAATTATCAAGCTGCATGGAAGGCCGGAGTTTGATTTGCATCAAAGGGTGACTTGCCGGCATGAACGCGGTGGCGGGAAATCCTTCCAATGCTTATCGGGCATGACGCTCGTGGGAGATCACCGTGAAAAAATCGATACTGCAGCCGGTCCTCGCCGCTCTCTCGGCAGGCGCCATCCTCGCTGGCTGCGCGGGTGCCGGCGAATCGGGCACGATGGAGAGCGCGGGACATTCGGACACCGCCGGAACGATGGCGAACGGCTATCACGAAGGCCGCAGCGATGACGCCGCCATGGCGGCCCGGGCCACCAGTGCACCGGGCGCGGCGGGAAGCGGCGCGATGGCGGCCGGCCCGGCAGGCAGCGCCGCCATGCAAGGCTGGCAGGGGGTGGTGCAGGCGATCGAACCGCTTGCGCGGCAGGATGCCGGCATGGGCGTCAGCGGTGCGCCGGGCGCGGCCGCCGCCGGCGGCATGGTCACGGGCGTGGGGCCCGGGCGCGTGTACCGCGTGACATTGCGCACCGACGAGGGCACGATGCAGAGCGTGGTGGTGCAGGCCGCGCCGGACTATCGCGTGGGCGACCGCGTCCGCTATAGCAACGGAAATCTGTCGCGGCAGTGATGGGTCACCAGGCAGCGCCGCGGTCGCGCAGCGTCAGTACATCTGCTCCACGGCATAGCCGCGGCGCCGCAGCAGTTCGGGAATGCTGTCCTCGCCAACGAGGTGCAGCAAGCCGATGCCCACGAACGCCACCTCGTCGCTGCGCATGATCGCTTCGATGTGGGCGGCCATTTGCGGGTTGCGCTGGCGTAGCAGCGTGCGGTCCATGAACGTGGCGGAAACGGAATCGCCGCTGGTCAGCTCGCGTGCCAGCACGGCGATACGCGCTGCGTCGGCCGTGCTCCAGGCGTCGATCAGTCCGGCCGACTTCTGCACGGCCTTGCCGTTGTCCAGGTCGTCCAGGTTTTCAAGCAGGTATTTCTCTTGCTGGGCATCGTCCAGCGAAGCAAACAGGCTGAGCTGGTAGTCGGCCGTTTCCAGTTCGCGCACCCGCTTCTTCTGCTTTTCCGCGGTCGACAGCAGGAATCCCTCCACGCCATTGTTGCGGTGATAGCCATGCTTCTCGATCTCGCCGCCCACGAGGATGTTGGCGACCAGCCATGGCCGGTATCCTTCCACATTGCGCAGCGGGATGCCGGCCTTCGCCAGCGCACGCTCCAGCCGGGCCAGCGCATGCGGCGACAGGTGGCGCGTGATGGATTCGCCGGCCGGGTAGCTGCCGTACTTGGCCAGCGCGCGCTGAAACGGCTCGTGCACGCGGGTATCGAGTTCCAGCACGAGCGAACTGGCATGGGCCAGCGCGCTGGTCACTTCCGGCTCGAGCGGGAAAAAACCCTGTTTGCCGACGTGGATCGTGCCGAACAGGTAACTGGTCTTGCCATCGTGCTGCACGCGGTACAGGGCGCCACGCCGGGGTACCGGCTTCAGCTCGATCGGCTCCGCGGTGGCAACCGCGTTGGGGACATTCATTTCCATACTGTTGACGGACCACGAAATCAATAAGGCAACGGTGAAGGTCAGATAGCGCAGCATGCAAATCCCCAACCGGCCTTTGTTAAAAGGCTGGCATGATCCGAAAACAATGAACGGTAATGCCCTGGAGTCAGCCGGGCACTGGCTGGCGGCCGCGTGAAAGCGGCTCTGTTGCTGATGGTAAAGGAAATTGCGTCCGGAGGAAATTTATTTGTGGAGGACGAAGAAAATCGGCCGGATAGAAACAACAATGTATTTCAACGCCCACCGATATGGCCGATTCAATAATCTTGATAAGCGGGCCAGTAAAGCTGACTTTTTATTATCGCCCGATGAATATTTATTTGATGACGCGAGCGCCGTGCACCGGAATGGCTTTTTTCGGCAGGGCCGTGCGGGAAAAGATTCGTGGCGCCGCGCGTACAGGGCATTGCTTTTCTATATTGCCTGCTGTCATCGGACTCAAGCTTATGGTAACTTCCTACAACGATTGATCGAGTGTATACGCCCCTACGTTTCGTGCAGACAACTCCCGGCCAGCTGCCACCCCACGCTCATCTTCACGCTCATCCGCGCCTGCCCACCATCCGTTTCCGGCTGGCGCTGCTGGTGCTCAGCTGCGTGCTGCCTGCCGCCATCGTGTCGGCCTTCCTGATCTACGACCACTACCGCGTGGAACGCGCCAGCCTGCTGGGCGAGGCCATGGCCACGGCGCGTTCGATGGTCTCGGTGGTCGACCGCGACTTCGACACCGTCGTCACCGCGCTGTCGGCCCTGTCCGTGTCCGACGACGTCGACGAAGCGGATCTCGCCGAATTCCGCCGGCAGGCCGCCAATGTGCACGCGATCCTGCCGATCACCGAAATCGTGCTGTACGACGTGCCGACCCGGCGCCAGCTGATGAATACCGCCACGGAGCCGGTGCCGTCCGCCCCCGGCAATGCGGCGCTGCTGCGCGACGTGATGCGCACCGGCCAGCCGGTCGTCACGGGCCTGACGCGCGACGGCGCGGGTGGACAGACGATCACGGTCGGCGTGCCGGTCGTGCGCGAAGGCGCGCTGCGCTACGTGCTGGCGGCGCAGGTGCTGCCGGCGGCACTGGGCGCCATCCTGCGCGACCAGCAGGTGCCGGCGACCTGGCGCGCATCGATCCTCGATGGCGACCTGCGCATCGTCGCCCGCAACGTCGACATCGAGCGTTACCGCGGCACCCTGCCCGCCCCCGACCTGGTCGAGCGCATGCGCCGCCAGCTCGAGGACACGTTCGAGGGCTCCACCGTGGACGGCAACCGGGTCGTGATGCTGTACAGCCGTTCGTCCAAGTCCGGCTGGAGCGTCACGCTCGGCATCCCGCACGCGAACCTGGCGGCGGGCATGATGCGCACGCTGGAATCGCTGATCATCGCCACCGTGGTGATCCTCGCGCTGGGCCTCGGCATGGCGTGGCTGGTCGGCGGGCGCATCGCGCACTCCGTACAGGCGCTGATCGGGCCTGCGACGGCGCTGGGCACCGGGCAGCACGTGCAGCCCGCCGTGGTGGACTTCCTTGAGGCGCGGCAAGTGGCCGATTCCCTGGTGCGTGCCGCCGAGGCGCTGGACGATGCGCGCGGCCGCGCCGACAACGAGCTGCGCGAACGCCGCGCGGCCCAGGAAGCGCTGCAGGCGGCCGACCTGCGCAAGGACGAGTTCCTGGCCACGCTGGCGCATGAACTGCGCAACCCGATGGCGCCGCTCGTCAACGCGCTCGAGATCATGCGGCTGGGCGGCCCCGGCAAGCCCCCGCCGCCCAATGTGCTGGACATCATCGAGCGCCAGCTCAAGCAGATGGTGCGCCTCGTCGACGACCTGCTCGACGTGTCGCGCATCACCACGGGCAAGCTGGGCATCCGCGAAGAGACGATCGTGCTGCAGGACGTGATCACCCATTCGCTGGAAACGGCCGGCCCGCTGGTCACGCAGCGGCGCCATGCGCTGGCGGTCGACGTGCCGGACGAACCGGTAGTGCTGCAAGGCGATGCCACCCGGCTGGCGCAGGTGCTGTCGAACCTGCTGAACAACGCGGCCAAGTACACGCCGAACGGCGGGCGCCTCGCCCTGAACGCGGTGCGGCTGCACGCGCCCGACCGGGTGCGCATCGACATCAGCGACAACGGCATCGGCATCGCGACCGACGTGCTGCCGCAGGTCTTCGACATCTTTTTCCAGGCGGACCGGTCGCTGGGCCGCGCGCAGGCGGGACTCGGCATCGGACTGTCGCTGGCGCGCCGGCTCGTGGAACTGCATGGCGGCACGCTGACCGCGTCCAGCCCGGGCAAGGACCTGGGCAGCACGTTCGCCATCGAACTGCCGGTCACCACCGTCGATGCGGCGCCCGCCCCGGGTATCGACATCCGCACGGCGCCCCTGCCGTCGCTGCGCGTACTGGTGGCGGACGACAACATCGACCATGCCAACACGCTGCGCACGCTGCTGATCGCGGCCGGGCAATCGGTAACGGTGTGCTACGACGGCCTGTCCGCGCTGCGCTGCGCCGAAAGCTTCGAGCCGCAGATCGCCTTCCTCGACATCGGCATGCCGCGCATGGACGGCCACGAACTGGCGCGGCGGCTGCGCGCCGACCCGCGCCAGCGCGACTGCATGCTGGTGGCCGTCACCGGCTGGGGCCAGGAAAAGGACCAGCAAAGTTCGCGCGCCGCGGGCTTCCACCGGCACATCGTCAAGCCGCTGGCCCCGTCCCAGCTGCGCGCCCTCCTGCAGGAACGCGCCAGCCGTGCCACAATGCAGGACACCGTTTGAGCAACGCCACCCGGCCTTGCTGCAAGCGGAACTTGCATGAAAGGCAGGGCCGCGCCACAAGCGCTGGCGCGCCCTCGTAAATCAATGATCCCACTGTCAATACTCGATCTCTCCCCCATCGCCGAAGGCAGCCATGCCGGCGAATCGCTGCGCAACACCCTCGACCTGGCCCAGCACGGCGAACGCTGGGGCTTCAATCGCTACTGGCTGGCCGAACACCATGGCATGCCGGGCATTGCCAGCGCCGCCACGGCCGTCGTCATCGCTCATGTGGCCGGCGGCACGAAAACGATCCGCGTCGGTGCCGGCGGCATCATGCTGCCGAACCACTCGCCGCTGGTGATCGCCGAGCAGTTCGGCACGCTGGAGGCGCTGTTCCCCGGCCGCATCGACCTGGGCCTGGGCCGCGCCCCCGGCTCCGACCAGACCACGGCCCGCGCGCTGCGCCGCAACCTCTCATCCGATGCCGACGAATTCCCGCAGGACGTGCTGGAACTGCAGGACTACATGAGCGACTCGCCGCGCCAGCGCGTGCTGGCCGTGCCGGGCCAGGGCGCCAAGGTGCCGCTGTGGATCCTGGGCTCGAGCCTGTTCGGCGCGCAGCTCGCCGCGCACCTCGGCCTGCCGTACGCATTCGCCTCGCACTTCGCGCCGCAGATGATGATGCAGGCCGTGGCCTTCTACCGGACCAACTTCAAGCCGTCGGCCACCCTCGCCAAGCCTTACGTCATGCTGGGCTATAACGTGTTCGCCGCGGATACCGACGAGGAAGCGCAACTGCTCGCCACATCGATGCAGCAGGCGTTCGTCAACCTGCGTACCGGCCAGCCATCGAAACTGCTGCCCCCGGTAGCGAACTACCGCGCCACGCTCGGCCATGCGGAAAACGCGATGCTCGACTCCGTGCTGTCCTGCTCGGCGATCGGCTCCTCGGCCACCGTGGCCGCCCAGCTGAACGCGTTCATCGCCAGCACCCAGCCTGACGAACTGATGGTCACCTCGCAGATCCACGACCACCGCGCCCGTCTGCGCTCCTACGAAATCCTCGGCGACATCCTGCGCGGCTGACCACCGAAAGCTGTAGGGCCAAGTCCAGGAAACATTGCTCAAAACCGGGGGCGTAGCCGGTGTTCAAGGAGCACTGCTCCTTGCTGGCGTAGCGGTACTGTCATGCATGACAGTACTCCCTCCAGACCCCGGTTTCAGAAAATATTCCGGAATCGGGCAGGTGGCGGACCAGCAATCCCCCTGAGATTTCGCGCTATCTGCGCACTCATTCTTCACAGCCTGCCTTTAAGCACATCAATTTAGTACCGTCAGAATATATTTCCCAAAACCGGGGTCAGACCCCGGTTTTGAGAAATATTTCCTAGAATCGGTAGTCAGGCGCCTGGCAGTGGCCGGGCGGATGCAGTAACAAAAGGAATTTGCAGTGCACACTCAACAACAAGAACAACCAGATATCTCCGCCGCCATGGTGTGGCTGATGGCCACGGCCACCGGCCTCATCGTCGCCAACCTGTACTACGCGCAGCCGCTGATCGGGCCGATCAGCCGGGCGACGGGACTCGATGCGGGCGCTGCGGGCCTCATCGTTACGCTGACGCAGCTGGGCTACTGCCTCGGCATGATCTTCATCGTGCCGCTCGGCGACCTGGTCGAGAACCGCAAGCTGATCGTGACGGCGCTGGCCGGCACCGCGTGCGCGCTCGGCGTGGCCGCGTTCAGCACCAGCGCGGCGCTGTTCCTGGCCGCGATGTTCGGTATCGGCCTCGGCTCTGTGGCGGCGCAGGTCATCGTGCCGTTCGCGTCGCACCTGGCAAGGCCGGAGACGCGCGGACAAACGGTGGGCACTGTCGTCAGTGGCCTCATGCTGGGGATCATGCTGGCGCGGCCCGTGGCCGGCCTCGTCACCGATGCGCTGGGCTGGCACGCGATCTTCGTGCTGTCGGCGCTCGTCATGGCGGGCCTGGCGGTCGTGCTGAAACAGCGCCTGCCGCTGCGCGACCCGGTACAGCCGGGCGCGCAGCAACACACCTACCCGGCCTTGCTGGCTTCGCTATGGACCCTGCTCAGGACCACGCCGATCCTGCGCCGCCGTTCGGCCTACCAGTTCTGCATGTTCGGCGCCTTCAGCCTGTTCTGGACCACCGTGCCGCTGATCCTCGCCAGCCCGGCGTTCGGCCTGTCGCAAACCGGCATCGCGATCTTCGCGCTGGTGGGCGTGGCCGGCGCCCTCGCCTCGCCGATTGCCGGCCGGCGCGCCGACCAGGGCAAGTCCCGTTCGACGACGGCGATCGCGCTCGTGGCTGCCGCCCTGTCCCTCGTTGCCCCGCTGGCACTGCACGGCGGCCGCACGTTCGAACTGGGCCTGCTGGCGGTGGCCGCGATCGTGCTCGACGGCGCCGTCTCGGCCAGCCTCGTCACCGGCCAGCGGGCGCTCTACGCGCTCAGCGCCGACGTGCGCTCGCGCCTGAACGGCCTGTACATGGCGATCTTCTTCATGGGCGGCGCGCTCGGCTCTTCCGTGGGCGGCTGGATGTACGCCCACCACGGCTGGCAGGGCGTGCTGATGACCGGCCTGCTGTTCCCGGCGGCCGGCATGATGGTCTTCGCCACCGAGCAGCGGCAGCCGCGCGCCGTCACACCTTGACGAACCAGCGCCGCCGCCACATCCCCCAGGCGACGGCGAACATCGCCAGCACGAAGGCCACCGCGTAAGCCAGCGACGCGGCCTTCGGCGCCAGCGGCAGCGCCGCGATCGGCCCATACAGCGCGCCGTGCCAGCCGACATGGCCGATCAGGTTCACGACCACGCCCGACAGCGCATAGAGGAACAGCGCATTCATGCCGAAGATGACGAACGGCCGCGCCAGAACAGCGGTCCGCTCGCGCAGCGCGGCGGACGGCGCGGCATCGAGCAGCCAGTAGAAAACGCCGAACACCAGCAGCGCCCAGCCGGTGGTCATCACGCAGAACGAGGTGGTCCACAAGCTCTTGTTGACCGGCATGAGCACGACGTCCAGCATCGCGCCGGCCAGCACGAACGCGAGCCCGGCCAGCAACAGCCACACGGTGCGTTCGACCGCATCCACGCGCGCCGCCAGCCAGCGCCCCGCCAGCACGCCGAACAGCTGGCTGCACAGCGCGGGAACCGTCGAGAACAGCCCCTCCGGATCCCATGTCTCCGACACCGCCCACATATGCCCGGACAGCACCATGCGGTCGATCCACGACGCCGCGTCGCGCCCCTTTTCCAGCACGCCCGCCGCCACCACGCCATCGACACCCGGCACCGGCAACAGCAGCATCACGGCGCTGTAGAGCGCCAGCAACGCAACGATCCATGCCACCTGCCCGCGCCAGCCGAAATACACCACGATGGGCGCGGCCAGCGCCGTGCACAGCGCGATCCGCTGCAGCACGCCGGGAATGCGCAGGGTGGAAAGATCGAAGGCGGGGAACAGGTTGAGGAACAGGCCGATCGCGAAGATCAGCGCCGCGCGGCGCCACAGCTTCGCCAGCAGCGCCCCTTTATCGGCGCCGGCTTCGGCCTGCCGGCCCAGCGACAGCGTCATCGACACGCCACCGATGAACAGGAAGAACGGGAAGATCCAGTCGGTGAACGTCCAGCCATGCCAGTCGGCGTGCGCCAGCTGCGAATACAGGTTGCCCCAGTCGCCAGGGTTATTCACCAGCAGCATCGCGGCGATCGTGAAACCGCGGAAGGCATCGAGGGAGAGCAATCGTCGTGAAGTCATCCGGCACCGGGCGTTATGGACGAGCGACGACTATAGAGCACGCGAGCCGCCGCTGTCCATCGCCACACCGTGCGGTCGAGCTCGTGTCCCGGTGCCTGGCACGGGGACATTACGGGCCCGGCAGTACCATGCACGTGCCGGCGGCCGGTTGACGCCCCGCCGCCCGTTCCCCGATACTGCGCGCATGACTTCCTACACCGGCCGTTTCGCCCCTTCTCCCACCGGTCCCCTGCACCTCGGGTCGCTCGTCGCGGCCATGGCCAGCTACCTCGACGCGAAGGTGCACGGTGGCCGGTGGCTGGTGCGCATCGAAGACCTCGACCGTGATCGCAACGTGTCCGGCGCGGACGAGCATATCCTCGCATCGCTGCAACGCTGCGGCATGGCGTGGGACGGCGAAGTGACGTGGCAGACGCGCCGCGAGCACCTGTACGAGGCGGCGCTGGCGCAGCTGGCGGAACACGTGTACCCGTGCGGCTGCTCGCGCCGGGAGATCGCCGACTCCCAGGTCAGCCTGCAGGCGCTGCAGCCCAACGCCACGCTTGTCTACCCGGGCACATGCCGCACCGGCCTGGCACCGGGCAAGGCGCCGCGCGCGCTGCGCCTGCGCACGCCGCAGCAGCCGCGCCGCGTGATCGGCTTCCAGGACCGCTGGCACGGCCATGTCGAACAGGACATCACGGCCGAGGTGGGCGATTTCGTGATCCGCCGCGCGGACGGCTTCTGGGCCTATCAACTGGCCGTCGTCGTCGACGATGCCGCGCAGGGCATCACCGACATCGTCCGCGGCGCCGACCTGCTCGATTCCACGCCACGCCAGCTCTACCTGCAGGAACTGCTGGGCGTGCCGCATCCGCGCTACCTGCATGTGCCGGTCGTTGCCAATGCCGACGGCGAGAAGCTGTCGAAGCAGACCGGCGCGGCGGCGTTCGACAACGGTGCGGCGCCGGAGCGGCTGCTGGCCGACAGCCTGCTGCCCGCCGCCCGCTTCCTTGGTCTGCACATCGAGGCGGCCACCATTCCCGCCTTCTGGCATGCGGCCATACCGGCTTGGGCGAACCTGCTGCGCGCGCGCCAGGCAGAATAACCAGGCCACGGCCGCGCTATCCGGACATTGGCCTACCGCGCTGTAGGACTGGTCCTCCGGCCGATCGTGGGATGGCGAACAGACCCGCAAGTATCCGGCGCGCATACTTCCTCCATCGCTTTCACAGGAGGTGAACCATGCGACGCTTCATTCTTCCCTTCGCCCTCGGACTGGCCACTTTGGCCGGCACGGGCGCGGGCGCCAACGATCAGATCTACAAGTGCATCGATCCGAACGGCGCCACGATGTTGTCCGACAAGCCCTGCGCCATCGTGCAGGCCGTGCCCGCCTCCGACACGGCCCCTGCAACCGGCGACGCGACCCCGGGCGTGACTCCCGGCGTGGCCGAAGTGCCCGCCATCGACGAAGGCCGGCCGCAGGTCGTCAAGGAATACTTCAGGCTGCCCACGGCGGAGATCGACCAGCATAACCGGCCGAAGCCGCTGCTCGTCAGCACGCCGCCCAAGGTGGATGTGGCGACGCTCAAGGCAGCCCGGCTGAAACTCGAGCTGGAAGACAAGACGGCATCGCTGCGCCAGGCCAGCCTCGATTGATCGTGGTGCCGGAGACACACTCCGGCTTGCACGAATAAAGTCACTGCGCGTCCGGGCACCCATTGCGCGTGCCTGCTGTCTCCCAGAGTGGTAATCCGCGATTCAAGCCGTCTGCCAAGCTAGCGCTACCAAAGTTTATTTCCCCGCCTCCCTTCCCGCCCAGAAATTGCCATATAACCACGGCACTTTGTTACAAATAATTCATCTTTCTGCTTTGACACCTGGTGGCTGCACTGCCGAGAATGGCTTGCCGCATTGACCACAAATCAACGTGCCGGAGACCCCGGCCGCGGCGCCACTTGGTACCTATCAACTACTACAAGGAATGCAACATGAAGATGAAGCAGGCTTACATGGTGTTGGCATTGGCATTCGGCGCGGGCAGCGCCGCCGCGGCCACGACGGACTTTTCTTCCGGCGCACAAGGCTGGGAGGGAACGCAACCGGCGAATGGCGTCGGCGGCTCCGGTATCGACGCAACGCTGGGCAATGGCGCACCGGCCTATCGCACGATCATCAATAACTTCGGCATCACTTTCGCCAACAGCACGAACGCCGACGTCGTGCGCGACTACACGGCCACGTCGTCCGTCACGTTCGGCATCGACGTGCTGGCGCAGCAGGTCAGCTTCTTTGGCCAGGACGTGACCCGCGACCTGGTACTGGAACTGCGCGACTACGACAACGCCAGCGCGGGCCTGCCCTACACGAGCGTGTGGTACACGGTGGGCACGCTCGACGCGTCGAACGAAGGCTGGAAGCACTTCTCGGTCACAATCGACGACACGTCGGCCATCGGCCTGCCGTCGGGCTGGGGCGGCTATGGCGCCGAGGAAGCGGACGGCACCCCGTACCTGCCGGCGGACCGCACGTTCGCCAGCGTACTGGCCGGCGTGGACGAGATCGCGTTCACCACCTACAAGCCGGGCTACGTGTACGGCTTCACGGACTTCGACGTGGCCGTCGACAACATCACCGTCAGCGCCGTGCCGGAACCGGGCACGTACGCGATGATGCTGGCCGGCCTGGGCCTGGTGGGCGCTGTCGCCCGCCGCCGGAAAGCGGGCCGCCAGGCATGATGCGCCGCTGATGCGTTACTAGGTTCGCGCCGGCGCCTGGCTGGACGCGGCGCACGCGCCGGCACCTGATGCAACCCGCACGACGATCGCCTGCCGGCATCGTCGTTTTTCATGGCCGCGTGTTTTCATCCACAGTCCTATAATGCGCGATCTGCCGCTACCGCGAGAATGCCATGCCCCTTCCCGATCCCCGCCCCGCCGTCGTGCTGCTGCACAGTTCGATGAGTTCGCGCAGCCAGTGGGCCGCGCTGATGGCCGCGCACGAAGCGGACTACCGCTTCATCGCGCTCGACCTGCTGGGCTATGGCAAGGCGCCGTTCCCCGATGCGGCCATGCAGGCGGACTTCTCGCTGGCCCACGAAGCCGACGCCGTGCAGGCCGCCCTGGCGTCCCACCTGGCGCAGGATGAACCGTTCCACCTCGTCGGCCACTCCTATGGCGGCGCCACGGCACTGCGCCTGGCCCGCACCGTGCCGGGCCGCATCCGCTCGCTGGCCGTGTTCGAACCCGTCGCCTTCCACCTGCTCGACGAAACCGACACGGGCCGCGCCGAAGTATGCGCCGTCATCGCCGCGATCGACGCCGCGCCCACCCCGGAAGAAGCCACGCGCAGCTTCATCGATTACTGGAACGGCCCCGGCGCGTTCGACGGCATGCCCGCCTCCATGCGCGAGCGCTTCACCGGCCAGGTGGCGAAAGTCAAACTCGACTTCGTCGCCCTGCTCGGCGAGCCCGCCACGCCGCGCGACATGGCCGCGATCGGCATCCCCGCCCTCGTGCTCTCCGGCCGCGATGGCCCCGCCTCCACGCGCTCCGTCGCCACGCGCCTCGCCACCGCCCTGCCCCGCGCCACCACCGCGCAAACACCCGGCGGCCACATGGCCCCCATCACGCACGCCGCCGACGTCAACCGCGAACTCGTTACCTTCCTGGCAAAAATTTCCTAAAACCGGGGTCAGGAAGGAGTGCTGGCTTGTAAGCCAGCACCGCTGCGCCGGCAAAGAGCAGTACTCTTTGAAACCCCGGCTACGCCCCCGGTTTTAGGAAACATTTTTCGATGAAACATCACTCCCGGCCACTCACCGATGGCGAAATCGCCTGCTGCCGCAAGCTGTTCGGCGCGGGGCTGGACTACACGCGCGTGCGCATCCATGCGCGCGGCTGGTTCTTCGGCCTGCAGTGGCGGCACACGGCCATGGCGCCGGATGGGCATGTCTGGTTCCGGCCCGAGGATTTCCGCGACGATTTTTCGCGCGAGCCGGCATGGCGGCTGCTCTGGTTCGTGCACGAGATGGTGCACGTATGGCAGTGGCAGCTGGGCTACCCGGTGATGTTCCGCGGCGCCTTGCGCGTTGGCCTGTCCTATCGCTACCAGCTGGCGCCGGGCCGGCGGCTGGCGGACTTCAACATGGAGGCGCAGGGCGACCTGCTGGCCGACTGGTTCGCGCTGCGCTGGCTGGGCGAACCGCGTGCGATGCGCCAGAAGCAGCATGCGGGCGACGCGCAGCTGTTCGAGGACGTGCTGGCCGGCTTCCTGGCCGATCCGGCCAGCGCGGCCAGCCTGCCGCGCGCAAGACTGCCGTTCGCGGCGCCGGCCATGGCCTGGCTCAGGCGGCGCCGGGCTGCCTGAGCCAGGCCGCCAGCTCTTCGCTCGGCAGCGGCCGGGCATACAGGTAGCCCTGCCCCTTGTCGCATTGCAGCGTGCGCACCACGGTGGCCTGTTCGGCCGTCTCGATGCCTTCGGCCACCGTGTTCATGCCCAGGCTCTGCGCCACCTTCACCGTGGCTTCGATGAGCACGCGGTGGTGGTGGCTCGTTTCGCTCTGGCTGACAAACGAGCGGTCGATCTTCACCGTGTCCACCGGCAGCAGGTGCAGGCTGGCCAGCGATGAATAACCGGTGCCGAAATCGTCCAGCGCCAGCGTGATGCCGAGCGCCTTCAGTTCGTGCAGGCGCTGCTGCACGTCGGTATCCTGCGCCGCCAGGCTTTCCGTCACTTCGAGCTGCAGCCGCTGCGCAGCCATCCCCGTTTCGGCGAGGATGCGGGCCACCGTCTCCACCCATCCGCGCTGGCCCAGCTGGGCGCGCGACAGGTTGACGGCCAGCAGCCGCGGCGCCAGCACGCCGAGCTCGTCCTGCCAGCGCACGAAATCGCGGCAGGCCTGCGCAAGGACGAAATCGCCGAGCGGGCCGATCAGGCCGCTCTCCTCGGCCACGCCGATGAATTCGAACGGCGGCACGATGCCGCGCACCGGGTGCCGCCAGCGCACCAGCGCCTCCACGCCGGCAGAACGGTCGGTGCCGCCATCGCCGCGCAGCCCGACCACCGGCTGGTACACCACGAACAGCTGGTCGGACTGCAGCGCCTGGCGCAGCTCCGTCTCGATATCGGTGCGGCGCGCGGCCCGTTCGCGCATGGCGGATTCGAAGCGCACGAAGCGCGCGCCGCCGCTGCGCTTGGCTTCCACCATCGCGATGCCGGCGTCGCGCAGCAGCGCATCGGGATCATGGTCGTCGCCCCAGGCGATGCCCACGCTGACATTGCAGATGACTTCATGCCCCTGCAGGTGGAAGGCGCGGCCGATCGAGCCGATCAGCCGCATGGCCACGCTCTCCGCATCTTCCACGCGGCGCAGGCCATCGAGCACCACCACGAATTCGTCACCGCCCACGCGCGCCGCCAGTTGCCCGCCTTGCTGGCCAGGCGAGATGTGGTCGGTGGGCGGGCGCAGCACGTTGCGGATGCGTTCGGCCACCAGCACCAGCAGCTGGTCGCCCACCGCCTGGCCGAGCGTGTCGTTCACCTGGCGGAAGCGGTCGCAGTTCATGAACAGCACCGCGAAGCCGGCCTCGGCGGCACCGCCGCGTTCCAGTATCCTGCGCAGTTCCTCGTGCACGGCGCTGCGATTCGGCATGCGCGTGAGCGCATCGGTACGCGCCGCCGACGACAGCCGGCTGGCCAGCCGCTCCTGCTCGCGGCGCGCCTCGAGCGTGATGTCGTTCACGGCCACCATCAGCCGGTGGGGATCGATCTTCATGACCGACAGCGACAGCACCTGCGGGCCCTCCTTGCCTTCCGGGGCGTCGATGCGCATGCCTTCGACCACCACGCCGGACGGGGTGTCGCACCTTGCCACGTCATCGCGCAGCCCGGGTGCCGCGCCCGCGAAGATCGCATACAGGTTGTCGAGCGCGCCCTGCGGCGCCAGGGGCATCAGCAGCTGCGAAGCCATCGGGTTCAGCATGTCGATGGCGCCGTCGATATCGGCCTGCAGCAGGCCGATCGGCGTGCGGTACATGAACTGAACCAGCGCCTCGTAGGCGAGTTTGTCGTCGTGCTCCATCATGCGGGGGTATCGGTCGATTGGGGACGCCAGGATTCCACGCGGTTGCGCCCGGCGGCCTTGGCGGCATACAGCGCGGTGTCGGCGCGCTTGACCAGGTCGTCGATGCCGCTCGATTGCGCGTCCCAGGCCGCGACCCCGGCGCTGACGGTGAACTTGAGCGCCACCCCGTCGACCCGCACCGTCAACGCTTCCACGGCCGCGAGCACGCGTTTCGCCACCGCGCATGCCTGCGTCACTTCGGTCGATGGCAGCAGCACGGCGAATTCCTCGCCGCCCACGCGGGCCACCACGTCCACCGGGCGGAACGTGGCACGCAGCTCCGCCGCGAACGCGCGCAATACGGCATCGCCGACCGGGTGGCCGTGCGCATCGTTGACCTGCTTGAAGTGGTCGAGGTCGAAGATCGCCAGCGCGATCGGGCGCGGAAAGCGGCGCGCGCGGCCCAGCTCCAGTTCGGCCGCATGGAAGAAGCCGCGCCGGTTGGCCACGCCGGTGAGGTGGTCGGAAAACACGGCCTGGCGCCAGCCTTCGCTGGCCGCACGCCGGTCGGTGATGTCGCGCAGCACCAGGCAATACGCGGGCTCGGTATCCGGCGCCTGCGGGTCACGCTCGGGCAGCGGCGTGATCATCGCGCTGGCCCAGAACGGCGTGCCGTCGGCGCGCAGGCGCAGGCCTTCGTCCAAGCTCCAGCCGCTGGCATCCGCCTCGCGCAGCAGGTCGCGCGCCTTTTCCGGCGTCGCCGTGTCGTCGGGCTCGAACACGGCATAGGGCTGCCCCACGACCGCGGGCGTGTGGCCGGTCACCCGGCCGATGCTGTCGTTCCACTGTTCCACGCGGCCTTTACGGTCCAGGCTGACCAGCGCATAGTCGGCAACGCTGGCCAGCAGCGCGTTCAGCCACGCGTCGCTTTGCCGCAGCTGGCGGTCGCGCTGCACCTGCAGCGTCACGTCCTGCAGCACGGCCATCAGCCGGGCGGCATCGAGCTTGACGATCGACAGCGACAGGATGCCGGGGCCGTCGCGCCGGCCGCCATGCAGGTGGATGTGCAGGCCGTCGCAGATCCTTCCGCGCGGCGCCGCGAATTCGCCGCACAGCGTGCGCACTTCCGGCGCCACGTCCTGCAGCGCGGTGAACAGATTGTCCAGGCACCCGTCGCGCGACAGCGGCATCAGCAGCTGCGCCGAGATCGGGTTGATCAGCGTGATGGCGCCATCGGCCTGCGCCTGCACCAGCCCCACGGGTGCCAGGTACAGGAACTGCATCAGCGCCTCGTGCTCGGCCGCGAGGTCGGGCTCGATGCCGGGGCCGGATGCTGGCGTGCTCACGGCTGCCGCTGCACGAGCACGTAGCGCGTGGCCGCGCCGGGCTGCGCCAGCAGCCGCAGTTGCACCCGGGCGGGGCGCATCCGCAGCGTCAGCACATAGGGAATCGTTTCATCGAGCGCCACGCCGTCGGCCTGCGCATCCTCGAAGCGTTGCGCCACCATGAAGTTGTTCATGCACGGCGCCACGCTGGTGAAGAACGGCTGTCCCACCACGCTTTGCGGCGACAGGCCGGCCGCATGCGATTCGAAGCGGTTGTAGCGCCGCACCACGGTGGCGTCATCGAAACCGATGATGCCGAACGTTGCATCGTCGAGCTGTTCGTCGGTAAGCGCAGCCAAGTGCTGGCCCAGGTCGGGCTGGTCGAAAGCAAGGGCGGTCATCGATAACTCCAGAAAACAAATTGAGGGTGAGCATCATCGCACATCGAGGTTGATGTGTGGCAATAGATGCTGCCATGGTCATAATGTACTGTCAATGGACGCACGATTGAAACCTGCAGTTCTGTTCCTGGGCAACAGGCTTTTTCGAAGGGTAACGTGCCGCGGTCCTGTTGCATCCAATGCTACGATCAAAGCTCGAGTCACCAATCAACTCTCTGGAAAAGGAATCATCATGACCATGACCAAAGCAACCATGACCAAAGCCATCTTCGCGGCCGCTATGTGCTTCGGCCTGGCCGCATGCAGCACGACCGACAGCATGAACTCCAGCGGCTCGGGCGACAGCTCGGCAACCGGCTCGAGCACCACGTCGGGCAGCAGCTCGATGGATTCGGGCGCCGCGGGCTCCAGCACTTCCGGTTCCAACTCGTCCGGTTCCAGCTCGTCCGGTTCGACCAATTCGAGCCAGTGGAACCAGAGCGGCAGCACGTCGCCGACGGCAACGCCGGGCACCTCGCCCACCAATCCGAGCAACGCGGACGACAACTCCGTGAAAAAATAAGCGTCAGCCCCAAGGAAAATGGCCTGCGCATGCAGGCCATTTTTTTTGGGCGACGCCGCATCGGCTACCTTGCGGCCAATCCGTCGCCATCCACGGCCAGCCGGTAGCGCAGCTTGGTGCGCTCGCCCTTGCCATACGTGGCATACCATGGCGGGATCGGCACTTCTTCCACGAACGTGCAGCCGATACGTTCCAGCGCGCGCCGGCAAGCGGCGTTGCCCGGCGTGGTGGTGATCCACACGGTGCGCAGGCCCAGGCGCGCGGCTTCCGGCAGCAACGCCAGCACGGCCTGGCCGGCAAATCCTCGCCCGCGAAACGCCGCGTCGACGGCGAAGCCGATGTGCCCGAGCAGGTGCGTGTACACGTGCGAGTGGCCATCGCGCAAACTGATCGTGCCGACAGCCACGCCATCGGCCATGATGTGCCAGCGCCAGGCACGTACGCCCCAGGGCGAACGGGCGGCGGCATAGGCGGCGTGCAGGACGAGCGTGACCTCGGTGGCGCGCGCTTCGGAGGTTGCTTCGGCAGAGTAGGACAAGATCGGACAGAAACAGGGACAGGAACAGGAACAGAATCAGGGACAGGAACGTCACAGGCCGCCAGCTTACCACCGGCGCCGGTATTGTACTCTTGCCGCTCGCCCTCATTTGCGGCAAGATCGCTCTTTGCGCTGCAACTCCGATGATGTCACATACATCTTTCAACATTATCAACAAACGCATGGTGTTGTCGCTGGCCGCGCTGGCCCCGGCATTCGCCTGCGCCATCCCCGCGCAAACGCAGCACGCGCCGCCGCTGGCCACCTCGCCACTCGCAACGCTGATCAATGCCTATCGCGCCGCGCCCGGCAGCTGCGCCGGCATGCCGGCCGCCCCGATGCCGCCGCTTGCCGTGGAAGCCGCACTGTCGCAGATCCGCATCGTTTCCGGCACTTTCCTCGAACCGGCGCTGGAACAGGCCGGCTACCCGGTCGAACATGCCGAAGCGCTGTTCATTTCCGGTGCCGCCGATACGGCCGAGGCGATGCGAACGCTGCGCGAAAAATACTGCACGCGCCTGCTGGGCACGGAGGTTTCCGCCGTCGGCACGATCCGCGTGGCCGATGGCTGGCACGTGGTGCTGGCGCGCCCCGAAAAGCGCGAACTGCCGGCCCCGGATGGCATCGGCGAAGAAACGCTGGCGGCCGTGAATGCCGCGCGCGCCACGCCGCGCCAATGCGGCGACGAACGGTTCGGCCCCGCACCGCCGCTGCGCCTGAACCACGCCCTCGATGCGGCCGCCCGGTCGCACAGCGAATACATGGCGCAGGTGCGCTGGTTCCAGCACCAGCAAAAGAACGGCAGCGTGGTGGGCGACCGGGCGCTGCGTGCCGGCTACCGGTGGCGCACGATCGGCGAGAACATCGCATCCGGCCAGCGCACCGCGCAGGAAGCCGTGCAGGGCTGGCTGGACAGCCCGGGCCACTGCGCCAACATCATGAACGCGGCGTTCGTGGAAATGGGTGTCGCCTATGCCGTCAATCCGGTGCGCGGCACGCTGTACTGGACCCAGGTGCTGGCGCGCTGACGTCGCCGCCGTCACAGCGAGTTCCGTACATCCTTCACGGCCTGCGCCGCCGCGCGGGCGATCTCGGCGATGTCCTGGTCGCGCCGCCGGTCGAGCCAGCGCACCACGCCCCCCAGCAGCCACCACGCGGGCAGCGCCGCGACCACGAGCATGGGCACGCCCACGATGGCCACGCCCAGCGACGCGTCGATGCCGCACAGCGCCATCACCGACCCGGCGGAAATGAACAGCGTGGGCCACCACGAATGCAGCGCCGCCAGCAGGAACGGCCCGGCGATGGCAGCCATGGCGATCGCGCAGGCGAAGCGCACCCACCCTTCGCGACGCGTGCGGGGCCACATGAACAGGAACGTCAACGCACACGCGAGGGCGCCGGCCAGCAACGGCGCCGCAAAGATAGTGAGAAGCGCGCTGCCGGCCGCGCCGAGTTCGATGGTCATGGTGCCTTGTCTCCTGGTGTGGTTCGCCGCTTGATGTTGTTTTTGCTTGCTCGAGTGAACGCAAATAACATCAGGCCGCTTGCAACCGACTTTATCAATTGCTATAGTCGGAGTCAAGCGTTTGCTAATCTATCGAAACAACCCATCGTGTGAGCTGATTTCATGAACATCTATCAACACCGAAGAGAACGGCTTACTTCCCTGATCCGCGACCAATATGGCGGCATCCGCAAGGTGCTGGCCGATGCCTGCGGCTGGAGCGAGGCCCGCCTGTCGCAGATCCTTTCCGCCACCTATCGCGAAGGCCGGGCCTTCAGCGAAAAGATCGCCCGCAAGCTGGAAAGCGACCTGGCGCTGCCGGCCATGTTCTTCGACCTCGGCGCCATCGCGCCGGCCGAGGAGGCGTCGCTGGCGCCCGTATTCCTGCGCGTGCGCCCGATCGACGTGCACAGCCCCGGCATCGTGCAGATCCGGCGCGTGCGGCTGCGGCTGTCCGCCGGCATCGTCGGCTTCGCCGTGGAGCCCGATGAAGAAGCGGGCGGCTCCTTCAGCGTGGAAACCGAATGGCTGGCGCGCAACCGCTTCACGCCGGAAGACCTGATCGCCCTCGAAGTGACGGGCGAAAGCATGGAACCGCGCCTGCACCGCGGCGACCTCGTCGTGGTGAACACGGCCGACAAGTCGCCGGCCGATGGCCAGGTATTCGCCGTCAACTACGAGGGCGAAGCGGTGGTGAAGCGCCTGCTGCGCGATGCGGGGCACTGGTGGCTCACGTCCGACAACCCCGACCAGCGGCGCTTTCCCCGCAAGCTGTGCGACGGCATCACGTGCCTGCTGATCGGCCGCGTGGTGATGAAGAAAAGCGAGAACATCTGATGGCGGAACGCCGCCTTGCCTGCGCGTTCGTCGATGGCGTGGACAACGCCGGCGCCCAGTCGCTGCACTTCATCGGCGGCGCGCACGACCGCATCCTGCTGGAAGCGCCCGGTGCCGTCGGCGAGCTGTGCATCTGGGTGGCGGTGGAAGCCCGCACGGCGGCGCCGCTGCGCAAGCTGGCACTGTCGCTGCGGGCGCATGGCCAGGAAATCGACTGGATCACCTACGAGGACGCGGCCGTGGCGCCTCCCGCCGGCCGGCTGGACGCCACCTACATCGTCGACCACATCTTCACGATCCCCGCCTGGCTCACGTTCCGCGACTGCACGTTCGAAGTCCGCGCCGCCGGCGACAACGCCCCGATCGGCACCGCCACGCTGACCCTGGAATTGCCGCCGCCGTTTTAAACCGCCCCGCCCGGCGCACATCAGGGACAGTCGCTAATGCCGTTCAGATAAGCGAAACCCCAGCGGCAGATGCCAGGGTCTGGGAGGAGCGCTGGCCTGCAGGCCAGCACCGCTTTGCCGGCAAGGAGCGGCGCTCCTTGTGATCAAGGGACTGACCCCGGTTTTCGCCGGCATTTCGACGGCATTGCCGGAAAACCGGGGTCAGTCCCTCGAAAAGCTGACAACCGGGGCACCCGCAAACACTTGCCGGGGACAGACCCCTGCAGCTCGGGCGTTCTTTCAACATCGAATTTCGTTAACTGAACGGCATTGGGGACAGCCCCCGTTTTTCAGGAAATCTTTCCGATCAATCCTATGACTATTGCAGGCAGGCTTTCCAACGGCCGGCGATTTTCCGCTACCGTTCGCCGATGAGCATACGAATCGCAGTCTCCCTGGCTGGCCTGCTCGCGGGCCTGCAGTGGGCACACGGCGCGGCACACGCGGCGCAGCCCTACAAGCCCGAGGCCCCGTCCCTCGCGCCGAATTTGCAGGGGCAGCTCGAGCGCCCGCTGCGCTACCGGCCCGAGGGCGAGGACTTCGTGATCGACGATGGCCGCGAGTTCTTCAACCGCCCCCTGTATGGCGGCAATACGGCGTTCCGCGTGGATGGCGGCGACCGGCCGGAGTTCGCGCTGTACCTGCCCGGCCGTGGCGGCAACCTGCGCCTCGGCATTCGCACCGAGGGCGGCACCTTGTGGCTGCACGAGGCACGCCGCGTGCAGGCGCGCTACCGCCCCGGCGAACTGCATTACGCGATCGCCGACCCCATGCTGGGCGCAAGCGGGCGGCTGAAAGTGGCGGCGGTGGCCTATGCGGCGACCGAGGGCCTGGCCGTGGAGGTGCGCGGCGAGGGCCTGCCGGCCGATGCGGAACTGGTCTTCGCCTTCGGCCCCGGCAACGGCCAGCGCGGACGCCGCGATGGCGACATCGGCACCGAGCGCGTGCCGATCGGCGAATACTTCCAGTTCACGCCGGCCTTTGCGCGCGGCGCGAAGATCGACGTGGCCGGCGATGGTTTCACGGTCGCCATGCCGAAGGCCACGATCACCGCCACCGCCAGCGTGCCGGCGCAAGTGCGCAAGGCCGATGCCAGCGGATGGAACGCCCTGCCCGCCCTGCTGTCATCGAGCGCGGCAAGCGACGAAAACGTGGCCGTCGGCCGCGTGCCGCTGGGCACGCAGCCCGTGCACCTGGCGCTGCAGGTGACCGCGCGCGAACAGCCCCGCGAGCAGCCGCGGGAACTTTCGACATACCGCGAAGCAGGCGCCAACGCGGCAACGAAACAGCCGCAGGCACCGCTGCCCCGCTTCATGCCAGGCGAACTGCCGCGCCGCTTCGCCGACGCCACGCGCCACTTCGCGCAGCTGCGCAACCAAGTGCGCATCGACACGCCCGACGCTTACCTGAACGCGGCGATGGGCGCGCTGAACGTGGCCGCCGACGCCGTGTGGGACGACACCCAGCAAGCCATCATGCATGGCGCCGTGGCATGGCGCAGCAAGCTGCTGGGCTGGCGCGGCCCGTATGCGCTCGATGCGCTGGGCTGGCACGAGCGCTTCCGCCGCAATGCCGACGGCTGGACCGCGCAGCAGAACACGGCGCCCATCCACGCCACGGTGCCGCAGCCCGAGCGGGCCACCAACCTGGCCCGCAACCGCGCCGGCATGCACACGAACGGCAACCTCACGCAGTCGCATTACGACATGAACATCGGCTTTGTCGATGCGGTCATGCGCCATCTGCTGTGGACCGGCGACGTGGCGTACGCGCGCGCCGTGTGGCCCGTGCTGGAGCGTCACCTGGCGTGGGAACGCCGCCTGTTCCGCCGCGAGTTCGGCCCGTCGAAACTGCCGCTGTACGACGCCTACGCCGCCATCTGGGCCAGCGACGACCTGTTCTACAACGGCGGCGGCGCCACCCACACCACTGCCTACAATGCCTGGCACAACGCGATGGCCGCGCGCATCGCGAAAATGATCGGCAAGGACCCGGCACCATACGAAGCGGAAGCGGCAGCGATCCAACGAGCGATGCGCGAACAGCTGTGGATGCCGGAGCGCGGCGCATTCGCCGAATACCGCGACGCGCTCGGCCAGCAGCTGCTGCATCCCAGCTACGCGGTCTGGTCCTTCTACCACACGCTCGATTCGCGTGTGCCCACGCGTTTCGAGGCGGCACGCATGGCGGCCGACCTGGATCGCCACCTGCGCCCCATTCCCGTGCGCGGCCCCGGCGTGCCGGCCGACCGGCCCTATGCGGTACTGCCCACGTCGGACTGGATGCCTTACACGTGGTCGATCAACAACGTGGTCATGTCCGAGAACCTGCACACGGCGCTCGCCTACTGGCAGGCCGACCGCGCCGAGACGGCGTTCGCGCTCACCAAAGGCGCGCTGCTGGCCAGCCTGTACATGGGCATCAGCCCGGGCAATATCGGCAGCATGAACTACCTGGACGTGTACCGCCGCGAATCGCAGCGCGACTTCGCCGACGGTTCCGGCGTGATGTCGCGCGCGCTCGTCGAAGGCCTGTTCGGGTTGCAGCCCGACGCGCTGGCCGGCGTGCTCACCGTGCGCCCCGGCCTGCCGCAAGCCTGGGACCACGCACGCATCGACCATCCGGATGTGGGCATCGCCTACCGCCGCGACGGCAACCGCGACACGTGGCAAGTCAGCCAGCAGGGCAAGCGCTTCGAGCGGCTGTCGTTGCAGGTGCCCGCACGCGCCGGCAAGGTGGCCAGCGTGACGGTGGACGGCAAGCCGGCCCGATGGCAGGCCGAGGCCGACGCGGTCGACGCGCCCCGATTGGTGGTGGATGTGCCGCTGGGCGCCGCGGCGAAGATCGACATCGCCTGGAGCGGCGGCGCCATCGACGCCGCCCGCGCCACGCCGGCCGGCGCCGCGCCACGCGACGGCTTTGCCCAGGTGCGCCAGGGCGACTTCACCTGGTGGCGCGCTGCTTCACCACCGCCACGGGAAGCCGCGTGCAAGCTCGAAGGCCCGGGCTGGACCACCGGCACGCCCGTGCGCCCGCGGCACGTCGACCTGGCCGGCGCCTTCAACGACCGCGTGACGGAACTGTTCAAGCCCTTCAAGTACCTGTCGCCCCGTTCGCCGCACGTGACGCTGGCCCTGCCCGCGCAGGGCGCCGGCGCGTGGGCAGGCCACGTCAACGACTTGCCGAAACTGGACGACACCGGCCTGCGCGCGCTCGGCGGCACGCTGCGGCTGCCGAACGGCCTGACGTTCGCCACGCCAGCCAGCGGCGCCAACGTGGCCTTCGCTTCGCAGTGGGACAACTATCCGCGCGCCACCACCGTACCGCTGTCCGGCCAGGCATCGCACGCCTTCCTGCTGATGGCGGGCTCCACGAACCACATGCAAAGCCGCATCGACAACGGCGAGATCGTGGTGGCCTACACGGACGGCACCACTGTCCGCACGCCGCTGCGCAACCCGGACAACTGGTGGCCGATCGAGCGCGACTACTTCCTCGACGACTACCAGTTCCGGCTGTGCGGCACGCTGCCCGTGCGCGTGGACCTGAAGTCGGCCCGGGTGCAGGTGCCCGACCCCGCCACCTTCAAGGGCAGCGCCCGCGAATCGATCGACGGCGGCGCCGCCACCGTGCTGCAGGTGCCGCTGGACGGTAGCAAGACGCTGCAGAGCATGACCGTGCGCGCGTTGGCCAATGACGTGGTCATCGGGCTGATGGGGTTGACGCTGGACCGGTAATGCAACGCCGGCGGTCCGCTGTCTGACATTATTTTCCGGACGAAGCTCCCGGCAGGCAGAAGATTGCTGCGATCAGCAGGGACAAGCGTGAATGCCTGGGCATCGGTGGGTCTCTTCGGTCGTTGAGTGTTTATTGTTCGCCGATGGCGCGCGTGAGCGCCGCCATCATGTCGGCATCGTGCCCGGTGGCGGGCAGTTCGATCGACGTGTGCTTGCCCGTGCGCGGATTGAACAGCGCAACGACGAGGCGGGCCGGCTGCCCTTCCGCCGCCACGGTGCGGAAGCGCCACAGCTTGCGGCCGATGCGCGCCGTGAGTTCCCGTGCATCGCCGGCGTTCGATACGGCCAGCACGCCGCGCGGCATCGCGCGCCCGGCATTGCTTGAAGCCAGGTGCATCAGGATGAAGTGCAGCACATCGCCCAGCGCATACATGCGCAGCACCGGCTCGATGCGCTCCACGGTGCTCGCCGAGGTGATGAACCAGTGCGGGCAGGGGCAATCGTTCAGCAGGTTCTGCAGCGGCGCATGGCACTGGTAGCAGCATCCCTCCTCGCGGGCGGCAAGGAAGCGCTCGCGGCGCCGGGCGTCGTGCCCGAACGGCGCCAGTGCGGCCAGGCCGCGGGCCAGCGGCCCGGGCCGCGGCGGCGCGAAGGCCGGTTCCGCCACGGGAAGCGGCCGGGGCAGTGTCATGCCCGGCCGAAGACGGGCCACCGGGCGGGCAACCGGGTAGTCCACCGGGTAGTCCAAATCCTGTACTACTCTTTCGACAATTCCAATATCCATTTGCGTGCTCCGTCGGTCCTCACACTCGTTAGACGAACGGCGCGCGAATTTCCTCCGCCTGCCCGCGAAATTGTTGAATCCGGCGAACCGGCCGGCAGTTCGCACGATCGCGTCAGTAAAACAACGCGGAGGCGGGATTCCCAGCATTCCCGACGATCGGGATATCGCACCACGACAGTGCATGGTGTAAGCTGACCTCGGGTCAACGCTGAGATATCCGCGCGAAAGGTCGGCACAGCATGAAGATCGTTCCCTGTAGTTCCACCGCGCAGGAAGGGTGGCTGGCGCTTCGGCAGGCCCTGTGGCCGGTCGGTCCGCCGGCCGAGCACCTCCTTGAAATGCAGGCCCTGCTCGACGAGCCGGGCCGCTATGTGCAGTACATGGCCTACGAAGCGAACGGCACGCCGGCCGGCTTCGTGGAAGCGGCGCTGCGCACCGATTACGTGAACGGTACGGAAACATCGCCGGTCGCCTTCCTGGAAGGCCTCTACGTGGCGCCCCAGTCCCGCCGCAAGGGGGTGGCCACCCTGCTGGTGGCCACCATCGTCGCGTGGGCGCAGGCGGTGGGCTGCGAGGAACTGGCCGCCGATGCACTGCTGGACAACGAAGCCAGCCAAGCGATGCACCGCGCGCTGGGCTTCGAGGAAAGCGAACGGGTGGTGTTTTTCCGGAAGCTGATCTGACGATCCGGTCCGCCACGCTGTCCACCGCGCTGTCCGCCATACCACCCGCGGGTGTATCCTCCCGTCCTGTTTTCAGCAACCATGGACGAAAGCCATCCGCATGAGTAGCCCAACCTCCGCTTCCCCCGCTCCCATTTCCCCTGCCTCCCCCACCTCGGCCGCCACGGAGGTCCGCTGGGGCCTGGCGATCGACACCGAACGCTGCATCGGCTGCCACGCGTGCTCCGTGGCCTGCAAGGTCGAGAATTCCGTGCACCTCGGCGCGTTCCGCACCAAGGTGTACTACCACGACTACCGGGGCAAGGATGCCGTCGGCAAGAGCACGATGCGGCGCGCCTTCCTGCCCACGCTGTGCATGCAGTGCGAGGACGCGCCGTGCCTCACGGCCTGCCCCACCGAGTCGATCCGGCGCGACGCCGACGGCGTGGTGCGCATCGACACGGCGACCTGCGACCGCTCGCGCGACTGCATCAGCGCCTGCCCGTATGGCGCGATCCACATCGACCCGGTGGCCCAGGTGGCCGACAAATGCGACCTGTGCAGCCACCGCCTGGAGGCGGGCATGCAGCCGGCCTGCGTGGAAGCCTGCCCTACCGAGGTCCTCGTGTTCGGCAACGAGAACGATCCGGCCAGCGCCATCAGCCGCTTCCGCGCGCGCCACCAGGCCGAGCTCACGGTACTGAAGGCCGAGGAAAAGACGCGCCCCGCCGTGCACTACCGCGGCATCGGCAGCGTGGTGCCGCGCGCCATGGAACGCAAGCTCCCCAAGGGACGCAACCACGATCCGTTTACCTACGAGGTCGACACCTGGGCCGAGCTGCGCGCCGATTACGGCACGGGGAGCAAATGATGGAACGCCGCCAGTTCATCAAGTCGGGCCTGGGAGCCCTCGCCACCCTCGCCGTCGGCGAAACCATCCTGCTCAGCGCCACCGAGGCCTCCGCGGCGGTCACCGAGCCGCTGAACTACGCGCCGGCCGCCGACGGCACGCTGCAGAAGGTGCGCCCCGATTACAGCAAGGCGAAGTCCGTCAAGAGCGTGTGCCTGAACTGCTCCACCGTGTGCGGCATCGAAGGCTTCGTGCAGGACGGCCGCGTGGTCAAGATCCGCGGCAATCCGCTCGACCCGAACCTGGGCAGCTTCATGACGTGCGCGAAAGGCCAGAGCGGCCCCACGATCAACAGCTATCCGGAACGCCTGCTGTATCCGCTCAAGCGCGTGGGCAAGCGCGGCGAAGGGCTGTGGAAGCGCATCACGTGGGACGAGGCCTATGCCGAGATGGCGACGCGCATCCAGCGCTGCATCGACGACGGCCATCCGGAACGCGTGGCGATCCACCAGGGCCGCTCGCGCTATGCAGCGGAAACGTCGCACTTCCTCAACGCGATCGGCTCGCCCGTGCTGCTGAACCACCGTGCGCTGTGCTCCTCGAACAAGCGCGCCGCCAATTACGTGAGCCTGGGCGAAACCGACTGGGAATCGATCGACGCGGAACGCTGCCGCTACTTCCTCAACTTCGGCGCCAACTTCTTCGAGGCACACCAGGGCGGCCTGCACCTGGTCAAGCGGGTGACGAAGGCGCGCTTCGACCATGGCGCCAAGCTGGTCACGTTCGACGTGCGCCTGTCCAACACGGCGGGCCGCAGCGACGAATGGTTCCAGCCCTTCCCCGGTACCGAGGGCGCGATCGCGCTGGCGATGGCGCACGTGATCCTGCGCGACAACCTGCACGACCGCGATTTCATGGCCGACTTCGTGCAGCCGGGTGAAAAGCAGCTGCGCACCTGGCTGGCCGGCTACACGCCGGCCTGGGCACAGAAGCTTTCGGGCGTACCCGCCAGGGACATCGAGCGGCTCGCCACCGAATTCGCCGCCGCGAAGCCGGCGGTGGCGGCCTTCACGAACCGCGGTACGGGCGCCCACTACAACGGCTTCAATGCCGAGCGGGCGGTCGTCATGCTGAACGCGCTCGTCGGCGCCATCGGCGTGCCGGGTGGCTATTGCTACGGCCTGGACGAGAAGCTGTCGCCGGCCCGCTATCCGACGCCGCAGCCGGCGCTGCCGAAGGTCACGATCCGCACCGACCTGGAAGACCCGCCCGAATGGCCGCTGGCGAACCGCTGGCAGAAGATGACGGTGGGCCAGGTGGTCTACGACTACCTGAAGCAGGGCCGCGCGCGCCTGGACGTGTACATCAGCTACACGATCGTTTCGCCGATGACGTGGCCCGAAGGCCGCGCCACCGCCACCGAGGTGCTGTGCGACGAAAAGCTGATTCCTTTCCATGCCTGCTCGGACATCATCTATTCCGAGATGGCGCACTACGCCGACCTGATCCTGCCGGACGCCACGTACCTGGAACGGTGGGGCATGGACATCCGCAACAACCTGGAGTTGCAGCACTATGTGATGCTGCGCCAGCCGATGGTGCCGCCGCCGGGCGAGACGGTGTCGTTTCCGGACGTGCTGTTCAACATCGGCAAGCGCCTCGGCCCCGCGCAGGCAAAGTACTTCGCCTTCGGCACGCACGAGGACTACGTGCGCGAACAGTGCTCGAAGCTGCCCCGCACGGGCCCGGACGGCAAGCAGTTCGCCAGCGGCTTCGACTACATGAAGCACTACGGCGTGCACGTGGACACGAGCCAGCCGAAGGCTTACCACGTCTACCGCCGCCAGCTCGACGCCGCACAGCTGGCGGGCACCCGCGTGGACGAAGCGACGGGCTGCGTCATGAAGGCCGACAAAGCGGGCGGCAAGGAACGCGCCATCGGCCTGGTGGTGCGCGGCCAGCCGCTGCGCGGTTTCGCCACGCCATCGCGCCGCTTCGAGATCCACGCGCCGGAAGTGGCGCAGGTGGCCGCCACCGCCGGCATGAAGGATGACGGCATGCCCGCCTTCCACTCCGTGCCGGGCCTGGAAAAACTGCCGCGCGACCGCTTCGTGCTCACGTCGTTCAAGTGGAACGTGCACACGCAGGGGCGCACCGCGTCGCAGAAATACCTGGCCGAGATCGTGCACGACAACCCCATGTGGATCCACCCGTCGGTCGCCGCGCGCATCGGCGTGAAATCGGGCGACATGGTGGAGCTGACGACCTACCGGCCCCGCTCGGGCAATGTCGGCGACCAGGCATTCAAGGCGCCAGCCGCGGGCAAGGAGGAAGTCGTGGGGCGCGCCCGCATCCGCGTGTTCGTGACCGAAGGCATCCACCCGAAGGTGCTGGCCGTGTCGAATTCGCTGGGCTGGAAGTTCGGCGGGCGTTCCACGCAGGGCCTTAACGGTGCGCGCGATGCGGTGCTGGAAGGATCGGGGCAAGGCGGCATTCGCCCTGCCCTCTCGACCGCACCGGCCACCGACGATTTGCGCAACGGCGTGTGGTGGGACGAGCGGCGCGGCGGACGTGGCAATGGCGTGAACATCAATGCCATCCTGCCCGTGAATCCGGCGCCGCTGGTGGGCATGCAGGCGTGGTTCGATACAGTCTGCAGCGTGAGGAAGGTGTAAGGGGCGGGGGGCGCCGCCGGTGTGGCCCCCCCCCTCCCGCGGATATTGTAAATAAGATATCATTCTCCGCAGCGTTATGGCGGCGCGTTCCGCTGCCCTTCCATACCCGTTACGCCGGCCGTCACCGCACGTGGCGCACGTGCCCCCTCCTGATCGCGCTGCTGGACAACGAAACCAGCCAGGCGATGCACCGCGCGCCGGGCTTCGAGGAAACCGGGCGGGTGGTGTTCTTGCGCAAGCTGATCTGGCCGGGGCCGCCGGCAGGCGATCCGATAGGTTTTTGCAGCGTAGGGAAGGTGTATTGGCTGGCAATGCCGCAGAAAGTCACCTGCCCGGCCGTCAATCGCCGGAGAATTTTTCCTTGAACAGTTCCAGTTTGCTCATCGCCACGCGCCACAGCGCGGGAAGAGCGATCGACAGCCCCAAGAGCAGCAGGGCGATGGCGATCAGTTTGACCGACAGGACGCCAATGCCAAGCCATGCGGCCAGCCCGGCTGCCTCGGCAATCGCGGCACCGCCAACACCGCTTACTACTCCGCCAAAGATGAACTTGACCGCGTCGGGAGGCAATTCGGCCTCTGCACGTTCGACAAATGACACAGTCGCCTCGCGTGATGAATTGATGAGGTTTGCGATACTCGCAGTCAGCTTGAGATCCGCTACACGATCCACGATCGCACTGGCAGCGCTCCAGCTGTTGGCGGCAATAGCATCGGCCAACCCGACGATATGGGAATGCGCAGCGCTGGTGAAGTGATCGATATGAATGCTTAATGACGTTGCCATGGTGAGCCTCCTGGACTGGATGGTCAAAAAACTCTGCAATTACGCCGGCTATCAAGCTTACCGAAAACACAAGGCACAACGCTATATCGAATGAAGAAGGGTTGGCAAGATGCGATACAAAAGCGCGGAGATGTTTGCACCTTTTAGCAACGGATCGTGGATCGGCGCGGTGGCCGGCCGGTATTGACGGTCAAGCCCGCATGCGGGCAGCGGCTAGCTCTCCGCCGCTGCCCGGGCTTGGCACGTGAACACCGTAAAGCCCTCCTCCACATTCCGCGCAATGCCCGGTAAATGGCCCGCCGCGAACGTACAGCGGATGGGGCCATTCCAGGAAGCGGAACACCGCGGCGAAACGGCGCGAGGATCAGTTCATCGTTGCGCCCGGTAGAATGCCGCTCATTGGCTGCTCATTGCAGGTTTTGGTGCCCCCGCAGATGCTCCGCCAGCATGTCGATGAACTTGCGCACCTTCGATGAACCGAACTTGTTCTCGCGGTGGACGAGGTGCACGGGCCACGGCGCCTCCTCGTGATCGTCCAGCAGGATTTGCAGCCTGCCCGCCTTGACTTCGTCGGCCACCTGGTAGGACAGCAGCCGGCAGATGCCCAGGCCGGAAACCGCCGCCTCGATGGCCGCGTCGTTGCTCGATACCGTGAGACGGGGCCGCAGGCGCACCAGCGTGGGGTCGTCGACGGCGCCGAATTTCCACTCCACGCGCGGCGAGATGCCCGTGGCGGCGATGATCGTGTGACGCTGCAGGTCCGCCGGATGCCGCGGCATGTCATGGCGCGCCAGGTAGTCCGGCGTGGCGCACAGCACGCGTCGCACCTGGCCCACGCGCAGTGCCTTCAGGCTGGAATCGGGCAGGTGGCCGATGCGCACCGCCACGTCGATGCCTTCGTCCACGAGGTTCACCACGCGGTCCAGGAACAGGGCCGACACGTCCACCTCCGGATACGCGTCCAGGTAGCGCAGGATGCACGGCATCACGAACGCCTTGCCGAACAGGACGGGCGCCGTCACCGTCAGGTTGCCTTTCGGCGCGGCGTTCACGCCGGCCGCCGCCTGGTTCGCCTCCTCGATGCTGGCCAGGATGGCGCGCGTGTCGTCCAGGTAGCGCTGGCCCGCTTCCGTAAGGCGCACATTGCGCGTGGTGCGCAGCAGCAGCCGCACGCCCAGCTGTTCCTCCAGGCTGGCGATGGCGCGCGTGACGGCGGCCGGCGACAGGTCGAGGCGCCGCGCCGCCGCGGCAAAGCCCTCTTCCTCGCCGACGGCCACGAACACGTTCATCAGGTGAATCTGGTCCACGCATTTCTCCCCGCGAAATGATGTCTTGCGCCGGATGGCGATTCCACCGGAATCGATTATTTCGCAGAATGACGTCATCGGCAATCCAACCGCCGCATTCCTGCATACGCCGGAATGCCGGCATCACCGGAGAACAAGATGAGCGACATGGCCTTCCACGATGGCGAGCGCAAGGTGCAGGCGCTGGCCGGCGAGACCGGCATCGCCAACCGCAACGTCGCGATGCTGTCGGACACGGTCATCGGCGGCGCCCGCCCCTTCATCGCGAAGCAGTCCATGGCGGTGCTGGCGAGTACCGATGCCGAAGGTGCCGTGTGGGCATCGGTGGTGTTCGGCGAGCCGGGTTTCCTGCACACGGACGATGGCCGGTCGATCTCGATCGACATGGCACGCGAAGATCGCGACACCGCCGATCCGGCATGGCACAACATGACGGCCGGTGCGGACGTGGGCATGCTGTTCATCGAGCTGGGCTCGCGCCGGCGCTACCGCGTGAACGGCACCGTGCTGCGGATCGATGCGCTCGGCGCCGAAGTGGCGATCCTCGAGGCGTATCCGAACTGCCCGAAGTACATCCAGCGGCGGCACCTGCGCGAGCCGGGCGAATCGCGGCAAGAGCCAAGCGCCGCGAACGCATCGGAAGGCAAGGCGCTGCGCGGCGCCGTCGCGGACATCATTACGCAAGCGGACACGCTCTTCGTCGCCAGCCGTCATGCCGAAGCTGGCGCCGATGCGTCGCACCGCGGCGGCAACCCGGGCTTCGTGACGCTGGTGGACGACACCACGCTGCGCATTCCCGACTACCGCGGCAACAGCATGTTCAACACCCTCGGCAATATCGAGGCGGACGGCGGCGCGGGCATCTGCATCGTCGATTTCGCCCATGGCCGGGTGCTGCAGCTGACGGGTACCGCGGCCGTGCTGTGGAACCAGCCCGATCCCGCCGGCGAAACGGGCGGCACGCGGCGCTACTGGGAATTCAAGGTACGGCGCTGGATCCTGCGCAACCTGCCCCATGCGCTGGAGTGGGATTACGGGGATGCTTCGCCGTTCAATCCCGGCGCGGGTTCCTGAACGTTCTACCATGGGGCTGCATCCCCGAAACGACTTTCACACTATTGGAGAACATGCATGACAACCGATATCGCACCACGCCCACCCCTTCCTCCCTTTACCCGCGAGAGCGCGATCCAGAAAGTGCGGCTTGCGGAGGACGGCTGGAATTCGCGCGACCCGTTGAAAGTCAGCCTGGCCTACACGCCGGACAGCCGGTGGCGCAATCGCGCGGAGTTCGTCGACGGCCGCGAGGAGATCGTGCAGATGCTGTCCCGCAAATGGGCCAGGGAGCTGGAGTACCGGCTGATCAAGGAGCTGTGGGCCTTCGACGGCAACCGGATCGCCGTGCGGTATGCGTACGAGTGGCATGACGATTCGGGAAACTGGTTCCGCTCGTACGGCAATGAAAACTGGGAGTTCGACGAGCGCGGCCTGATGGCGCGGCGCTTCGCGTGCATCAACGATTTGCCGATCAGGGAGGAAGACCGGCTGTTCCGCTGGCCGCAAGGACGGCGGCCGGACGGGCATCCGGGGTTGAGCGAGCTGGGACTTTGAACGCCGCGGCATCCGCCACCGGAACGTGATGGGCAAATGATGGGCGAAAAAAAAGCCGGCTTGGAGCCGGCTTGAATCCAATTCTGTAGAGAGTTGGAGGAGACAGGTGAATCATCCCATTTCGATGGCTTGTACGCCAATTGATTGTTGGGATAGTGCTCATCACTGCTGTGAATGATCGTGCCAGCTTGGGAGCGGAAGGCCGGAGCCAGGACTTATCGATGACTGTTCATAAGTCGATGCTCAGGGATTGCGACAGCCTATTCCATGTCGTGACCTATGCGCAGTTCATCGAGGCGCTGCAGCGGCTGGAGCTGACGTGGGAGCAGCGCGAGTGGAGCATGATGCTGTGGGCGCGGTATTGTGCGCTGGGGCTGAGCGAAGGAGCCTACGGCGAGAGGTGATGGGAAGGCATTTGCCTGTCCGTCGCTTGCTCGATTCCACTGGTGAAAGCGCGCGACGGCCGGGCAAAAAAATGGCCAGCTCGGTGGCTGGCCAAAGTCCAATTCTGTGAAGAGTTGGAGGAGACAGGTGCATCATTTCATTTTCGCCGCCAACTTGCCAATTGATTGTTCAGATAGCGCCCATCACTGCGGTGAATGATTGAACACTATTCATGCGACTGCGTCATCGGTGCGATCGGCACCTGCATGGCGGCGACGGATCACCCCTTGATGAACGCGAGGATATCCGCGTTGATCACATCGGCATGCGTGGTGGGCATGCCATGCGGGTAGCCCTTGTAGGTCTTCAGCGTGCCGTTCTTCAGCAGCTTCGCCGAGAGCGGGCCGGAATCGGCATAGGGCACGATCTGGTCGTCGTCGCCATGCTGCACCAGCACGGGCAGCGAGATCTTCTTGAGGTCTTCGGTGAAATCGGTCTGTGAGAACGCCACCACGCCGTCGTAGTGCGCCTTCGCTCCGCCCATCATGCCCTGGCGCCACCAGTTCTGGATCACGCCTTCCTGCGGCTTGACGCCCGGGCGGTTGAAGCCGTAGAACGGGCCGGATGGCAGGTCGCGGTAGAACTGCGCGCGGTTCGTGGCTACCTGCTGCTGGATGCCGTCGAACACGTCCTTCGGCAGGCCGCCCGGATTGGAGGCCGACTTGACCATCAGCGGCGGCACCGCCGCGATCAGCACCGCCTTCGCGGCGCGCGACTCGCCATGGCGCGCCAGATAGCGCACCACCTCGCCGCCGCCGGTGGAGTGGCCCACGTGGATCGCACCCTTCAGGTCCAGGTGTTTCACCACGGCCGCCAGGTCGTCGGCATAGTGATCCATGTCGTGGCCGGTCGCCACCTGGCTCGAACGGCCATGGCCGCGGCGGTCGTGGGCGATCACGCGGAAGCCCTGCGCCACGAAGAACATCATCTGCGCATCCCAGTCGTCGGAACTGAGCGGCCAGCCGTGCGAGAACACGATCGGCGTGCCGCTGCCCCAGTCCTTGTAGAAAATTTCGACGCCATCCTTGGTGGTGACCGTGCTCGTTGCCATATGCGATTTCCCTTTCTTGGTTTGCTGTGCGCCCGCCGCGGCGTGAGCGGGTGCGATTGAGCTCATCCAGGCCAGCGGCAAGGCTGCCGCGCTGCCGCTGGCGAGGAGGACTTGCCGCCGTTTCTGGTTGATGTCTTCGGTTGTCATGTTTTGATGCTCCCCTGTTTTTTTTGTGCGGCCGTTGCCCGGAAGGCCCCGTTTGCCGCTGGTTCGATTGGCTTGCGCCGCCATGGCCAATACGATCATTGTGCTTGGGATGGGCGTGCTGGGGCAGCTACCAAAGGTATAGGTGGGGACACAGCCGGAAGGGGTGGGGGCGGGCGGATTTAGCTGTCAATGTCTCGGCCTGACAGCAAGCTGGCGCATGTTGGATACGATGCGCCTGCCAAGCATGCGTTTCAGGCCTGGCGCAGCACGCTGAATTTTGTGAATGCCGCGGCCGGCAATGGATTGAGCAATTGCCAGGTAATGTTCATTGGTTGCGTGCCGTGATAACTCTTCAGTATCACCGGGCCACATGCCATATAAGCGCTGTCCTTGTCCGCGCGCACGAAGAGCTGGAATTGCCAGCCATTTCGCTCTGCTCCCACGCTCTGCAGATATCGCTGTCCGCTCGCAGTGTGCGGACTGCAGTTGTTCTGTGTTTGCCAGTGGAACAGCTCATGGCTGATGGCATAGTCGTGATACGAGATGGCGTCGTGGTAACCACTACGTTTGTCGAGCGTAACGAACAGCAGTTCGGTTTTGCGCTCCTTCAGCCGCAGTACGCCTTCGCCGAAGCGTGGCCGCTTTTCTGCAGTCAGGAAGCCGACCGCAGTCAGGATTTCGTTGAGCCGGTAGTGCGCATGCAGGCAAAGCGGCACGTTCTCGATCCCTGGGATAGGTATCGCCCGCGTGGAAGCACCAGCTTCCAGAACTTGTGCAAGCTCGGTCAACTCGTCCAGGCAATCCGGATTGCGGCGGAGGCGCGCGAGGAAATCCATTCCACTCCCTATGCGTGCGGCTATTCCATCGACCTGATAGGCCAACATTTGCAAGCGCAACGCAGTGCGCGGATCGTCGAGCTGTTCATCGAACCCTGGCTGCGCCAGCGCCTGGATCAACGCAAGCTGTTCGGGATCATCGGCATGCAACAGCGCGCTGAAGCGGCGCCCGAAATATTCTTCGTCTGGCTCTGGCTCGCCATCGAGTATTTCGGCAGCGCGCCGGAGCGCCGTCCAGCCGCTGTGACCAGTGCCACGGTAAATGTCGCTGGCGCTCAACGCCTGCTCGTGCAGGAACCGTGGCAGGCTGAGCTGGCTACGGCCATGGAGAATGACAAAGGTTTGCAACTCCCGGATGAGCCTGCGCCAGTTCTGCTGGATCAGATTACGCAGACTGGTTAATACCTGCTCGCGTGTCCGCTTCTGCAACTGCAGGTAACAGCCGCTTGGCAGTTTGCTGAACCCGTTTTCCACGCCATCGAGCAGTTCGCGTCGGGTCAGGCCTGTCAGTTGGCCGAGCAAATGATCGAACCGGAACTCCTTCTGGTGTTGCCCGACAAAATCGAGCACCAGGCAACTCTCTTTTTCCTTCGAGAGTCGCAATCCACGGCCGATCTGCTGTTGGAATACCACCGGGCTCTGGGTCGGCCGCAGCATCAGCAAAGTATCGACCATCGGCAAGTCCACACCTTCGTTGTAAAGATCGACAGTCACCAGAACGCAGGCTTCGCCGCTTTCCAGCTTGCGCGGTGCCGTCTCGCGTTCTTCTTTACTGGATTGACCGGTAAGACACAGTGCCGGCAGCCCGGCATGACTGAACTGCTTCGTCATGAATTCCGCATGAGCAACGCTTGCACAGAATGCGATGGCCTTGCTTGCACGCGGATTCGCGCACAAACGCCGCCATTCGTTGACGATAAGACGCGCCCTGGCGTGATTGCCTGTGAAGAGCGTATCAAGTGTCTTTTGTTCATCCGCCCGGTTCCACGGAACGTCGCGCAGATCGGTGTCGTCGTCGCAGGCGAAGTACTCGAACGGCGCCAGCAATTGCAGGTCTAGTGCGTGCCATAGCCGCATCTCCACCGCCGGAATACCGCCAGGGCGGCAATCGAAGTATTTGAGAATCGGCTTGCCATCGCTACGTTCTGGTGTTGCTGTCAGCCCCAACAGAATTCCGGGCTTGATGCGGGTCGCCACGTCGTCAAAGCTGGCAGCGGCCATGCGATGGCACTCGTCGAAAATCACGGTATGCCAGAAGTCTTCACCATACCGCCCGATCAGATCCTGCGTGCGAAGGCTGTCGATGGTCACGAACAGATGATCAGGACTAGTGAACTTGCCGCCTCCCGCCAGGAGCTCGCCGAAGCTGGGATCCCTGAGCACTTCGCGGAATGTACGGACAGCCTGTTGCAAGATTTCGATGCGATGCGCAATGAACAGCAGTCGGGGGCGCCCACCATGCTGAATGCACGTGCGCTGATAATCGAACGCCGCGATGACTGTCTTGCCAGTACCGGTTGCCGCCACCACGAGATTGCGCTTGCGGCCATGCTCACGTTCGACCCGGAGCTGTTCCAGCATCTCGAGCTGATAGTTCTTGGGCTGCAGATCGAAGAAGCTCAGTACGTGCGGCGCAGCGACGTCCTTGTACGTGCCGCGCTCGCGTGAGAGCGCCTGATCCAGTGCGGCGCGATGGCCTTCGCTGTCGGGATGGTATGGAACGAACTCGTTGTCATGCCACAGCGTTTCAAACTGCGCCTGCGCCTGCGCGTAGGTATCGCCCTGCCCGTGCTCCGTGAATTTGGCTGTCCACTCCAACCCGCCGGCCATTGCCGCCTGCGTCAAGTTGGCGCTCCCGACGTACACGGTGCCGAATCCGCTATTACGCTCGAATATCCAGGCCTTTGCATGGAGCCGGGTACGGCGGCCATCGAGCGAGACACGGACCTCACAGCCGGGCAGACGCGCCAACTCATCGAGCGCCTGCGCTTCGGTTGCGCCGATGTAGGTTGTCGTCAAAACACGCAGTCGTGTCTTTGAAACCCCATCGCCACCTACAGCAGTAATGCTCTGCAGGATGTCGCGGATCTTGCGCAAGCCGGACACTGTGATGAAACTCATCAGGATATCGACACGATCGCTGCTGATTAATTCATGCCGAAGTTCGTTCAGTAAGGAGGGCGACGATTTGGATGCCGCAAACAGCCAGGGCGCCGTGATGCCCGTATCCGGCATCGTGAGCGGCGGTCGATCCCGGTGAACGGATGTGAGGTGTCGCGCGGGACTGGCCAGCAGACGGACACCGTCGGCATGGTCGGAGCCCGGATAGCGCTGGTTGAGTTGTGTACGCAGGCTGACCAACAGGTCATTGATGAGCTTTAGCTGAACATCGACATGCGCATGCTGCACTGCCTCGTCTTCGCTATCGCTTTCCTCAGCTGGCAAGTTCCGCAGAATGCCTTGAAGTTGTTCAGATAACGCATCCACCAGCTTCTGTGTCGCATCACGCGTGCCGAGATGACCAAGCGTCAACTGATCGGCCCGATGCTGACCGATTTGTTCCGACAGATCGTCGGTGAGCAGGTGGTCGTATAAACCATTCGGCAGGAGATTCGCCATGGGGCAGGTCTTAAAAAGGGGTAAACAATATATACCACACGGCAATCCCTGCAACTGTCGCGCCGATCCGACAATGTTTCAAAAGTTACATTCTTGCCAAGCCGAGTGCTTACAATGGCCCGGCAACGTTCGCTTCTCTATATCCGCCCTCCCCCAGCCAATAAATTGCCCATGAAAATCCGCCCGCCTGTCGTGTTGCGCCGTTCCCTCGTTGCCGTCTGTATCCAGGCGGCCTTGTCTCCCCAGATGGCCCATGCACAGGAAACGAGCCAGGACAGCCAGATCGAAGTGGTGACCGTGACGGCGCAAAAGCGCAAGGAAGATCCGGCCAAGGTAGCCATGAGCATCTCCGCCGTGAGCGGTACGCAGCTGCAATCGCAGCACGTGAACGACATCACCGACCTCACGCGCATCGTGCCCAACATCTCGTTCACCGCCGCCACGGGTAATGGCGGCGCTGGGCCCGGCACGTCGAACATCGAGGTACGCGGCATCAGCTCGGGCGCCGGCGCGGCCACGGTCGGCATCTACCTGGGCGACGTGTCGCTCACGGTGGGCAATGTGTACACGATGGGCGCGGTGGAACCGAAGTTCTTCGACATCGACCGCGTGGAAGTGCTGCGCGGGCCGCAAGCCACGCTGTATGGCGCCAGCTCGATGGGCGGTACCATCAAGTTCGTGCCGAACGAGCCGGACCTGAAAGAGCGCGAGTTCGACACCTATGCGGAAGCGTCATCGCTGCGCGGCGGCGGTATGAACTACTCGGCGTCCGCCGTGGCCAACCTGCCGCTCATCACCGACGAGCTGGCGCTGCGCATCGGCGTGTAGTCGCAGCGCGCGGGCGGCTTCATCGACCAGGTCGACGGCGCAGGCGCTGTGCTGGCGAAGGACATCAACCGGGTGGACGACGAGGAAGTGCGCGTGGCGCTCAAGTGGAAGCCCACCGCCGCGCTGACGGTGTCGCCATCGCTGTACTACCAGAAGGTGGATGCCAAGGACATTTCCGCATTCAACATCGAACTGCCGGAATGGCAGGCGCAGAAGCAGGTGCGCGAGCCCTCGAAAGACACGCTGCAGACGGCCACGGTGCTGGTCAACTGGGACTTGGGCTGGGCCGACCTCACGTCGAGCACGAGCCACTTCAAGCGCAAGTTCGACCGCACCCAGAACGGCTCGGCCTACAACAGCTATTCGCTGTCGACCTTCCTCACGTCGACGGAAGACGGCGGCACGGCGCCGCCCGAACTGATCGAAGCCATCGCCGGCCTGCCGTCGGCCGTCTACCTGAACAACCGCGTGCGGCAGGTATCGCAGGAGCTGCGGCTGGCATCGCGACCCTATGATGGCGCCGTGTCGCCGTGGACATGGCTGGCAGGCCTCTACGTCTCCAACCAGCATACGAACATCAACGAGAACGATCCGATCTTCGGTGTCAACGACACCTTCGCGCGGTTCGGCTTCAGCAGCGCCGACCCGGACCTGCTGCCGGACGCGCGGCCGAACGCCTTCCCGAACGACAATGCGTTCATGGGCATCTTCCACTACCACGAGAAGCAAAGCTCGGTCTTCGGCGAAGCGAACTACTACTTCACGCCGACCCTGCACGTGACGGTGGGAGCACGCTACCTGAAGGGCACGTCCACGCTCGACCAGCAGAACGGTTTATACCTGGCCGGCGCGGGCAACACGAGCAGTGCCCGACTATCGTCGCACGCGTTCATGCCGAAATATGCGGTGACGTGGGAAGTGGACCCTGCCCACACCCTCTACAGCACCGTGGCCAAGGGCTTCCGGCTGGGCGGGTCGAACGTGTTCGTGCCGCCCACGACCTGCGGCCCCGACCTGGAAACGAACGGGCTCACCGAAGGCCCCGCCACATATGCGCCGGACAGCCTGTGGAACTACGAGGTGGGCAGCAAGTCGCGCTTCCTGAACAACCGGCTTTCCGTCAATACCGCGCTGTTCTATGCGAAGTGGAAGAACATCCAGCAAGGGGTGTATCTGCCGACCTGCACCTATACCTACAACGCCAATGCCGGCAATGCCGTCAGCAAGGGCATCGAGATCGATATCAAGGCCAAGCCGCTGCCCGGACTGACATTGAGCGCGGCTGGCGGGTATGTGAATGCCGAGCTGTCGAATGACGAGGGCATCCGGAATGGCGTGATCGGCGCGGTACGCGGGGCGCGCGTACAGGGGGTGCCTGAATACAATGCTTCCGTCAGCGCTCAGTACAACTTTGCGGTTGGCGAGAACATGAGCGGCTTCGTGGCGGGTGGCGTCCAATGGGTGGGATCGAGCAATGGGTCGCTCAATCCGGAGCTGATCGATTATGAGCGGCCTTCGTATCACACTGCCGACTTGAGCGGCGGGCTGGCGTTTTCGCGGTACAAGCTGAGTGTGTTCGTGAAGAATCTGCTGGATGACGATACGGTGATTCAGCATCCGCAGGTGGCGTCGATCGTGCAGGGGTATAGGGTGGCGCCGCGGAGTATTGGGGTGAGTTTGGGAGCGAAGTTCTGAGCTTCTCGCAATTTGCGTTATTTCAGATTTTCAAGTTAAGCCGAAAGGTTAGCATAGATGCTTGATATTGCTACAAAGGTCTACGACTCAATTCGAGAATTTTTTCTCACAAATTGTGGAGAAGGAAATTCACCTGCAATAGAGAACAGCAACATTAATTTGCTGCGTATTGCCTGTGTTGGAAACCCTGAGCGAACTATTCAAGGCGAATTGTTTTTCTTTCTCAAAAGTCGTCACCTTCACGTAGTTTCTGAGTATCGATACCAGCGTTTCGATGATTCAGACATACGACGACGCAAGAGCGGAAGAAGTATCGACATTATGATCCTTGACGACGATTTCCAGCCTGCGTGTATGATTGAATTAAAGCATTTCAGTCGCGTACAGGGAAACGTCAGAGGTTTACTGTCCGGCTTGCAAGCTGACGAAGCCAGATTACTTACTTCATGCATCCCTCTTATCCAAGTAGGCCTTTACACAGATTTAAGCAGCATTCCAAATGTCTCGCGTGAACAGCTTCAAGCATATCGATTCATTACTTATTACGCCCTTAAACCCAACAAGGTTTACCAGGGCCCCGAACCCGAGTGCGATGCGACTGTTGTAGAAGGGTTTCATGCATTAGTCGAGTGGGCGAACCGCGCGTGCGAATTAAATTCCGTAATTTCCTTCTCTGGGATTCCAAACCAATTCAAAACACCCGTTGGGGTTGTCAGTGGCCGGGTGCATTATTTTATTGGGCTACGATTACCTAAATCCGGACACAAAACTGAGCCATGCAATTTGTGAACCGATACCTCAACATCTAATATAAAATAACTGATCCTGCTTGACATTTGGCGATATCGAACTTCTGTTGAAGCGAAGTTTAACGAATTGTGAAGAGGTCTCTGCATGTCCCTCCCGGAAATCCACCGCGTCGTCACCGGCCACGATGCCGACGGCAAGGCCATCGTGTCCATCGACGGCCCCCTGCCGGCTGTCGTGGAGCTGCAAGCCATCCCCGGCATGATCTTCCACGAAGTCTGGGAAACGCACGGCATGCCGGCGCCCATCGACAATGGCGAAGACCCGTCCACCGGCCCAACGATGCACGGCCCGCCGAAGAACGGCACGCGCATCCGCTTCGTCGACCTGCCGCCGGATACGCAGTACCTGGCGGATGCGGAGCGGCACATGAAGGCGCTGTTCGAGGAAGTGAACAACGTGGAGGGTTTGACGACGAAAGCGAACTCGCCGCACCCGATGATGCACCGCACCGAGGCGGTGGACTACGGCATCGTCATCGACGGGGAACTGACCTTGGTGCTGGACGATTCGGAAGTAGCATTGAAACCCGGCAGCGTGGTCGTGCAGCGCGGCACCAACCACGCCTGGGCGAACCGCTCCGGCAAGCCATGCCGCATGCTGTTCATCCAGATCGACGGGCAGTACGAGCCAGCGATCGCGGCGGCGCTTGCCCGTCGATGAGCTGGGCGGCGGTGGCCAGGTCGCGCGTGCCAAAGCCTTCGGTGAACTCCCAGTAGACGGGCAGCAGCGTACTGCACGCGTCACCGTCGCCTCCCCTTGCCAGGCGCAGCCTGGCCAGGTCGATCGCCGCGCGCAGCCGCCATGACAGCGCGCCGGTTTGCGCGGCAAGCGCCATCGCTTTGGTGAGCAGGCCTTCCGCTTCCTCGCGCTTGTTCTGCAAGGTGGCGATGGCGGCCTGGATGCGCAGCACTTCGGGCAGGCACCAGGCTTCCTTTCTCGCCTGGGCGATGTCCAGCGCCGTGAGGATCGTGGCCTCGGCTTCTTCCATGCGCCCGCCGTGGGCCAGTGCGTCCGCCAGAACGCTCAGGTACCACGGCATGCGCGCCAGGTGATTGATATTGCGGAACGCGTCGATGGCGCGCTGCAGCGCGCCGATCGTTTCGGGCGTGGCGCCGCCGCGCGCATAGGCCAGCGCCGCGGCATAGAAGATCGCCACGGGCCGCCGGGCGGCGAGGCCGTGGCGCGCCACGCTGTCTTCGAGCATCGTCACGTAGCGCTCGCACTCGTCGTAATGGCCGCTCCAGTAGAAGATCGGGCAGGCATACGACAGGATGTTGTTCAGCGACAGGTGGTGCCTGGTCTGACGTGCGTTCTCGACGGCGATGGCGGCCGTGCGCATCGCCCGGTCGGGAGAACCCGTGAGCCACTGCACCTGCGTGAGCACGCTGCGCACCAGCACGATCGGGTCGGACAGGTAGCGCACCGCATACGAACCGAAATAGCGCAGATCGCGCCGCTCCAGGCTTTCCAGGCGCTTGCGCGACTGCGGCAGGCGCCCCAGGAACAGTTCCGCGATCCCCATGTGCACATCGCCTTCCGGCAGCGCGGACGGATCTTCCACTGTCGCGAAGGCGGCGAAATGCTCCAGCGTGCGCTGGCCGGCTTCGTGCTCCCCCGTGAACAGTTCGTAGATGGCGATCATCATGAGGCAGCGCAGGCGGTGATCGGTGTCGCCGATGCAGGTGGCGATTTCCAGCGCCCGCTGCAGCGCCGCCATGGCCTGCTGCCTGAGGCCCCGGGTGAACATGGTGGAGCAGCCCAGCCACAGCTTGAGCTTCATCTCGAAGGCCGTGCCGGCCAGGCCCGCGGCATCGAGCTCCTCGACCGCATGGGACACATGCCGGTGGCACTCTTCGGTCAGCGAGAAGTGGTTCCACAGCAGGAGCCCCGCCACGGTGAGCCGCACCGCGAGCGGCCCGTCCGGCGCATCCCGCCCGGTCCAGGCCAGCGCCGCGCGCAGGTCGCCGAGCACGCGCCGGTAAGTGGTCTCCCATTCCCCGGCGGGGCATTGCGCCCACTCGCAGGCAGCACGCTCCAGCGTGGCGTACACATGTTCCGCATGGCGCTGCCGCACCGCATGTTCATGACCGCTGGCGCGCAGCTTGTCCTGGCAGTATGTGTGCGTGGTTTCCTGGAGGCGGTAGGCGATGCCGTCGGAATCGAGGTCCGCCACGAGCAGTGACTTCGCGCAGAGCTGCGCCAGCGTGTCGGCCGTGTCGGCCGCATCTGCACGCTGCATGTCGGCAACGACCGAGGCGCCATCGATGTCGAACACGCCGGCAAACACGGACACGGCGCACAGCAGGAAGGCCTCGCTGTCCGTGAGTAGGCTGTAGCTCCAGGCCAGCGTGGCCGTGAGCGTGCGGTGGCGCTCCGGCCCCGAGCGGCGCCCCACCAGCAGGCTGAAACGGTTGTCGAGCTGCTTGAGCAGGCCGCCCACGCCGAACGCATCGATGCGCGTGGCGGCCAGTTCGATGGCCAGCGCGATGCCATCGAGCCGGCGGCAGATTTCCGCCACGGCCGGCGCTTCGGCGTCGGTCAACGTGAACGAATCGAGCCTGTCGGTGGCACGGTCGACGAACAGCTGCACGGCGGGGAACATCAACGCTTCGTCGGCATTGAGCTGGTCCGACGACGGCGGCGTGCCCAGCCCCGGCAAGCGGCGCACGCGCTCCCCGCTCAGCTGCAACGGCTCGCGGCTGGTGACGAGGATTTTCACGCTGCCCGCTTCCGCCAGGATCCGGCCCGCGATGGCGGCCGCCGCATCGATGACGTGCTCGCAGCTGTCGAGCACCAGCAGCAGTTCGCGATCGCACAGCGATTTGCACAGCATGTCCAGCATGCCGGCGGTATTGCCCGCGATGCCGAGCGAGGCCGCGATGGCGCCGGAGACCAGGTTCGGATCCTTGGTCAGCGCCAGGTCCACGAGCCACACGCCATCCCGGAAGGCGCCGATGACATGGTCGGCCACGGCCAGCGCCACGGTGGTCTTGCCGATGCCACCCGGGCCGACGATGGACACGAGGCGGGAAACGTCGAAATCGCGCCGCACGGCATCGATGGCATCGGCCCGGCCGATCACGCGCGTGGTGCCGGTGGGAAGGTTGTGCCTGCGCGTGGACGCCGCCGCGCGTGCCCACGCGATGTTGGATGCCACGCCGCGCGTGACCGGGGCGATGAAGGTATAGCCCCTCCCCGTGACCGTGGCGATGTAGCGGGCATCCTCCGCGCCGCCATCGCCCAGCGCGCGCCGCAGCGCGGCCATGTTGACCTTGAGGTTGCCATCGTCGACGACGGTGCTGGGCCACACGCGCGCCATCAGTTCGCGTTTGCCCATGATCTCGCCCGGGCGCTCGACCAGCGCCGTGAGGATGTCCAAAGCCCGGCCACCGATGCGCACGGGCACCGCGCCATGCAGCAGCAGCTGGCGGTGCGGAATCAGGACGAACGATCCGAAAGCATAGGAGCGCTCGCCCGCGTCGTCCATCATGGGTTCTCCAATCGTGGGCAGGTTTGTTTTTTAAGCATACAACCCGCGCTTCGAAAATAATAGTTGCGGTCTATTAACCTGAACCTCGGCTATCTCTCCGCAAGGCGCGGCAAATGGATGAAACCCGGCCGATTAACCTCGTTTAACCCGGCTTAACTTAGCCGACAAGGGCGATCGGCATACAGTGAATGGGCAGCGCAATCACACGTTCGACTTGCCCCCTCACCTTCCGGAGTAACCATGAACCAGAATTCCATTGCCCAGGTAGCCCGCCCCGCCCCCGCCGACGGAGCCGCCAACGGCGCCGCCGCGCGGGCGGTGCCGATCATTCACTACAGGACGGCGAAGATCGACGGCGTCAACGTGTTCTACCGCGAGGCTGGCCCAAGCGATGCGCCCGTGCTCCTGCTGCTGCACGGCTTCCCCACGTCGTCCCACATGTTCCGTAACCTCATTCCGCTGCTGGCCGACCGCTACCGCGTGATCGCGCCGGATTATCCCGGCTATGGCCAGAGCGACGCGCCGGACCACCAGGCATTCGACTACACCTTTGCGCACATGGCCGATATCGTCGACCAGCTCGTGCAGTCACTGGGCGCCGATCACTACAGCATGTACGTGATGGACTACGGCGCCCCGATCGGCTACCGGCTCGCGTTGAAACACCCGGAACGCGTGCAGGGGCTGATCGTCCAGAACGGCAATGCGTATGTGGAAGGGCTCGAAGGCTTCTGGGATCCGATCAAGGCGTATTGGGCCGACAAATCGCCTGCCAAGCGCGAGGCGCTCGCCCACCTCGTCACCCTCGAGCTGACGAAGTTCCAGTACACCGATGGCGTGAGCGACGTGTCACGGATCAGCCCCGACAACTGGATCATCGACCAGGCATTGCTCGACCGGCCCGGCAACCGCGACATCCAGCTCGACATGCTCGGCAACTACGGCACCAACGTGCCGCTGTACCCGGATTTCCAGGCGTTCTTCCGCCAGTGCCAGCCGCCCACGCTGATCGTGTGGGGCAAGAACGACGTGATCTTCCCTGAGCCGGGCGCCCACCCCTACCTGCGCGACCTCCCCGAGGCCGAACTGCATATCCTCGATTCCGGGCACTTCGCGCTGGAGGACAAGCTCGACGAAATCGCGCCGCTGATCCGCGATTTCCTCGACCGCAAGATCGCCCCCCTCGCCGTCCTGCCCTCGACGGCTGACTGACGGAGGCCCGCATGAGCGCACCACCGATGGCCCGTTCCGTTACCCGGCACCGCACGGCGAACGTGGCCGGTCTCGATATCTTCTATCGCGATGCGGGGCCCGACGACGCACCCGTGGTGGTACTGCTGCACGGCTTCCCCAGTTCCTCGCACATGTACCGCAACCTGATACCGGCGCTCGCCGACCGGTATCGCGTGATCGCGCCGGACCTGCCGGGCTTCGGGCTTTCCGCCATGCCGGCGCGTGGCGATTTCGCTTACGGCTTCGCCGCCTTTGCGGACGTGGTGGATGGGCTGCTCACGCAGCTCGGTGCCGATCGCTACGCCCTCTATGTGATGGATTACGGGGCACCGGTGGGCTTTCGCCTCGCGCTCATGCATCCGGATCGGGTGACGGCGCTGGTCGTCCAGAACGGCAATGCCTATGAAGCGGGGATGGGTGAGTTCTGGCATGCGACGCGGGCGCTGTGGGCGGACAACAGCGCGGCCAACCGGGATGCGATGCGCCCGTTCCTCACGATCGACGGAACGCGCTTCCAGTATGTGACGGGCGTGAAGGACGTTTCGCGGCTCGATCCGGCAGCGTGGGTGCACGACCAGTTCTTTCTCGACCGGCCCGGGAACGTGGCGATCCAGTTCGACATCATTCATGACTACCAGACGAATGTGGCGCTGTATCCCGAATTCCACCGGTATTTCCGGGAGCGCCAGCCGCCTGTGCTGATTCTCTGGGGCGTGAACGATCCGATTTTCCTGCCGGCGGGGGCGGAAGCGTTCCAGCGCGATCTGCCGCGGGCGGAGCTGCACCGGCTCGATACGGGGCACTTCGCGCTGGAGGACAAGATCGATGAAATGGTGCCGCCGATGCGGCGCTTTCTCGGGCAGCACCTGCTCGGCCTGCCTGTTTTGTGACGGTTGCACTCAAGGAGAATGAACATGCCAACGACTTTGCAAGGCAAGGCCAGCGTGCTGGCTTCGGGCGGCGGCGCGATGCTGATCGATCCCGCCGATACCGTTGTGCTGCTGCTCGATCACCAGTCCGGCCTGTTCCAGACCGTGAAGGATATTCCGGTGGCCGACCTGCGGCGCAACGTGGCGATGATTGCCAGGCTGTGCACGCTGCTGGACATCCCCGTGATCACCACGGCGTCGGAACCCTCCGGCTCCAATGGGCCGCTGATGCCGGAGATCCACGAGCTTGCGCCGCATGCCGTGTACGTGCCGCGCAAGGGCGAAGTGAACGCCTGGGACAACGATGATTTCGTGGGCACGGTGCGCTCGACCGGCCGCAAGACGCTCGTGATGGCCGGGGTGTGGACCAGCGTGTGCGTGATGTTCCCGGCACTCGATGCCCGTGCCGCCGGCTTCGAGGTCTATGCGGTGATCGATGCGTCGGGGGACCCGAGCGAGATGGCTTCCCGGGTATCGCTGGCGCGCTTCGTCCAGGGCGATGTGAAGCCGACGTCGACCAATGCACTGCTGTCGGAGCTGCATCGCACCTGGGCGCGGCCGGAAGCCGCGGAGCTTGCCAAGCTTTATGGACTGGTCGCGCCGAATTATGCGGCCGTGATGGAGAGCTATGGGCGGGCGCAGGAGGCGGCGCGAAAGGCGGGTTAGCCGCCTGTCTGGCGACTGCGGAGGTAACGGGACATTCAAGCCACGGAGCGATATTCCCGTTCCACTCATCCCTCGCAATGCACCATGGTCGCCCGGATGAGCTCCATGCTGATCGGTTTCCCCATGTGCAGGTCGATCCCCGCCTCCCTTGCCAGCGCCTTGGTCCCGGCATCGTTCCATCCCGAGACCGATACGAGAAAAGCCCCGGCATTCGCCGCGTCAGCACGAATCCGCCGCGCCAGCTCGAATCCGTTCATGCCCGGCATGCCGATATCGAGGAACACGATCCGCGGATGGAACGCCTGCATGGCCGCCAGCGCCTGCATTCCGTCATAGGCCACTTCCACTGTCCCCCCCAGACATCGCACCAGCTCGGAAAGCATCGTGGCGGCATCGAGGTTGTCGTCGACAACCATTACTTCACATGGCTGGCCCATTTGATCCTCGCTTGGTCGGGTGGTTGGAAGGACGGCGCTTTCCATGGTCGGAAGGCGCCACGCATGACCCGAGTATAAGTGGGCAGGGCGCCGCAGACCATAGCCGGAAGTGGGACCGCCGCGCGACAGTGCGTAGGAGAAGAGCCCAGCCGCAACCCGCTGGCGATGCGCCATCAAAGCCAGCGCCGATAAAAAAACGGCCAGCGCTGTGGCTGGCCAGAATTCCAATTCAGTAGAGAGTTGGAGGAGACAGGTGCATCATCGCACTTCCCCGCGATGCTGGCCAATTGACTGTTCACATGCCCATCATTAGCGCCGTGAATAACAGGTGCGCGTGCTCCGTGCCGCCAGGTGAAGTTCAGGTGGAGGCCGGGCCGGCGAACGGCCGGCAGTCGATCGGCACGTCGATCAGGAACGTGGTGCCGGTTTCCAGGGAACTGTCGACCGCAACGCTGCCGCCATGGCTTTCCGCCACCAGTTTCACGAACGGCAGGCCGATGCCCCAGCCGCCCTTGGCATGCGAACCGCCTTCCCGCGAGGACTGTTCGAAAAGGCTGCCAAGGCGGTCCTTGCCGATCGGATTGCCGGTATTGCGCACCGACAGCAGCACGCGGCCGTGGTCGGCCTTTGCCGACACGCCGACCCCTTGCCCGTCGCCGTAGGTGGCGGCGTTGTTGACCAGGTTTTCGAGCGCGCGGCGCATTGCGTTGCGGCCCCAGTGGCCCACCACCGACTCGCTCGTCGATTCCACCGAAGTACTGCTGGCGTGCGCATAGCCGGCGCAGACTTCGCGCACCAGGTCGCGGATGTCGAACCGGCTCAGTTCGAGGGTCATCGCGTCGCCGGCGTTGCCGGTCAAGGCATCGAGCAGCTCGCCCATCATTTCGCCGAGGCGCGCCGCGCCCGATTCGATCTTGGTCGCGGCGCGGCGGGCCATGTCCATGTCCGGCGCGATCTGGATCAGCTGGGCGCCGTTGGCCACCACGGCCAGCGGCGTGCGCATGTCGTGCGACAGCGCCGCGGCGACCTTGCGGCGCAGGTCATCCTGGATGGCGGCGAACTCGCGTACCGCTTCGCGCATGGCGCAGTTGAGCGAGCGGTCGATGACGGCCCAGTCCACCGCCGTCAGTTCCAGCGTGGCCGCCGCCTCGGCGGCGATGCACTCGCGCAGGATCTGGTATTCGTGGATAATCTGGTCCGGCCTGAAAGGCGTCATCCTGGCGCGCTCGCCGCCATGCACCGCGGCCGCGTTGGTGTTGCTCGTGCCGTCGCGGCGCGGGTGGCCGGGGCTGAGCGCTTCGGCGATGTGGTCGTAGAACGCGGGCAGCGTATTCATCAGCGCCGGCGTGAGCAGGTCGTTGGCGCCCTCGACGCGGGTGCGCACTTCCCGCTCCCAGCGCGTCATGACGGCACCGCGCATCGCCAGGAAGCCCCCGGCCTTCGCCGACAGCGGGTGGCCATCGGCATTCTGGTCTGTTGCAAGAATCATGGAAATCCCGTGTCAGGCAGGTCGGTAGCGGCTATTGCGGGGCCGTAGCGACGTTGCCATGCGCCGGTGGCGCCAAAGGGCCGTCGCGAGGATTGGGCGACGGCGCAGGTTGTCGACCGAATTTTACAGGAAGAAACTTCGCGCATGCACGCGGGCGTGGCGCAGCGCCGGCGATCCGGGGCTTGCACGATACAAGCCGCGTGCCCGGCCTGGCAACTCGGCGCTACAATGGCCGGCTCATCCTTGCCGCCATCATCATGCTTGCCGATCTTCCGAAGTTTCTTCCCGCCACCAGCGCAACCGCTCCCCTCATCGCCGGCTTTCCCTGGGAAAACACGGCGCTCGGGCCGATCGACGGCTGGCCGGCGGGCATGAAGACGGCTGTCGCCATGATCCTCGCGCAGCCCATGCCGATCGCGACGATGTGGGGCGAGGCGGGCTACATGATCTACAACGACGGCTACGCCCGCATCGCGGGGGCGCGCCACCCCGCCCTGATCGGCGCCCCGGTGCGCGAAGGCTGGCCGGAAGCGGCGGAGTTCAACGACAACGTGATGAAGGTGGTGCTGGGCGGCGGCACGCTCTCCTACCGCGACCAGGAAATGACGCTGTACCGGGCAGGCGTGCCCGAAGCCGTGACAATCGACCTCGATTATTCGCCGGTCATCTTCGAGGACGGCACCGTCGGCGCCGTGCTCGCGCTGGTATCGGAAACCACCGTGCGGGTGCGCGAGGAGCGGCGCGCCGCGGCGGAGCGTGCGCGGCTCGAAGGCATGTTCCAGCAGGCGCCCGGCTTCGTGGCGCTGCTCACGGGCCCGGAGCACCGCTATGCGCTGGCCAACCGGGCCTATGTCGACCTGGTGGGCCACCGCGAGCTGCTGGGCCGCACGGTGCGCGAAGCCATCCCCGAGCTCGAGCCACAGGGCGCCGTCGAGCGCCTCGACACCGCCTGGCGCACGGGCGAAGCCATCGTGGACCGCGCCATGCCCTTCACGCTGGCGGCCACCGCCACGACGGCCGAGCGGCAGCGCTTCCTCGATCTCGTCTACCAGCCCTTGCGGGACAACGCCGGGCAAGTGTTCGGCATCTTCGTGCAGGGCGAGGACGTGACGGAGCGGCTGCACGCCGCGCGTGCCCTGCGCGAACGCGATGCCGATTTCCTCGCGCTGGCGCAGGCCATGCCCCAGCATGTGTGGGCCGGCTCGCCGGACGGCCAGCTGGACTGGTTCAACGACCGCGTGTACGCCTATGCCGGCGTGGAGCACGGCGAGCTCGATGGCGAGGGCTGGGCCGGCATCATCTGGCCCGAGGACCTGCCCCTGGCCGAGCGGCGCTGGCGGGAGTCGGTCGCGGCGGGCCTGCCCTACGAGATGGAGTTCCGCATCCGCCGCCACGACGGCCATTTCCGCTGGCACCTGGCGCGCGCGGTGCCGATCCGGGACGATGCCGGCGCGGTGCGCCGGTGGATCGGCACCAGCACCGACATCCACGACCAGAAGACCACCTCCGCGGCGCTGGCGCGCATGAACGCCACGCTGGAAGAGCAGGTCGCGCAGCGCACCGCGGAACGCGACAGGGTGTGGCGCCTGTCGAAGGACATCCTGCTGGTGGCGCGCTTCGATGCGAGCATTACCGCCGTGAGCCCGGCCTTCACGGCGATCCTCGGCTGGCGCGCCGACGAAGTGATCGGCCTCTCCTTCCTCGACCTCGTGCACCCCGACGACCAGGAAAGCACGCGCAGGCAGGCCGGCGCGCTGAGCACCGGATCGCACGTCTACCGCTTCGAGAACCGCTACCGCCGCAGGGACGGCAGCTACTGCACGCTGTCGTGGACCGCTTCGCCGGATGCGGAATTCATCCATGCGATCGGCCGCGACATCAGTGCCGACCTGGAACGCGCCGAGGCCATGCGCCGCACGGAACTGGCGCTGCAGCAGGCGCAGAAGATGGAAACCATCGGCAAGCTGACGGGCGGCGTGGCCCACGACTTCAACAACCTGCTGCAAGTCATCTCCGGCAACCTGCAGCTGATCGCGGCGCTGGCGGACGGGCTGCCCGACGTGCAGCGCCGTGTCGCCAACGCGCGGGCCGGCGTGGAACGGGGCGCCAGGCTGGCCAGCCACCTGCTGGCGTTCGCGCGGCGCCAGCCGCTGGAGCCGAAAGTGGTCAAGATGGGCCGCCTGATCACCGGCATGGAAGACATGCTGCGCCGCTCGCTCGGCGAGGAGATCGACATCGAGACCGTGGTGTCCGGCGGCCTGTGGAGCACGTCCGTCGACGTGTCGCAGATGGAAAACGCCCTGCTCAACCTGGCGATCAATGCCCGCGACGCGATGGATGGCCGCGGCAGGCTGACCATCGAGCTCAGCAACGCGTTCCTCGACATGGCGTACTGCGAAGCGCATCCGGACGTGGCGCCGGGGCAGTATGTGATGGTGGCGGTCAGCGACACCGGCAGCGGCATGGCGCCGGCCGTCATGGCACAGGCGTTCGAGCCCTTCTTCTCCACCAAGCCGGAAGGGAAAGGCACGGGCCTCGGCCTGTCGATGGTGTATGGCCTCGTCAAGCAGTCGGGCGGGCACGTGAAGATCTACAGCGAGGTCGGCGAAGGCACCACGGTCAAGCTCTACCTGCAACGCTCGCACGAGGTGGAGGAAAGCTACGTGGCGCTCGACACGCAGCCGGCCACGGGCGGCAGCGAAACCATCCTCGTGGCCGAAGACGACGACGGCGTGCGCGCCACCGTGGTGGACATGCTCGTGTCGCTCGGCTACCGCGTGCTGAAGGCCAGCGACGCGAGCGCCGCGCTGGCGATCGTCGACAGCGGCGTGGCCATCGACCTGCTGTTCACCGACGTGGTCATGCCCGGCCCGCTGCGCAGCCCCGACCTGGCGAGAAAGGCCAGGGCGCGCCTGCCCGGGCTGGCCGTGCTGTTCACCTCGGGCTACACGGAAAACGCGATCGTGCACGGCGGCCGGCTCGATGCCGGCGTGGAGCTGATCGGCAAGCCGTACACGAAGGAGAGCCTGGCCCGCAAGATCCGGCACGTGCTTGCCGGCGAACGGCGCCAGCAAGGCGCCCCGGCGCCCTCCCCCGCCGCCGTCGTATCGCAGGATCCGGCATCCCTGGAACGGTTGCGCGTGCTGCTGGTGGAGGACGAGGAAGCTATCCGCGACAGCACGCAGGCCATGCTCGAGTATCTCGGGCACGAGGTGATCGCGGTCGGCAGTGCCGAAGCGGCGCTCGAACGGCTCGATGCCGGCATCGACCTGCTGATCGCCGACCAGGAATTGCCGGGCATGCCGGGCGATGCGCTGATCCGGGTGGCGCTGGGCAGGCTGCCGGCACTGCGGACCGTGATGGCAAGCGGCCATGGCAACGCGGCCGGCCTGCCGGGCGTGGAGATCCTGCGCAAGCCGTATGGCCTGGATCAGCTGGTCGGCCTGCTTGCCGGGCTGCCGAAGACGGCCGGCTGACCGGCAGGGACGACGCGCCTCAGGGCGCGCCGTCCAGCAGTTCCACCGTCACCTGCATGTCGTTGCCCACCAGCGGCGGCCCGAACTGGCTGAAGATCGCCACGTTCGCGGCATCATGCCCCTTGGCCACCGTCACGCGGCCGCCGCGCGGGGCGTCCTGCGTGGGATCGAACGTGTACCAGCGCCCGCCAACGTAAGCCTCGAACCACGCGTGCAGGTCCATCGGCACCAGGCCGTGCAGGTAGCCGGCCACGATGCGGGCCGGGATGGAGAGGCTGCGGCACAGGGCGATGCCCAGGTGCGCCAGGTCGCGGCACACACCTTCGCGCCGCTCGTTGACGTCCGTCGCCGCCATGTGGCTGTAGGGTGACGCCGGGTTGAAGCGCACCTCGCGGCGGATCCAGTCGGTGATGCAGGCCACCTGGTCGTACCCCGGTGCGGCGCCGGCGACGATCGCGCTGGCCATTTCGTTGAACAGCTCGGATTCGCAGTAGCGGCTGGGCACCAGGTACGTCAGCACGTCATCCGGCAGGTGCTGCACCTCGGTGAACGGGGCGCCGGGCGCCACGTCGATCGTGGCGGGGGTCATCACGTCGGCCGAGGTGTAGATCGAGAATGGGCCGGGCGGCGCGACCAGGCGCTGGCACAGGTTGCCGTAGGCATCCGTGAATTCCGCCGCCGGCACGCCGGGTGCCAGGTTATAGCTCTGGTGCGCCACCCATTGCCGTGCGTCGCTGCGCGGGCGCAGCATCAGGATGAACGGCGTGGACTCGGCGACGATGAAACTCAGGTTGCAACGGGTGCGCAGCAACATGGCGGGTCTGCTTTCGGTGTCAGGCATGAACGCACCATTTCGGTGCCGATGTGGTGCATGGTGTTGCAAAAATTATCATCTTGGTGCGGTGCGTCATATATTGGTGCGTGCGATGGTGCGTGCGAAGGTGGGTGATTATGCGGTAACCGGCCATCACGCGTCGTCTTCCATTACCGCCGGCACGAGGAAATCGCTGCTGATGCCGTTGCCCACCTGTTCGATCGACGCCAGGAAGATTGTCAGGAAATCGTGCAGTCCCTGGTCCAGGATGTCGTCGATCGCGGCATGGCGCAGCTGGTCGTACAGTGTTTCGGCCAGCTGCTCGGTATCGTGCGACACGTCGTTGCGGATCTCCCGCAGGTTCGCTACCACGGCGGCCATGCAGGCCACCAGCGAGCGCGGCATCTTTTCTTCCAGGATCAGCAGCGCGGCCACGCGCGCCGGCGTGATGGCGTCGCGATACACCTTGCGGTAGGTCTCGAACGCGGACACGGAGCGCAGCAGCGCCGCCAGGTAGTAAAACTCGCCCTGGGGGCCCGCCTTGATCGCGTCGGCATCGAGGAAGCGGAATTTCACGTCGAGGATGCGCGCCGTGTTGTCGGCCCGCTCCAGGAACGTGCCGAGGCGGATGAAGTTGAACGCGCCATCCTGGTACATGGTGCCGAGCGTGACGCCGCGCGACAGGTGCGAGCGGTGCTTGACCCATTCCAGGAACTGGCCGGGCTGGTGCTCGAACGTGCGGTTGCGCAGGTGCTGCTGCAGCTCGATCCACGTGGTGTTTTCCGTCTCCCACACTTCCGTGGGCAGGGTGCCGCGCACGGCCCGCGCATTCTCGCGCGCGCCCGCCAGGCAGCTGGCGATCGACGAGGGATTGTCCGGATCGCGCACCATGAAGTCGATGACTTCCTTCTGCGTGAGTGCGCCGTACTTGGCATCGAACTGCCGTTCCAGCTCCGACACGCCGAGCATCGTGCGCCAGCCCTGCTGGGCGGCGAGCGCCGATTGCGGCATCAGCGAATACTGCACGCGCACGTCGAGCATGCGGGCCGTGTTTTCCGCCCGTTCGGTATGCCGGGCCATCCAGAACAGGTGATCTGCGGTGCGGCTCAGCATATTAGTTCTCCAGTATCCACGTATCCTTGGTGCCGCCGCCCTGCGACGAATTCACCACCAGCGAGCCCTCCTGCAGCGCCACGCGCGTGAGCCCGCCCGGCACCATCGTCACCGTCTTGCCCGACAAAACGAACGGGCGCAGGTCGATGTGGCGCGGCGCGATGCCCGATTCCACATAGGTCGGGCAGGCCGACAGCGCCAGCGTGGGCTGGGCGATGTAGCCCGCCGGGTTGGCCACCAGGCGCTCGCGGAAAGCCTCGATCTCGGCGTGCGTCGACGCCGGGCCGACCAGCATGCCGTAGCCGCCGGCACCGTGCACTTCCTTCACCACCAGCTCGGGCAGGTTCGCCAGCGTGTACTGGAGGTCTTTCTCTTTCCTGCACTGGTACGTGGGCACGTTGTTGAGGATCGGCTTTTCGCCGAGATAGAACTCGATCATGTCGGGCACGAACGGGTAGATCGACTTGTCGTCGGCCACGCCCGTGCCGATGGCATTGGCCAGCCCCACCCGGCCGGCGCGCACCGCGTCGAGCAGGCCGGGCACGCCCAGCTGCGACTCGGCGCGGAACGCGCGCGGATCGAGGTAGTCGTCGTCGATGCGGCGGTAGATCACATCCACCTGCCGCGCGCCGCGCGTGGTGCGCATGTACACGGTCTCGTTCTTCACGAACAGGTCCTGCCCCTGCACCAGCGACACGCCCATCTGCTGGGCCAGGAACGCATGCTCGAAGTAGGCCGAATTGTGCTGGCCGGGCGTGAGCACGACCACGGTGGGGCTGGCGCTATCGTGCGGCGCCACGGTGCGCAGGTTATCGAGCAGCAGGTCGGGGTAATGGTCGACCGGCGCCACCTGGTTGCTGGCGAACAGCGCGGGGAACAGCCGCATCATCATCTTGCGGTTTTCCAGCATGTAGGAAACGCCGGACGGCACCCGCAGGTTATCTTCCAGCACATAGAACTCGCCCTCGCCGGCCCGCACGATGTCGACACCGGCGATGTGCGCATAGATATTGGCCGGCACGTCCACGCCCTGCATGGCCGGCCGGTACTGGGCATTGTTCAAGACCTGCTCGGCCGGGACGATGCCCGCCTTGAGGATCTCCTGGCCGTGGTACACGTCGTGCAGGAAGCGGTTCAGCGCCGTGACCCGCTGCACCAGCCCCGCCTGCAGCTGCGCCCATTCGGCGGCGTGGATCACGCGCGGGATGATATCGAACGGGATCAGCCGCTCCTTGCCGGCCGTGTCGCCATACACGGCGAACGTGATGCCCACGCGCTGGAAGATGAGCTCAGCCTCCAGCCGCTTCTGCTCGATCAGGCCGGCCGGCTGCTGCGCCAGCCAGTCCGCGAACGCGTGGTAGTGCGGGCGCACGGTGGCTTCGGTGGAATACATTTCGTCGTAAAAGTTCGGCATCGAATTCCTCCTCGTAGCTTAAGTGCTAACAAGAAACGTGCCAGGGCTCGATGGCACCACCGCAGCATGCGTTCCTGGTGTCGGACACCGGCTTTTTCGGTGGCTTGGCAGGGATTTCGCGAAGCTTGCTTCGCGCCTGCCAAGCGGTGATGGCATGCATGCCATCACTCCTTCCGACACCGGTTTTCGCTGGCGTTCCCCGATACCCGCACCAAAAACCGGTGCCCGACACCATGAAGCCGGTGTCCGACACCAGCACGCCACTGCCAACGATTCCTCCAGCCCTAATTCGATTGCATTTATTGCAGGTACGAATCATGCTTCATCACCTCATATACCGCGCCCATTTCGAAAGGCAGTTCCGCATGGCTATCCGTATCGCGCTGCACCACAAGACCAGTTACCGCTATGACCGCCCCGTGGGCCTGTCGCCGCACGAGGTGCGCCTGCGCCCCGCACCGCATGCCCGCACCCCGATCCTGTCGTACTCGCTGACGGTCACGCCGCAGGAACACTTCATCAACTGGCAGCAGGACCCGTACGGCAACTACATCGGCCGCTTTGTGTTCCCCGAAAAATCGGACACGCTGGAGTTCACGGTCGACCTGGTGGCTGACATGACGGTCATTAATCCGTTCGACTTCTTCGTCGAGAAATACGCGGAGACCTTCCCGTTCGCCTACCCGCCGCAGCTGACGGCCGAACTGAGCGCCTACCTGCCAACGGAGCCCGCCAGCCCGATGGTGCTGGAATGGGTGGCGGCGGCGCGGCGCGACCTGCTGGCGCACCCGATGGGCACCAACGATTTCCTGGTGGCCGTCAACCAGCGCCTGCAGCGCGACATCGCCTACCTGCTGCGCATGGAACCCGGTGTGCAGGCGCCCGATGAAACGCTGCAGAAGCGTTCCGGCTCGTGCCGCGACACGGGCTGGCTGCTCGTGCAGATCCTGCGCGAGATGGGGCTGGCGGCAAGGTTCGTGTCCGGCTACCTGATCCAGCTGCGCGCCGACCAGGAAGCGCTCGATGGCCCCAGCGGCACCGACGTGGACTTCACGGACCTGCACGCGTGGACCGAAGTCTACGTGCCCGGCGCCGGCTGGATCGGCCTCGACCCCACGTCCGGCATGCTGGCCAGCGAAGGCCACATCCCGCTGGCCTGCACGGCGCTGCCGTCGTCCGCCGCGCCGGTATCGGGCTACACGGACAAGGCCGAGGTCACGTTCTTCCACGAGATGACGGTCACGCGCATCCACGAAGACCCGCGCGTGACGAAGCCGTACTCGGAAGCGGACTGGCACAAGATCGACCGCCTCGGCCAGCAGGTGGATGCCGACCTGAAAAGCCAGGACGTGCGCCTGACCCAGGGCGGCGAACCCACGTTCGTGTCGATCGACGACATGGACGGCCCAGAATGGAACACCCAGGCCCACGGCGATAAAAAGCGCGAACTGGCGGGCAACCTGATGCACCGCCTGAAGAACCACTTTGCACCGGGCGGCATGCTGCACTACGGCCAGGGCAAGTGGTATCCGGGCGAACCGCTACCGCGCTGGGCGCTCAATATCTACTGGCGTATCGACGGCCAGCCGATGTGGCTCGACGCCTCGCTGTTCTCCGATGAACACATCGACGATGGCTATGGCCCCGCCGATGCCGGCCGCTTCACCGCCGAACTGGTGAAGTCCCTCGCCCTGCCCGCCAGCAGCGCCATCCCCGCCTACGAGGACGTGCTGGTGCAGGCCCGCCGCGAAGAGGCGCTGCCGCACAACCTCGACCCGCTGGATGCCGACCTCGCCGCGCCGGAAGAACGCCGCCGGCTGGCCCGGCTGCTCGAACGCGGCCTGGGCGAGGTGGCCGGCTACGTGCTGCCGCTGAAGCCCAAGGATTACGATCCGGCCACGATCGGCACCGTCTGGCAAACGTCGCCGTGGCCGATCCGGCGCGAGCACCTGTACCTGATCGAAGGCGATTCGCCGATCGGCCTGCGCCTGCCGCTGGCCACGCTGCCGTGGGTGATGCCGGAAGAACGCGACACCGAATACGATGTCGACCCATTCGCGCCGCGCGGCGCGCTGCCGGTGGAAGAACGCAAGAAGGAAAAGGAAAAGCGGCCGATCCTCGGACTGGCCGCGGGCAAGACTTCTCCTGACAAAACAACGGACAAGCCGCGCAGGCCCGTCGTCGAACCGATCCGGCCGCTGCAACCTGCCGAGCCGGCACCGCGCGACGTGATCCACACGGCGCTGTGCGTGGAAGTGCGCGCCGGCCGCCTGTATGTGTTCATGCCGCCCGTGAAACGCATCGAGGATTACCTGGCGCTGGTGACCGCCGTCGAACGCACGGCGGCCAAGCTGGCGATGAAGCTGCGCATCGAAGGCTATGCGCCGCCGCGCGACCCGCGCATCAAGCTGCTCAGCGTGACGCCCGACCCTGGCGTGATCGAGGTGAACATCCACCCGGCGGCCAGCTGGAATGAGCTGGTCTACAACGTGTCGACCCTGTACCAGGAAGCGCGCCTGACGCGCCTGGGCACCGAGAAATTCATGCTCGACGGCCGCCACACGGGCACCGGCGGCGGCAACCACGCCACGCTGGGCGGCGCCACGGCCGAAGACAGCCCGATGCTGCGCCGTCCCGACCTGCTGAAAAGCCTGATCACTTACTGGCAGAACCACCCCGCCCTGTCGTACCTGTTCTCGGGCACGTTCATCGGGCCGACGAGCCAGGCGCCGCGCGTGGACGAAGCGCGCGACGACAACCTGTATGAACTGGCGATCGCGTTCCAGCAGATGGACCAGGTGCTGCCCACGCTGCACGAAGGCGACAAGCCGTGGATCGTCGACCGCCTGCTGCGCAACCTGCTGGTGGACCTGACAGGCAACACGCACCGTTCCGAATTCTCCATCGACAAGCTGTACTCGCCGGATGGCCCCACCGGCCGCCTGGGCCTGGTGGAATTCCGCGCCTTCGAAATGCCGCCGCACGAGCGCATGAGCCTTTTGCAGATGCTGCTCCTGCGCGCCCTGGTGGCGCGCTTCTGGCGCCAGCCCTATCAGGCGAAACTCGTGAACTGGGGCGTGGCGCTGCACGACCGCTGGATGCTGCCGCACTTCGTCGCGCAGGATATCCGCGACGTGGCCCGCGACCTGCGCGCCCACGGCTACGAATTCGAGGACCACTGGTTCGAGCCCTTCATCGAATTCCGCTTCCCCCGTTTCGGCACCGTGGTCTACGAAGGCGTGGAAATGGAACTGCGCCAGGCGATCGAGCCATGGAACGTGCTGGGCGAGGAAGTGAGCGCCGGCGGCACCGCGCGCTATGTGGATTCGTCCGTGGAGCGCATGCAGCTGCTGGTGCGCGGGCTGACGAACGGCCGCCACGTGATCGCCTGCAACGGGCGCATGCTGCCTTTGCACCCTACCGGCGTTCCGGGCGAGTATGTGGCGGGCGTGCGCTTCCGCGCGTGGAGCCCATGGTCGGCGCTGCATCCGACCATCCGCGTGCAGGCGCCGCTCACCTTCGACCTCGTCGATACGTGGAGCAACCGCGCGATCGGCGGCTGCACGTATCACGTGGTGCATCCGGGCGGGCGCAACGAAACGGGTTCGCCGGTCAACGCCAATGCCGCGGAAGCACGACGCTTCGCCAGGTTCTGGCCGCACGGCCACACCCCGGGCCCCATGACTGTGCGAAAAGAGGAACGGAATCCGAGCTTCCCGATGACACTGGATTTGCGCTGGCAGCCGGATTGATTTACTGTTTAAGTTCCTTATGGAAAGTATAGCTGCCGTGCGACATGTCCAATAATCTCCTTGAGTCCTACCTCGCCGCGCCCGCCGGTTTCGATGAAATGCTCGACGCGGCCGGCGTGCCGCGCGCGCACTGGCGCGCCATGCTCGACAGCCTGGAGCACGAACCGCCCGACATGATGCGCCAGCGCCATGAAATGGTGCAGCGGCAGGTGCGCGAAAACGGCGTGACCTACAACGTGCGCGCCGACGCCGACGGCATGCAGCGCCCGTGGGACCTGAACGTGCTGCCGCTGATCCTGCCGCACGAGGAATGGAGCGGCATCGAGGCGGCGGTGATCCAGCGCGCCCGCCTCCTCAACAAGATCCTGGGCGACGTCTACGGCCCGCAGGACATGCTGCGCGAAGGCCTGCTGCCACCGGCACTGGTGCACGGCCACGCCGGCTTCCTGCGCCCGTGCCACGGCATGGGCCACCACGACGACATCGCCCTGCACTTCTACGCGGTGGACCTGGCAAGGGCGCCGGACGGCCGCTGGTGGGTACTGGCCGACCGCACGCAGGCGCCATCGGGCGCCGGCTATGCGCTGGAAAACCGCGCCATCATCTCGCCCACCTTCCCCGACCTGCTGCGCGAACTGAAGGTGCAGCCGCTGTCCGGCTTCTTCCGCACCATGCACGACAGCCTGGTGCACTGGGGCCGCCTGTGCGCGGCCAAGGGCGATTCCCCGGCCCCGCTGCGCGAAGGCGAGATGCCGCTGATCGTGCTGCTCACGCCCGGCCCGCGCACGGAGAGCTACTACGAGCAGGCCTATCTTGCCCGCCATCTCGGCCTGCCGCTGGTGGAAGGCAGCGACCTCACCGTGCGCGACGGCGTGGTCTACCTGAAAACATTGGCGGGCCTGCACCGGGTGCACGTGATCATCCGCCGCGTGGACGACGAAGCGTGCGACCCGCTTGAACTGCGCAGCTCCATGCTGGGCGTGGCAGGGCTCACGCAGGCGGTCCGTCGCGGCAATGTGCTGGTGGCGAACAGCCTGGGTTCGAGCCTGCTCGAATCTGGCGCCCTGCTCGGCTTCCTGCCCGCCCTCTCCCGCCGGCTGCTGGGCGAACCGCTCAAGATGCCATCGGTGGCCACATGGTGGTGCGGCGAACCGGCCGCGCTGGAAGCGGTGATCGGCAAGCTGGACCGGCTCGTCATCAAGCCGAGCTTTTCCCAGCTGCCGCCGACCACTGTATTCGGCCAGGATCTGACGGGCGATGCGCGCGAAGCTCTTATCGCCAAACTGCGCGCCAATCCCAACAACTACATCGCCCAGGAAGTGGTGCAGCTATCGCGCGCGCCGGTCTGGAAAGGCGGCTCGGAGCCCGGCCTGCAACCACGCGCTATCGGCCTGCGCGTATTCGCCTGCGCCACGCCGAGCGGTTATGTGGTGATGCCGGGCGGCCTGACCCGCGTGGCCACCGGCCCCGATGCGAGGGTGCTGACGATGAAGATGGGCGGCGCCAGCAAGGACACATGGGTGCAGGCACGCGCCCGGGTGGCGGTGCCGCGCCTGCAACAGCGCAGCATCACCGGCGCGGACCTCGTGCGTGAGGACAGCAACCTGTCGAGCCGCGTGGCGGAAAACCTGCTGTGGTTCGGCCGCTATGCGGAACGCTGCGACAACATCGCCCGCCTGCTGCGCGTGGCCCTGAACTTCCTGTTCAACGTGCGCTTCGACCAGCGCGGCGCGGAATGGCCGACCGTCGAGGCGCTGTGCATCTATTTTCAGCTGATCGATGGCGAAAAACGGCCGGTGGCCGGACAGGCGGTGCAGATGCAAAGCCAGACTTCCGGCCAGGGTGGTCAATCGCAAAGCCAGAGCCAGGCGGTTGCCATCTTCACCGATGCCGAACTGGAGTCGGCCCTGCTGCTCGCGGTCGTGTCGCCCAACGTGCCCGGCCTGGCCCGCCAGCAGCAGCAACTGGTGCGCCTCGCTGGCCAGTTGCACGAGCGCTTCTCGATTGACAACTGGCGCGCGCTGAACCGCATGGCGCAACCCGCCACCCCGCCCGGCGAGCGCCCGTCGCAATCGGAAGCGATGACGATCCTCGACGATGCCGCCTCCGCGCTGATGACACTCGCCGGCTTCGCCCTCGACGGCATGACGCGCGACCTCGGCTGGCGCTTCATGTCGATCGGCCGCCGCCTGGAACGGCTGCAGTTCCAGAGCGTGGTGCTGCAGCGCGCGCTGGCGATGGATGAAAACGGCAACCTGGAATGGCTGCTCGAACTGTCGGACAGCATCATTACCTACCGCTCACGCTACCGCGCCCAGCCCGAGTGGCTGCCGGTGCTCGACCTGCTGCTGCGCGACGGCACCAACCCGCGCTCGATCCTGTTCCAGATGGATGGCATCCTCGGTGCTTTACGGAAAATTGCGCTGACGCATGGGGCCTGCGGCGTGGAACTGCTGGCGCCGTTGCGGGAGGAAGTTCTGACGCTCGAGCCGGATGCCGATCTCAATTATGGCAATGCGCGGTTGACCGAGCTGCTGAAGCGCATCCAGGTTGCCAGTGCGGCCTTGTCGGAGCAGATCAGTGTGCAGTTCTTCAGTTATACGGATGGGCAGCAGAGGAGCCGGAGATCATGAGTTCTTTGTTTTCTCCGGCCGAGGTTTGCGCTCGGTATCGGGTGGTGCATGAGACGCGGTATCGGTATCAGAGCACGGTGACCTTGTCGCAGCAGTACCTGCATCTGACGCCACGGTCGTTTGCTTTCCAGCAGACCGAGTCGCATCAGATCTGGGTGGATCGTTCGGTGGACGATGCCCGCGATGGCACCGACTATTTTGGGAACTGTACGCGGCATGTTTCGCTGACCGTGCCGCATGACAGTTTGCTGGTGCATGCCGAGTCGACTGTTGCTTTATCTGCGCGGCCTGTGCTGGCGGAGATTGCCGGCACCTTGCCCTGGGAGGGGACGCGGGACATGATGACCAAGGAGAAGAGTCCCGCTACCCTGGAGGCTTGCCGGTATCTGTATGGGTCGCCGCATGTGTATATGTTCCCGGAATTAGAAGCCTATGCGCGGGTCAGCTATACGCCTTGCCGGCCGCAGTTGGATGCGGCGCTGGAGCTGACTCACCGGATCTTTGAGGACTTCGAGTTTGATGCCAGGGCGACGGAGATTTCGACGCCTTTGGAGCAGGTGCTGCGGGGAAGGCGTGGGGTTTGTCAGGATTTTGCTCAGCTCATGATCGGCTGCTTGCGCAGCCTCGGGTTGCCGGCTCGTTACGTTAGCGGATACATCCTCACGCATCCGCCGGAGGGGAAGCCAAGGTTGGTGGGGGCGGATGCTTCGCATGCCTGGGTTTCGGTGTTTTGCCCGGAGCGGGGGTGGGTGGATTTTGACCCTACCAATCGATGCCTCGTAGGGCATGAGCACATCACTCTCGGGTGGGGACGGGATTTCAGTGATGTGACGCCCATGCGGGGGATTGTGTTGGGGGGTGGGGGGCAGGTGCTGGATGTGGAGGTGACGGTGACGCCGTTGACGGCCGGGAGTTGAACGGCAAATATGCGCGAGACAAACGAGTATCGGAGCAAGCTGGAAGTAGGCCTCATGGGACCGAGACGCAGTACTGATCCTCGCGTTAACTGTTTGCCCTTCACTCTCCCAGTACTCACTGCATCCAAGCATTGGCCGCCCTCAGCTCCTTGCTAACGCGAACTCTGGCGGAGTCTTTATTAACAATCGCCATGGGCGCCATCGAATCGAAGCCGGCTCGGCCTGAACAACTAAGCAAATTGCGTGAGATGACGCGAAAGATAAGTTGACGGACACCGTTGACGCCCCGCTTTTTCTTGTTTGGTCTCAATCATTGAGATATCATCCACTGTATGTTAACACAGTACTCATCCTCTCGATCAGCTGGTCAGAGGGAGCCCCAGCATCTTACGAGCTGCCTGAACTTGAGATGTGGCAAGCCACATCAGCTAACGAATGGCTGCATTGTGTGAATTGCCCCTGCAGTTGCCGATCTGCAGGCGTGAGGACCAAGTTGGCATGTCTTCTTCCAAAGGATTTCGACGCGAAGTCATCCTTTCCTGCATGCAAGAGAGTAAAATCTTGTTGAGTTGTTCCGCTCATGTACTGCTGAGCAGCGTGCTTTTCGGCTATGGAAGCCGCAAGGTTTGAGCGGATGATATAAAGAAGAATGGAATGGCAGAGCGTAGAGCAATCCCGGTAATTGATTTGTTTGCTGGCCCAGGAGGCCTTTGTGAGGGATTTTCCTCAATTGTGGATGAGAATGGTCAGCCAAGATTTAATGTCAAGGTTTCCATCGAAAAGGACCCTGTTGCGCATCGCACGTTGATGCTGCGAGCCTTATTCAGGAAATTCCCCAAGGGGCATGCTCCTGCCAGTTATTACGAATATGTTCGTGGCGATATCAATCGAGACGAATTTCTCAGCCGCCCTGATATTTTGGTTGCGGCTGAGGAAGCGGCGGGCGAGGCGCGCTGCGCCGAGCTCGGCGCAACACCCCATGAAACCATAGATGCGTGGATTAGGGAAGGTATTGGAGGGAGCACAAACTGGGTATTGATTGGTGGTCCACCTTGCCAAGCTTATTCTACCGCAGGGCGTTCTCGCTTGCGGGGGAAAGATCCGGAAGCCTTTGAGAGCGACAAAAGACATTTCTTATATACCGAATACCTTCGTATAATACAAGAATTCAAGCCATCAGTCTTTGTGATGGAAAATGTCAAGGGCATGCTAAGTTCAAAGCACGGCGGCTCGAAGATTTTTGAACGTATTTTGCGCGACCTCTCGGCTCCTAAGGATGGGCTTAGGTATGAGATTCGTTCGCTGGTTGTCGGCGGTGATGAGTTGAACCCCAATGATTATGTGATTGAAGCGGACGGATATGGCATTCCGCAAAGCCGTCATCGCGTGATTTTGTTTGGAATTCGTTCGGATGTGATTAGCGCAACGCCCGCGCTAGCCCAAAGGCCGCAACGATTCGTGCTCAAGAAGGCCAACGCAAAAGTATCAGTTGCAGTGGCTTTATCTGGACTGCCGCCTCTTCGCAGTCGACTTTCCAAAGAAAAGGATTCTCAAGAGGCGTGGCTCAGCGTAGTTAGAAAATCGTCTTCAACACTGCATTTATGGCGATCGCCGATGCGTAAAAGAATTGAAGAAATTATGACCCAATCGGCTGAGATGGCGCGGTCTTTAACGTCGACCGGCGCAGGCTTTATTCCGTTTACGGTGTGCCCTGATCCGGCGATGCCCGAAGAATTGCGCTCGTGGTATCTGGACGAAAGGCTAGGTGGAGTGCTCCAACACGAAACACGTAGTCACATGCGATCGGATCTGCATCGATATATGTTTGCGGCATGTTTCGCCAAGGAGTTGAAGTATGCGCCATCTCTGTATGACTTCCCTCCCAAGTTAATGCCGGACCACTTAAATGTGGATGGGGAAAGCATCCTGTTCGTTTGCTTGATGGATTGACCCGCTCAGTTTGACCCTCCCTCCACACCCGCGCGAACGCTGCAACCCTGTCGTAAGAACCCTCAAATCCCAATTCCTTCAGGTCCTCATGGATCTGCTTTAGCGTACGCCGCTGCTTTCTAGATCGTGCTGCCTCGGTCTTGAGCATGGCTGAAAGTTGAATCGAGTATTTGTCGATTGCGCTGCGCGAGCGCCGCTCGGTGTAGGCCGGCTCGGTGATTTCCTCGCGCAGGTAGCGCCGGACAGTGTTTCTTGAGATGCCTAAGCGTCTGGCGATCTCTCTAAGGGGGACCTGGTCACGAATGTGCCAGCGTCGAATAATGCCTAGTAGTGCCACGTCGATCACTCCGGTTCCCCACTCAACTTGT
>NZ_JBUXKP010000015.1:0-126371 GCF_055502675.1 Pseudoduganella sp. jia 12
AGACGTAGTTGAACACTACAACCCAACTTTACTTCTTCCGGATTGAGATCGATTGCTGCTCCACTGAGAGCAATCGATCGTACAAGTCATGCCTGATGACCATAGCAAGTCGGTCCCACCCCTTCCCATCCCGAACAGGACCGTGAAACGACTTTGCGCCGATGATAGTGCTGCAACCAGTGTGAAAGTAGGTTATCGTCAGGCTGTAATTCCGAAAGAAGCCCATTGCGTGATCGCAGTGGGCTTTTTTCATTTGTACTCATGCTTTGCAGTACGCGCTGACTTCGCTCCAGGCCCCGGTTTTTTGCTCGGCCGGGCCATGGTCCGGTAACCAACATGGGAGTTGGTTCGATCAGGCTGTTACATGGAAAACCCTCAGGCGAGCTGACGCTGGTGAAGTCGTTCGTATTCCCTGAAACGCGTGCCGCGTCATCCCCACTGAAGCAGTGGACGATTGCCGATGTGGCGTTTTTGGCGCGTCGCTATATTCCTGCAAGCCACGCTGCTAGAATTCCCTGGTACCGTCGTTTGCCACGCATGATTCCACATGAAAGGCGATCATGGCGCAATGGGGAAACCTCGTCCGCTCGCGCAAGCTCGTGTCCACCAGGCTTGTGTCCACCAGGCGCGTGTTCGTTAGGCTCGTGTCCGCTGGCGCATTGGCCGCCATCGCCGCGTGCGCCGGTCTGCCCGCATCGCCTTCCGATAACGTCCTCATCGGCGCATGGGCCCGTACCCCGGCCGACTGTGCCCGCCCCGAACTGACATTCAGCCGCGACCGTCTCGATATCGCTGTCGATGCCGATGGCGCGGCGGCGAAGTTTTCCTATGCAGCAATCCGCTACCGGTTCGATCAAGGGCGGGTTGCCGTTGCGCTCGGTGGCAGCCATCCCTATGGCAAGACGGCGGACACGCGCGTGCTGGAATTCCGACACCAGCGAAACGTTCTTACCCTGGTGCGAACCCACGCTTCCGACACGAATTTCATCCGCTGCAGTCATTGATGACGAGGGCCATATCATGCCTACCCCGACACTGAGTCCGAATTTCACGCTGGCCGAATTGACGACAACCTCTACCGGCCTGCCGAACACCCCGGACGCCGCCGCGATCGCCAACCTCAGGGCGGTATGCGTCAATATCCTCGAGCCCGTGCGCAAGCAATTCTCGAAACCCGTCATCGTACACAGCGGTTATCGCAGTTCCCTGGTCAATACCGCGGTCGGCGGGAGCGATCGATCCCAGCACCGCGTGGGCGAGGCCGCCGACTTTCACGTAACCGGCTATACCGTCCACGACGTGGCGCTGTGGATTTCGGCGCACCTGGATTTCGACCAGCTGATCCTGGAAAACTTCGTTCCCGGTGCCGCCAGTTCCGGCTGGATACACTGCTCGTACACCAGGCGGAACCGGAATATGGAACTGACGAAGTTCAAGGGATCAAAACAGTATTACGCCGGCCTCCAGCTCACGGTGCCTGCCCCGGCCATGCACTGATCCCCTGCTTGCAACAGGTAAGGCATGTCCTACATGCCTGCACAGGCTGCGCCGATACAGCCATGCCGGCAGCGGGCGCATGATCGCCCTGTTGACGCCCGGCCGGCGTCGCCACAGGAGGAGCACATCATGTCGAAGAAAGGCAGTCCGGACGACAAGCGCGTCCGCTCGCAAACCACGAAGGACCAGAACACGGTCGCCGAAGGCAGCCTGCAGGGCGTGGCACCCGGCGCGGTGCAGGGAGGCGGTGCGAACGTGCAATCAGCATCGGCGGAGCAGCAGGGCGCTTCGCTGCGCAGCCGTGGGGAACTGCAGGGCCAGCCCGATGACAACGTCGGCAGCAGCCGGGGCGGCGAAGGTGCCCAGCAGGCAGGCTGGAGCGCTCGCCAGCAGGCTGTCCGCAACGAAGCCCAGGCAGATGAAGACCGCGAGGCAAGACCACGGCAGTCCGGCCATGGCGGCCTCGAACAGAAGCAGCACGCGGGATCGCAGGAATCGCCCTCCGCGCCATCGGGCAACCGGCAATCCGGCGACGCCGCCAACCGGCAGCGCCAGGGCAGCCCGGATGAAGCGCCGTCCGATGCCGGCAGCCGCCACACGGACAAGATCCAGCAACGCTGATCAGTACCGCGCTGTCCAGCCTGGGCCTGGTCGACACACCAGGCCCGGGCATCATTGCGCGCGCCTACCCGAGCTGTTGACCGGAGAAGATGCAGGCAGGTATTGCCGTGCGGACGGCTGTTGCGCCCGACGGGCGTTACAATCCGGATTCAACAACAAGGATGCCCATGAACGAAGAGCTGGCCCGCAGCGTGGTTCTCGTGCGCGCGATCGAAACCACGGACCGGAACCGCGAGATCCTCAGCGACGACGACCGCCGCTATGCCAACCGCACCGCCCGCGAACTGGCCCGATGGCAGGCTTCGGAAACCAGGGCCGAAGCAACCTCCGAGCATTTCCTGCAGCAGCGTTCCGAACAGGTCATCAAGAAGCTATCCCAGCGCCACCCGACCTTTGCCGTCTTCGCGAAGCGCGCCCCGGGGCTGCATGCCACCGCCTGGCTGCTGCCGCTGCTGGCCCTCGTGCTGGGTGCCGGCCTCGACAGGATCACCGACCCGCACCGGGTCGACCTGCTGTCCGCGCCGCTGCTGGCGATCGTCGGCTGGAATCTGCTTGTCTACGTGGCGATGCTGGCCTGGCTGTGCATACCGAAGGCGGGTGTCACGCGCATGCGGGCAGCATGGATCCGCCACCTTTCCGTGGGCAATGGCGCGATGCCGCGCAAGATGCCGCACGCGCTCGCATCGGGTCTGCATGCGTTCATGGCCGACTGGGCCGTGCTGAGCGCGCCGCTGAACGGGGCGCGGCTGTCGCGCACGATGCACCTGTCCGCCGCGCTGTTCGCGGTGGGCGCGGTGGCGTCGCTGTATGCGCGCGGCATGCTGTCGCAATATGGCGCCGGCTGGGAAAGCACGTTCCTGGGCGCGGCGCAGGTCCATGAGGTGCTGTCGATCCTGTTTTGGCCGGCAATGACCGTGTTCGGGGCGCAGGGCTTCACGCTGGCGGACGTGCAGGCGCTGCACTTTGCCGCCGGCGCGCCGGCGGCGGCGAGCGACGGCGCCCGCTGGGCGCACCTGTATGCGGGCACCTTGCTACTGCTGGTCGTCTTGCCGCGCCTCGTGTTTGCCGCGTTCGCCGCGGCGAAGGCGACGCTGCTGGCGCGCCGCTTCCCGCTCGACCTGGAGCAGCCGTATTTCCGCCAGCTGAACGATGCGGCCGGCGGCGAAGCCGGCATGCTGCGCGTACTGCCCTACAGCTTCACGGTGGACGAAGCCCGCAGCCGCGGCCTGGAAGCGGTGGCCGCGCAACTGCTGGGCGAGCGTGCCCGCGTGCGCCTGTTGCCACCGGTACCGTATGGTGCCGAGCCGGCCGCCGCGCTGCGCGACATCGATCCCCGCGAGCCGGGCGTGACATCGACGGCCCTGCTGTTCAGCCTTGCGGCCACGCCCGAGAAGGAAAACCACGGCGCGTTCATCGCCCATGCCGCCGGCATACTCTGCCGGCGTGCCGTGGTGCTGCTCGATGAATCCCCGTTCAGCAGCCGCACGCCCGACCCGCAGCGCGTGCGCGAGCGGGTCGAACTGTGGCGCGAGTTCTGCATGTTCCATGGTGCCGATCCCACCGTCGTCAACCTGCTTGCGGCGCAAGTGCCGGCAAGGGGGGAGGGCGCATGAGCGAAACGATCCAGCTGGCCCTGATCTCGCACACCAACAACGGCAAGACCACGCTGGCCCGCACGCTGCTGGGAATGGATGTGGGCGAGGTGCGCGATGCGGCGCACGTGACCGCGCTCTCCGAATCGCACACGCTGCAGGCCACCGAAGGGGGCGACCGGCTGGTGCTGTGGGATACGCCCGGCTTCGGCGATTCGGTACGGCTCATGAAGCGCCTGGCGATGACCGGCAATCCCATCGGCTGGTTCCTGCGCGAGGTGATCGACCGTTATCGCGATCGCCCGTTCTGGCTCAGCCAGCAGGCACTGCGCGCCGCGCGCGACGATGCCGACATCGTGCTGTACCTCGTCAATTCCGCGGAGCGGCCCGAGGATGCCGGCTACCTGCCATCCGAAATGCGCATCCTCGAATGGCTGGGCAAGCCGGTACTGGTGCTGCTCAACCAGATGGGCCCGCCCCGGCCGGCGCCGGAAGAAGCGGCCGAACAGTTGCGCTGGCGCGAGCACATGCGCCAGTACGGCGCCGTGCGCGACGTGCTGCCGCTCGATGCCTTCGCCCGCTGCTGGGTGCACGAGCACGTGTTCTACGAAGCGCTGGGCCGGCTCGTGCCGGAAGAAAAACGCCAGGCGCATGGCCGCCTGCTGGCGGCATGGGAAGCGCAGAATGCCCAGCGCTTCCACCACTCGATGGCCGTGATCGCGCAGCAGCTGCATGACGCCGTGCGCGATCGCCAGGTGGTGGAAACCGCGGAAAAAAACATGCTGGGTTCCGCATTGAAACTGGTCGGCATCGGCAAGGGCGACGACCGCAAGCGGCAGGAAAGGGCGATGAACACATTGGTCGCGCGCCTGAACCTCGGCATCGGCCAGGCGACGGTCAGCCTGCTGTCGCTGCACCGGCTCGACGCCAGCGCGGCCACCACGATCAACGCCCGGGTCAGCAACAACTTCGTCGTCAAGGCACCGGTGGAGAAGGGCCAGGCCGCGCTGCTGGGGGCGATCGTGTCCGGCGCCGCGACCGGGCTGTCCGCCGACCTGGCCGCCGGCGGGCTCACGCTGGGTACCGGCGCCTTGCTGGGCGGCGTGATCGGCGCGCTCACGTTCGCCGGCGCCGCCTGGGGCTTCAATGCGGGCACCGACCGCAACACGCCATCGATCACGCTGTCGGACGAATTCCTGCGTACCTTGCTGGTCACGAACGTGCTGCGCTACCTGGCTGTCGCCCATTTCGGGCGCGGCCGCGGCAACTTCGTGGAAAGCGAAGCGCCGGCATTCTGGCAGGATGAAGTGGAGCAGGCCGTTGCGCTGCGCGAAGCGGAGGTGACGGGATTGTGGCGCACGCTGCGCGAGCAGGAAGAGCCCGACATCGCCGCCGCCACGGGCCTGCTGGCGGGGATCACGCGGCAAGTACTGGCGCGGCTGTACCCGGCCACGCCGATCCCGGGCTGAAGCCGGATCGCGCAGAACCCGGGCAGGATCGGCCTGGGCCGGCGGTTACAGCTTCCCCTCGCGCACGTAGCCGTCGGCGAAGACCAGCGCGGGATCGCTGTCGCCCGAATGCGTGCCCGGGCCGTTGACGAGACCTCCGGCCAGCCAGCCGCCGTTCCAGGCCGCCAGCGAACGCACCTGGTTCTGGCGTGCGCCCGCCGGGAAGGGCAGCCGCTGCACGATGGCGCCATTCGCGTCGAGCACGGCCAGCAGCGGTTGCGACGTTTCCGAGATGCTGGCGCCGCCCGGGTTCTGCGTATAGGCGGTCGTGCCGGCCGCTACCATGCGCCCGTCGGCCAGTGGCAGCAGGTCGAAAACGATGTCGCAGCGGTCGACATCGATCACCTGCACCCGCGGCAGCTGGCCGGGACTGAGCAGCGCCACGTAGGCATCCCAGCCGGCGCTGTCCTGAGGCGTGGCGGTGCGCTGCCTTCCCGCCACCGCGATCGTGCCACCGGCCCAGCGCACCCCATGCACTTCGGGGCGCACCGCCATCGGTACCACGCGGGTGCCGATGCGCGTGCCCGCCGCATCGAGTTCCGTCACGAACAGGCCATAGGCCATGCCGGCCGGCAGCGGCTCGTCGAAGTGACGCGCATGGCCGTCGATCAGGTTGGTCCTGTCGCTTTGCACGACCACGGCGATCCGCCCGCTCGCGCTGACGTCGAGGCGCACGTGGGCAGGGTTGGACAACGACTGGAACGGATCGAAGCCCCCGCCGATGATGGCTGCAAGCCCGAGCTGCACGCCGGGTTCGACCAGCGTGCGCCAGCGCTGGGCGAACCCGGCCTGGCCGTAGCCGAAGCGGTAGGCCACCACGGCATCCTTGCCGGTACGCAGGGCGAGCACCGCGTCTTCGCCAAGGGGCGCGAGGCGTGCGGCGTCGCGTGTCGCGTAGGGCAGCATCGACTGCGGATCGCGTTCGTGGATCGGGTCGTCCATGAACGGATCGTGGGCCACGGCGGGGTCGGCGAACGCCTGCTCGCGCAACAGGGTGCCGCCGCTGTCGAAGCGCAGCAGGCGCACCGCGTGATCGGTGCCCAGCACCGCCGTCACTTCGAGCGAGGGGTGTTGTGCGAAGTCGAGCAGGGACCAGCCCTCGGGCGGCGTCCAGGCAACGGGCGTGGCCGCGCCCCGGGCGAACAGCAGGCGGCGCTCCGGCCGCGTCAGCGCGGCCACCTTTTGCGCTTCCGCCAGCGCCACCCAGGCGTTCCGTTCGGCGCGCACCTTGGTGATGGCCTCGCCGGTCAGCGCGTACTGCAGCGGCGGGGGCGGTGGGGCAGGTTCATTGCCCTGGCGCGGAGCCGGATCGGACGAACCGCCGCCGCATGCGGAAAGGATGGCGAGGGAAAGCGCCGACAGCAGCGCGCGCCGCCGGGAAAGGGAAGAATGCATGGTCTGTTCCTGTCGATGGGGAACGGCCCATTCTAGGCAGCGAGTGTCACGAAACCTTGCGCGAGGTGTCGTGATTTGTCCGCCAGCTTGTTACTGAACGTAAATTCGAAACGTAAATTTGAACGTAAGTGCGGAACGCCAAAAGAAACGGCGCGGATCTTGCGAGCCGCGCCGTTCGAATACCGCAATGAAGAGGTCAGGCCGCCTGGGCTTCCTCGCGTTCCGGCAGCGCGATGCGGTTGTCGGTACTGAACTGGTAATCGCGGAACACGTGTTCGGCCGTCAGCAGCTGGTAGTCGCCGCTGGCCAGCTTGTGCGTGGTGTCCTTCAGGCGGTACGTGTAGTGCCCGCACGTCCAGCAATTGAAGTTGCGCATGTGCGTGCACAGGCAGGTCTTGTCCATCACCTTCACGCCCTTGTCGCTGCCGCCGTTCGCCGTGACCTCGCGGTTGTACGAGTTGATGTACGAGCAGTTGCCGGTCGCGTCCAGCAGGTAGCCGTAGGATTCGCAGCCCGGGCGCGTGTTGGTGCCGATCGCCGGTGTGTTGCGCAGCATCCGCATCGGATAGCCGGTCGGCGAGATGCCGTTGACGATCACGTCTTCCTCGGAAGCTTTCGCATATTCCTGCTTTACCTTGTCCGGCAGGCCGCATTCCTTCGTGATCGTGAAGCGCGTGGCCACCTGCACGCCGGCCGCGCCCATCTCGAGGAACGACACGGCGTCGCTGCCGGTGAAGATGCCGCCGGCGGCGAGCACGGGGATCTCCAGCCCTTCACCCTTCAGGTAGGCCAGGACTTCGCCGGTGATCGTGTGCAGGTCGTAGTCCTGCCAGTCATCCAGGCCGAAGCCCAGGTGGCCGCCGGCAAGCGGGCCTTCGACGATGACGTAATCGGGCAGGCGATCCAGCTTGGCGTTCTTGCGCAGGAAGATCTGCAGCGCGCGCACCGACGAGACGATGATGCCCAGTTTGGCTTCGCGGAAGCGCGGGTGCTCGGCCATCAGGCCGAACGAATTGAAGTGCAGGCCGGCCGACAGCGTGATGCCGTCGATGCCCGCATCCAGCGCCGCGTTCAGGCGCACGCGCAGCGTTTCGCGCGGGCCGTTCATCGTCAGCTTTTCCATGCAGTTTACAAAGATCAGGCCGGGGCCCTTCTTTGCTTCCATGGTCTTGCCGATGTGAAGGCGCTGTGCCTCGGCCAGGCGGTTCAGGTCGAACTGCACCACCGCCTTGTCCATGTTATTGATGTTGAACTTGTACAGCTTGGTCTTTTCCTTGACGAAGCTGGTATCGAAGCGGCGGTCGGAAACATCTTCGACCATCGCGTCGGAAATATGACCGATGCCGCCCAGGCGCGCAGCCTCCAGCGCCAGCTCGGACGTGGAAATGTCCACGCCCATGCCGCCGATCATGATGGGTACATACTCTTTGTCGCCGAACCGCAGGCGGAAATCATCAACACGTTTCATTGCTGTCCTCAGGGATTGCCGGCACGCGCCGCATCAATCGCGGAAGTTGTTGAATTCGAGCGGCGTATCGGCCACTTCCTTGCGCAGCAGCGCCATCGCGGCCTGCAGGTCGTCGCGCTTCGCGCCGGTCACCCGCACCGATTCGCCCTGGATACTGGCCTGCACCTTCATCTTGCTTTCCTTGATGATCTTGGTGATCTTCTTGGCCGTTTCCGTTTCGATGCCGTTCTTCACCTTGATCACCTGCTTGACCTTGTCGCCGCCGATCTTCTCGATCTTGCCTTCGTCGAGGAAGCGCACGTCGACCTTGCGCTTGGCAAGCTTGTTGGTCAGCACGTCCCGTACCTGGCTCAGCTGGAAGTCCGAGTCGGCGAATGCCGTCAGCTCGTGTTCCTTCTGTTCCACGCGCGCGTCGCTGCCCTTGAAGTCGAAACGGGTGGTGATCTCCTTGTTGGACTGGTCGACGGCGTTGCGCACCTCGATCATGTCCGCCTCGGATACGACGTCAAACGATGGCATGATGGTTCCTTTCGATTTTTTTGTTGCTCGCGGCAATGCCGCGCAAGAGATGCGACATTTTAACGGACGCACGCTGCGAACGGTCGGTCGTTTTTTTCCCTTCCCTCTATAATCGAGCAAATATCGAGAAACCGAGCCAGCCGTCCATGCATCCCGAACCACCTCTCCAGAACGATTTTTCCCTGCGCGACCTGAACACTTTCGGCATCGATGCCCATGCCCGGCATTATGTCCGGATCACGGCGCCGGGCCAGCTGGCGGCGGTGCTGGCAAACGACGGACTGGCACGCTTGCCGCGGCTGGTGCTGGGCGGCGGCAGCAACCTGCTGCTGACGGGCAACTTCGACGGCCTGGTGCTGCACATGGCCACCAGCGGCCGCGCGGTCGTCGGCGAAACCGGCGAGCACGTGCTGGTGCGCGCGCAGGCCGGCGAGAACTGGCATGGTTTCGTGGAATGGACGCTGGCGCAGGGCCTCGGCGGCCTGGAAAACCTGGCGCTGATCCCGGGCACGGTGGGCGCGGCGCCGATCCAGAACATCGGTGCCTACGGCCTCGAAACAAAAGATGTGTTCCACAGTCTCACGGCATTCGATCCTTCCACGGGGGCGCTGGCCACGTTCGATGGTGCGGCGTGCCGCTTCGCCTACCGCGACAGCATCTTCAAGCACGAGGCCGGCCGCGGCCTGGTCATCGTCGACGTCACGTTCGCGCTGCCGCGCGCGTGGCGACCGAACCTGCGCTATGCCGAATTGGCCAACGAGGTGGCCAACGAGGTGGCTGGAAAAGGCGTTGGGGAGCCCACCGCGCGGCAGGTGGCCGATGCCGTCATCGCGATCCGGCGCCGCAAATTGCCGGACCCGGCCGTGATCGGCAACGCCGGCAGTTTCTTCAAGAATCCAGTCGTGGGCGCTGCGCAATGCGCCGCATTGCTCGAGAAGTTCCCCAACCTCGTGCACCACCGGCAGGAAGACGGCACCGAAAAGCTGGCCGCCGGCTGGCTGATCGACCAGTGCGGCTGGAAGGGGAAAAGCCTGGGCGCGGCCGGCGTGTATCCGAAGCAGGCGCTGGTGCTCGTCAACAACGGCGGTGCCACCGGCGCCGACGTGCGGCGGCTGGCGGCGGCGATCCAGGCCGACGTGCGCGAACGCTACGGCGTTCTGCTCGAACCCGAACCCGTCTTTATTTGAGCAAACACTGCGCTGGCAGCGCGGTTGCGCCCGCCATCCTTGGCCGTGTACAGTGCGCGGTCGGCACCTTCCACCAATTCGGCCGTGGACATGTCGGACGTCGGGATCAGCGTCGCCACGCCAATCGACATCGTGACGACACTGTGCGGCGCCCGTGGGTTGCCGATCTCCAGTTCGGCCAGGGCGCGCAGGCAATCGCTGGCCACGCTGCGTGCGCCGGCTTCATCCGTATCCGGCAGTACCAGCGCGAATTCCTCGCCGCCATAGCGGGCGGCCAGGTCGGCCGGCCGTTTCAGGCAGGCCGTCATCACGGCCGCCGCCTTCTTCAGGCACAGGTCGCCGGCCAGGTGGCCGAATGTGTCGTTGTACAGCTTGAAGCAGTCGATATCGCACAGCAGCAGCGACAGCGGGCGGCGTTCGCGCTGGCCGCGCTGCCATTCGTGCTGCAGCAGCTCGTCGAAGCGGCGGCGGTTGGCGATGCCGGTCAGGCTGTCCAGCGCCGCCAGCTTCTGCAGTTCGATATTGGCTTCGGCCAGGCGGTTCTGGCTTTCGCGCAGGAAGCGGAACGCTTCGTCGCGCTGCAGGCGGCTGATGTAGGCCCCCGAGTGGTAGCGCACACGGGCGAGCAGTTCCAGCCGGTCCGGCAGTTTCACCAGGTAATCGTTGGCGCCGACGGCGAAGCCATGCGCCTTCGACGCGGCTTCGTCGCGGGCCGACAGCACGATCACCGGCACGTGCTCCAGTTCGGGCGTGGCACGATAGCGGGCTATCAGGTCGAAGCCATCCCAGCCCGGCATCACCAGGTCTTGCAGGATCACCGTAGGCTGCAGGCGCGCGGCGCACTCGACCGCGCTGGCGGGATCGGTCACGAAATGGAATTCGATGTCGGGCTGGTCGGCCAGCATGCGCCGCACGGCTTCCACGACCAGCAACTGGTCATCGACAAGCAGCACGCGCACCTTGAAGGTGGTAGGGGTAAAACGGGGTTCCGCGCCAGCGGTGAAGGCCTGGGACATCGGGCTTCCTAAGGTTGATCAGTAACGGTTGAACGCTGGCGGCGTTCAGGGTTACTGCCCTAGGGTTTGCCTCCAGTGGTGCTGCGCAAAAACGGGCCGATTTTTTCCAGCGGCAGGATCAGCTGGGCCGCATCGAGCTCGGCCGCCGCACGCGGCATGCCGTACACGGCGCTGGTGGCCTGGTCCTGCGCCACCGTGGTCTTGCCGGCGCGGCGCATGGCCAGCAGGCCTTCGCCGCCATCGCGCCCCATGCCCGTCAGCAGGATGCCAATGGCATCGTCGCGCCAGTGCTGCGCCACGCAGCGGAAAAAGACATCGACCGACGGCCGATAGGCATAATCCTTCGGCACCGCATCGTAACCTAGTTGGTGACTTTCATCCAGTACCAAGTGGTCGTTGCTTTTCGCGATCATCACGGTGCCGCTCATCAGCGGATCGCCTTGTTCGATGGGGCGCACCGGCATCGTCAGCTGGTCGCCCAGCCATTTGGCAAAGGGATCGGCGAAGTTTTCGTCGATATGCTGTACCACGACGATCGTGCAGCCGGGCGGCGCCTGCCAGCCGGCCAGGATCCGTGCCACCGCAACCGGCCCCCCGGTCGAAGCGCCGATCGCCACCAGCGTGCGCACGTTCGACGCCACCCGCTCGGCCGATGGCAGGACGGAACGCGGCTGCATGCCGCCGCTGTGACGGATCAGCTTTTCCATCGTGCGCAGCTTGGCCAGCAACTGGGCGGCGCCCTGGTCGTGGCCGGGAATCAGGATCGGCGTCGCGGTCACGTCCAGCGCGCCGGCGCCCAGCGCGCGAAATACCTGGTTGACGCTGTCCTGCGGCCGGCCGGTGACCACCAGGATCGCGCACGGCGACTCGGCCATGATGCGCCGCGTCGCTTCCACGCCATCGAGTTCCGGCATGTTCAGGTCCATCAGCACCAGGTCGGGGCGGTTCTCGGCGCACATGCGCACCGCTTCCAGGCCGGTGCGGGCGATCCACAGCACCTGGTGCAGCTTGGTGCCGGCGATCACGCGGCGCAGCGCTTCCGCCGCCATCGCGACATCGTTGGCGATGCCGATCTTCATCGGAATGCATCCCCGATCAGGTCGGCCACGGCATCGAGCAGGGTCTCGTCATGGAAACTGCCCTTGGTGAGGTAGTAGTCGGCACCGGCGGCCAGCCCGCGCGCGCGATCTTCCGGCCGGTCCTTGTACGACACGATCATCACGGGCAAGGTATGCAAGTGCGGGTCCTTCTTGATCAGGTTGACGAGTTCGATGCCATCCATGCGCGGCATGTCGACGTCGGTGATGACCAGGTCGTAGTCGCCGGAGCGCGCCGCGTTCCAGCCATCCATGCCGTCGACGGCGATGTCCACCTCGAAGCCGCGGCCCGTCAGCAGCTTGCGCTCCATTTCGCGCACGGTCAGCGAATCGTCGACAACGAGGATGCGTTTCATTCTACGCCTCGCCGCGCTATCGGCGCGCGCGAGTTGCTGCAGGCCGCCCTCGGCGAGCAATTTGTCGATCGACATCAGGAGGTCGGACACATCGAGGATCAGCACCGGCTCGCCGTCGGTCAGCAGGGCGGCGGCGGCGATGTCGCGCAGCTTGCCGAACACCGGATCGATGCTGTGCACGGCCAGGCTATGCTCGCCGCGGATCGCATCGACCACCAGCCCATAGCGGTGGGCGCCGCTGCCCACCACGATCACCGGCAGCAGATCCTGGTGCATCGTTTCGCCCAGTTCCAGCACCTGGGCGGCGGACACCAGCCCCACGTTTTCGCCTTCGAACGCGAAGAACTGCTTGTTCTCCAGCGTGTGGATCTCCGAGCGCGGCACCTGCAGCACCCGTTCGACCTTGACGATCGGCATCGCGTAAGCCTCGCCGCCCACGTCCACCACGAGCGAGCGCACGATCGACTGCGTCAGCGGCAGCGTGATGTGGGTGTGGAATCGCCGGCCGGGCACCGATTCGAGCCGCACGGTGCCGTTCTGCTCGCGGATCGTGTCGTGCACGATATCCAGGCCCACGCCGCGGCCGGAGATCTCCGTCACCTCGGTCTTCAGGCTGAACGCGGGCAGGAACAGGAACTGCATCAGCTCCGCGTGCGACATCGTGTCGGCCATCGCCTGCGTGGCCATGCGGCGCGCCACCACGACGGCACGGATGCGCTCCGGATCGACACCGGCGCCGTCGTCGTGGATCTCGATGTTGAGCATGCCGGCCCGGTGCCGCGCCTCGAGCACGATGGTGCCGTGCGCCGGCTTGCCGGAGCGTTCGCGCACATCGGGCGCTTCGATGCCGTGGTCCACGGCATTGCGCAGCATGTGGTTCAGCGGGCTTTCGATGCGGGCGAGGATATCGCGGTCCACCAGCGTATCCTCGCCGCGGATTTCCAGCCGCACGTCCTTGCCCAGGTTCCTGGCCAGGTCGCGCACCATGCGCGGGAAGTGGTGCACGCCGTCGCGGAACGGCCGCATGCGCAGCGCCAGTACTTCGTCCACCATGCCCTGCGCCACGTTCAGCAGGCGGCGCTCGTACTGCTCCATGTCGGCGAGGTGCGCGAGGATGAACTGTTTCAGCGGTTGTCCCCGGTGCAGTACCTGGGCCACCTTTTCGCGCAGCACCGGGTCGCCGTTGCGGACGATCGCTTCCTGCAGGTCGTCGAGCGCGGCGAACAGCGCACCCTGGTGGCGCTTGTGGCGCTGCATCGCCTGGATCAGCGGCTGCATCTGGTGCGCCGCGATGCGCGCCTCGCCGGCCAGCGACAGCAGCCGGTCCGAGCCCACGGGCTTGCCGCGTGGTGCCGGTGCCTCCGCCGGCGTGGCCGGTTCGGGTGCCGCGGCGGGCATGGCCGCGGGCGGGGGATGAGGAAGCGATGCGGACTCCGGCGCCGATGTGAGGGCGGATGCAGGTGCCGGGGCAGGTGCAGGTGCCGGTGCCGGTGCGGGAGAGGGCGCCATGCTTACCGGCTCGGGCAGGAAGGCAATGCCGCGGATCGCTTCCATCGTGCGCCGGATCGTGTCGCCATGCTCCGCCAGCCAGCCTTGCAGGCCACTTTCCTGCAAGTGCGAGCACTGCACGATCAGGTCGACGCCGGCCAACAGCACGTCGACGCGATTCGGCGTCAGTTTCAGCAGGCCGTGCTGGGCGGCGATGAACGCGTCTTCCATGCCGTGCGCCAGCTGCACGATCACGTCCAGCCCCACGATGGCCGCGGCACCCTTGATCGAATGGGCCGCCCGCATCATCGCTTCCAGCGCGGCGGCACCGGCATGGCGCTCGACCGACAGCAGGCCGTCGGTCAGTGCCTGCGTCTGGCTTTCCGCCTCCATGCGGAACAGTTCCAGCATCGAAAACTGCGACAGGTCGTCACTCATCGCAATGCCTTCGCCAGTTGAGGCCCCAGCTGCGCGGCGTCCAGCAGGCCGATGCGCATGTCGCCTTCGGCCACCACGCCCGACAGGTAGCGCTGCACGCCCTTGTTGATGGTGGCGGCCGGCGGCTGCACGCGGCTGCCGGCATAGCGCACGATGCCGTGCAGGTCCGCCACCGGCAGTGCGTAGGCAAGGGATTCCCAGCGCACCAGCAGCAGCCGGGCGAATGTGTGGCGGCCGGTACGCGCGCTGCCGCCATCGGCATCGATGCCGAGCAGGTCGGCCAGCGCGATGCAGGGATACAGCTGCCCGCCCACGTTGACGATGCCGCGCAGGCCGCGCGCGGTGCGATGCGGCACCCGGTGCGGTCTCGCATGGGGGGCGACGCGCAGCAGCATCGCCGTGGGCAGCGCCAGCCATTCGGCCCCGACCCGGAACGCCACGGCCGAGGCATCGGCGGTTTCGCCGGCATCGATCGGCGCGCGGAAATGCTCGGCCCATTGCCGCAGATAGGTATCGTCGATGGCGCGGCCCATATCCTGCCCGCGCTTTTCCGGTTGAATGATTGTGCTCATCGTTTGCTATTCATGGTTCGGCCTTGCCGGCACCCTGGCGGCGCCACACGCGCGCGGCGCGCTCGCGCAGGGTGTCCTGCGCCGCCTTGTCGCCGCGCCGCCCGGCCAGCAGCGCCAGGTGGCAGAGCGCCTCGTAATGATCGGGCTCCAGGTAGATACAGCGGCGCAGGTGCGCCTGCGCCTCGTCGGGCGCGTCCTCCTCGGCCAGCAGTCCGAGCAGGAACCAGTTTGCGGCGTTGTCCGGCTCGCGCGCGGCGAGCGTGCGGCAGATCGCTTCCGCCTCGCGCGGCAGGCCCAGGTCCGCCAGGCGGCGCGCTTCGCCCAGCGTGCCGGCAACCGGCGCGGCGGTCGCTGCCGGCGGGGCAGGGCTGGTGACCGTGGCAGCGGGGGGCGGCTGGGCGGCACGCTGCATGGCGCGCACGGGAGCAGCCGGCGCGGCAGCGGGCGGGGCCGGGCGTGGCACGGCGCGCCGTTCGCGGGCCGCTGCCGCGGGGCCCGGCTGGCGGTGCCGCTCGACGGTGGATTCGTTCACCGGCAAAGGCAGGCCGGCATACGGGCCGTCATCGGGCGACGCATCCTTGCGCAGCGCGAATGCCTGCCGGTAGGGCAGCGCGGTGAACCCGTTCTGCACGAACGACGGCACTTCGGCATAACCGGCCAGCAGCACGCCCTCGTCGGCCAGCAGGGTCGACAGCCTGGCGATCGCCATGGCGGTCGTCGGCGTATCGAAATAAATCAGCAGGTTGCGGCAGAAGATCACGTCGTAGCTGCGCGGCGGTGCCAGCTCGCTCGTCAGCAGGTTACCCTGGCGGAAGCGCACGCGCCGTCGCAACCCGGCGTCGATCCGGTACTGGCCATCCTCTTCGGCGGTAAAGTGCCGCTCGCGGAAGTCCAGGTCCTTGCCGCGGAACGCATTGCGGCCATACACGCCTTCCTGGGCGCGGGCGATGCACGCGGTGGACAGGTCGACGGCATCGATCGCGAACGCCGCCGGCGGCACACCCGCGTCGGCCAGTGCCATCGCCAGCGTGTACGGCTCCTCGCCGCCCGCGCAGGGAATCGACAGCATGCGCAGCAGCTGGCGCTGGCCGTCGGCCAGGCGCCGCTGCGTGTAGGCCGCCGCCACGGCGAATGCGCCGGGGTCGCGGAACAGCCACGATTCCGGCACCACCACCAGTTCCACCAGTGCGGCCAGCTCGGCCTCGTCGACGGCCTGGCCGTATGCCTGGCGGTCGCCGATGCCTAGCGCGCCCATCCGGCTGCGCACGGCGCGTTCGACGGTCTCGCGGCTCAGGTTCAGCCCCGTTGCCGCGCGCAGCCGCTGCAGCGTGTTCATGGTGCGTTGTCCCGGAACAGGACCGCGCGCAGCGCATCGGGCAGCATCCGGTCCGGTTCCACGAGTTGCACGATGCCTTGTGCGTCGCCGGCCACGCGGTCCAGAAACGGGGCGGCCAGCACGCCGGCCGGCGCCAGCGCGGCATCGTCGACATGCTGCACGCCCTGCACGCGTTCGGCCACCAGGCCGAGCGCGTGCACGGTTCCGTCCGGGGCCGTGTAGTCGACCAGCACGATGCGCGTATCCATCCGGTGCGCGCTGGCAGTGCCGGCGGCCAGCCTGCTGATGTCGACGACGGGAATCCCGCTACCGTGCAGGTTCATGAGCCCCGCCACCGCTTCCGGCGCGCCGGGCAGGGCCTTCAGCGCCATCAGCGGCAGCACGCACCGGATCGCCGCCAGCGCCAGCCCGTAGCGGTCGGTGCCGATGTGGAAGACCAGCACCTTCATGATGGCCGCCGCGTCACACGTTGACCGCGAACGTGGCCACGGACGATTGCAGGTCGCTGGCCGCGTACTGCAGCTGGTGCACGGCTTCGCTGGTAGCCTTCAGCGATTCCACCGTCTGCTGCGTGGCATCGTTCAGCTGCATCATCGTTTCGCTGATCTGCTGCGCGCCCACGGCCTGGGCCTGCATGCCCTGCAGCACGGCGTCGAACTGGGGCGCGAGCTTGCGCACCTGGTCCATCATGCCGGACAGGTGGTCCGTCACGGCGCGCACCTCGCCCACGTTGCGGCGGATCTCTTCGGAGAACTTGTCCATGCCCATCACGCTGGCCGACACGGCGGACTGCATCTCCTTGAGCATCTGCTCGATGTCCCAGGTGGATACCGAGGTCTGGTCCGCCAGGCGGCGGATCTCGGTGGCGACCACGGCGAAGCCGCGGCCCGCCTCGCCGGCCTTCTCGGCCTCGATCGCCGCGTTCAGCGACAGGATGTTGGTCTGGTCCGCCACCTTGGTGATCGTCGTCAGCACGCTGTTGATGTTGGAAGCCTTTTCGGACAGCGCGGCCAGCTTGGCGTTGATCGAATCCGTGGCCGAGACCATGTTCTGCATCGTCGCATCCATGCGGCGCAGGTTCTCCTGCGCCTCGGCGGTGGCCGACGTGGTGTAGTCCGCCACCGCGGTGGCATCTTCCATCGTCTTCAGCAACTGCGACGTGTTCGACGAGATTTCCTTCGTGGTTGACAGCACCTCCACGCTGGTCTGCGCCTGTTCCACGCCGGTGGCTTCCTGTTCCTTGGCCGATGCGGCGATCTCGGTGGCCGAGGTGGTGACCTGGATGCCGGCCTTCTGCACGTTGTTGAGCAGCAGGCGCAGGTTGTCGAACATGCGCGACAGGCCGTGGCCGAGCTGGCCGATCGTATCGTCGCCGGCAATGTCCACCTTGCCGGTCAGGTCGCCCGAAGCGGCCCGCGACACCACGGCCAGCAGCGAATCGACTTTCGAGCGCAGGTCGTTGGTAGCGGCGCGTTCGCGCTGCTGGTTGTCCTGGATGGACTGGGCCATGCGGTTGAACTCCTGGCCGACCTGGCCGAGCTCGTCGCGCGTGACCACCTCCACGCGGGCATCCTGTTCGCCGGAGGCGATGCGGCCCACCACGTCGGTCAGGTTCGTCAGCGGGCCCATGATCGAACGCGTCAATGCCCAGACGATCAGCATGCCCAGCAGCACGCACGCGGCGCCACCGGCGATCAGTACCAGGTTCATGCCGCGCCGCAGCTCCGCGGCGTCTTGCGCGCGCGAAGCAAGCAGGCCGTTCTCTTCGGCGCGGGCCTGGTCCAGCAGCGTGTGCACGGCCGTCACGGCCGGGCTCCCCTGCTGGAACTGCGGCATGCGGCCGATCACGTCGGCGGCACCCGGCGCGTCGCCCAGCTGGGCGCGCCGCGCCGTCTGCGGCTCGACCACGTCGCGCACCCACGCCAGGATCATGGTTTCCAGCTGCCGCGCCCGGGCCAGCTGGGCAGGGTTGTCGGCAACGAGCTTCTGCAGGGCCGACACGGCGGCGGGCACGCGTGCCAGTTCGGCGCGCACCTTCGTCATGCGCGCCTCGGCGCCGGTAAGATAATAGCCGCGCGTTTCCGCCTGCACTTCCATCACGGCAAGGCTCACGCCGTCGATCGCGTGCAGCACCTGCATCGTGTGGCGATCCCAGCTGTTCGCTTCGGACAGGCGGGCGAAATTGTTGTAGGCCATGACCAGCAGGATCAGCAGGATCGCGAGGATCGCGCCGAAGCCGGCATATAGCTTGTTCTTGATGCTTATGTTCTGGATCATCGTTATCGCATCCGAAGAGTTCGTGTCGTGGGAAATGTATCACTTTCCGCGCTGGCGGCGAGCACGGGCGGATGTGAAAAGGGCTGCCCTGGGGCAGCCCTTTTTTCCTGAAAGGGACTACTTAATGATAGTGCCTGTTGACGGTGCTTATTGACCGCGCTTATTGCCCGCGCTTGATGCGGGCGTTGGCGGCGATACGCATGCGCAGCGCATTCAGCTTGATGAAGCCGCCGGCATCGGCCTGGTTGTAGGCGCCGCCATCCTCGTCGAACGTGGCGATGGTCTGGTCGAACAGCGAATCGGTCTTCGAATCGCGGGCGACGACGATCACATTGCCCTTGTACAGCTTTACGCGCACCCAGCCGTTTACGGTCTGCTGCGTGTGGTCGATCAGCGTCTGCAGCGCCACGCGCTCCGGCGCCCACCAGTAGCCGTTATAGATCAGCGAAGCGTAGCGCGGCATCAGGTCGTCCTTCAGGTGCGCCACTTCGCGGTCCAGCGTGATCGATTCGATCGCGCGGTGCGCCTTCAGCATGATCGTGCCGCCCGGCGTTTCATAGCAGCCGCGCGACTTCATGCCCACGTAGCGGTTCTCGACCAGGTCGAGGCGGCCAATGCCGTGCTTGCCGCCCACGCGGTTCAGCTCCGTCAGCACTTCGGCGGCGCTCATGCGCTTGCCGTTCAGGGCCACGATGTCGCCCTTTTCGTATTCGATGTCCAGGTACTCGGCTTCGTTCGGCGCCTGTTCCGGGCTCACGGTCCAGCGCCACATCGATTCCTCGGCTTCGGCGCTCGGGTTTTCCAGGTGGCGGCCTTCGAACGAGATGTGCAGCAGGTTGGCATCCATCGAGTAGGGCGCGCCGCCGTTCTTGTGCTTCATGTCGACGGCGATGCCGGCGTCTTCCGCGTATTTCAGCAGCTTCTCGCGCGACAGCAGGTCCCATTCGCGCCACGGCGCGATCACTTTCACGCCCGGCTTGAGCGCATAGGCGCCCAGTTCGAAGCGCACCTGGTCGTTGCCTTTGCCCGTGGCGCCGTGCGAAATCGCATCGGCGTTGGTTTCGTTGGCGATCTCGATCAGGCGCTTGGCGATCAGCGGACGGGCAATCGACGTGCCCAGCAGGTATTCGCCTTCGTACACCGTGTTCGCGCGGAACATGGGGAAGACGAAGTCGCGCACGAATTCCTCGCGCACGTCGTCGATGTAGATGTTTTCCGGCTTGATGCCGAACTTGAGCGCCTTCGCGCGCGCCGGCTCCAGTTCCTCGCCCTGGCCCAGATCGGCCGTGAAGGTAACGATCTCGCAGTGATAGTTATCCTGCAGCCACTTCAGGATCACGGAGGTGTCCAGGCCGCCGGAGTAGGCGAGAACTACTTTTTTAATGTCGCTCATTTCAAATTTCCAATCTGCTTCAAACAGGGTCGTGGCATACCGCTTCGATGTTGTGCCCATCCGGGTCCAGCACGAAGGCGCCAAAGTAATCAGGGTGATAGTGGGCACGGATGCCAGGGGCTCCGTTGTCGCGCCCGCCGGCTGCCAGCGCGGCCTCGTAAAAGGCGTCGACCTGCGCGCGGCTTTCCACGCGCAAGGCCACGTGGACAGGGTTGCCGGAGGCGGTGCCGGATTTTGCTTCCGAGATCCAGAAGTCCGGCTTCGGCGCGATGCCGAAGCCGGCCACGCGAACGGTACCCGTGATCTCCGGGCCCAGTTCCATCAGCATGGCATAGCCGATCGGTGCAAGCGCCTTCTCGTAGAACGCGCGGCTGTTGGGAAAATCGGTGACGATGATTCCAATGTGGTCGATCATGGCATGGCTTCGCGGGTGTGTTATTTGCCGTCGAGGCGGCCCAGCAGCAGGTATTCGATCAACGCCTTCTGGATGTGCAGGCGGTTCTCCGCCTCGTCCCACACCACCGATTGCGGGCCGTCGATGACTTCCGCCGAGACTTCCTCGCCGCGGTGGGCGGGCAGGCAGTGCATGAACAGGGCGTCCGGCGCTGCGCGCGCCATCTTGGCACCGTCGACGATCCAGCCGTCGAAGGCTTTCAGGCGCGCCGCGTTCTCTTCCTCGTAACCCATGCTGGTCCACACGTCGGTGTTGACCAGGTGGGCGCCTTCGCAGGCATCCGACGGATTGTCGAACAGCGTGTAGCGGTTGGTGGACACCAGCGACATGTCCATGTCGTAGCCTTTCGGCGTGGACACGTTGACGTGGAAGCCGAACACCTCAGCCGCCTGCAGCCATGAATACAGCATGTTGTTGGCGTCGCCCACCCAGGCCACCGTCTTGCCGGTGATCGGGCCGCGGTGCTCGTAGTAGGTAAAGATGTCGGCGAATACCTGGCATGGGTGGTGTTCGTTGGTGAGGCCATTGATCACCGGCACGCGCGAATTGGCGGCGAAGCGCTCGATGATCTCCTGGCCGAACGTGCGCACCATGATGATGTCGCACATGCGCGACATCACCTGGCCGGCATCCTCCACCGGCTCGCCGCGGCCCAGCTGCGAATCGCGCGTGTTCAGGTAGATCGCCGCGCCACCCAGCTGGTGCATGCCTGCTTCGAACGACAGGCGCGTGCGCGTCGAGTTCTTTTCGAACACCATCACCAGCGTGCGGTCGACCAGCGGATGGTAGATCTCGTAATTCTTGAACTTGCGCTTGATGATGTGCGCGCGTTCGATCACGTATTCGTATTCTTCAAGGGTGAAGTCGGAAAACTGGAGGTAATGCTTGATCGGTTTTGTAGACATGTTCACAACGGATTGGGCGGCGCGGTGAGGCTGCACACTTGAATCGGCTCGCCGGATGGCCGGGCCTTCGCGGCAAGTTGGCAAATCATTATAAGGGGTTTTACCTGTGACTAATAGATCGGCGGCCGATCATCCGGAGCGGGAGCGGGTGCGACCAGCGGCAGTTCAACCGTAAACGTCGTGCCGGCGGCGCTGCTGGCCACCGCGATCTGCCCGCCCAGCAGGCCGGTCACGATGTTGTAGCTGATCGACAGGCCGAGGCCGCTGCCGCCACGGCCCAGCTTTGTCGTGAAAAACGGATCGAAGATGCGCGACAGGTGTTCGGGCGCGATGCCGGCACCGTCGTCGGCGAACACGATGGTGACCCTGCCGGCCGGGCCGGGGGCGGCTGTCAGGCGCATGGCACCGCCGGTGCGGTCGTCGAACGCGTGCAGCAGCGCATTGTTGATGAAGTTCGTGATCACCTGGCCGAACGGGCCGGGGTAGCTGTCCAGCTCGATTCCTTCCGGCACCGTGCAGCCGATGCGGTGGCTCGAGGCACGGACGCGGTTCATCATCGTGGCCACGATCTCGTGCGTCACCTGGTGCAGGTGGAAACGGCGGCGCTGCTCGGTGGTGCGGTCCACGGCGACCTGCTTGAAGCTGGCGACGAGGTCCGCTGCACTGTGCAGGCCGCGCATCACCAGTTCGGCCGCCTTGCGCGCATCGCCGATGTAGGCGGCCAGTTCGGAACGGCGCAGCCCCGGCCCGTTCAGCGCGTTCTCCAGCTCGACGGTCTTCTGTTCCAGCGTGCTGGCGATCAGCAGGCTGTTGCCGATCGGCGTGTTCAGCTCGTGCGCCACGCCGGCCATCAGCGCGCCCAGTGCCGCCAGCTTTTCCTGCGCCGCCAGCTGCGACTGTGCTTCCTGCAACTGGCGGTACGCCTGCGCGTTGTCGAGCGCGATGGCGCCATAGGCGCACAGCGTGCGGAAGATCAGGCGTTCCCGTTCGCCATATGCGGCGCGCTGGCGCGCCTGCACGCTCATCGCGCCCAGCACGCGCTCGCCCAGCAGCAGCGGCGCGAACAGCGCGCTGGCGCACTGCGCGCACCCATCCACGGCCGGGGCATGCTGGGCCAGGTCGTCCACGGCGATCTCACGGCGTTCGCGCACGCAGCGCAGGCTCCACGCGGCAGGGTCCCCGGGCGCAATGGTGAACGGCGCCAGCGGTTCGCCCGCCTCGGTGCCGAACGCCAGCGCCAGCGCGGCGCCATCGGGCGCCTGCAGCATGATCGTGAACGCATAGGCGGGCAGCAGCGCATGCACATGGCGATCGAGCACATCGTAGACACCGGCGGCGTCGAGATGCATCGTGATCTCCTGGCCGATCGCGGACAGCCGCTGCAGGATCGCGCTGGTTTGCTGCTGCAGCTCGGCGCGTCCCGCCTCGGACATCGCCAGCGCGCGGTGGTGCCGTTCCTCGGCACGTGCTTTCTCGGTCTGGCGGTGCAGCTGCATGGCGATCGCGCGGCGCGTGGCGTCCTGCGTGTGTGTTTTCTCGCGCGCAGCGCCGGCGGCGCGCGCCGTCATGTAGGCTTCGCAGTAGTCGCCCACGCGCGCGTACTGTTCGGCCAGCGCGTCGTACAGGTCGCCGGGCACGATGTAGCCTTCGATCGTGGCGGCCACCTGCAGCGCCTGGCGCAGGTAGTGCAGCGCGGGGCTGGCTTCCACCATGCCTGCGGGGCCGGGCAGGGCGTGGCGGTTGTGGATCAGCGCCAGCACGCGCAGCCCGGCCACGTGGTTATAGACATTGTGGTGGCCGGCGGCCAGGTCGATCGCTTCCTGTGCCAGCGCCAGTGCTTCGGCGGGCCGGTCGAGGAAGCACAGCGCGTGGGCGCAGCCGCGCCGTGCCACCATCCGGAAATCGGCCTGGTCCAGCGCATCGGCCCGCGCCGACAATTGCTCGAACGCCGCCAGCGCGCCACCGTAGTCGCGCTGCGCCAGGCACAGGTCGCCCGTGTACTGCAGGGCGATCGCATACAGCCGGCTGTTCGCATAGGGTTGCAGCAGGTCGAGCGCTTCGCGCAGCAGTTCGCCGGCGGCATCGAGCCGGCCCAGGCGCCGCAGCGTATCGCCGGTGTGCAGCAGGGCCGCCGCGGTGCTGCGCGGCCAGCCTTTCGGCCGCGCCGTGTCCAGCGCGCGCTGCATCCATTCGAGCGCCGCGTGGTGGTCGTTCAGGTTGGAGAATTTTTCGCCGATGTTGGTGGCGGCGATGATCGCGGTGCGCACCTGTCCCGTCGCCAGCGCGGTTTCATGCGTGCGCAGGTAATGGCGGGCGGCGGCGCCGAAATCGCTCGACTGGCTGGCGGCCATGCCGAGATAGTCGTTGACCCAGCATTCCAGGGCCGGCGTGCGCTCCCTGTCGGTGGCGAAATGCCCTCCCCAGCGGTCGCGCGCCATCTCGAGATCGCGCAGCACGGCCCAGCGGGCGCTGGCCGCTTCGGCGATCGCGGCGCGGTCGGTATCGCCTGCCGCCTGTGCCGCGGCGGCGCAGCGTTCCAGCTCGCGGTCACGGCACACATGGTCGCCCCGGTCGACGGCGATCCAGGCACACAGCCAGTGCGCATCGGCGCAGCCGGCCATGTCGCCGATGGTACGGAACGCTTCGCACGCGCCCTGGGCCATGGCCTGTGCCCGGTCGAGTTCACCCTCTAGCCAGCGCACTTCGGCGCGCAGCAGTTGCAGGCGGGCGGCCACGCCTGCGCGCATGACAGGATCGGCATCCGGCAGCAGGGCCTCCGTCTCGTCCGCCAGCACTCCCGCGCGCCCGGTGTCGCGCTGGCGCAGGTGCCAGGCCAGCGGCACCAGCACCGGCAGGCGCGCCGTACCGGCCAACCCGGGCAGGGCCTGCTCCCATTGCGCTATCGCGTCGTCGCTGGTGAACAGGTCCATGGTGGCCTTACTCCTGTGGTCGCTCGGACGGCAGCGATTCAATGAAGATCTTGAAGCTGGCGTTGTGATCGATGTGCATGTCCAGGTTTTTCCGCTTAAGGAAAGGCTTGCTGACCTTCTCGTAGAGGCGGCTTTCCTTTTTCAGTTCGATGTTTTGCTTCGCCAGCGCGTCGGTGAGATGCTTCGCGCAATTTTTGATGCGTGTTCGTTTCGCTGGTGCGTTTTCATACGAAGGGATCAGCCAGCACTCGACCGAATGAACCGCGATCGCAAACACAATCCTTGTCGAGTACTTCTCATAAACAGCTGCGCCGATCCTGGCGACGATGACGTCCCTGACTGCGGCGATGATATCGGCTTCCGGCCGATCCTTCCCGCCGATGGTGAGAGGTACACCAAAGTTCGGATGTTCCGCCACGTCCGTATCGACCTGAATGATTGCGTAGTCGTTGGTCAGGAAGATCTGCTCGAAATGCGGCAAGCCACAGTATTCGAAGACCTTTTCCCAGCCTGCGAAATTTCCCTGGCGGTGCACATCCGTTTCATCGCGCACGGGCTGAGCTTCGACAATGTCGGGCTCCTCGTCGTAGAAGCCGTAAAGGATCGAGGAGATCACTTCCTGGTCGGTGATGCCTTCCGTGACCAGGGCGAAACTGGCCATGTCAGAATCCCTTGGGCAGGCCGCCCAGCAGTCCCCGCAAGAACAGTTCGGACAGGCGGTACGCGGCGCCATCCGAAGCCGGCTTCTGAATGCGTTTCAGCTTGGTGGCGCCATCGCGGCCACGCGACACGACGAAGAGCCGCTGTTCGTCGTCATCGAGGTTCAACCCGTCCAGCACTGCCGGGTTATGGGTGGTGACGATGACCTGCTTTTCGTTGGCCTTGGACAGCCGCACCAGTTCCGTGGTGAGTTTCTGGCACAGTTTCGGGTTCAGCGACGCGTCGATATTGTCGATGGCGAAGAACTGCGGCGTCAGCTTGCTGGTGAACAGGGCGAAGTAGAACAGCAGGAACAGAAAGCCTTCGTTGGCGCTCTTTTGGTCGAGGTCGAAGGGCAAGTCTTCCAGATACCTGTCGCGGATGATCAGGCGTTCGTCTGTGATTTCCGTGGACGGCGCAAAGTCTTCGAACCAGCCGAGCATTTTCAGTGCTTCACGGATTTCACTCAGGACTGTGCTGCCTTCCATTGCCGCATGGACGTGGATGAGCTTCAAGAGCCCTTCGCCATTGATGCCCAGCGGTTCAATCTGGCCTTCGCGGTTGAAAGTGCGCAGGGCCGAGTTCTCTGGAGAGTAGATCAGGAAATCGTTGAGTGGCCGGACGACGGAAGCAAGTCGCAAAAGTGCCAGTTGCAGCCCCGCATGAAAATCCACTCGCATCCGATCGTGCGGCGGTTCAAGGTGGGCTTCCTCGATATTCGTTGCAACTGCCACAAGCCACTTGGAATATGGTTGATTGTCGTTCTTGAGAAGGAATTCAACCCACTCGTCGCTCTGATGCGCGACCGAGATCGATATCGGTTCGGCAAAGGTCGCATTGGTGAATGCTGCGCGCATCAACTCCGATCTGGTCACTCGAATACCACGGGAGGCAAGGAATTCGTTATCCAGCTTGTTGCTCGCCGCCGCACTGGCGAGCGCGATCGCCTCCAGGATATTGCTCTTGCCCGCACCGTTCTCGCCGATGAACACATTGAAGCGCCCAAGCTCGATCGGCAGTTTCGTGATCGACTTGTAGTTCCCGATTTCGATACGTCGCAGCATGGCTCGCCAATCAGTAAAGGGTTTGCGCCGACTCGTGCAGCAACTGCCCGTACAGCTCGTGCCGCAACTTCGCGATCTTGCCGGTCCGTACCGCATCGAGCACGGCGCATTGCGGTTCCTGCAGGTGCCGGCAGTTGTAGTACTTGCAGCCGCCCAGGTAAGGCTGGAAATCGCGGAACGCCCGTTCCAGCATGCCTTCGGACAGGTGGTACAGGCCGAACTCCTGGAATCCGGGCGAATCGATCACCGTGGCGCGGCTGTCCAGGTGGTACAGGCGCGTGAACGTGGTGGTGTGCTTGCCGGTGTCGAGCGCCGCGGAGATTTCGCGGGTGGCGATGTCGGCGTCGGGAATCAGGAGGTTGATCAGCGACGACTTGCCCATGCCGGACTGGCCGATCAGGATCGTCGACTGTTCGGCCATCAGCGGGGCCAGTGCGTCGACGGTTTCCTGCGGCCGGCCCTTGGCCGACACTTCGTGCACCGGGTAGCCCATTGCCGTGTACATCTCGAGCCGCCGGCGCGTGTGCGCGAGGTTCTCGGTAACGTCCACCTTGTTCAGGATCAGCCGCGCGGCGATGCCGGCGGCCTCGGAGGCGACCAGCGCGCGCGACACCAGGTCGTCGGTGTAGCCGGGTTCCGTGGCGACCACGATGAACAGCTGCGTCACGTTCGCCGCCAGCAGCTTCGACTTGTACTGGTCGGAACGGTACAGCAGCGTCTTGCGCTCCTGGATCCGGTCGATGACGGCCTGGTCGGGAGATGTCAGCGTGAGGTCGACGATGTCGCCGACCGCCACGTTGGTTTTCTTGCCGCGCGTGACGCATTGCAGCCGGGTGCCGTCCGCTTCGGCCAGGTAGTGGCGGCCGTGGGCCGCGATGATGAGGCCAGTGCGCTGTTCCTTCTTCATGGGCGGCCCGCCACCCTTACCAGCACGTCCGCCTTGGCGGCACAAATGAAATCGTTCAGGGACAATCCTTTCACCGAGTGCGTTTCGAAACGCACCACGCAGTTCTTGTAACCCACCACCAGTTCCGGGTGATGGTCTTCGCAGTGTGCGATATAGGCGATGGCGTTCACGAATGCCATCGTCTGGTAATAGTCGGCGAACGCATAGGCCCGCGCCAGCCGGCCGCCATCGATCGCCCAGCCGTCCAGCAGCGCCAGCAGGCGTGCCGCTTCGGCCGCATCCAGCGGCTCGGTGGCGTGCGCGCAGCGCAGCGCGCGCAATTGATCCGCGGTCGTGATCATGCGTGTGCCGTCCCTGCATGTGGATTCGCATGCCCGTCCAGGTACCGGTTCAGGTGCTCGATGCGGATCGATGCCGGCGGGTGCGAATCGTAGAAAGCCGAATGCAGCGGATCGGGCGTCAGCGTGGACGCGTTATCCTCGTACATCTTGACCAGCGCGGACACGAGGTCGCGCGCATCGGTGTGCCGCGCCGCGAAAGCGTCGGCCTCGAACTCGTGCTTGCGCGAGCTGAGCGAGGCCAGTGGCCCCAGCAGGAACGTGAACACGGGCAGTGCCAGCATGAACAGGATCAGCGCCAGCGCATCGTTGCCCTGGCCGGGGGCGATCAGCGGCGACACGCCCAGGCCCGTGTAGAACCACACCTGGTTCTTCAGCCAGCCGAGCAGCGCCAGGAATGCCAGCGACAGCGCGAACATCAGGCCGATGCGCTTGACGATGTGCCGGAGCTTGAAGTGCCCCAGTTCGTGCGCCAGCACCGCCTCGATTTCCTGCGGCGCCAGGCGGGCCAGCAGCGTATCGAAGAACACGATGCGCTTGGCCGCGCCGAAACCCGAGAAATACGCATTGCCGTGCGCACTGCGCTTGCTGCCGTCCATCACGAACAGGCCCTTGGACGCGAAGCCGACGCGCCCCATCAGGCCTTCGATGCGCGCTTTCAGGGTTTCATCGGCCAGCGGCGTGAACTTGTTGAACAATGGCGCGATCACGGTGGGGAACAGCACCATCATCAGCAGCTGGAAGCCGCTCCACACGAACCACGCATACAGCCACCACAGTTCGCCGGCGCTGGCCATGAGCGTGAGCACGATCCATGCGAGCGGCAGGCCGAGCACCACGGCCAGCCCGAGGCCCTTGACCATGTCGGCAACGAACAGGCCGGGCGTCATCTTGTTGAAACCGAAGCGCTGTTCCAGGCGGAACTGGCGGTACCAGTCGATGGGCACGTCGATCAGCCCGGAGATCGCGGCAAACGCCACCAGCAGGCCGAGCTGGTAAGCCATGCCGCCGCCGGTCAGGCCGAACACCGCCACCGACAGCCATTGCAGGCCACCGAGCAGCGTGAAGCCCACCAGCACCGCGGCCTCGATGAACATGGTCACGATGCCGAACTTGGTGCGCGCGAGCGTGTAGTCGGCCGCCTTCTGGTGCGCCGCCAGCGGAATTTTCTCGGAAAATCCGGCGGGCACCGCGCTGCGATTGGCGAGCACGTGCCGCAGCTGGCGCGACGCCAGCCAGAAGCGCACGGCCAGCGTGAGCGTCAAAAACGCCACAAACAATAGTGAAAACGCGTGTGAAGACATTCGGTGCCTGTGAGAAAATGGCGGTTTAGTTAGGCCAAGAGAGAATTATGTCACAAGCGAACGATACTTCCGTCACCACACCTGTCGCCACGCCGCAGCAGCGCCCCAATGAAATGAACCTGGTGTGGGTCGACATGGAAATGACGGGCCTGGAACCCGATACGGATCGCATCATCGAGGTGGCGATCGTGGTCACCGACATGCACCTGAACGTGCTGGCCGAAGGCCCCGTGCTGGCGATTCACCAGTCCGATGCCACGCTCGACGCGATGGATTCCTGGAACAAGGGCACGCATGGCCGCTCGGGCCTGATCGACCGTGTGAAGGCGTCCACGATCACGGAAGAACAGGCCGAAGCGGAACTGATCGCGTTCATGAAGCAGTGGGTGCCGGCCGGCAAGGCGCCGATGTGCGGCAACACGATCGGCCAGGACCGCCGCTTCATGGTGCGCTACATGCCCAAGCTGGAAGCGTTCTTCCACTACCGGAACATCGACGTGTCCACGCTGAAGGAACTGTGCCGGCGCTGGAAGCCGGAAGTGGTGTCCGGCTTCAAGAAGGCCCAGAAGCATACCGCGCTGGCCGACATCCTCGAATCGATCGAGGAACTGAAGTACTACCGCGAGCACTTCATTAAGCTGTGATGCGCAATCTGTGATGCGCAAGCGGTGATGCGCCAGCCGTAAAGCAGCAAGGGGCCGGCCGCGATGCAGTCCGGCCCGGGCGGCTTACTGCGCTTCCGCGCCGCAGCACTTCTTGTACTTCTTGCCGCTGCCGCAAGGGCAATCGTCATTGCGACCCACTTTCGGTTCCTCGCGCTTGACGGTGGTGACCGGTGCCTTGCGGCGCGGGATCCAGAACTTGTGGATCGCCGGCAGGTTCGCCTCGATCTCCAGCGCCAGCTTGTGCGCCTTGACCGGATCTTCCACTTCCGGCAGTTCCTCTTCCTCGATCTCGTCGGCGCCCAGCAGGTAGATCGGGCGCATCAGGGCGCCGATCTCGGAATCCCAGATCTCGTCCCACGAACCGGGGCGCAGCTCCATGCCTTCCCAGAAGCCCCAGCACCAGGCTTCGGCGTTCATCAGCGGCTTGCCATCTTCCTCGTATTCGACGAACAGCGGCTCGAATTCCTTCGGCGCCACCTCGAACGTGATCGTCACTTCGTTATAGAAGCGCATGATCAGGTTGAAGATGCGGTCCGCTTCCTTTTCGTTCTTGTATTTCGGCGCCTGCTGGCCGTCGTCGCCCCAGATGCGCGGGATCCACTCGGCCGGCATGATGGTTTCCGGGCCGATCGCGATGGCGGTCATGTAGCCGTGCAGGTGGTCGAGCGTCATCGCATCCTCGGGCGTGCGCTCGCCCAGCAGGAACTGGTCCAGGTCGTCGAGTTCTTTTTCGGAGAGGGGCTGGTCGAGTTGCATGGATGTGCTTTCTTCTAAGGTAATCCGATAGTATACGCGCGTTGTGGGCGGGTCGCCATGCCGCGGCGAGCGCCGCCGCCTTACAATGGCGGCATGACGACTCCATCTACTCATCCATTCTCCGCGCTGGGCCCGGACTGCGTGCTCGACGCGCTGGCGGCCGTCGGCCTGTTCGGCGACGGGCGCCTGCTGGCGCTGAACAGCTACGAAAACCGCGTCTACCAGGTGGGCATCGAGGATGGCAAGCCGGTCGTCGTCAAATTCTACCGGCCGGCGCGCTGGAGCGACGCCGCCATCCTCGAGGAACACGCCTTCCTGGCCGAGCTGCACGCGCGGGAAATCCCCGTCGTGCCGCCGCTGGCGCTCGACGGGCGCACGCTGCATGCCTTCAACGGGTTCCGCTTTGCCGTATTCGCGCGGCACGGCGGCAGGGCGCCCGAACTGTCCGACCCCGCGGTGCTCGAATGGACGGGCCGCTTCATCGGCCGCATCCATGCCGTGGGCGCCACGCGGCCGTTCGCCGAGCGGCCCGCGCTCGACATCGACACGTTCGGCATCGCCTCGCGCGACTACCTGCTGGCCAACGGCTTCCTGCCGCCGGAACTCGTCGACGCCTACCGCAGCGTGGCCAACCAGGCGCTGGACGGCATCCACCGCTGCTACGAGCGCGCCGGCGATGTGGCGCTGCTGCGCCTGCACGGCGACTGCCACGGCGGCAACGTGCTGTGGACGGATGCCGGCCCGCATTTCGTCGATTTCGACGATGCCCGCATGGGCCCGGCCGTGCAGGACCTGTGGATGATGCTGTCGGGCGAGCGCCACGAGATGGTGCGGCAACTGTCCGATATCCTGGCCGGCTACGAGGATTTCGCCGAATTCGATGCGCGCCAGCTGTACATGGTGGAAGCGCTGCGCACGCTGCGGCTGATGCACTACGCCGCCTGGCTGGCGCGGCGATGGGACGACCCGGCATTCCCCGCCGCGTTCCCCTGGTTCAATACACAACGCTACTGGCAGGACCGCATCCTGGAATTGCGCGAGCAGGTGGCGCTGATGGATGAGCCGCCGCTGTGGCCGGTTTGATACAACCCTCGAACAGGCACTGAAAACCCGCTTTGATCGACCGCTGGCCGCGCGCGAACGGCCGGGATAATGGCAGCTCGGAAATCCCGCAACCCTCGAGCGAGACTGTCATGCAAGCACAACTGGTCCAACCCCTGCACATCGCCTATTCCGCCGACGAGGAAGACCACGATTTGGCCGAACCGGCCGAACCGGCAGGTGGCGAAGGCACGCCGAACCGTGCCGAAGCGGAAATGCGCGCCATCCAGCAGGCGATCGCGCGCGTGGAAGCCGAAGCCAAGGCCGCCTGCGCCGCCGAGAGCCGCGCGCATGCCGAATCGCGCGCCCGGTCACTGGCCGAGGACCGCGCCGCGATGGATACCGCCGCGGCCGCCGTCGCGCTGCAGAATGCCCAGGCCGCCGAAGATGTGATCGCCGCCAACCGCGAGCGGCTGGAAAGCCTGCGTGCCGCCGCCCAGGCCAGCGTGGCCAAGCTGGAAGCCGTCAAGCAGGAAACGGCCGAGCTGCGCGCCCGGGTGGAAGCCGACAACCAGATCCGCCAGGCCGCCGAGACGCGTGCCCGCGCCGAGGAGGAAAGCCGCCGGCGCGCCGCCGAGCAGATGGAAGCGGAGGCACACCTGGCCGAACAGGCGGAGCTCGCCGCCGAGGACCTGAAGAAGCAGACGAACGAAGCGCGCCTGCAGGCCGCTGAACGCGTGGCCGCCGTGCAGGCCGCGAAGGAAGAAGTGATCGGCATCGCCACCGCCGATGCGCGCATGGCCACACTGGCCCGCGAACGCGAGCGCCAGGCGTATTCCGCGCGCCAGACCGCCCAGCAACTGGCCCAGGCCGAAGCCGAAGCACTGGAAGCGACCCGCCAGCGCGAACGCGCCGACGGGGTGGCGCTGGAATCGGCCTTTGCCCGCGCCGCTGCCGAAGTGCACGCGGCCGAAGAGGCGCGTGCGCTCGCCCACCTGGAGCAGGAGCGCGAGGCGATCGCGCTGGCCAAGGCCGAGTCGGACCGCAGCGCGGCGCTGTCGCTGCACCTGCGCCTGCAGACCGAAAAGGAAATCCGCGACGCCGCCCAGCACCGCGAACGCCTCGAGGCAATGGCGGCCACCACCGCACAAGCCCGGCGCGATGCCGACGCGCGCATCATGGCCGCCACCGAAGCGCGCATCGCCGCCGACCGCGAACTGCACGCGGTGGCGATGGGCCGTGTCGAAGCGGAACAGCAGGCCGAGTTCGAGGCGCGCGGCAAGCTCGACGCCGAGCGCCATGCCATGGAGCAGGCAAAGCTCCGCCAGCAGGCCGAACAGGCCGCCGTCGCCGCCGCCAATGCCGCCGCCGAAGAAGAACAGCGCGCTGCCCGGCTGGCCGAGGAACGGGCCGAACTGTCGCGCGCCGCTGCCGAACTGGCGCGGGCGAAGAACGATGCGGAAAGCGCCGAAGTGGCCACGCTGGCCGAGCATGCGGCGGCGCTCGATGCCGCCAACGAGCTGGCGCGCGAAAAGGCCGCTGCCGCCGAGCGCCTGCTGGCCGCCGAGCGCGCCCGCGCCGCCGCCGAAGGAGAGGCGATCGCCGCGCTGAAGCAGCGGCTCATGGAAGAGGAACGCGCCACCGCCGCCGCCGAAGCGCGCGCCGCCGCCGAACGTGAGCAGGCCGAAGCGTTCGCCCGCAACGCCGCCGCCGAAACCCGTCGCGCCGAGGTGGAACGCGCCGAAGCCGCCGCGCTGGCCATGATGGCCGAGCAGTGCGACATCGAAGTACAGCAGAAGGAAGAGTCGGCCCAAGCAGCCGCCGCCCAGGCCCGCCTCGGTGCCGAGCTGACCGAAGTGCACCGCGAGCGCACCCGCGCCGAGCAGGCCAAGGCCGCCGCCGTGCAGGCCCAGATCGACGCCGAACGCGAATTCATCGTCCGCGAGGAAGCCGCGCTGGCGCTGCTGGAACAGCAAACGGCGCAACAGCGCGCCGCCGCCATGGCCGAGGAGGAAACCGCGTCCGCCATCGAAAGCCGGATGGCATCGGAAATCGCCATCGCCTCGACGGCGCGCGAACGCGCCGACGCCGAACTGGCCGCTGCCGCCATGCTGCGTGAACGTGAAATGCTGGAATCGGCCGCCGCCGCCGCCGCGCGCGACAAGGCTGCCCATCAGAAGTCGCTGCTGGACGCGGCCCGTGCCCACGCCGACATGCAGCGCAAGGCTGCCGATACCACCGCCGCGCTGGCCGCCGCCAAACAGGCGCTGCTGGAACAGGAAACCGCCCGCTACGAAGCCGCCCAGCGCGCACTGAACGCCGTGCAGCGCAAGCTGGAGGCATAAAAAACAGGGGACAGACCCTGGTTTCCAGGCAACCTTTCCTAGAACCACGGGTCCGGCAATCCGCTATGTCCCAGTGTTGGTGCTGAAAAAAACAGGGGACGGACCCTGGTTTTAAGGAAATTTCCTGAAAACCAGGGTCCGTCCCCTATTTTGCGTCCCCTGTTTTGCTGGGTGGAAACCGGTGGCGGTACCGGCTCCCTGGCCCTGCTTACTGGATCGCCACTTTCTCGATGTAGTACTCGGTCTCGCCGAAGCAGTTGCTCGGCACACCCTTGTGCTGGGCATACGTGAGCGTCACGCGCTTGCCCATGGCGGCCGACAGCTGGGCGGCGACGGCGTCGTCGCGCACGCTGAAGTGGAATTTCTCCGGGATCGCGCCCGGCATCGAGGTCAGCAGCATTTCGCCTTCCCACGTCTTGCAGAACCAGCCCACTTTCGAGAATTTCTGCAGGAAGCCGTTGCGCTCGCCTTCCGAGTAGGAGAAGTTGAGCGTTGCCATGGCCCATATCCAGAACAGCAGGGCGGCCACCACGAGCAGGCCAAGGAGGATCAGGAAAGGATTACGTCGGGTGCGTCGAATCATGGCGGACTAGTCAGAGTTGAAATGTGGCGATCTTACTGCATGTGCAAGTTATTTCACCATCTGTTTGCGGTACTTCACCGACGAGTACAGCGACACGACGATGAAGGCCACGCCTGATAGCCCGGTGAACCATTCCGGCACATGGTACTTGACGCTGGCCAGCATGATCACCGCCAGGATGCCGATCGCGTAGTGGGCGCCATGTTCCAGGTAGATGAATTCGTCCAGCGTGCCCTTGTGCACCAGGTAGACGGTCAGCGAACGCACGTACATGGCGCCGATCGCCAGCCCCAGCATGATGATGACGACATCGCTGGTGATCGCGAACGCGCCGATCACGCCATCGAAGCTGAACGAGGCATCCAGCACTTCCAGGTACAGGAAGCCGCCGATGCTGCCGCGCTGCACCGCCTTGCCCAGTTCGCCGTTTCCTTCCCCGTCGTGCTCTTTCTCTTCCAGCAGGCCGGACAGCCAGCTGACGCCCAGGTAGATCGCAATCCCGGTGATGCCGGCATACAGCACGGCGAAGCGGTGGGTTTCCTCGACCAGTTCCACGCACAGCAGGATCGCCAGCAGCGCCAGCAGTACCGACAGGCTGCCGGTGCCGATCTTCACGGCCGCTTTCTCGATCCAGCCGAGCCAGTGCACGTCCTTTTCCTCGTCGAAGATGAAGTTCAGGAAGACCAGCAGCAGGAACGCGCCGCCGAATGCCGCCACCTCGGCATGCACGCTCATCAGGTGGCGCGAGTACTCGGCCGGTTGCGTGGTGGCCATGGTCCATACCTGGAACAGGTCGAGGCCGGTCGCAACGGAAACGATGGCCAGCGGGAACACGAGCCGCATGCCGAACACGGCGATCAGGATACCCACGGTCAGGAACAGTTTTTGCCAAAACGCGTTCCAGTCTTTCAGCACGGAGGCGTTGACCACCGCATTATCGAACGACAGCGACACTTCCATGATGCCGAGGACGCCGGTGATCCACAGGGCGGACAGCAGTCCGGCGATGCCGCGCTGGCTGTAGCCCCACCAGCCGGCCAATATCATCAATACCACCGTAACGATGATTGAAATCCTGAAATGCTTCATGCCCCATCCTTCTTTGAAATGTTTTATTGGTTTTGAAATAAGCGTCCGGCGATTTTACTTGAGCCGCTTCCTTCGGGGAGCCAGCTTCTGCGATAATGAAGAATTGCCAAAAAGGAATTCGAAAGTTACTCATGGATATTGCCTACCTCGTCACGCCGCTGCTCACCTGGATTACCGTCGGTCCCATCAAATTCCTGATCAATAGTGTTCGTGCCCGCAAGTGGGCATTCAACCTGGTGGGCAATGGCGGCTTTCCCAGTAATCACAGTGCCGTGGTATCCAGCATGGCCACGCTGATCGCGCTGCGCGAGGGGATCGGCCATCCGGCGTTCGGCGTGGCGGTCACGTTGTGCTTCATCGTGATCATCGATGCCAACAGCCTGCGCCAGCACGTCGGCCGCCAGGCGGCCGCGATCAACCGGCTGTCCGACGGGCAGCCGGCGCACAAATGGCTGCGGGAACGGATGGGCCACACGGTCGTTGAGATCTGCGGCGGCCTGGCGACCGGCATCGCGATCGGCCACCTGGTGCATGCGCTGTTCGGCCGGGGCTGATCGCAATGGAATGCCGGGAGGATGGGAGCCGGGCGCCTGCCGCATATTGTCCAGTTCGTCCGGTCGATGGGTGGTCCGAAACGTCTCTGCAGTTAGTCCCGCGGTCTGTCCCGCAGTCTGTCCGCCTATTTCAGCAGTCCAGCCACTTATTCCCGCAGTCTGGCTCCGCGTGAATTGACACTGCCTGCCGCACTGGACATACTCGACGCTCCCCTGATACAAAAAATATAACGCGGTTCAATAAGCTGTACTTCAATAAGCTCAGCAGTCCAAAACTCTCGGAGATCTTCATGTTGCGAAATACCTTGATCGCTCTCGCCGTCGCCACGAGCCTCGTCGCCTGCGGAAAACCACCCGGTGCCGATGGGGCCGCGAAAGGGGAGGAAAAGAAGACAGCCAGGCTTCTGATCGCACCGGAAGACCTGCTCACCGTGCACAGCAATGCACTGGCGTCCGGCCCCGTCATCACCGGCTCGATCCAGCCGGAACGCCGTGCCGACCTGCGCGCCGAGGTATCGGCCATCGTGCTGCAGGTATTGAAGGAAAACGGCGAGCCGGTCAAGAAGGGCGACCTGCTGGTGCGGCTAGACGACACGTCGATCCGCGACAGCCTCTCGTCCAGCGAAGAAAGCATGCGCAACGCGAAGCAGGTCGTCGACCAGGCCCAGCGCATGCTCGAACGGAACAAGACGCTGCGCGCATCGGGCATGACGTCGATGCAGGCGCTGGAAGATGCCGAGGTGCGCCTGAACACCGCGCAAAGCGAACTGGCCGCGGCAAGGGCGCGTGCCGTGGGTGCGCGCCAGCAACTGGACCGCACGCTGGTGCGCGCACCGTTCGATGGCATCGTCAGCGACCGCAAGGTGTCGAATGGCGATACCGCGCAGATCGGCAAGGAACTGATCAAGGTGATCGACCCGAACAGCATGCGCTTCGAAGGCCTGGTATCCGCCGACAAGATCGGCGTGGTCAAGGTGGGCCAGCCGGTGCTGTTCCGCGTCAACGGCTACCCCGGCCAGAATTTCCAGGGCAAGGTGCGCCGCGTGGACCCGGCTGCAAACGCTGTCACGCGCCAGGTCGAAGTGCTGGTCGACTTCGCCGGCACGGCACAGCCGCGCGTGGCCGGCCTGTATGCCGAGGGCCGCGTGGAAGCGGAAACGTCCGACGCGCTGATGCTGCCGGAGTCCGCCATGGTGCAGGCCGGCGACGACCGCTATGTGTGGCGCGTGAAGGACAACAAGCTCACCAAGGTCAGCCTGGCGATCGGCTCGCGTGACGAGCGCACCGGCCAGTGGCAGGTCACGAAGGGGCTGGCCGCCGGCGATACCGTGCTGCGCGCTCCCGGCTCTACCGTGCAGGACGGCCAGCCGGTCCAGTTGACCGCGGCGAAGAACGTCGCATCGGCCAGCGGCACCGCCGCCAACAAAGGCAACTGAGCCCAGGATACCGAACCATGTTCCTTTCCAATTTCAGTATCAAGCGCCCCGTCGCCACGGTGGTGCTGATCCTCACGCTGATGTGCGTCGGCTTGCTGGCCCTGAGCAAGCTGCGCGTCAACCAGGATCCGGACGTCGAGATCCCATTCATCGTCGTCGCCATTCCGTACCCCGGCGCCTCGCCCGAGACGGTCGAGCGGGAAGTGCTGAACCGCATCGAGAAATCGCTGCAGAGCATTACCGGCGTCACCGAAATCAACGGCACGGCCGCCGAAGGCTCGGCCACGATCCTGATCAAGTTCACCTTCGAGCGCAACCTGATCGAAGCGTCGGACGATATCCGCAACGCGATCGCCTCGGTGCGCTACAAGCTGCCGATCGAGATGCGCGAGCCGGTATTGCAGCGCATCGACACGTCGGCCCAGCCGATCATGCAGCTGTCGCTGTCGTCCACGGCGCAGAGCCATGCCGAGATCTCGCGCCTGGCCGAGGACGTGCTGGCCGAGAAATTCCGCGGCATCGATGGCGTGGCCACCGTGAATGTCGATGGCGCATTGCGGCGCGAGCTGTCGGTGCTGCTCAAGGCCGAGAAGCTGCGCGAATACAATGTGTCGATCACCGACGTGACCAACGCGCTGCGCATGCAGAACACGAATGCGCCGGTCGGCAAGCTGCGCGGCGCGCTGGACGAGAAAAGCATCCGCCTGGTGGGCCGCATCGAACGGCCCGAGGAGTTCCAGGCGGTGGTGGTCAAGCGCAATGGCGATGAGGTGGTGCGGCTTGGCCAGGTGGCCACGATCGAGGATGGCTTTGCCGAGGTCAATGGCCTGTCGATGCGTTCGAACCAGCCCAACGTGGGCATCTCGATCATCCGCTCGCGCGACGCGTCGACCGTGTCCGTGTCCAAGCTGATCCATGCGATGGTCAAGGAGATCGAACCCACGCTGCCGAAGGGCACCACGCTGGAAATCACCAACGACGGCGGCGAGGATGCCCAAAGCAGCCTGAACAACGTGATCGAGGCGCTGGTGCTGGGCGCCGGCCTGACGATCTTCGTGGTCTACGCCTTCCTGAACTCGTGGCGCTCCACGCTGATCACGGCGCTGTCGCTGCCCACCTCCGTGATCGCCGCCTTCATCGGCGTGTGGCTGTGCGGCTTCACACTGAACTTCATGACACTGCTGGGCTTGTCGCTGGCCATCGGCGTGCTGATCGACGACGCCATCGTGGTGCGGGAAAACATCGTGCGCCACATGCAGATGGGCTCCGACCGCCGCACCGCCGCGATCAACGGCACCAACGAGATCGGTCTGGCGGTAGCCGCCACCACGTTCTCGATCATGGCCGTGTTCATCCCGGTGGCGTTCATGCCGGGCATCACCGGCGAATGGTTCCGGCCGTTCGCGCTGACCGTGACCGCCTCCGTGGCCGTCTCGCTGCTGATCTCGTTCACGCTCGATCCGATGCTGTCGGCCTACTGGGGCGACCCGCCAGGCCACCACGACGCGCCGCGCAAGGGCTTTGAAAAAGTGCTGCAGCGCTTCAATAACTGGTTCGACCACCAGGCCGACCGCTACGGCAACGTGATCGCCTGGGCGCTGCACCATCGCCGCTGGATGGCCGCGATCGCCATCGCCAGCTTTGTCGCGGCCATCGGCCTGCAGATGAAATTCGGCGGCGGCTCGTTCCTGCCGACCACGGACTTCGGCACCATCATGATCGACGTGCGCACGCCATCGTCGTCGAGCCTGGAGTACTCGAAGCTGAAGATGCTGAAGGCGGCCGAGATGGCGCATTCCATCAAGGAAACCAAGGCGACGAGCACCTACGTCAACCTGACGGGCGGCCGCATCTATGTCGACATCGGCAAGAAGAAGGAGCGCGACCGTTCCGCCACCGACGTCGCCAAGGAGTTGCGTGAAAAGCTGGCGCAACTGGTCGGCGCCGAATACACGGTGCTCGAAGACTTGAACAACGGTGCCCGCAAGCCCGTGCAGATCGAGTTCATGGGCGAGGATTCGCGCAAGCTGATGGAGCTGACCAGCAAGTTCATGGACGAGCTGAAGAAGGTGCCGGGCGCGGTCGACGTCAGCCTGTCCGAGCAGGATCCGAAGGATGAGCTGCAGATCGAACTCAATCGTGGCCTGGCGAACTCGATGGGCATCGGTGCCGGCGACGCCGCTTCGGCGCTGCGCGTGGCCTTCGCCGGTATCGAAGTGGGCGACTGGGTCGACCCGACGGGCGAAACGCGCGACGTGGCCGTGCGCCTGGCGCCGGAAGACCGTACCAACGCGCTGAACATCGAGCGGCTGCCGATCGCCGTGTCCGGCACGAACCTGATGGTGCCGCTGGACCAGATCGCCACCGTCACGATGGGCAAGGGCCCGGCCAAGATCCAGCACAAGGATGGCAAGCGGGTAATTTCGGTGTCCGCCAACGTGCAGGGCCGCTCGCCCGGCGAGGTGACGGCCGATGCGATGAAGCTGGCCAAGTCCATGGACTTCCCGCCGGGTTACGGCCTGGCCGTGGCCGGTTCGGGCAAGGACATGCAGGAAGTGTTCACGCAGATGGGCATCGCGCTCGTCGCCGGTATCGGCCTGATGTACCTGATCCTGGTGATCCAGTTCGGGTCGTTCACGGCCCCGATGGCGGTGATGTTGTCGCTGCCGCTGTCGCTGATCGGCGTCGTCGTCGCGCTGCTGCTGACGAAGGGCACGATCAACCTGATGAGCCTGATCGGCGTGATCATGCTGATGGGGCTGGTCGCAAAGAATGCGATCCTGCTGCTGGATGCGGCCCGCAAGCGCGAGGAAGAGGGCTACGGCCGCGAGGATGCGCTGATGTATGCCGGCCGCATGCGTCTGCGCCCGATCCTGATGACGACGTTCGCGCTGATCGCCGGCATGTTGCCGGTGGCCATCGGCCATGGCGAAGGTGGCGAGTTCTACCGTCCGCTGGCCGTGTCGATCATCGGCGGCACGATCACCTCCACCGTGCTGACCTTGCTGATGGTGCCGACGTTCTACGACAGCATCGAAATCACCCGCGACCGCATGTTCGCGAAGTTCAACCGCCGCGCCGAGCGCCGGAACGTGGCGGTTGCCGGCGTGCTGACGTTCATCGAGGCAATCCTGGCGCTGACCTTCGTGCGCCTGGTCTACCGCTTCATCATCAAGGGCGTCCACAAGATCACCGGCCGGGGCAACAAAACCCCGCCGCCGATGGCCGAAGCCGCCTGATCACACTGTCTTTCTCCGTTGGGGCCGCCACAAGCGGCCCCTTTTTTTTTGGATGGCGCCTGAACTGCCGTGAAAACGGGATCGCCCGGCAGATTGCGGGTGACTGTCAGAATAGTTGTTAGGAGGAAATTGAGCCCAAAAGACGCTTTCTGTCTAGCGGATTCATCAAGCAAATTGTTACGAAAGCTGATTTGATACATGTTGCAATGCAGAAAGCGAACGCTCGTATCAAAATTTCTCGTGGTGTAGTATGCTCGCCAACGCAATCCCGGAACTTATTGGGAGGCAATAACCTGAATGGTAAGAATAGACAGCGAGACTACCGTGAATAAAAAATATCTGACCCTGATTATTGCGGCCGCCGTGGCGACCGTGTCCACGACGGCCGGCGCATCCGGCTACCGCTTCGGCTCGCAGAGCGTGTCGTCGCAAGGTTCGGCCGAGGCCAACGGTGCCGAGGCGGCCGATGCCTCCACCATATTCGCCAACCCGGCCGGCCTGTCGCGCCTGGAAGGCCGCCAGCTCATGACCGGCGTCACCGGCCTGGTACCGCATTCCACGTATTCCGATAGCGGCTCGACCCGCTTCACGCGCGGCAGCACCGGCGGCCAGAAGCTGCAGGACGATTACGCGCCGACCGCGGTGGCGGCGCCTTCGCTGTACTACAGCCAGAAGATCAACGACCAGTGGACCGCCGGTTTCGGCATGTTCGTGCCGTATGGCGCCAACCTGTCGTATGACTGGGACTGGGCCGGCCGCTATGCGCTGACCGACATGAAGCTGACCGCGATCGCGCTGAACCCGTCGGTGGCCTTCAAGATCAACGAGCGCCACTCGATCGGCTTCGGCGTGACCGCCGAATTCATGAAGGCCAGCCTGGGCCAGAACGTGGACGTGCCGGGCTCGGTCGCCGCGTCGCAGGCAGCCGGCACCGGTGCCGCGCTGATCCGCCAGATCGTGGCGCTGGGTGGCAACCCGGCCGCACTGGCCTCGATCAGCGACGGACGTGCTGAAGTCGAAGGCAAGGACTGGGGCTACGGCTTCAATATCGGCTACCTGTACCAGCCGGCACCGGGCACCCGCTTCGGCATCGCCTACCGCTCGCACATCGACCACAAGCTGGGCGGCGGCGCCGACTGGGACTTCTCCACCGTCACCAGCGACCGCGTCGTGAACGGCGTCATCGAAGCCGCGTCGCACCATGAAGACTCCGCCGCGCGCGTGAAGCTGCGTACGCCGGAAACGCTGTCCGTGAACGGCTACCACGAGTTCGACGACCGCTGGGCAGGCATGTTCGACGTGACCTGGACGAAGAACTCGCGCATGCAGAACATCAACATCGAGTTCCTGGGTACCGACAACGGCGACCTGGTCATCCGCCAGCAGTGGAAGAACACGGTACGCGTGGCGCTCGGCGCCAACTACAAGCTGAACGACCGCGTGCTGCTGCGCGCCGGTATCGCCCACGACGAAGCGCCGGTGCGCAGCGACGAGCTGCGTCATGCCGCGCTGCCGGATTCGGACCGCAACCAGCTGTCGTTCGGCGCCAACTGGAAACTGTCGCCGAATTCGTCGGTCGACGTGGCCTACACGTACCTGGATTTCAAGGACGCCAACGGCGCGTACACGAACAACTGCCGCCCGGGCCTGCTCACTTGCACGGGTAACGGCGAAACCACGCGCGGCACGTGGAGCACGCACATGAACATGGTCGGCGTGGCGTACAACTACAAGTTCTGACCGACACTGGCCTTGCCATGAAAAAAGCCGGCGCCTCGCAAGAGGCGCCGGCTTTTTGACGTCTGCCGGATTACTGGTTCGGCGTGGTGCCCGTGCCGCCCGTGGTGCCCGGGGCCGTGGTGGCGCCATCGGTCGGGGGGGTGGTGGTATCGGCCGGTGGCGTGGTGGTATCGGACGGCATGGTGGAGGTGCCGCCCGTCGTGCCCATGTCGCCGCTGGTGCCGCTGGCCGGCGGCGTGGCCGGTGCGGCCGGCGTGGTGCTCGTATCCGGCGTCACGGCCGGTGCCGTCGTATCGGTTGGTGCCGGCTGGTCCGCATCGCGGTTCTTGCAGCCGGTCAGTGCGGCGGTACCCAGCACTGCGGCCAGGATCAGTGCGGACGATTTACTCAGCTTGATCATTTCGACTCCTTTCAGTGGATAAATTGGCGAACCCATCAGGTATCGTTAGACGGCCAGGATGGTTGCCGGTTCGTGATGTGCCTGATAGTAATAGCCGCCGTCCCCTCAGGCTGGGGCAAGCGTACGCAACAGGGCCGGAATCTCGGCCGAAATCTCCCGTGCCAGGTAACCCAGCACGCCATACCGGATCGACAGCTGTTCCCCGGCGGATGCATGCAGTGCGATACCCCATGCGGCCGCCTGTTCCAGCGGTGCGCCGCGCGCCGCGAGGCCGGCGATGATGCCCGCCAACGTATCGCCGGAGCCCGAAATCGCCAGGCCGACATTGCCGCCCTGGTGTTGCCATTGGCGGCCGTCCGGCGCAGCGATCACGGTGGTGGCGCCTTTCAGCGCCACGATCGCGTTCCAGCGCCGTGCGGCCTCCTGCGCCGCCTCGAGCGGGGCGTCGCAGATCTGTTTCTTGTCGCGCCGGGTAAGGTGCGACAGTTCGCCCGCATGGGGTGTCATCAGCACCGCCTCGCGGAAGCGGAAATGTTCCATGTCCTTTGGCTCTTCCAGCAAATGCGGTTCGCCCTGTGCGCGCACCGCGCCCATCGCCGCCGCATCGAGGATGATCGGCGTGCCGGCAAAGCGCGGCAGCAGCGCGTGCACCAGTTCCGCCGTGGCGGCATCGTCCTGCATGCCGGGGCCCACGAGCACGGCGCTGGCCTTGTCGGCCAGGTCGCCCAGCCGGCGCGCCGCTTCCAGCGTGAACCCGCCGCCGTTCGTTTCAGCCAGCCCGATCACGCGCGCCTCCGGAATCGCCGCCGCGACCAGGGGCGCCACCGAGGCCGCCGTGGCCATGGTCAGCTTGCCGGCACCGGCCCGCAGGGCGGCGGTCGCCGCCAGCATCACGGCGCCGGGCATTTCGCGCGAACCGCCAATGACCAGCACATGGCCGCGGCCTTCCTTGTCGTCGTCGAACGAGGGCTCGGGCAGCGCCCATTCCCGTAACGTGCCGGCGGTGATCTCGGTTGTCATGGATGCTCCTGTCATCATGCTTTCGGCGCGGCCGGCTGGTCCTTGCTTTTCGTCACCGGGGTGCCGGTCGACGTCAGCGGTGCAACGAAGTTTTCCAGGTCGAGCACGAGCTTGCCCCGCTTGCCGGCAGCGGGATCGAAACGGTAGGAAGTGACGCTGCAGTTCGGCACATCGGCCATGCGGTCGATGGCCAGGATCGCACTTTCATCCATGCGCTCGAGCAGGTAACGGAAACAGTTGACGATCACCTGGTGCCCCACGATCAGCACGCGCTCGCCGCGGTATTCGCGGGTAATCATGTCGAGCACGCTGCGCAGGCGCAGGATCACGTCGCACCAGCTTTCGCCGCCCGGCGGCCGGAAGTAGAACTTGCCCACGTGGCGGCGCTGTTCGTGCAGTTCGGGGAACTTGTCGGCAATGCCCAGCGGCGTCAGCCGGTCGACGATGCCGAATTCCTTTTCGCGCAGCCGCTCGTCGGTCACGACCGCCAGCAGTTCCTCGCGATCGAGCTGGTTCGCCACCGCCAGCGCCGTCTCGCGGGCCCGCACATAGGGTGAAAACAGCACCACGTTCGGCCGTTGTTCGGGCGGCAGGGCGCCGAACCACTGGCCCAGCGCCGCGGCCTGGCGTTCGCCCAACTCGGACAATGGCACGTCCATGTCCCGCTCGGCAATATCGATCAGGAACTGCGATGCGGCTTCGGCCGCTTCGCGCGCGACATTACCGGCACTTTGCCCGTGCCGTACGATCCAGATCTGCTGAGGCCATTTTTGTTCCATCGCCGTCCGTCTTGGTATTTCGGTTTGCGAATACTAGACGAAACCACAAAACGATGGCGCGAGATGGTCGCCCAACCGCGCGCGGCCGCTCCGGCGCTTCCGTGGCCCCCTGTACGGTACCCCGTCAGGCGGGAGTGGTTTCCGATTCGATATCGGCTTCGGCCTCGTCGTCTCTCTCGAAGATCGCCACGTCGGTCTCGCCCATCACGCGCGAGGTCAGGGTGCCGGCCGTGATGGCGCCGGAAACGTTCAGCGCGGTGCGGCCCATGTCGATCAGCGGTTCGATCGAGATCAGCAGGCCCGCCAGCGCCACGGGCAGGTTCATCGAGGAAAGCACGATCAGCGCGGCAAACGTGGCGCCACCGCCCACGCCGGCCACGCCGACCGAACCGATCGTCACCACGGCCAGCAGCGGCAGCAGGAACGACACGGTGAACGGATCGATGCCGACGGTGGGCGCGATCATGACCGCCAGCATGGCGGGATAGATGCCGGCACAGCCGTTCTGGCCGATCGTGGCGCCGAACGAGGCGGAAAAGTTGGCGATGCCTTCCGGCGTGCCCAGGCGCCGCACCTGCGTCTGCACGTTCATGGGGATCGCGCCGGCGCTGCTGCGCGACGTGAAGGCGAACGTCAGCACCGGCAGGATCTTTTTCGCGAAGCGCAGCGGATTGAGCCCGGTGCCCGCCACGATCGCCAGGTGCACGCAGAACATCAGCAGCAGTGCGCAGTAGGATGCGGCCACGAAGCCGATCAGGTCCAGGATGTCGGCATAGCTCGACGTGGCGACCACCTGGGCCATCAGCGCGAAGATGCCGTAGGGCGTCAGGCGCAGCACCAGTGTCACGATCCGCATCACGATCGCGTGCGCCACTTTCACCGCATGGTCGAACGACACGAACAATTCCGGCTTCTTGTCGGCGATGCCGATCGCGGCGATGCCGACGAACACGGAGAAGATGACGACGGCGATCGTCGACGTCTTGCGCCCGCCCGTCATGTCGAGGAACGGGTTGGCCGGAATGAACGACAGGATCATGTTCGGCAGCGAGATCGCCTGCGCGTCGGCCAGCCGGCCCTCGAGATAGGCGCCGCGCGCCACTTCGGCCGCGCTCGACGTCAGCCCCGCCGCGGACAATCCGAACAGCTTGGCCATCAGGATGCCGATCGCCGCGGCAACGGCGGTGGTGGCCATCAGCGTGCCGATCGTCAGCGCGCTGATCTTGCCCAGCGACTTCGCGTCGCGCAGTTTCAGGATCGCCGCCACGATCGATACCATGATCAGCGGCATGACGATCATCTGCAGCAGCTTCACGTAGCCGGTGCCGACGATGTCCAGGTATTCGCCCGTGGTCTTGACGACGGCGCTGTCCGCGCCATACAGCGCCTGCAGTACCGCGCCGAACACCACGCCGAGGCCGAGCGCGGTGAAGACGCGCACCGTGAAGGTGGCATGCCGGCGCTGCTGGCGGTACAGGAATGCCAGCAGGAGCAGGGCGGCGGCGAGATTGAGCAGAACGGGAAGTGTCATGGCGATCCTGGAAATGTATTGCTGTAGTGATTTTACAGCCGCGCCTGCGCTCGCGTGCGACTGTCCGGAGAACGGCATGCGAATATTGCCGCATATCCTTATTAATGAAAATTATGAAAATCTTGCATAAACTGTTTGGTGCCGGCCACATCGCCATCGCGGTATTCTTCCTGTTATGCGGTGTCGCGCTGGTGGGCATGGCCGCCTGGGAGCTGTGGCATGCGCTCACCGTCGTCATCGAAGCCGAGTCGCCGCCGCGCTTCGTGCGCGTGCTGGAATGCGTCGGCCTGCTGACGATCGCCGTCGCGTCGTTCGAACTGGGGCAGACCGTGCTGGAGGAAGAGGTACAGCGCGAAGCCAGCACCAGCACGCCGACACGGGTCCGGCGCTTCCTGTCGCGCTTTCTTGTCGTGGTCGTCGTGTCGCTGTCGATCGAATGCCTGGTATCGGCCTTCCAGTCGCTGCACGGGCATCCGGAACTGTTGCCCCACGCCGGCGTGATCGGGCTGTGTGCTGCCGGGCTGCTGGTGGCATGGGGCATCTTCATCCGGCTCAATATCGGTGCCGAACACCTCGAACCGCAGGCCATGGAGGAAGCGCAAGCCGAGGACGAGCAGATCGACAAGTGAGCGGCGGCCCACTGCGATCCGCCAATGGCTCGCCTGGCCTGGATGTCGTGACGCGGGCCTAGAAACCCGGCGGGCGCTCGCCCGCCACGCCGGCCAGCCGTTCCAGGGCCATGCCGGCGCGCGCCAGCGTGCCTTCGTCGAACAGGCGCCCGACCAGCGTGACGCCATGCGGCACGCGCCGCGGCGGAGAAAACTTCGGCAGCGGGCGCGCGGGGTGGGGGGCCCAGTCGCTGCGCGCCTCGCTCACCTGCACGAAGCCGGTGCGCAAGGTCAGCGAAGGGTGGCCGGTATGGTTCGAGATCACCAGCATCTCGTCGCGCAGCGATGGCACCAGCATCACGTCGATCTGCCGGAAGATGTCGGCCATGCGCTGCGCGACCATGCGGCGCATGCGGTCGGCCTGCACGTAATCGACGGCGGACAGGAAGCGGGCTTCGCGCAGCAGGTTCGGCCACGCGTCCGGCGTCTGTTCCGACAGCATTTCCATCTTGCCGGAGAACGTCCACTCCTCGAACGCGGCGGCCGCTTCGGCGAACAGGATCGTGTTCAGCGACCCGTACGGCCAGTCCGGCAGCGCCACCGGCACCGGCTTCATGCCGGCCTTCTGCGCGAGCGCCAGCGCGGCGCGGTCGACGTCCGTCCCATCCTTCATCCACTCGGGCAGGTAGCCCACGCGCAGGCCGCGCACCGGCATGGCGGGGTCGAAATCGAGCCTGGCGGGCACGCTGGCCACGTCGCCGGCATCCGGGCCGGCGATCGCCTGCAGCACCAGCATCGCATCTTCCACCGAGCGCGTCATCGGGCCCAGCTTGTCGAGCGACCAGCACAGCGTCATCGCGCCGGTACGCGGCACGCGGCCGAAGGTGGGGCGCAGGCCCGTCACGCCGCAGCGCGTGCTGGGGCTGACGATCGAGCCGCCCGTTTCGCTGCCGATCGTAAACGCCACCAGTGCCGCCGCCATCGCCGCGCCGGGGCCGGCGCTGGAACCGGAGGCGCCTTCCTCGGGCAGCCATGGGTTCATCGTCTGGCCGCCGAACCAGATGTCGTTCATGGCCAGGGCACCCAGCGACAGCTTGGCCAGCAGCACGGCGCCGGCTTCGCGCAGGCGCGTGACGATGGTTGCGTCGGTGACGGGCGTGCGCTCCTTCAGCGGTTCGGCGCCCCACGTGGTGGCGATGCCGGCCGTGTCGAGCAAATCCTTCAGGCCATAGGGGATGCCGTGCAGCGGCCCGCGGTAGCGGCCCGCGGCGATTTCGCGGTCGGCCTCGCGAGCCTGTTCCAGCGCCGCTTCGGGCAGCAGCGTGATGATCGCGCGCAGGCGCGGATCGAACTGGCGGCAGCGGGCAAGATAGATCTGCGTGAGCCGTTCGGATGTGAGCTTGCCCCCTTCGATCCAGCGCGACAGCTGCGCCACGCTGGCGTAGGCGATGTCGGCATCGCTGGCCGGCAGCGGGCCGGCATCGGCGAACCCGCGCACGAAACGGGCCCGCGCCGGACCGGCCTTCTGGCCCGGCAACACCGGGTCGAAGCGCGACATCGGTACCACGTTGTCGTCGATGGCGACCTTCTTCGGGCCGGTGCGGCGTGCGGTCAGGCCGGCCAGCGTGGTGGGCCAGGCTTGCGCGGCCATCTGGCGCTGGGCCGGTGTCAGCGTGACCTGCACCAGCTTTTCCGCTTCCGCGAACGTGGCCGGCGATACCTGCGGTCCGGCGGACGGCAGCGCACCGAAGGTGGGAGGGGCGCCTGCGGTGGCAGGCGGCTCGGCGGCGATGGCAGTGCCGGCGGCACTTGTGGCGGCCAGCAGGCCGAGCGGGGCATTGATCAGGAAGCGGCGGCGGTCGGTCATCTCTAACGGGAGTTTGATTGGCGGCGGAAACAGCAAAATCGATAAAAATCGAGCAAAGTCGACGGCAAAGTCTATCATCGGGGCGACAAGGCAGCGCCCATTGCCCTATAGTTCCACGTTTGTACCCCCCAACATCAAGAGAAGGAGCCCGCATGCCCACCCTCAACATCAACGGCACCGACACTGCGCTCGACGTGCCCGACGATATGCCCATCCTCTGGGCATTGCGCGACGTGGCCGGCCTGACCGGCACGAAGTTCGGTTGCGGTGTCGCGCTGTGCGGCGCCTGTACCGTGCATCTCGACGGGCAGGCGATCCGCTCGTGCGTCACGCCGGTATCGGCCGCCGCCGGCAAGAAGATCGTCACCATCGAGGCGATCGGCAACGACCCGGTGGGCGCGAAGGTGCAGGATGCGTGGCGCCAGATCGACGTGGTGCAGTGCGGCTACTGCCAGTCCGGCCAGGTGATGGCCGCGACCGCGCTGCTGGCCGCGACGCCGAAGCCGAGCGATGCCGACATCGACAACGCCATGTCCGGCAACATCTGCCGCTGTGGCACCTATGGCCGGATCCGCACCGCGATCAAGATCGCGGCGGGCACGGCGGCCGTCAAGGCGGTGGCCAAATGAAGGGGGACGCGATGGGAAACATGGATGACATCTCCCGCGGCCGCCGCCGCTTCCTGCGCGTGGGCGCCGCCGCCGGGGGCGGGCTGCTGGTGGCCTTCGTGCTGCCCGGCTGCAACCGCAAGGAAAACGACCGCCAGGAGGCGCCGCCGGAAAAAGCGGTAGGCCATGCCGCCACGGCCGTCTCGGAAGTGGCGCCGGGGCTGGCGCCGAACGCCTTCATCCGCATCGACCGCGAAGGGCTGGTCACGCTGATCATGCACAAGGTCGAGATGGGGCAGGGCACGTACACGTCGATCCCGATGCTGATCGCCGAGGAACTGGGCGTTGACCTGGCCAAGGTGAAACTGGAGCATGCGCCAGCCGACAACAACCTGTACAGCGATCCCTTGCTGGGCGGCCAGGTGACGGGCGGTTCGACGTCGATCCGCGGCGCCTGGAAGCCGCTGCGCGAAGCGGGCGCCGCCGCCCGCACGGTGCTCGTGCAGGCCGCCGCACAGACATGGAATGTCGCACCCCATACGCTGCGCGTGGCGAACGGCGCGGTCACGAACGGCGCCGGCAAGACGCTGCATTATGGCGAGCTGGTCGATGCCGCCGCGAAGCTGGAAGCGCCGAAAACGGTGACGCTGAAGGACCCGGGCGCGTACACGCTGATCGGCAAGAAGCATGCGCGCCTCGATTCGCCGCCGAAGGTGGATGGCAGCGCGCAGTTCGGCATCGACGTGAAGCTGCCGGACATGGGCATCGCCGCCGTGGCCGCGTGCCCCGTGGTCGGCGGCAAGCTGATCGCGTCGAACGACCCGAAGGCGCTGGCCGTGCCGGGTGTGCGCGAGGTGCTCAAGATCGGCAGCGCGGTGGCGGTCGTCGCCACCAATATGTGGGCGGCGAAGCAGGGCCTGGCCGCGCTGGCGCCGCAATGGGACTTCGGCGCGAACGCCGGCGTGACCACGGCCTCGATCGTGGCCGACATGATGGAAAAATCGAAGGCTGCCGGCGCGGTGGCGACCGACGAAGGCAACGCGCTGAAGGCGCTCGAAGGCGACGATAAGGATGGCCGCAAGATCGAGGCCATCTACGAGGCACCGTTCCTCGCGCATGCGACGATGGAACCGATGAATTGCGCCGTCGACCTGCGCGCCGATGGCTGCGACCTGTATTGCGGCACCCAGGTGCCCAGCCTGGCGCAGGGCGCCGCGGCCAAGCTGACCGGCCTGCCGATCGAAAAGGTGAAAGTGCACAACTTCTACCTGGGCGGCGGCTTCGGTCGCCGGCTCGAAGTCGACTACGTGACGCAGGCCGTGGCCTTTGCCAAGGCGCAGGCCAAGCCCGGCCCCGTGAAATTCGTGTGGACCCGCGAGGAAGACATCCAGCACGACATGTACCGCCCCTACTACGTGGACCGCATCGCCGCCCGGCTGGACGGCAAGGGCATGCCGCAAGCCTGGTTCCACCGCGTGACGGGGTCGTCGATCATGGCGCGGTTCGCGCCACCGGCCGTGAAGAACGGCGTCGACCCCGACGCCGTCGAGGGCGCCGCCGACCTGCAGTACGAGATTCCCGCCCTGCGCGTGGAATATGTGCGCCACGAGCCGCCGGTCCCGACCGCGTTCTGGCGTGGCGTGGGGCCGACGCACAACGTGTTCGTCGTCGAAAGCTTCATCGACGAGCTGGCACACGCCGCGAAGCAGGACCCGGTGGCCTACCGCCGCGCGCTGCTCGACAAGTCGCCGCGGCTGCTGGGCGTGGTGAACCTGGCCGCGCTGAAAGCGGGCTGGGGCAAGCCGATGAAGGCAGTGGCCGGCCGCAAGGTAGGCCGGGGTATCTCCGCCCAGTTCGCGTTCGGCAGCTACATGGCGCAGGTCGCCGAAGTGTCGGTGGGGCCGGACGGCGACGTGATCGTGCACCGCGTGGTATGCGCGCTCGATTGCGGCCAGCCGGTCAACCCGGACGGCATCGTGGCGCAGATGGAGGGCGGCATCGTGTTCGGCCTGACGGCGGCGCTGTGGGGCGAGATCACGCTCGAAGGCGGCAAGGTCGTGCAAACCAACTTCGGCGATTACCGGATGATGCGGATGAACGAAGCGCCGAAGGTCGAAGTGCACATCGTCGCCAGCAAGGATGAGCCGGGCGGCATCGGCGAACCCGGCACGTCGGGCATCGCGCCGGCGCTGTGCAACGCGATCTTCGCCGCGACCGGGCAGCGCATTCGCAAGCTGCCCGTCGCGGCCTCGCTCAAGAAGGCCTGATCGCCGCATGGCCCGGGCCGACCGGGCCATGCGGAATCAAACCATGTCCTTCAGGCGGTGACCATGTGATCCCGGCGGGCGCGGCGCCGTGCCAGCGCGCCAATGCCCGCCAGCCCGCCCAGCAGCATCAGCCCGGCCGAAGGTTCCGGCACGGGGCTGATGCTCGCCGGGCCGCCGGCCGTGATGCTGATGCCCCCCGGGCCGCCGGCCGTGATGCTGAACGCCCCGGCATCGCCGTCGACGTAGCCGGTTACGACAAAGGTGTAGTGCTTGCCTGGCTCCAGGAACGTCTGCATCGAGGAGAAATTGGTGGCATTGTCTGCAGTCGTCATCAGGTTCGTGCGCGAGTCGGCCGGGTCGAGCGGACCGCTGTAGAGGAAGGTGACGCAGCTGAATTCGCAGCTCGTCAGGAACGAGTTCTCCCAGTTGAACGGGCTCGGGCCGACGGTGGTCACGACATCGAATGCCCGATAGGCCACGCCGGTGATCCAGGGAGAGGGTTCTTCGCCGTGACTGCCCGGCGGGATGAACGTGGGGCCACCGAGCGTATCGCCGGTCACCGTCACGATCTCGGCGGCCGCATGCTGGAGGAAGCCCGCCAGCAGCAGCGCGGCGGCGATCGTATTGCGGAACATGGTGTTCATTGGTTCTCCTGGTCAGTCTGCGGTGTGGAGGGTGGCGGCGGCGCGGCGCCGGGCGGCGACGCCGAGGCCGGCCAGGCCGGCGCCGAGCATCAGCCAGGTGGCGGGTTCCGGCACGGGATTGATCGGGCTGATTTCGAACGTGTCGATGCCGACGGTGGAAACGGTGGTGCTGAAGGCGCCGAAATACGTGGCATCCTGACCCGTGACGAGGATCGTGTAGTGGCCGATTTCCAGTGGCCCGTAGAAATAAACCGCGTTATCGGTTGCCCCGTAACCGTTCCCGAAGAGGAAATTGGCCGTGGGCGCCGCCGCATCGAAGGCGCCGATATAGATATACATCGAACAGTCGAAGGTACACGTCGTGGCGAAATTGATGTTGTCCACATCCTCGAGGACATTGACGTCGAATGCCCGGTACGTCGTGCCGGGATACGTTGGATTGAAGGGCCAGTTGCCGGGGTTCTCGTCGATCCGGTCCCAGGTCGGCCCGCCGGTCGTGTCGCCGGTGACGGTGGTGATGGTGGCGCCGGCGTGTTGCGCAAGGCCGGCCAGCAGTGCGGCGCCGAGCAGGGCGCGGCGCAGGAAGGTTTTCTGCATCGAAGAAGTGCTCCTATCGTAACGGTCGATCCGGTCGCGACACCTCCGCCGGCAGGCTGGCTCGTGGCGGCCTGCCAACGGCGGGCACGCGTCGGCGGGAAGTGAAACTGATTTTGATAGCGCTACCAATTCGACTCGCGAAAATCGGTCGGATACCGGTGCGGAGGCATCGACCAAAGCGATGCAATCCTGCAGCGGGGTGCCTTGCGGCGCCGCGAGCCCTGCGCCTGCACGGAAAGATGCTCCGCTCAACGCATGAGCTCATGGTAAAACGAAAGCAGGTCCAGGACGCTATCGGTGATAGCGTTATCAAATAATGCTTGGGCGCGAGGGTAGTTTTCGTGTCTTTTTAACCACAGAAGGTCAGGCGCCGGTGCTGCGCCGCGTCCGGCACGGTGCCGAATCGATCAGCGCCAGCAGGCTGTCCGGCCGCACCGGCTTGACGAGGTATTCGTCGAAGCCGGCATCGAGCGCGTTGGCGCGGTCCGATGCCTGGCCGTAGCCGGACAGCGCGATGGCGAAGACGCGTTCGCCGCCGGCCCGCAGGCGGCGGATCACTTCCAGGCCGTCGATCCCCGGCAGGCCGATGTCGCAGATCAGCACGTCGAAGCGTCCTTCCAGCGCGAGTGCCAGGCCGGCATTGCCGTCGTAGGCGGCAACGACATCGTGCGTGTCGAGCATCAGGAAGCCCTTCAGCGTATCGCACACGTCCACGTTATCCTCGATCAGCAGCACGCGGCATGCCTCGTGCGAAGACGCCGAGCCATGGTGTTCGGGCGCGGCCGGCATCGGGCTGCCCGACGGCAGCGCCACCGTGAAGGTGCTGCCACGGCGCAGGCCGTCGCTGTGACCGTGGACCATGCCGCCATGCATGGTCACCAGGTTGCGCACGACGTTCAGGCCCACGCCCAGGCCGCCTTCGGACCGGGCCAGCGAGCGCGGCCCCTGGGTGAACAGGTCGAAGATGTGGGGCAGCACGTCGGCGGCGATGCCGGTGCCGTTGTCGCTGACCTTCACCTCCACGCCGGCCGCGCCGGGGCCGGCTTCGAGCACGATCCGGCCGCCATCCTGCGTGTACTTCGATGCGTTGGCCAGCAGGTTGGAAAACACCTGGGTAAGCCGCACGCGGTCGCCATTGAGCGTGAGTTGCGGCGCGCTGACCTGCACGTCGAGCCGCTGGCCCCGTTCGGCGATGCGTGGCTGCACGGTTTCCACGGCGCGGTCGATCACGTCGGCCAGCGTCACCGGCGCGATATCAAGTGTGATGCGGCCGCTGCTGATGCGGGCGGCATCGAGCAGGTCGTCCAGCAGGCGGGCCATGTGTTCGGTCTGGCGGCTGATCACGCTGCGCAGCGCAACCAGGTCGGGTGCCATATCCGGCATGCGCTCCAGCATCGCGGCGGCCATGCTGATCGGCGCCAGCGGATTGCGCAGTTCATGGGCCAGCATGGCCAGGAACTCGTTCTGCCGCTGGTTCGCCGCCTCCGCTTCATCCTGCAATGTCTGGGCATTGACGGTGGCCTGCACCAGGTGCGCATTGGCCTCGCGCAGCAGGTTGTTCTCGAAGCGGGCCTGGCGCAGCGCCAGACGCAGCTCCGCCACATGCTGCGGATCGTCGTCGCGGGGCTGGTCCATGTCGGCCATGGGCTAGAGGCTGTTCGAGGAAGGATGGCCCGAGAGCATGCCGTCGAAGCCGACCTTCATGTCGTCGACCTCGATGCCGTTGTCGGTAATCCGGAAGGCGCGCAATGCATTACTGTGCGAGCAGCCGCGCATCTTGACGACCGAAATCACCTTGGTCAGCTCGCCCCCCATCTCGACATAGCGGGTGGCGATGATGCCGTCCGTCAGGAAGGCGATCTCGGCATCGGCAAAGCGCAACTCGGTAAAACGGTCTTCGGTGCCCATCGTGACCAGCACGGTGACGCCCCGCTTGGCCAGGCTGGAAAGGATGCGGAATACGGTCAGCCGGAATTCGCGCCGGAATTCCGGTGCCAGGTACAGCAGGAACTCGGACAGCGAATCGATGACGACGCGCTGCGCGCCCGTCTCGTCGATCGCGATGAGCAGGTCTTCCAGCAATTCGTCGGCGGTCAGGTCGAGCGCGCGGCTCTCGACGATCCGCACGTGGCCCGCCTGCACCATCTCGGCCAGCGCCGCGTTGCGCAGCCGCGCCGTGCCTTTCTCGAAGTAGCACGCCACGCCTTTCTCGCCCTGGCGCACGCCTTCGCCCAGGAAGGCGGTGCCGAGGATGGTCTTGCCGGAGCCGGAAGGGCCGCTGACCAGGATCGAATGGCCTTGCGGGATGCCGCCATGCAAAAGCAGGTCCAGCGAGGGGACGCCGATGGAGATACGGCGCGCCTCGCGGTCCACCGGCATGCCGGGAATCCGGTCGGCGGCCAGCGGCGGCAGCACGCGCGGGAAGATGCGCACGCCGTCGTCGCCGATGCGGAACGTGTGCATGCCGGCCATGTGCGCCTGGCCGCGCATCTTGACGACGCGGATCTTGCGCACGGTCGAGTTCTCCTGCTGGGACTGCGACAGTGCCAGCACGCCATCGGCCACGGTCATGATCGGGTTGGCTTCGGCTTCCACGTGCACGTATTCGCCGATCAGGAACGTGGTGGCTTGCCAGCTGGTCATGCGCGTGCCCAGTTCCTGGATGAAGTGCTGCAGGTCGGCGATGCCTTCGCTGCCGCTGCGGGCCGTCTGGGCCACGGAACGGAACGAGTCGACAAACACCAGGCTGGGCGAGAACGCCTCGACCTCGAGCATGATGCGGTCCAGTACGCCGGAAAAGTCACCGCTGCGCAGGTCGTCTGCCAGGTTCACATAGCGGATCGCGCTGCCAACCTTGTCGAGCTGGAAGAAGCCGAACTGCTGCTGGTAGCGCAGCATCTTCAGCGGCGGCTCGCCCAATACGGTGAAGAACAGCGCGCGCCGCTCGGGCGTGGCCAGCGCGAACATCATCTGGTGGGCCAGCGTCGTCTTGCCGCTGCCGGGAGCGCCGGCGATCAGGTTGAAGGAATATTCGCCCAGTCCACCCCCGAGCAGGGTATCCAACCCCGGCACGCCGGTTTCCAGCAATCCCAAGCTAACTTTGTCGGTCATTTACTTCTGCTCCCCTGCATTGTTTGGTGCCTGTACGCCATTCCATGCCGTATCGATCAGCTGTGTCGTCAGCGCTTCGCCGATCAGCTCGGAAAGCAGCCGCGTGAATGCCATCAGCATGGCTTCGTTCGCCAGCGCCGCCTGCGCCGGTTCTGCTCCGGCAAGGTCTTTTCCCAGTGTGCGGAACAAGGCATCCAGCGGCTGCGACGACGGGCCGATGCTGAGGCACTCGTGCTGCTGCGCCAGCAGCCGCCCGGTTCGCCCGTAGAGTGCGCCGAACCCGATCTCGCCGATCAGGGGGCTCAGGTGCACCGCCAGCGAGCGCCAGGGCAGCAGGTGCCGCTCGGCCGCATCCGCGCTGCCGGGCTGTGCCAGCATCGCGCGAATCACTTGCCGGCGCTTCTCGTCTTTGTTATTCATGCATGCTGATCAGTATAGGTGTGCTGGGCGATCGAGGCGCATGCCTAGTCGCCGGTGGCGGCCATTATAGCTGCGCCTACGAGAGAGACAGGGCATGCGGGACTAATCGTGCAACTTATTGTGTGCTGCACAATCCTCGCATTGTTGATTTGGTAACGCAATGAAATTCGCGACCGAAATCCACGCGTTGCAGCGCCAAGCAGGATTGGCGGGACCATGCTATCCTGCCCGGCTTCGTTTTTTCCGGCTGTCCCTCATGCAAGAAGCAAACCTTCCAGATTCACAAATTCCGTCCATCATCGCCCCGCGTGGCGCCGGCATGGCCGAGCTGGCACTGGCCATCGGCGGGCTGGCCATCGGCACCGGCGAATTCGCGTCGATGAGCATCCTGCCCCTCGTGGCGCAGGATCTCGGCACCACGCTGCCCGACATGGGCCACATGATCAGCGCCTATGCGCTGGGCGTGGTCGTGGGCGCGCCGCTGATCACGATCTTCATGGCACGCATGCCGCGCCGCATGATGCTCATGATGCTCATGCTGATGTATGCCGTCGGCAATATCCTGGGAGCGCTGGCACCCACGCCGGGGCTGCTGATTGCGGCCCGTTTCGTGGCCGGCATTCCGCACGGCGCCTATTTCGGCGTGGCAGCCCTTGTCGCCGCGGCACTGGTCACGCCCGACAAGCGCGCACAGGCCGTGGGCCGGGTGATGCTGGGCCTGACGGTGGCCAACATCTTCGGCGTGCCGCTGGCCACGTGGCTGGGGCAGGTGATGGGCTGGCGTTCGGCGTTCGCGATCGTCGGCGGCCTGGCGTTCCTGACCGTGGCCATGGTGTATGTGTTCCTGCCGTTCATTGCCGCTGGTAACGCCAGCATCCGCGGCGAACTGGGCGTGTTCCGCCGGGTGCAGGTATGGCTGACGCTGCTGATGGTGGCGATCGGCTTCGGCGGCATGTTCGCGATGTACACGTACGTGACGCCGACGCTGCAGCAGATCACGCAGGCGTCGCCGCTGGAAATCTCCGTGCTGCTGGGCCTGATCGGCGTGGGCATGACGGTCGGCAGCCTGGTCGGCGGCTGGCTGGCCGACCGCAACCAGACCGCCACCATCTTCGGGGTGCTGATCTGGGAAGCGCTGGTGCTGGCCGCCTTTGCCTACACGAGCTCGAACCTGTGGCTGACCGGCCTGAACCTGTTCCTGATCGGTACCGGCATCGCCGTGGTGCCGGCCGTGCAGACGCGCCTGATGGACGTGGCCGGCGATGCGCAGACGGTGGCCGCGGCGCTGAACCATTCCGCGTTCAACATCGCCAACGCCCTGGGCGCCTGGGCCGGCGGCATGACGATCGCGGCAGGTTACGGCCTGCAGTCGACCGCGCTGGTCGGCGCCGTGCTTCCGCTGGGCGGCATCATCGTGCTGGCGATCGCACTGGCCCTGGAACGCAGCGGTGGCGCGCGCGCCGCCGTGCCGGCCGCCTGATACCGCACCTGTGCAACGGCTGTCCGGGCCGCGAGCTATACTCGTGGCCCGATAGCGAACCAGTACGGCAATGACGGAAGAATTCGACGACGAACGGCTGGGCCTCGAACTCGGCCTGGCGGAGCGCGGCATCGCGCTGATGAAACTGGAGGGCAGGGTCTTCCTGCGCTTCGACGGCACGGCCGATGCCGGCGGCCTGCGCGTGCCTTATGCACTGGTGCCCGCGCAGGGCGTGCTGGCCAAGCCGTCGAAATGGCGCAAGCTCGATGCCGAGGCGCGCGCCGCGCTGGTGCGCGAGCGCTCCACCGAGCGCGCACTGCGCGAACTGCATGACAGCACGGTGGCGTTCGTGCGCGAACTTGCCGCCGAGTGCGAGGAATTCGGCCTCGCGCCGATGGACTTCCTGCATACGCTGGCCGATGTGCAGACGTCCGAGCCGGCGTCGGTCGTGTTCGACCGTATCCGCCAGCGGCTGGGCCATGCCGTGGAGCGGCAGCGCGAGGAGCAGCATGCCGAGCGCACCCGCCAGAGCATCAACCTGGCCGAATACCCCGCGTCGTTCGAAGTGGCGCGGCGCCTGCCCCGCAAGTTCGTCGCGCTGCTGGGCCCCACCAATTCCGGCAAGACCCACAAGGCGATGGAAGCGCTGGCCAAGGCCGCCAGCGGCGTGTACCTGGCGCCGCTGCGCCTGCTGGCGCTGGAGAACTACGAGCGCCTGCTCGACGTGTCGCGGCACGGCAAGCCGCTGGCCGTCAGCCTCGTTACCGGCGAGGAACGCAGGATCGCGGAAAATGCCACCCATGTCGCCAGCACGGTCGAGATGCTCGATACCCGCACGCCGGTCGACGTGGCCGTGATCGACGAGATCCAGATGCTGGCCGACCGCGACCGTGGCGCTGCGTGGACCGCGGCGGTGTGCGGCGCGCCGGCCCGCACCGTGTACCTGGTGGGGGCGCCGGAAGCGCGCCGCGCCGTGGAAGCGCTGGCCGAACGCCTCGAATGCCCGATCGAAGTACACGTGATGAAACGCAAGGGGCCGCTGTCGATGGAAGACGGCCCGGTGCGCAAAGTAAAGAACCTGCGGCCGGGCGATGCGCTGATCGCATTCTCGCGGCGCGACGTGCTGATGTGGCGCGACATGGTGGCCGAGATGGGCCATTCGGTGGCCACCGTGTATGGCAACCTGTCGCCCGAGGTGCGGCGCGCACAGGCGCAGCGCTTCCGTGACGGCGAAGCCGACATCGTCGTCGGCACCGATGCCATCGCGATGGGCCTGAACATGCCGATCCAGCGCATCGTGATGACCTCCACCGTGAAGTTCAACGGCTACGAGGAAGAGGAAATCCCCGCGCCGCTGGCGCGCCAGATCGCCGGCCGCGCAGGGCGCTACGGCATCCACGAGGAAGGCCTGGTGGCCGGCTACGACGCCGACAGCCACGAGGTGATGCGCTCGCTGCTGAAGGAAAAACCGGTGCCCCTGAACACGAGCGGCTTCGCCGTGGCCCCCACGCTGGAGCACCTGCACCGCATCGCGGCCGTGACGCAGGAAACGTCGCTCGCCAAGCTGCTCAAGCGCTTCATCCACAATATCGACGTGCCGGACGGCTTCTTCTACCCGCGCATCACCGAGGACCAGATGGATCGGGCCCAGTGGCTCGACACGCTGCCGCTGTCGGTGGCCGACAAGTTCGCGCTGTCGCTCGTGCCCGTATCGACCAAGGTGCTCGCCTTGCAGCGCGCCTGGGAACACTGGTGCGTGGCGCTGTCGAAAAAGCGCATCACGCGGCTGCAGCCGGACGACCACCAGCTGTACCACATGACCTTGCAGGAAGTGGAAGACACGTGCCGCCTGTATTCCGCGTATGCCTGGCTGGGTTACCGGCTGCCCGAGTATTTCCCCGATATCGAGCTGGCGCTGGAACTGTCGCGCCAGGCATCCGAACGGGTCGATACGATGCTGCAGGACCAGAACACGTCGTCGCGCCGGCGCCACCACCGGCGGCGCTGATCCACCACGTCGTGCCACCCCAAACCGGTGCAGGGTCCGGTTACGCAGCCTTTGCATCACGTCGGCCTGTTACCCGCGCCGATATGCGCACGGGGATGCGTGTCCTGCGCTGGTAATTGGCAACGTTTTCATCCACAATCGGCGGCACCGTCATTTCCACAGGTTCGCGATGCCGCCCACTTCCTCCCGCCTGGATCTCGTCGATGCGCTGCGCGGCTTCGCCATCGTGTCGATCATGCTGTTGCATAACCTCGAGCATTTCGACCTGTACCACCTGCCGGCCGGCCAGCCGGACTGGCTGGTGGCGCTGGACCAGGGCATCTGGGACACGATGTTCTTCCTGTTCGGCGGCAAATCCTATTTGATCTTCGCGCTGCTGTTCGGCGTGACGTTCCACCTGCAGTTCGCGCGCCGGGCCGCCGCCGGCGAGGACTTCCGCCCCCGTTTCGCCTGGCGCATGGTGCTGCTGCTGGGCTTCGGCATGCTCAACTCGCTGTTCTACCAGGGCGACATCCTGTCGTTCTATGCCGTGATGTCGTTCACGCTGCTGCCGGTGGCACGGCTCGGCAACCGGGCAGTGCTGGCGATTGCGGCGCTGCTGCTGCTGCAACCCTATATCTGGGTCGCCGTGCTGCAGGCGCTGCCGCAGCCGGATGCGAAGCTGGCCGATCCGGCATCCTGGGCATACTTCGGCCAGGCCAAGGAGTACATGACGGGCGGCACGCTGCTGCAGACTTACCTCGGCAACGCCACGACCGGCAAGGCGGCGGCGGTGCTGTGGAGCTGGGAAAACGGCCGCTTCTTCCAGATTCCGGCATTGTTCATGCTCGGCATGCTGGCCGGTCGTGCCGGCGTGTTTGCCTTGTCCGATGCGAATCGCGCCTTCTGGCGCCGGCTGCTGGTGCTGGCCGTCGTGAGTTTCGCGGCGCTGTACGTGGCCACGCTGGGTGTCGATGCCGCGGTGTCCGGCAGCGCGCTGCGCCGGCCGCTGCTGGTGATCGTCAAGTCCTGGTCGAACTTCGCGCTGATGGGCGTGATCGTTGCCGCATTCGCGCTGCTGTACCAGCGCGGCACGCTGGTCCGGGCATTGAACATGTTCGCGCCGCTGGGCCGGATGAGCCTGACGAGTTATATGGCGCAGTCGGTGGTCGGCACCGCGCTGTACTACCACTTCGGCTTCGGCCTGTACCAATACACGGGCGCTACCGCGTGCCTGCTGATCGGCGTGGTGCTTGCCGTGTTACAGGGATGGTTCTCGGCCTGGTGGCTGCGCCAGCACAAGCAGGGGCCGCTGGAAACGCTGTGGCACCGGGCCACGTGGATCGGCAGCGGCCGCACCCGGGAGGCCGCCGCCTGAGTTCACGCCTGTTGGTCGTCGCGCACCCACAGCACCCGGCCGTTGCCCGCCTCGTTCAGCCGTTCCACGAGCGCTTGCGCCGCAGTTTCCGGCAGGCTGAAGTGGAAAACCACGTCATTGCCATGTGCCACTTCCAGTAGCGTCGCCCCTGCGGCGTCCAGTTCGCGCCGCAGCAAGCCTTCCAGCGCATAGGGTACCGAGCAGCGCAGCTCGCGCGACTTGACGATGGCGATGCGGTCGGCCTGCAGCAGTGCCTGGGCGACGCCATCCGTATAAGCACGCACGAGCCCGCCCGCACCGAGCTTGACGCCGCCGAAGTACCGCACCACGGTGGCCAGCACGCCTTCCAGGTCCTGGTGGCGCAGCACGTCGAGCATCGGGCGGCCGGCAGTACCGCTGGGTTCGCCATCGTCGACGGCGGCCGACTGGCCGCCGGCCAGCAGGGCCCAGCACACATGCGCGGCGCCGGGATGCTCGGCCTTCAGGCGCGCCACGACCGCCTGCGCGGCGGCACGGTCGGCCATCGGCTGCACGCAGGCGATGAAGCGGCTTTTCTTGATCAGGAGTTCGGCGGAGCAGGGGGCGGCGAGGGTGTTCGGCATCGGTGGCTGGAGGAGGGCGGACCCGCCGATTGTAACCGGCGGCCCGGCCGCGCCGGAAGGCGCGGTGCCGTGGCCGCCCGGTCAGGCGTAGCTGCGCAGGCGCGCCGCGAACTCGCGCAGCATGCCGATGCCGGAACGTTCGGCCTGTTCGCACCACTGGCGCAGGTGGGCCAGCAACTCTTCCGGTGCCGCATGCTGGCGCTGCCACAGTTCGGCCAGTTCGGCACGCAGTTGCTGCATCTTCTGCAGGGCGCCGCGGTGATGGAGGAACAGCGCCAGCGACGCGGCCTGTTCGGCCGTGACGAGGCCCGGATCGCGGCGCAGCAGCCGGTACACCTGGGCCAGGAAACGCTTGTCGAACACCACGTCGTGCGGCTGCCTGGCATCCTGCCGGAACGCCCGGCGCAGCATGCGCGCATAGCGGGCCATCACTTCATGCCGGTTGTCGATGATGGCATGCAGCGTGTGCAGGTCGGCCACCGGCTTGGCGGGCATGCGCCGTGGCCGCGGCGCCAGGCGCGTTACCCGGGCCAGCCCGCATGCCTGCAGCAGCCGGATGTACAGCCAGCCGATGTCGAACTCGAACCAGCGCGACGACAGCCGCGCCGACGTGGGATATGTGTGGTGGTTGTTGTGCAGTTCCTCGCCACCGATCAGCAGGCCGAGCGGCACGATATTCGTTGCGGCATGGGGGCCGTCGTAGCTGCGGTAGCCCCACCAGTGCCCCAGGCCATTGATGATGCCGGCCGCGGTCACGGGGATCCACAGCATCTGCACGGCCCACACGGTGAGGCCGATGACGCCGAACAGCGCCACGTCGATCACGAGCATGAGGCCCAGGCCCTGCCACACATAACGGGAATACACGTGCCGCTCCACCCAGTCGTCGGGCGTGCCGGCGCCATATTGCACCACCGTGACGGGATTGCCGGCTTCGGTGCGGTATAGCTCGGCGCCTTGCGCCAGCACGCGGCGGATGCCGAACACGGCCGGGCTGTGCGGGTCGCCGTCGAGCTCGCAACGCGCATGGTGCTTGCGGTGCACGGCCACCCACTCGCGCGTGACCATGCCGGTGGTGAGCCACAGCCAGAAGCGGAAGACATGGCTGGCCGCCGGATGCAGCGTCAGTGCGCGGTGCGCCTGGCAGCGGTGCAGGTAGATGGTGACGGCGGCGATCGTGACGTGCGTCAGCGCCAGCGTGCCGGCAGCGATCGCGATGGTGCTCCAGCCGAGCAGGCCGTGCGACAGGAAGGCGAGGAAGGCATCCATGCTGGTCCTTTCCGGGGGAGGTAAACCAGCTTAGGCAATTTCCGCGGGAAAGTCGATGCGTGCCCATCAACCCGGCCCGGCACGCTCTCCAAAAAAAACGGGCCGCACGAGGCGGCCCGGCGGGGACGTCGACCGTCGATCAGCCGCGTGCGGCTACCTGGCGCCGGCGCAGCGCCGCCACGCCGACCAGGCCCACGCCCAGCATCAGGTAGGTGGACGGTTCGGGCACGGCCGAGACCAGGATCGAACCCGCGGCAACGCTGGTGGCGATGTCGCCCTCAGCGCTGTCGAGCAGCAATACATCGGAGAACGTCAGCGCCGAGGTGCCGGCGCCGATGGTCTGGAACGTGATCGTTGCCAGGCTGCCACCGCCGGAAATGCCGGGCAGGCTGGCGCCCACCAGCGAGTTGGCCACATACGACAGCGTGCCTGCCGCGTTGTCGAGGTAGCCGGTGACAGGCCCCGTGGGGTAGCCGCTGAAGATATCGCCCAGCACGACCGAACTGACCTGCAGCACGGTCGGGTCGAACGCCAGCGAGAACTGATAGGTGTACAGATCGGTCACGTCCGACACCTGCACGTCCAGCTCGATGACCTGGCCGACGGTTGCCGGATTCGGGGTCGCAACAGGCGTCAGCGTTGCCGCATAAGCCTGGAAGCTGGCTGCGCTCAGCAGCGCGGCGCCGAGGTATTTCTTCCATCCATTCATTTGTTTCTCCTGTTTGCCCTGGGGGGCAGTGATCGGTAATGCCGGCCGGGCAACCCGGCCGGTAAGGCACGCGCCCTGCATGCGCGCTCGACAGCGGTCAGTTGCAGGACGATCCCTGCGTGACGCGACGGGCCACGTAGTTCAGGTCGCGTGCGTCGATGACGCCATCCTGGACGACGTCGGCACGGGCGTCGAAGCCGGGCTGGCCGGTGCGCTTGCCGAACGCGGAACGGATGATGCCCAGGTCCGCACAGTCTACGACGCCGTCAGTGTTGATGTCGCCCGACAGGTTGATCTTGAAATCCACGTTCGACACGTCGAAGAACACATTGCCGAGCGCCTCCACCTTGACGCGGGCCTTGGTCGTGGCCACCGCCGGCAGCATTACCGGGGCGCTGCCGTCGTTCGGCGTGCTGGCGGCCAGCGTGTGCCCCCAGGTCTTGCCGCCATCGGTCGACAGCGAGATCTTCACGTTCTGCACGCCGACCGGGGCCGTGTTCGTGTTGGCCACGCTCCACGTCACGGTCTGCGTCGAACCGGCCTCGAGCGTGGTAGCGCCGTTCGGTGCCGTCACGAGGAAGGGGCCGGCCGCATGCGCCAGCACGAGCCGCGTGTCAGCGCTGCTGACGCCGCCACGGCCGTCACGCGCCGTGAGCCGGAAGTTCAGCGATGCCGGGCTGGCATTGACACCTTCGTAGCCCACGTAATCGGGCGTCGGCAGGAATTCGGCGAAGCACTCGATATTGGCGGCGGTCGGCGTGCCGGCCGGCGTGGGGCAGGCGCCCGTCTGCGCGTTGGTGTTGTTCGCCAGGATCTGGTCGATGTCCGGGAACACGCGGGTCGGGTTGGTGGTCACGTGGTTCTGGCCGGGCGAGTTGTACTTGATCGTGTCGGCGCTGGTGACGACGGCGCGCTTGCCGAACTGGCTGAACAGCGGGCCGTTCGTCTTCACGTTGTCGAGCAGTGCCGTACCATCTTCGCCGCCGCGGTCGTTCTGCTCCCACAGGTAGGTGATCGTGTCGCCATCGGCATCGGTGGCGTCGCCGGTCAGGGCGAACGGCGTGCGCACCGGGATCGTGTAGCTGGCGGGCGCCGTGACCAGCGGGGCGCTGTTGCCGGTGCCGGACACGCTGCCGCCGCGCCGCGTCAGGCCGCCGGCGGTGATTTCGCCGGCGATGCCGCTGGCGCCGGCCGAGAAGTTCGCCAGTTCCAGCTGGGCGATATTGGTGCCCGCCAGCGTGCCGCCGTAGGTGACCGTGAAGCCGTTGTTGTTGACGCCGCTGACCGTGACGGTGGCGCCGGCCGGCCAGCCGGCGATGCCCTGGATCGCGGCCTTGATGCCCGCGGGCGTGTAGTTCGTGCCGCGCACGATGGGCACCGACAGGTTGCCGCCCCAGCTGATCTGGAACCGCGCGCCGCTGGCGGTGAAGTTGCGCAGCGCAGCCGCCTGCACCTCGTTGAGCGAGGACTCGCCACCCGATGTGTAGGCGACGATTTCATCGAAGCTGCGCTGCGACCAGTACGGGTCGCTGTGCGGCTGCACGTTGTCGGTCTCGCAAATGCCGGCGTACGCCATGATCGACGAGCCGCTGCCGGTTTCGACCGAGGTTTCCGGATTGCGGTTGCCGCCGGCGCAACTGCCGTTGACGCCGTTGAACGTGTGGTTGCCGGAGAACTGGTGGCCGATTTCGTGGGCCACATAGTCGACCGCGAAGTAGTCGCCCACCGGCGTGGGGACGCCCGTGCAACCCTGTGCTTTCGCGTTGCCGCCGACAACGCCCAGGCTGGCGATGCCGCCGCCGTTCAGGCCGAAGGCAATGTGGCCGATATCGAAATTGCTGGCGCCGACCAGCAGGCCGGTGACGATGCGGTTGCGTTGCAGCGTGCTGCTGCCGCAGCCGGATGCCTGGCTGGTGGTGTAGCACGCCGCGCCGCCGCAAGGGCCGTTGGCGCCCGTCATCTGCGCGTCCGTATCGAGGTTCAGCGCATCGTTGCCGTCGACCAGCACGAGGCGGATCGAGGTTTCGTCTTCGTAGATCTGCGTGACGCGGTTGATCAGCGTGACCTTGGCTGCCGTGACGTTGGCGGAACCGCCGAAGTAGCTGGCGTACGACGGATCGGTCACGAGCGCGAGCCGGTAGGTGCGCAGCTGGTTGCCAACGACGGCGCTGGCGGCCGCGGCGGCATCGACCACGTGGTAGGAAGCGGTGGTGGTGGCGCGGCCGTCGCTGGCGACGACTTCGAAGGCGCCGCTGCTGCCGGCCGGCAGCGTGATCGAGACGACGCCATTGGCATCGGCCGTGGCCACGGCGCTCTGCACTGCGGAGGTTTCGCCTTCCGCGCGCACGGTGATGTTCACGCTCGCGCCCGGCGCGAAGTTCAGGCCGCGCACCTCGAGGTTGTCGCCTTCCTTGTAGAAGCCGCGCGACAGCGTCAGCTGCGCTTCGCCCATCGCGGCCTCCACGAGCGGACCGTGCTGGTTGGTCAGGTCGCGGGAGTAATAGCTGGCATACAGGCTGTCGTCGAGATGGTAGTAGGGGTCGACGTACCAGCCGCCGTTCGGCGAGCGCACGGAGGCGTGCAGGCCCAGCTTGGTCATGTCCATCCGCAGCGTGGCGGACGGGTCGTCGATGCCCTTGCCGCGGTAGGTCTTGATGTCGGGGTGCTTGGCCGCCAGGCCCGCCTCCATGATCGGCGATTCGACCAGGGCAAAACGCTGGTAGCCGCCGTCCGGGTGGGGCAGCGAGATCGTCAGCGTGGTGGGGACTTCGCCATCGCCGCGCTCGGCCGGCGCGCCGGCCGTCACGCCCTTCATGCCATTCCTGTCCAGCGTGGTGGCATGGAAACGCTTGAGTTTCAGGGCAGGCTTCTTGACGACATTGCCGGTGGAAAGCGAGTCCGTCGGTACGGCGACGCTTTGCCAATGCGGCGCGGCGCGCTGGAGGGACACTGCGGTGGTGGCCGCCTGTGCAGCATGCGCGATCGGCGCGACTGCGGTGAAGGCGAGGGCGATACAGAGGGCCAGGGAGGATTTCACGCCCGGCACGTTGCGCATCTGCTGCAGCCCGCCGTGGTGCGGCGGGTTCGACGGCTTGATTCTCATGCAATGTCCTTTCACGACTTGGTTTGCTCTACGCGGTGGTCTTCTTGTGTTGCCTCTTTCTGCGGTTCCCATTGCTTCCACCGTCTCGGGCGGCGGTTGTCGTTCTGGCGATGATAAAAATAAGTCAATACAACTCAACAATACTATTGCCGGTTTGTTACATAACTCAAGCATAATTTTCAGGCGCGTTGTAAAGACGATGAAAACCTTGCCAGAGCTTGCTTTAAAGGGGCCGCGGAAGGTCTTTATTGCGGGTTTTGCTGCCCGTTGCGACCGGATTGCGCCATGCAAGCAAGGTGTGCCGCCACTTTTCGGGGACGGGCATGCACCGGGGCGCGATACAATGGCCAGCTTTTTTCATGCGCCGCGCCTTGTGGCCGATCCCAACCCCCGATTGCCTTGAACCGCGTTCCTCACCTGTCCGAAACCTGCCCGCGTGCCGACCTGGTCCGTGGCCGCCAGCTCGTCAGCGCGAGGCAGCTTGCGGCCATGACTGCCGATGGAACGATCGCTGCCGGTTGGCGCCTGTTCGAAGCGGGATGCGGGGCGTTGCGCGGGTTCATGGCAGCGCACATCCCCGGCGCGGCCTACCTCGATACCTGCGTATTCGAAGGCGGCCCTTTGTGGAACAAAGTGCCGGACGACGCGCTGCTGCGCGTGCTGCTGGCGCATGGCATCCGGCACGATACGACCGTGATCCTGTACGGCCGCAACAACCTGGCCGCCGCGCGCGTGGCGCACCTTCTGCTGTATGCGGGCGTGGCCGATGTGCGGCTGCTCGATGGCGGCTTCGCCGCCTGGCAGGCCGGCGGATATGCCTGCAAAGCGGGCGACGGGCGCGTGCCCATCCCGGTGGACGGTTTCGGGGCGCCGTTTCCCGCGCATCCGGAATACCTGGTCGGCATGGAGGAGGCACGCGCATTGCTGGCGCGGCCGGACGCGGTGCTGGCCAGCATCCGCAGCGAAGCGGAATTCATCGGAAAAGTGTCGGGATACAGCTATATCGCCGCGCGGGGCGACATTCCCGGCGCATCATGGGGCAGGGCGGGGGCCGACGGCGACGTCAACAGCATGAGCGCCTACCAGTGCGCCGATGGACGCATGCTGCCGGCCGCCGCGATCGCCGCCATGTGGGAGGCGGCCGGCATCACGCTCGGCCGGCGCGTCGCGTTTTATTGCGGCACGGGGTGGCGGGCGTCGATGGCGTTCTTTTATGCGTGGCTGATGGGATGGGAAGACATCGCCGTGTATGACGGCGGATGGCTGGAATGGAGCAACGAGGCGGGTGGTGGTGCGCGGTGTGCGACGGGCACGGGCTGAAGATTCGCATCGCAACCATTTAGACAGCAGGTTGAGGATTGCTCGACAGTGTAAAAAAACGGCGGAAACCAAAAGGTCGTCTCACCCCTTTCGGATCCGCAAAAAAGGGAAGCATCACAAGGCCCTCGGGTCGAAGGGTCAACTGCCATGGGGCTCCACCAAAAAATTGGAACTGCACCATATGTGCGGTGGGAATGCGCAGGTTTGAAAACGATCCTGTCGAATACATCGCCCCTAGTACGGCTGAATCGATGATGGTTAAATCAGGCCGAAGCAGATAGATGCGCAACATTTCCTCATTCGGCACATCGTCGGTTACAAAGGCTAGATAGCCGCCTCCCCAATCGAGCGCTGCTTCGAGCGTGGCGCCAGCAATCGTTACTTCGCTGGACGTGCCGTCGATGATGATTTCACTCACCGGTTCGGCATTATCCGCAGGGCGTACAAGCTGTAACGCAAAGCATGAAAGGGGAAGGCGCTTCATTTTGACTACCGTAAATAGGTCATGGCAGGAGCCTAGGAAAAATGGCTGAGCCACAAGCATAGAAGCGACGCTTGCTAGCGATATTGCCTTTTATCAACTATTTGGCTGAGCAGGATATCTGTCTGAAGTCAGGTGCTCGACGCTCATGTACGTCCGCAAAAAAAACGCCAACCCAATGGTTGGCGTTTTCGTCAGGTGCTGGCTATCCTTGCCTTCACTGTGTTGTAGTAAACGAAGGCACTGTTATTGGTAAGGCAGATTACTCTTGGCCAGCGATACCCGCCGCCTTCGCCCGCGCCACGTGCAGCTTCCTGTAGCTGTCGAGCAGCCGGTGATGCCGGTCCAGCCCCTCGAGCTTCATGCTCGTCGGCGTCAGGCCATGGAAGCGCACGCTGCCGTCGACGGAGCCCAGCACGGCATCCATACGCGGATCGCCGAACATGCGGCGGAAATTGACCACGTAGTCGTCCAGTTCCAGGTCGTCGTCCAGTGCCACTTCCAGCACGGCTTCCAGCGCCTGGTAGAACAGGCGGCGTTCGACCGTGTTGTCGTTGTACTGCAGGAAGGCGCCCACCAGTTCGTGCGCGGGCTCGAACTGCTTCAGGGCGAGGTGGATCAGCAGCTTGAGCTCCAGCACGGTCAGCTGGCCCCAGTCCGTGTTTTCGTCGAACTCGATGCCGATCAGCGTGGCGATGTCGGAGTATTCGTCCAGCTCATTGTTTTCCAAGCGTTCCAACAGGTCTTCCAGCGTTGCGTCGTCCAGGCGATGCAGGTTCAGAATGTCTTCGCGGAACAGCAGCGCCTTGTTGGTGTTGTCCCAGACGAGATCCTCGATCGGATACACCTCGGAATAGCCCGGCACCAGGATGCGGAAGGCAATCGCGCCCAGGCCGTCGTGCACCGCCATGTAGACTTCCTTGCCCATCTCTTCGAGGATGCCGAGCAGCGTCGCGGCTTCGTCGGCATTCGAGTTTTCGCCGTGGCCGGAAAAATCCCACTCGACGAACTCGGTATCGGCTTTCGCGCTGAAGAAGCGCCACGACACGATGCCACTCGAATCGATGAAGTGCTCGACGAAGTTGTTCGGTTCCTTGACGGCATGGCTGGAAAAGGTAGGCCGCGGCAGGTCGTTCAGGCCTTCGAAGCTGCGGCCCTGCAGCAGTTCCGTCAGGCTGCGTTCCAGCGCCACTTCGAAACTCGGGTGCGCGCCGAACGAGGCAAACACGCCGCCGGTGCGCGGGTTCATCAGCGTCACGCACATGACCGGGTATTTCCCGCCCAGCGAAGCATCCTTCACGAGTACCGGGAAACCCTGCTCTTCCAGCCCGGCGATGCCGGCCAGGATGCCCGGGTATTTCGCCAGCACTTCCTGCGGCACGTCGGGCAAGGCCATTTCGCCTTCGAGGATCTCGCGCTTCACCGCCCGTTCGAAGATCTCGGACAGGCATTGCACCTGTGCTTCGGCCAGCGTATTGCCGGCACTCATGCCATTGCTGACATACAGGTTTTCAATGAGGTTGGTCGGGAAATACACGATTTCGCCGTCCGAATGCCGCACATACGGCAGCGAGCAGATACCGCGCTCGGCGTTGCCGGAATTGGTGTCGACCAGGTGCGAGCCGCGCAATTCGCCGTCCGGATCGTAGATGTCACGGCAGTAGTCATCCAGGATTTCAACCGGCAGCGCATCCTTGCGGCCAGGCTTGAACCAGCGCTCGTTGGGGTAGTGCACGAACGGCGCGTTGGCGATCTCCTCGCCCCAGTACTGGCCCGCGTAGAAGTGGTTGTTGCTCAGCCGCTCGATATATTCGCCCAGCGCCGAAGCCAGTGCGCTTTCCTTCGTCGCCCCCTTGCCGTTCGTGAAGCACATCGGCGAATGCGCGTCGCGGATATGCAGCGACCACACATTGGGAATGATATTGCGCCACGAAGCGATTTCGATCTTGATGCCCAGGCCCGCCAGCAGGCCCGACATATTGGCGATGGTCTGCTCCAGCGGCAGGTCCTTGCCGACGATATAGGTGGCCGAATCGGACGACGGGTTCAGCGTCAGCAATGCCTGCGCATCCGCATCCAGGTTTTCCACCTCTTCGATCACGAATTCCGGACCTGCCTGCACCACCTTTTTCACCGTGCAGCGCTCGATGGAGCGCAGGATGCCCTGACGGTCCTTTTCCGAGATATCGGCCGGCAATTCCACCTGGATCTTGAAGATCTGCTGGTAGCGGTTTTCCGGGTCGACGATATTGTTCTGCGACAGGCGGATATTTTCGGTGGGGATATCGCGGGTATTGCAGTACAGCTTCACGAAATAGGCCGCGCACAGCGCCGACGAGGCCAGGAAGTAGTCGAACGGCCCCGGAGCCGAACCGTCGCCCTTGTAGCGGATGGGCTGGTCGGCGATGACCGTGAAGTCGTCGAACTTGGCTTCCAGGCGAAGCTTGTCGAGGAAGTTGACCTTAATTTCCATGAGATAGTCCCAGATTGTGTAATTCAGCCGCCATTATCCGCTTTTTCCTGCGCCAGGCCGCCGCTTCCCCGAGCATGTCCAGGTGCAAGACAAGCCACGCGTGGCGGCGCAGGAAGAGGTAACAAGGAGGTAACGGTGTGCTTCGGCGAACAGGGTTCGGAAAACAAAAACGCCAACCCGAAGGTTGGCGTTTTCGCGAAATCTTGGTAGGCCGTGCGGGATTCGAACCTGCGACCAACGGATTAAAAGTCCGCTGCTCTACCAGCTGAGCTAACGACCCAAGGTAAAACAATATTCTGCAATGGTAGGCCGTGCGGGATTCGAACCTGCGACCAACGGATTAAAAGTCCGCTGCTCTACCAGCTGAGCTAACGACCCTTTGCAAAACATGCACAACTACGCAACAGTAACAATGCAACTTCGCTGCGTCTTTCGAGTGGTAGGCCGTGCGGGATTCGAACCTGCGACCAACGGATTAAAAGTCCGCTGCTCTACCAGCTGAGCTAACGACCCTCCGAAAGAAGCGGGATTATAGGATGGCCCGGCCGTTCCTGTCAAATGCTTAGGAGCATCGAATTATGCCGGAACGGTCGGGCCGGCCCCGGCTGGTACGAACCCGGCCGCAGCAGGGCCGGGCAGAACCTTATTTGCCGCCCAGCCGCTCCTTGGCCGTGCGGGCCGCCGCGGTGTTCGGATAAGCCTTGATCAGCTCGTTCAGCGTTTTCTTGGCATTGTTGACGGCCTTCAGCTCCGTCTGGCAGCTGGCGATGTTCAGCATCGCGTCCGCGGCCTTCGGGCTGTCCGGGTAGTTCTTCACCACGGCCTGCTGGGCCACGATGGCCGCCTTGCAGTCGCGGTTCGCGTAATGGGCGTTGCCGAGCCAGTACTGGGCGTTGGCCGCATAGGCGGAAGCCGGGTAGCGGCGCACGAAGCCTTGCAGCGCCGTGGCGGCGCCTTCATAGTCGCCTTCCTTGAACTGCTGCATCGCGGCGTCGTAGGCGTTCTGCTCGGACTGGTCGACCGATGCCGTCTGGCCATCGATTTCCACCTGGCGCGGTTCCAGCGCGCGCAGGCGCTTGTCCATGTCGGCGTACAGGTCCTTCTGGCGCTTCGAGGCCACTTCGATCTCGTTCTGCAGCACTTCGACCTGGCCGCGCAGGCGGGCGATTTCCTGCATCGTCTGGTCGTGCTGGGCGATCAGGTCCAGCGTCGATGTCTTGTCCGCTTTCGTGTCCAGGCGGGTGGTCAATTCCTTGGACAGCGCTTCCACCTTGGCGCGCAGGTCGAGGATGGCGCGGCGCGCTTCGTCGTCGTCGAACACGCCGGCGGCGGCATGCAGGGAGAAGGTGGCCACGGCCAGCGCGACAGCGGACTTCGTGATCCGAGCGAATTTGATCATGTTCTAAACGCTTTCAATGAAAAAAACGGGGCAGCGCGCAGTATAACTTGCGCGCTGCCCCGTCTGTACGATCTCAGGATCGTGACTGGCGATTACTTGTAGACGATGTCGGCGCGGCGGTTCTGTGCCCACGCTTCTTCGTTGCTACCGGTTGCCTTCGGCTTTTCCTTGCCCAGCGAAACGGCTTCGATCTGGCCTTCCGACACGCCCAGCGCGACCATCGAACGCTTCACGGCTTCGGCACGCTTCTGGCCCAGGGCCAGGTTGTATTCGGCGCCGCCGCGTTCGTCGGTGTTGCCTTGGATCAGGATGTTGCGGCCGGTGTTCTTGGTCAGGTAGCCGGAGTGGTTGGTCACTACCGATTTGCCATCTTCGCGCACGACATAGCTGTCGAAGTCGAAGTACACGCTGCGCTGTGCCAGCACGCCCTGCGGATCATCCAGCGGATCGATCGACTTGGTTTCGACCGGTGCCACGGCACGGGTGTCCTGCGCTGCCGCTGGTGCTTCGGCTGGCTTGCTTTCCACTACCGGTGCCGGCTCGGAAACCTTGACGGGGCTCGAGCAAGCTGCCAGCAGGGCGGCGCTGCTGATGATGAAGGCGATGCTTTTTACGTTACGCATGTTGATTCTCCTGGTCGTTGTGAAAGGTCTTTACTGCCTGTTTTACTTCTTTTACTTCATGAAAGGACCCCAGGTGGGCTCCTTGATTGCTCCGGCCTGAATGGTCAGGCGCTGCTTGACCCGGCCGTCCACCGACACCACCGCCAGGGCCTTGCGCCCGCCCGATTCGGTCGAGTACAGGATGTACTTGCCGTTCGGAGCGAAGCTGGGGGCCTGGTCGTTCGTGTTATCCGACAAACGGAGCTCCTGGCCGCTTGCCAGATCCATCACATAGAGCTGGAAGTTGCCGTTGCGCCGGGAAATATAGGCCAGCGTCTTTCCATCGGAGGAAATGCGCGGGCTGATGTTGTAGTTACCCTTGAACGTCACGCGCTGCGCATCGCCGCCGTTCGCACTCATCCGGTAGATCTGCGGGCCGCCGCTGCGGTCGCTGGTGAAATAGATCGACTGGCCGTCCGCGGAGAACTGCGGTTCGGTATCGATGCCGCTGCTGTTTGAGATGCGGCGGATGCCGCCGCCGCTGCTGTTGGCGATATAGACCTGGGTATTGCCCGTTTTCGACAGCGCCAGCGCGATGCGGCTGCCGTCCGGCGACCAGGAGGGGGCCGAATTGCTGCCGCGCTCGTTGGCGATGACGGTACGCTGGCGGGTGATCAGGTTCTGCACGTAGATCACCGGCTTCTTCTGCTCGAACGACACGTAGGCCACCTTGGTGCCGTCCGGCGACCAGGATGGCGAAATGATCGGTTCGTTCGACGACAGCGCCAGCTGCACGTTCTCGCCATCGGCATCGGCCACTTCCAGGCGATACGACTTGCCCTGTTGCGTCACGTAGGCGATGCGGGTGGCGAAGATGCCGCGCACGCCGGTCAGTTTTTCGTACACGTCGTCGGCGATCTTGTGGGCCGACAGGCGGGTGAATTGCGCAGGCGCCTGCTGGTCCAGCTGCGAGATCTTCGTGTTCTGGATCGTCGACATGAGCTTGTAGCGCACGTCGTACGTGCCGTTCGCCGCCTTCTGCACGGTACCGACCACGAGCGCATCCGCGCCGCGCGCCTTGTAGGACGCCGCATCGACGCTGTTGATGTCGCTGATCGTGCCGGCATCGATCACCTTGAAGGCGCCGCTACGCTCCAGGTCGGTCTTGATGACCTTGGAAATCTGCGTGGGCGACTGGCCTTCGTCGACGAAGGCGGCGACCGCCACGGGAATCTGGTTGCTGCCGACGCCCGAGATTTCCACGCGCAGTTGCGCCTGGGCGGTCAGGCTGGCCAGCATGCCAGCGGTGAGGAACAAGGTGTTTAGTTTTTTCATGTTTCGCGTCAAGGCAAGTCTTTCAAATTAAAGTTGGCATTGATATCCCGTTCCACCGTGCCGTCTTTCTTTTTCGGCAGAGGCGACGATTTGTTGATCGCGTTCTCCACTGCGGCATCGTAGGCGGGAATCCCGCTGCTCTTGATCTTTCGGACCGAAATGATTTCCCCAGTCGGCAATTGCGAAATCTTGAACTCGGCACGCGGATTGCCGGGAACATCCTGGCTGCCCGCGTAGCTGATATTGCTCTTGATCTTGGCCGTGATGGCGGCCACGTAGCCACTGTCCATCCGCGGCGCGGTCGATTTCTCGGCCGTGCCCGAAGTGCCGCCCGCCGCGCCCGTGATGCGGCGCATTTCTTCCGAGCGGATCTTCGCCAGGCGGTCGGCTTCCTTCTTCTCCGCGGCCTTCTTCGCGGCCAGCTGTTTCTTCTTCTCTTCCTCGGCCTGCTTCTTCTCGGCCTTCTCCTCGGCCAGCCGGCGTTCCTTTTCCTCTTCCTCGCGCTGTTTCTTTTCTTCTTCCTTCTTCTTCTGCTCGGCGAGCTTGCGTTCCTTCTCGTCCTCGAGCTTCTGCTTGCGCTTCTCCTCGGCCTTCTCGGCCGCGAGGCGCTTTTCCTCTTCCTTCTTCTCGCGTTCCTTCTTCAGCGCGATCTCCGGATCGGGCTTCGGTGGCGTCACCTCGCGCGGCGGCGTCGGGGCCGGCGTCGGGGCGGGGGGCGGCGGAACCGGTTCAGGCTCGGGCGTGGGGGCAGGCTCCGGCGCGGGGTCCGGTTCCTCGGCGGGCGGCGGCGGCGGTGCCGCCTGCTGCGTCGTCAGGTCCCATACTTCCGCTTCCACGGCCACCGGTTCCGAACTTTGCCAGTTGATGCCACCCCACAGGAACAGGAACAGCAGCGCGTGCGTGGCCAATGCCAGGCCGAACGCGCGCCAGCCGCTGTCGTGCCGGGGGACCCGGTAAGGGCCGCCCGCTGTAGCTTCCTTGTTCTCCATGCCTTACTTCGTCGCCAGACCGACGCGTGTGATGCCCATCTTCTTCGCTTCGGAAATCAGCTGGATCACATCGTCATACTTGCTTTCCTTGTCGCCGGCGATCAGCACCGGATAATCGGGATGATCCTCGTGCAGCACCGCCAGCTTGCGCACCAGCGCATCGCGGTTCGGCGCCGTTTCCGGCGCATCCGCATTCTTGCCCGCGACGCCGATCGACAGCGCACCGTTGGGTTTCAGGGTGACCTGGATGTAGGCATCCGGTGGCCGCACCGACTTTTCCGCATGCGGCAGGTCGATCGAGCTCGGATTGTTCGAGCTCGGCATCACCATGAAGATGATCAGCAGGCACAGCATCACGTCGATGTACGGCACAACGTTGATCTCGGATTTCAGCTTGCGGCCGCGGCCGCCGCGCATGCTGTTGCTGTTGAAGGACGATGCCATGGTGGTCCCTTTTCCTGTTAACGCGACTGGCGCTGGAGGATGTTGGAGAACTCCTCGACGAAGCTCTCGAAGCGGATCGCCAGGCGGTCGATGTCATGCGAAAAACGGTTGTAGGCCACCACGGCCGGAATGGCCGCGAACAGGCCGATCGCCGTGGCGATCAGCGCCTCGGCGATACCGGGCGCCACGGCCGACAGCGTGGCCTGCTGCACGTTGGCCAGGCCGCGGAACGCATTCATGATGCCCCATACGGTACCGAGCAGGCCGATATACGGCGACACGGAACCGACGGAGGCCAGGAAAGCCAGGTGCGATTCAAGGACGTCCATCTCGCGCTGGAACGCGGCGCGCATGGCGCGGCGCGCGCCGTCGAGCAGGGCGCCGGCGTCGAACGTTTCGCGATTGGCCGCCACGGCCTGCTTGCCCTTGATGAACTCGCCCATGCCGGCCTCGAAGATGCGCGACAGCGCACCATTGTTGGCGCGGTTGCTGCCGGCGGCCTGGTAGAGCTGGTGCAGGTTGCCGCCGGCCCAGAAGGTTTTCTCGAAGTCGATCGTCAGGCGGCGAGCCGCGCGCACGTCGAACCATTTCTTGAAAATGTAAGTCCAGCTGACGATCGAAAGGCCGAGCAGCAACGCCATGATCAGCTGGACGATCAGGTGCGCGTTGGAGATGAGGGCAATGAAGGAAAGATCTTGGGAACCGTTCATTTATAAATTAGTTAGAATGATAAGTACGGCAAAGGGTACGCGAACGGTGGTGCGGCGTGACGTTAGTTTCGTTCGTTACGTTGGTTACGCTACATATGCACGCATGCGGGCGATCACATCGTCGGGCAGGCCACGCGGACGCAGCGTGGAATCCACGCACCCCACCTTCACATGTGCGGTATTGAGCAGCGTGGTTCCACACCAGGCCTGCTGCCGGAAGACGATGGATGCACGGCCAAGCTTCTCGATAACTAGTGTTAAGTTTAGAACATCGTCCAGCTTGGCCGGCGCATGATAGTCCGCGCCCACGTTCTTGACCACGAACATCGCGTCATGTTCTTCCAGCAGTTTTTGCTGGCCGACGCCGATCGCACGCAGCCATTCCGTACGCGCGCGTTCGAAAAATTTCAGGTAATTCGCGTAATAAACGATGCCGCCCGCGTCCGTATCCTCGTAATAGATACGGACTTCCCAGGTGAACTCTGAAGACATGGTGGACTTGCTACAAATGTTATTAGGCAACATTCTACGCCATCTGGCACAAAACGTTGCCAAAAGTTTGCTGACTCGATGTCAAGCTGATCAGTTAAACAAATTCCCTGCAAACAACCAAACCTTGTAACAATCGCTTACGATTCGTTCGCTCCAGCAACATATCTTGCCTGATGCACGCGCTCGACTTGACGAGTTCGACTGCGTGCGCCCGATTACACGCGCTTGATGGCCAGCGGACCGGGCGCCTGGCACGTCGGCATCAGTTCGATCTGGTTGATGTTCACGTGCGGCGGCAGCGTGGCGATCCAGTAGGCGGTCGCGGCGATATCGTCGGCCGTCAGCGGCGTGGTGCCCTCGTAGATTTTCGCGGCAGCCGCATCGTCGCCTTTCAGGCGCACGTTCGAGAACTCCGTGCCGCCGCACAGGCCGGGCGCGATATTGGTGGCGCGCACGCCGGTGCCCACGAGGTCGGTCAGCAGGTTTTGCGTGAACTGTTCGACGAATGCCTTGGTCGCGCCATACACGTTGCCGCCCGGGTAGGGATAGCGGCCGGCGATCGAACCGATATTGATGATCAGGCCGGTATTGCGTGCCACCATGCCGGGCAGGATGGCGCGGGTCATCGTGACCAGGCCGCGGCAGTTGGTGGCGATCATCGTTTCCCAATCTTCCAGCTGGGCTTCGTGGGCCGGTCGCACGCCCAGCGCCAGGCCGGCATTGTTGACCAGCACGTCGATGTCGCGCCAGTCGGCCGGCAAGGCTTCCAGCGCGGCCTGGATCGCGGCCTTGTCGGTCACGTCCAGGGGCACGACCCGTGCGTTCGGCCCCAGTTCGCCGGCCAGGGCCTGCAGACGGTCCTCGCGGCGGCCGGCGATCAGCACACGGTGGCCGTTGCTGGCAAAGATGCGCGCCATGGCGGCGCCGAAGCCGGCGGTTGCGCCGGTAATGAAGACGATCATGTTCGGTTTCCTCAAAGTGCGGTTGGCGCGAAATTCGGTGCAGGGGCTGGCGATGATCCACCGGGCCCGGTCAACCCCGGATTGTAGCTGAATCGACAGGATTGTGTTCGCGCTACCAATGCGCTTGCCTTGACGGGCGCGGCCCGCTTCCTTGCTCAGATTCTGCACATCACATACAATCTCGGCTCCATTTATGTCTCACGTAACTGGCGAAAAGCGTGCAATGCCCCCGCGAAGTTCGATCGCGAAGTTCAACTGGCGTTGCGCGCGAAAGGTGGAGTTCCACCGGGGAACGTGAGATGTCACAACGCCGTTCGCCTGGGCAGCCAAGATGGAATCGCGCGGATGTGCGTGCGGACGGGCTGCCTTTTGTCGACCCGGCCTTCGTCATTCGATCCTATCTGCCAGTCCTCATCGGAGTTAATTCATGTTCGCAAAAGATCACACCCTCGCAGCCATCGACCCGGAACTGTTCGGCGCCATCCAGAATGAAAACAAGCGCCAGCATGACCATATCGAGCTGATCGCGTCGGAAAACTACACGTCGCCGGCCGTCATGGCAGCGCAGGGTTCGCAGCTGACCAACAAATACGCGGAAGGCTACCCGGGCAAGCGCTACTACGGCGGCTGCGAATACGTCGACGTGGTGGAGCAGCTGGCGATCGACCGCGTGAAACAGTTGTTCGGCGCGGAAGCCGCCAACGTGCAGCCGAATTCCGGTTCGCAGGCGAACCAGGGCGTGTTCTTCGCCGTGCTGAAGCCGGGCGATACGATCATGGGCATGTCGCTGGCCGAAGGCGGCCACCTGACGCACGGCATGGGCCTGAACATGTCCGGCAAATGGTTCAACGTGGTCTCCTACGGCCTGACCGCCGAGGAAGACATCGACTACGCGGCCATGGAAAAGCTGGCCCACGAGCACAAGCCGAAGCTGATCATCGCCGGCGCCTCGGCCTTCTCGAAGAAGATCGACTTCGAGCGCTTCGCCGCCGTGGCCAAGGCCGTTGGCGCCTACTTCATGGTCGACATGGCCCACTACGCCGGCCTGATCGCCGCCGGCCTGTACCCGAACCCGGTGCCGCACGCCGACTTCGTCACGTCCACCACGCACAAGTCGCTGCGCGGCCCGCGCGGCGGCATCATCCTGATGAAGGCCGAGCACGAGAAGATCATCAATTCGGCGATCTTCCCGGGCATCCAGGGTGGCCCGCTGATGCACGTGATCGCCGGCAAGGCCGTCGCGTTCAAGGAAGCGCTGACCGATGAATTCAAGGCTTACCAGCAGCAGGTGGTGAAGAACGCCGACGTGCTGGCGAAGACCCTGATCAAGCGCGGCCTGCGCATCGTGTCCGGCGGCACCGAATCGCACGTGTTCCTGGTGGACCTGCGCGCGAAAAACCTGACCGGTAAGGAAGCCGAGGCGATCCTGGGTTCGGCCCACATCACCTGCAACAAGAACGGCATCCCGAACGATCCGCAAAAGCCGTTCGTCACGTCGGGCATCCGCCTGGGCAGCCCGGCGATGACCACGCGCGGTTTCAAGGAAGCGGAAGCGGAAGAAGTGGGCAACCTGATCGCCGACGTGCTGGACAATCCGCAGGACGCCGCCACGATCGAACGCGTGAAGGCTGCCGTCAAGGTGCTGGCCGACAAGTACCCGGTTTACGCATAATCAACGCGTTGTTACTATCGGGGCGCCGGATCGGTGTCCCGGATCGTAGCTTCGTCGACAAATAAATTTGACGAAATCGGCTCGAGACAAGGCGGAAATGCCAGGTAAGGCTGGAGCCTTTCCTGGTGTTTCAACGCAGTATCGGGTCGATTCTCGTCGGATTTATCCGGCGAAACCTGCGATTCGGGACACAGTGATCCGGCGCCTTTTTTTGATCCTCACCTGGTCCATCCATGAAATGTCCGTTCTGCCAGCACGATGAAATCCACGTCCTCGATACCCGCGTATCGGAGGAGGGGGATGCGATCAAGCGCCGGCGGCGTTGCGGCAAGTGCGACAAGCGCTTCACCACATATGAACGGATTGAACTTTCGATGCCGTTCGTGGTCAAGAAGAACGGCAGCCGCATGGAATACGCCGAAGCGAAATTGCGCGGCAGCCTGATGCTCGCTCTGCGCAAGCGCCCGGTCGCCGCAGCGGCCGTGGACGATGCGGTCAAGGCGATCGCCGAAAAGCTGCTCACGAGCGGCAAGCGCGAGGTCGACTCCAACTACATCGGCGAACTCGTCATGGCCGAGCTGAAGCGGCTCGACAAGGTGGCCTATATCCGTTTTGCCTCCGTCTACAAGAATTTCGAGGACCTGGCGGAATTCCAGGATGCGATCGAAGAGGCGGGGCAGGAGCGCAAGCGGCAGGAATAGACACCTCCACCCGCATCACGATGGCCATCGCGGCCATTGTGGTCGGCATCTCCGAAGGCGGCCATTGCCCGCGAAAAGTTCCCTCTCGTTTCCTGCGTTAGCGCAATCCACCTGCGCAAATTCTCTCCAGAAATATCTATCAAACCGACTCATCCTTGAGAGCGCGCAACCGCTCCCGTCCGCTGCCGGGTAACTTGTACGGCTGAACGGACTGGGGAGGTTTCATGCGCGATGCTGCCGGTTTCACATTGGTCGAAGTGCTGGTCGCCCTGCTGGTGCTGGGCGCGGGCCTGGTCGGCGGCATCGCCATGCAATTGCATGCGATGCGCACGCGGCACGAATCGGCGCTGCTCTCCGCTTCCACGCAGCTTGCCGTGGCGATGGCCGACCGCATGCGCGCCAACGCCGGGCAAGTGCCGGCCATTTACCTCGGCGTCGATATCGACGCGCATGCCGAACCCGTGTCCGCGGCGCCGGTGAACCTGTGCCGGCGCCACCCTTGCGATCCCGCCGGCATTGCCCGGCTCGATGTCCACGAGCTGGAACGCCAGGTACGCGCCGCGCTGCCGGCCGGGCGGGCGCGCATCTGCCGCGATGCGCACCTGTACGCGGCCGGCCGGCTGCGGTGGGAATGCAGCGGTGGACCCGGCGATCCGATCGTCGTGAAGATCGGCTGGCGCGGCAGGCGCCCGGACGGCACACCTCAGCACGAAGGGCGTGAAGGGGGGCCCGGGGTGGCGATCGCCGTGGCGGGAGTGCTGCCGTGACCGGCCCTTGCCGGCAGGTCGGCATCGCACTGGCCGAGATGCTCGTTGCGCTGGGCCTCGGCCTGTTCGTCACGCTGGCGGCATCGGCGATGCTGCTGCTGGCGAACCGCGATTTCGTCCACCACGCGGCCGGCACGCGGCTCGACGATGGCGGCCGCTATGCGCTGGAGCTGGTGGCCCAGGCCTTGCGGCAGGCCGCCTGGACCGACCTGGAAAGCGGCATGCCGCCGGCGGACAGCGTCGCCGGCATCGGGGGGCTGGACAATCGCACGCTGCCGCGCACGGCCGCCGGCCTCGAGGGCGCATTGCCGGCCAGCGCCGCGGCCCTGCGCGGCAGCGACGTGCTGGCCGTGCATTTCGGCGGCCATGGCGGACCCGCTGGCGACGGTTCGCTCGTCGACTGCGCGGGTTTCGCGATCGGCGCCGGCGAGCCGGGCTGGAGCATTTTCCATGTCGGCATCGCCGACGATGGCGAAACGGAATTGCGCTGCAAGTACCGGGCGCAATCGGGCAACTGGAGTGCCGACGCGATCGTGCGCGGCGTCGATTCCTTCCAGGTGCTGTATGGCCTCGACATGGACCGCGACGGCGTTCCCGAGCGCTACCTGCATGCCACGGCTGTCAAGGCGCTCGACGACGGCCTCGCCCTGGCGGGCGTTACGCCGCTGGAGCAGGCGCAGGACCTGCGCCGCAGGACGCACTGGAAACGCATCGTCTCCGTGCGCGTGGCGCTGCTGTTGCATGGCGAAGCGCACTCGCGCACCGGTTCGCTGCCGGTGCGCTACCACCTGTTCGGCACGCCGGACCAGCCGGACGATCCCGGCACCGTGGTCGACGAGGCCACGCTGCCCGAGCGCCTGCGCCTGCGTGCGCGACGCGTGTTCGAACAGGCCGTGTTGCTGCGCAACGGGGATGCCTGACGATGCGGCGCCGCGAACGCGGTATCGCGCTGGTGGTGTCGCTGGTGATGCTGGCGGCCGTGCTGCTGCTGGCGGCAACGGCCGCCGGCATGGCCTTGATGGGCGAAAAGGCGGCACGTGCGGAGCGGGACCGGCACGTGGCGCTGCAAGCTGCGGAGGATGCGCTGATGGATGCGGAACGCGATATCGACGAGGCGGCTTCCAGCCGCGAGGCGGCGCTGGCGGGGGCGGCGGATTTCGCCGCCGGCTGCGGCACCGGTGCGACCCTCGGCCTGTGCGGGCCGAGCGACGGGGCAGGGGCGCCGCCCTGGCAATCGGTCGACCTGGCTGGCGGGGACGCCGGCGTCGCGCTGGGCCACTTCACCGGCGCGGTCATGCAGACAGGCCAGGGCGCGCTGCCTCTGCGGCGCCCCCGCTACATCATCGAGCGGCGGCCTTACCACCGGCCGGGCGAGGAGGCGGGTGCCGCGCCCCGCTATTACTACCGCGTGACGGCGATCGGCTTCGGCAACCGCGAGGCGGCGCAGGTCGTGCTGCAATCGGCCTGGCGCCGGCCCGGCGACTGAACGGGAGAGGCGATGGACACTACCCGCAACGTCCACGTTTCGCCGTGCCTGGCGCTTGGGCTGGTGCTCGGTCTTGGCCTGTGCGGCGCCATGGACCTGCCGGAGGCGGCCACGGCGCCGGTACCGGTCGCGATCGACGGCGGCAATGCCGCGCTGGCGTGCGGCGCCGGTGGCATCGTCCAGGGCGCCGCGCTTGCGATCCCCGCGCCGCCACTGCCGCCGGACGGCAGCACGCCCGATGCTGCCGTGTTCCGCGTGGCGTACGACCTGTCGGCCGGCAGCGGCACGCTCACCCGGACGCCGCTCGTTCGCGACGGGGAGGGCGTTTCGCGGCTGGCCACCCCGCTGTGGGACGCGGCGGCGGGGCTGGCCGGCACGCCGCCGGCCGCACGCCGCCTGTTCACCATGGACGGCGCCGGCCTGACCGCGCCGTTCGAATGGCCACGCCTGTCGCCGGCGCAGCAGGCGGCGCTGGACCGGCCGCCCGGCGGCACTGCCGGCGACGGCCGCGGTGCCGATCGCGTTGCCTGGCTGCGCGGCGACCGCACGCTCGAAGGCAGCGTCTTCCGGCGCCGCACCGGCCTGCTGGGCGATGCGGCGCACGGCACGCCGCTATACGTGGGCGGTGGCTTGAACCTGCACGGCGATGCCGGCTATGCGGCCTTCCACGAACGCACGTTGCAGCGCGTTTCCGCTGTCTACCTGGGGGCGAACGACGGCATGCTGCATGCGTTCGATGCCGGCACGGGCAGCGAACTGTTCGGCTATGTTCCCGCCATGCTGCTGCCCGCGCTGAACGAACTGCCCGCGCCCGGCCACACGCACCGCCCCTATGTCGATGGGCCGCTGGCTGCCGGCGAGGCGTTCATTGCCGGCGCGTGGCGCAGCGTGCTGGCAGGGACGCCCGGCGCCGGCGCACGAGGACTGTTCGCGCTGGATGTGACCGACCCCGCCGCGTTCGAAGCCGGCCTGGGCGCGCTGTGGGAATTTACGGAGCGCGACGACCCGGCCATCGGCAACGTGATGCAGCCGGCACAGATAGCGCGCCTGAAGGTGCGCAACCGCGCCGGGTTGCCCGAGTACCGCCATTTCGCCATTGCCGGCAATGGCCTGAACAGCGATGCGGCCCATGGTGCGCTGTTCCTGCTTGCATTGGACAAGCCGCCGGCGGAGCCCTGGCGCCTGGACACCCATTACTACCGCCTCGACACGCCGCCCGGCGATCCCGCGCTGCCGTCCGGCCTGGCCGGCGCGACGCTGGTGAACGATGACGACAAGGTGCTGCGCCATGTCTATGCCGGCGACCTGCAGGGCAACCTGTGGCGCTTTGATTTTTCCCGCAACGCGCCGTGGCGCACCAACCCGGCGTGGCGGCCCGTGTTCGTGGCCCGCGACGCGGCGGGCCGGCCGCAGCCGATCACGCAGCCGCCGAAGGTCGTGCACGCGGAAGGCGGCGGCTACCTGGTGCTGTTCGGTACCGGCAGCCTGTACGGAAGGGCGGAGCGCGATCCGGCGCGCTTCACGCCGCAATCCTTCTATGCGGTCCATGACAATCCCGGCCCGCAGGGGCCGGTCGCTCCATTGCACCGTAGCGACCTGCTCGAGCGCCGCGTGGAAGGCGCCGAAGGGGACGCCGGCTTCACCGTGTCCGGTCGCCTCGCCTCCGTTGGTGGCGGCAGCCGGCCAAAAGGCTGGTACCTCGACTTCGCCCATGGCGCCGCGACCGGGGAGCGCAGCCTCATGCCCGCCACGCTGGTCGACGGCAAGCTGGTGTTCGCCACCGTCGTGCCCGGCCGCGATCCCTGCGCCGACAGCGCCAGCCGCCGCTACGTGCTCGACGCGCTGGCCGGCCTGCCGGCCGATGGCGCCATGGCAGCGGCCCGCGGCGTGACGGGCTTGCTGGTGCCCGGTCCGCTCCACGGCGCGCCGCTGCTGCTGCCGGGCCCGATCACGCGCACGCCGCGCGGCCCGGCGGGCCGGATCAGGGTGACGCGCGAGACGGCGATCGTGCACTTCGGCGCGGACGGGCAGCCGGTACCGGGCGGCCCCAGTAGCGCCACATGGCCGGCGGGCCGGCTGTCGTGGCGGGAAGTGGCCAACTGGCGGCAGTTGCACCGGCTCGCAACGCAAGGGGAGGCACCATGAACGGGCACGCAAGAACGGCGGGCGGCTTCACGCTCGTCGAGCTGATGGTCGTGGTGGCGGTAGCGGGCGCGCTGGCGGCGGCGGCGTATCCCGGCTACCGGCAGCATGTGGTCCGCGCCAAGCGCACCGAGGGGCAGGTGGCGCTGCAGGCGCTGATGCAGCAGCAGGAGCGCTACTTCACGCAGAACAACCGCTACATCGCGTTCGGTGCCGGCAGCGACAACGCAGAAGCGCGGCAATTCCGCTGGTGGTCCGGCGGCAGCGCCGCCACCAGCGCCTACGAGATCGAAGGCAGGGCTTGCGACGGCGAAGAGATCGCCGATTGCGTGCAGCTCATCGCCACGCCCGGCACGGCGCGCGTCGATGGCCTCCACCGCGACCCGGCCTGCGACCGGCTGGTCCTCACGAGCACCGGCCTGCACCTGGCCAGCGGCCCGGCCACGCGCTGCTGGCAATGACCGGGCCGTCGATCGCACCGAAGTCGCCCCGGCTGGCGAGGCTGGCGCGGCCGGCGGCCGGGTTCACGCTCGTCGAGTCGATGGTCACCCTGGCCGTGGCCGCCATCCTGCTCGGGGCGGCGTTGCCGGCCTACCACGCGATGCTGGAACGCCATGCCGTGCGCGCGGCAGCCGCCGACCTGCTGGCGGCGCTGCACCTGGCGCGCTCGCAGGCGATCGGCCGTGGCGAGAACATCGTCGTCGCGCCCGTGGACGCGGCGGGCACGGCATGGCGCGATGGCTGGGCCGTGTTTGCCGACGCCGATGGCGATGCCCGGCCCGGGCCGGGCGAAACGGTGCTGTTCCGCCACGGGCCCGCGCCGGACCGGCTGGGCATCCGCTCGCGGTTGTCGGACACCACGCCGCCTTTCTATGTCGCCTATAATGGAGCGGGCCGTTCTTGCCGTGCCGGCAACAACCTGGCCGCCAACTGGGGCACGCTGTCGCTGCAGCTCGGCAGTACACAGCGCAACATCAAGATCAACATGCTGGGCCGCGCACGGCTGTGCGACCCGCAGAAGGAATCCGGCTGCGATGCGGCCGGCGAATAGGAACCATGGAACTCGACCCGCACAGCGGCGGCCCAGGCCAGGCCAACCTCCACGTCGCCGACGACCTGTCGGGCATGCGTCTCGCGCTCCAGTGGGCGGCGCGGGGCCTGTACACGACGTCGCCGAACCCGCACATCGGCTGCGTCATCGTGAAGGACGGCATCGTCATCGGTGCCGGCGTCACGCAGCCGGCCGGCCAGGACCACGCGGAAATCCAGGCGTTGAAGGATGCCGGACGCCGCGGCTTCGACGTGCGGGGCGCCACCGCCTACGTGACGCTGGAGCCGTGCAGCCATTACGGCCGCACGCCGCCGTGCTGCGATGCGCTGGTGAACTCGGGCCTCGGCCGCGTGGTGGCCGCGATGGAAGACCCGAACCCGCTGGTGGCCGGCCAGGGCCTGGCGCGCCTCGCCCAGGCCGGTATCGAAGTGTCCTCGGGCCTGCTGGCGGACGAGGCTTATGAACTGAACATCGGCTTCTTCTCGCGCATGACGCGGCAATTGCCGTGGGTGCGCATGAAAACGGCCGCCAGCCTCGATGGCATGACGGCGCTGCACAACGGCACGAGCCAGTGGATCACCGGCGAGGCGGCGCGCAGCGATGGCCATGCCTGGCGCGCCCGTGCCTGCGCGATCCTGACCGGCATCGGCACCGTCAAGGCGGACGACCCGCAACTGAACGTGCGCGCGGTGGAAACGCCACGCCAGCCGCGCCGCATCGTCGTCGACAGCCGGCTCGAGACCGACCCGGCGGCCCGGGTGCTCGAAGGCGGCGGCACGTGGATCGTGTCGGCCGTGACCGACCACGAGCGCGAAGCGCGGTTGCGCGACACGGGCGCCGAGATCATCACGCTGCCGAATGCCCAGGGCAAGGTCGACCTGCCGGAACTGATGCGCGAGCTGGCGCGGCGGCAAGTCAACGAGCTGCACGTCGAGGCGGGCACGAAGCTCAACGGCTCGCTCGTGCGCGAAGGCTGCGTCGACGAGCTGCTGCTGTACCTGGCGCCCACGCTGCTGGGCGATGCGCAGGGCATGTTCGCGCTGCCGGCTTTGGCAAGCCTGGCGGGCAAGTACCCGCTGAAATTCCACGAGGCGAGGATGGTGGGCGACGACCTGCGCATCCTGGCCCGTTTTATTGACAAGTCCATACCTTGAAAGAGAAAGAACGACCATGTTTACCGGAATCGTCGCCGCTGTCGGCAACATTGAAACCGTGACCCCGCTGCCCGGCGGCCATGACGCGGGCGTGCGCCTCGTGATCGATGCCGGCGGCCTGCCGCTGGCCGACGTGGCGCTGGGCGACTCGATCGCCATCAACGGCGCCTGCATGACCGTCGTCGAGAAAACCGCCGGCAGCTTCGCCGTCGACGTGTCGCGCGAAAGCCTGAACTGCACGGCGGGCCTGGACAGCGTGGGCGAAGTGAACCTGGAAAAGGCGCTGACGCTGCAGGAGCGCCTGGGCGGCCACCTCGTCTCCGGCCACGTCGATGGCCTCGGCATCGTGCGCAAGTTCGAGCCGGTGGGCGAGTCGTGGGAACTGGTCGTGGAAGCCCCGGCCGCGCTGGGCAAGTACCTGGCGTTCAAGGGCTCGATCGTCGTCAACGGCGTGTCGCTGACCGTCAACCGCGTGGAAGACGTGCCCGGTGGCTGCCGCTTCTCGATCAACCTGATCCCGCACACGATCGAGGTCACCACCTTGAAACACCTGAAGGTGGATTCGAAGGTGAACCTGGAAATCGATCTGATCGCGCGTTATGTCGAGCGTATGCTGACGGCCGGCCAGCGCGTGCAGGCCGCGCAGGACTGACCCCATGAAAACGCTGGCCGCCTTGCTGCTCTGCGCCTGGTGCGCCGGTGCCGCGGCCAGCGGCAACGTACCCATTACTTTCGAGCCGGCGGGGCCGCAAAAGATGCCGGGCCGCGAAGTGTGCAGGAACGATTTCGCGACGGCCTCCGGCAACGATACGGCCGCGATGACGGCCCTGCTGGCCGCACCGGAATACGCATCCGTGCGGCCGCTGTTCAATGCGGCGCAGCCGCAGGTGATGTGGTGGATCCGCAATGCCGCCTCGATGGACCTGCAGGCCTTGCTGACGGCATTCCACGAAGCGAACCACATGCTGGACTTCGCGCTCTCCGCGTGCCACGGCAACCGTGCCGTGTTCCACTTTCGCGGCGAGATCCACGTGACCGACTACGTGCGCGGCCAGGCGCCCGGGTTCGTGCTGGCGGCCAGCGAGATACCCGACGACATCAAGGCGCAGCCGAACGGCCGCTACGCCGAGTACTTCGGCAGGCCCAACGTCAACCGGGGCGATTTCTTTCCTCTCATCGACGAACTGAATGCCCACGTGGCCGGTGCCGAATTCGAGGTCGCGATCGCCGACACACCCGTGTACCGCGCAATGGCGGCGCGGGCCAATTCTGTCAACGGCAATATCGGCGGCATGGCCGACTTCATGCTCTATACGGGGGCCTACCTGAAGGCGCTGCGCGCCAGCGATCCGCAAGCGTGGGAGCGCCTGGTCGCGCGCAAGAAGATGATGGCGCACGTGCAGCGGCTGTGGACGGCCGCCGAAGCCGTGCTGGCGAAGGCCGCGCCGCTCGCGCCGGAGCACGGCGGCCTGTACCAGTTCCCGGCGGCGGCGCTGAACGCGGCCTATGCGCCGGCGCTGCTGGCCGAACTCGATGCCGCCGGCATCCGGCACGGCGGCCGCCCGCCTCAAGCCAAACCCCCGCAGGCCAAGACTGCGCAGTCCAACGCCGCGCAGTCCAGGCCCGTTACTGCGCCTTCCGCGGCGCGATGAAGTCCTGCTGCACCGCCGCCTTCAGCAGGTCGGGCGGCAGGATGCCCTGGGCAATGACGAAGTCGTTGAACTCCCTCGCCTTGAAGCGTTCGCCCAGCTCGATCTCGGCCAGCGTGCGCAACGCGCGCAGCTTCACGTAGCCGTAGTAGTACGACGTGGCCTGGCCCGGCGAACGGTACGAGTAACGGTCCACTTCGGACTGCGCGAACGGCTCGGACAGCGCCACTTCCTGCATCAGGAACGCCTTCGCCTGCTCCGGCGTCATGCGGCCCAGGTTGATCGACGGGTCCAGCATCGCGCGTGCCATCCGCAGCAGGCGCATCTGCAGCGACACCAGCTGGCCCTCCGGCGGCATGTAGGGCAGCATCATGGCTTCAGAGTACAGGCCCCAGCCTTCCACGTTGGTGCTGTTGAAGGCGAAGTTGGCGCGCGCGATCGACATGCCCTGTTCCACCATCGAAGCGAACTGCAGTTCGTGGCCGGGGCGCGCCTCGTGCGCGGACAGCGTCCACGCCATGGCCTCGTAGTCGAAGTCGTCCATCTTGCCCTTCGACTTCGGGTTCGACAGCGGAATCACGAATTCGCCATATTCTCCCGTGTTGCCGATCAGGCGGGGAGGGCTCATGAACGGTGCCGGCGTGGCGGCCGCCTCGGCATCGGTGGCGGTGCGGATGTTCGGCGCGCGCGCGGGCAGGGCCACGATATCGTGCTTGCGGATGACTTCCTCGATGTCCTGCACGCGCTTGCGGTAGTAGGGCAGCAGCTGGTCGGCCGGGATCGACGTCTTCTTCAGCTCGCGGATCACGTCGCGGTAGTCGCTGGAAGCGAGCTTGCGCTGCGCGGCGATCGTGCCGGCGATCACGCGCATCTGGTCGCGCACCTCCTGGAAATCGAAGCTGGCGCGTTCGATCATCTGTTCGGGCGTGATGTCCACGCCCACGTTCGCAAGGCGGTTCACGTACAGCGCCGGCGGCAGGCGCACTTCCTTGCGGGTGCGCGGCACGATGCTGGCGCGCGTCCAGTCGTCGTAGGCCTTCACCTGGGCCTTCAATGCCTCGAAATCGGCTTCCCAGCCGGTCAGCTTGGCCTCCTTGAACAGGTCGGCGATGCCGGCCAGGTAGGTCGCGTTGTTGTTCAGCCCATCCTCGACTTCGCCCACGTAGGGGCCGATCAGGCCCTTGCGCGCCAGCTGTTCCTCGCCGCGCTGGCGCACCAGCGTGGCCAGCGGCGTATAGCCATTCTCGTTGCCGGCATAGCGTTTCAGGCGCACCAGCGCGGCTTTCTGGCGCTCCGGCTTGTTGCGCGGGTCGAGCAGCGCCTGCAGGCCGCCATAGGCCAGCTCCGCCACGTTCACGTAGTTCAGCAGGTGTTGCCGTTCCAGCTTCATCGTGGCGATCTTCTTTTCGCGCGAATCGATCAGGATGTCGAGGTCCTGCCGCACCTTCGCATCCTTCTCGGCGGCGCGCTGCTGGCGCAGCGACGCCAGGCGCTTTTCCGTGTCCGCCAGTTCGCGTTCGTAGTCGCGCGGCTTGAAGTCGGCCACCGCCGTGTCGAATTCCTCGCTGCCCAGCGACGATGCGTCCTCGGGCTGGTACTTGCCCGAATCCTGGAGCACGGGTTGTGCATAGGCGTCGCTTTTCGCGACCCAGGCGGGGGCGGCGGTGGCGATCGCACTGCACAGGAGCAGGGCGGTGAGGGTGGCGAGGCGGCCGGCACGTGGCATGGAGCTTCCTTTCTGTTCGGTACCCGGGTGGGCGATGGGCGATTGTATGCCGTGGCCCGGGCCGTTGTCATAAACTTGCGCCATGACCGTCGACGATCTCCGCGAGACGCTGCTGTTCCTGCTGCTGGCCGGGCTGGCCGTACCCCTGCTGCAGCGGCTGCGCATCAACCAGATGCCCGGGTTCCTGCTGGTGGGCCTGTGCTTCGGCCCCCATGGCCTGGGCACGTGGGCCGGCATGGCGCCATGGCTGGCCGACATCACGTTTCACGATGTCGAAGGCGTCAAGATGTTCGGCGAACTGGGCATCCTGTTCCTGATGTTCATGATCGGCCTGGAACTGTCGCCGGCGAAGATCTGGGCGCTGCGGCGCGACGTGTTCGGCAGCGGCGTGCTGCAGCTGGTGCTGACGGCGGCCACGGTCGGCGCCATCGCCTTCGCCTTCGGCAACCCCGCGGCGCCGGCGCTGACGATCGGCGTCACACTGGCCATGTCGTCCACCGCCGTCGTCATGCAGCTGCTCGTCCGTGCCGGAGCGCTGGCCACGCCGCTGGGCCAGGCGTGCTTCGGCATCCTGATGCTGCAGGACCTGGCCGTGGTGCCGGTGCTGATCCTCGTCGAGGGCCTGGCCGGCAGCGCCGGCGCGGCGCTGGGGTGGACCTTGCTCCTCGCGCTGGCGAAGGCGGCGGCGACGATCGCGCTGGTCTACGTGGCCGGCCGGCGCCTGGCCCGCCCGCTGTTCGCCGCCTTTGCCGTGCAGCGCCAGCCCGAGGTCTTCGTGGCGCTGATCCTGCTGCTCACGCTGGGCGTGGCCGCCGCCACCGCGGCGGCCGGGCTGTCGATGGCGCTGGGCGCACTGGTGGCCGGCCTGCTGCTGGCCGACACGGAGTTCCAGTACGAGGTGGAGCTCATCGTCGAGCCGTTCCGCGGCCTGTTGATGGGCATGTTCTTCATGGCGGTCGGCATGGAGCTCGACCTGCGCATCGTGGCGCGGTATCCGCTGCTGCTGCCGCTGTCCGTGTGCGGCCTGCTGTGCGTGAAGGGTGGCTTGATCGCGCTGGTGCTGCGGCGGCTCGGATGGCGCCGGGCCGTGCATGCCGGGCTGCTGATGGGGCAGGGCGGCGAGTTCGCCTTCGTCATCCTCGGCTATGCCGTGGGCTCCGGCCTGCTCGCCGGCGAGACCGGCCAGTTCATGCTGGTGCTGGTAACGGCCAGCATGCTGGCCACGCCCGCCGCCGCCGCACTGGGCGAGCGCATCGTGGCGCGTGGCGGCGCCGGCGAACAGGCCGTGGCGACCGAGCCGGAACCGGCGTGGCGCGGTGGCCACATCATCATCGGCGGCTACGGCAGGGTGGGGCGGCTGGTGGCGGATGTGCTGGCGCGGCAGAACGTCGCGTGCGTGGCGGTTGAACGCGACCGCCAGCTCGCGGCCGCGGGCAGGAATGGCGCATCGAACGTGTATTCGGGCGACGCGTCGATGCCGGACATGATGGCGCGGCTCGGCGCCGGCCGCGCCGCCTGCGTGGTGCTGACGATGGACGACCCGAAGGCGGCCCTGCAGGCGACGCATGCACTGCGGCGGCACTATCCCGCGGTGCCGATCTTCGCGCGTGCGCGCGACGAAACACATGCGCGCCTGCTGAAGGATGCGGGCGCCGATGGCGTGATTTCGGAGACGGTGGAGTCGGGCCTGCAACTGGCCCATTTCGCGCTCGGCGCGGCCGGCATGCCGGAAGCGGCGGCCGGCTTCCATATCGGCGTCGAACGCGCCGAACGGCTGGCGCGCGCGACCGGCGACCCGGTGCCACCGGCGGAGAATTAAAACGTGCCGGTGGAGATGTAGCGCCTGCCGGTGGCGATGTAGAGCCCTACAGCAGCGTGGCGTCCAGCGTGATTTCCGCCTTCAGCAGTTTCGACACGGGGCAACCGGCCTTGGCTTTGGCAGCCAGTTCCTGGAACTTCGCGTCGTCGGCACCGGGGATCTTCGCCTGCAGCGTCAAGTGCACGGCCGTGATCGCGAAGCCGTCGTCCTGCTTTTCCAGCGTGACGTCGGCGGTCGTTTCCATCTTCTCGGCGGTCAGGCCCGCTTCGCCCAGGATCAGCGACAGCGCCATCGTGAAGCAGCCCGCATGCGCCGCGCCGATCAGTTCTTCCGGATTGGTGCCCGGTTTGCCTTCGAAGCGGCTGGCGAAGCCGTACGGATAGTCCTTCAATGCGCCGCTGTGGCTGCTGATGGCGCCCTTGCCATCCTTGATGCCGCCGGACCAGACAGCCGAACCGTTAGTCTTCATGTGAACTCCTTGACAGGGTTGATTGGTGAAGCCCGGCTATCTTAAGCCGGGAACGGATAACGTGACGTCCTCCTTGTGGAAGAGGCTGCTGGCCGAAATTCAGCCGAAGCGCGCCACCGGCACGCCCGCCACGTCGGTGCGCACGGAGAACAGCGCGCCGGCGTGCGGATCGGCGGCCCGTTGCGCCGCATCGAAGCCCTGCCAGGCGCTCGTGATGTACAGCGTCTTCAGGTCCGCGCCGCCGAACGCCACCGACGAAGGCTGCGTCACCGGCATGGCGATCGTCGCCAGCAGTTCGCCGTCCGGGCTGTAGCGGCACACGCGGGCGCCGCCCCATTGGGCGATCCACACGCAATCCTCGCTGTCGACGGTCATGCCGTCCGGCGATCCTTCGCCCTCGGCGAACTGGCGCCACAGCCGGGGCGTGCCCAGGCTGCCATCGGCTTTCACTTCATGCGCGTAGGTGCGGTTCAGGAAGCTGTCGTTGTGGTACATGGTGCGCCCGTCCAGGCTGAACGTGGGGCCGTTGCAGATATGGTATTCGGGCAGCGCGACGTGCAGGCTGCCGTCGGGGTCCAGGCGGAACAGCTTGCCGTCCGGGCGGCTCACGTCGCGTGCGTTCATCGAACCGGCCCAGATCCGTCCGGCCGCATCGGCCTTGGCATCGTTCAGGCGGATGCCCGTGTCGGCGCCGGGCAGCTTGTGCAGGTATTCGAAGCGTGGTTCGAGAAGGACTGGCGACGGCAGCCACAGGCGCCCGATGCCGTCGCGCAGGCCCGCCATGTAGCCGTCGCCGTCCTTGCGGGGGATCAGCCAGCACACGTAGTCGGGCAGCGGCCATGCGTGGCGCGTGCCATCGGCATCGAGCGCATGCAGCGTGTTGCCGACGAGGTTGACGAAATACAGGCGGTTCTGTTCGGGGATCCACACGGGGCCTTCGCCCAGTTCGGCGCCCAGCGGCCACAGGTTTTGCGGGGTCATATGCTCTGGCAAGTTGAAGAGAAGCGTTAACTTACCCGAAAACAGTTGGCGCGTGGGCGTGGTGGGGAGGGCTGCCGAAATTGTGATCGCAGCGTCGGTGCAGGTTATCGGTCCACCGGGCGCGCATTCGATCACTCCACGGCGCGGCCGCTGGCGTGGTCGATACTGGCCTGCGGCGCCCGCTGCCGCGGCTGCGCCACGTCGAACGCTTCGCGCACCGCCTGGCGCAGCTCGTCGTCGTCCCACGGCTTGCTGAGGAACTTGTAGATCGCGCCGCGGTTGACGGCATCCATGATCGACGCGTGGTCCGCATAGCCGGACAGGATCATGCGCACCGTGTGCGGGTACAGTTCGCGCGTGCGTGCCAGCAGTTCGGAGCCGCTCATCTGCGGCATGCGCTGGTCGGAGATCATCACGTGCACGTCGTTCACCGCCAGCAGTTCCAGCGCCTGCGGCGCACCGTTCGCCAGCAGGATGCGCCAGCCCTCGCGCCGGAACACGCGTTCCAGCGCCCGCAGCACGCTCGGCTCGTCGTCCACCAGCAGCAGCGTGCGGCCGGCCGGCGGCGCCGTGGCCACGGGTGCCAGCGTGCGCTGCTCGCGCAGCAGCGCGGCCAGGTCGTCGGCCGGCAAGGGGCGGCTGAACAGGTAGCCCTGGATCTTGTCGCAACCCATGTCGCGCAGGAAGGCGAGCTGGCCTTCCGTTTCCACGCCCTCGGCCACCACCACCAGGTTCAGGCCATGCGCCAGCGCCGTCGTGGCGCGCGCGATGGCGGCGCTGCGCGGCTCGGTGGTGATGTTCTTCACGAAGGTCTGGTCGATCTTCAGCTTGTCGAGTCGAAAGCGCGACAGGTAGCCGAGCGAGGAATAACCGGTGCCGAAATCGTCCAGCGAGATCGACACGCCGAGCGCCGCCAGCTCGTTCAGCTGCATCTGCGTGTACTCGCTGTCGTTCATCATCACCGTTTCGGTCAGTTCCACTTCCAGCCAGCGCGGCGCCAGGCCGCTGGACTGCAGCGCGTTGCGCACCACGGCGGGCAGCGTGCCGGCCGCGAACTGGCGCGCCGACACGTTGACGGCCACCGTCAGCGGCGGCAGCCCGGCCGCCTGCCACGCCTTGCTTTGCCGGCAGGCTTCCTCGATGACCCATGTGCCGATCTCCAGGATCAGGCCGCTGTCCTCGGCCAGCGGAATGAAGTCGCCCGGCGGCACATTGCCCAGTTCTTCGCTGTGCCAGCGCAGCAGCGCCTCCGCGCCGGACACGCGGCCGTCCGGCAGCGACACCTGCGGCTGGTAATGCAGGCGCAGCTCGTCGCGCTCGATCGCGTGGCGCAGGTGCACTTCCAGCGACATCCAGCGCAGCGCATGCGCGTTCATCTCGCCGGTGTAGAAGTGGAAGCTGTTGCGGCCATTGTCCTTCACGTGCGACAGCGCCACGTCGGCCCCCGTCAGCAGGGCACCCGGCGTGGCGCCGTCGCGCGGGGAGATGCTGATGCCGACGGACGCCGTCACGTACAGGTCCTGGCCGGCCAGGTGCACCGGCTCGGCCACCTGTTCGCGCAGCTTGCGCACGGTGACGATGATGTCGTCCACGTTCTGGCAGCGGGTCAGCACCAGCGCGAATTCGTCGGCGCCCAGGTGCGCCAGCGTGTCGCCCGGCGGCACGATGGCGGCCACGCGACGGGCGATTTCCTGCAGCAGCGCGTCGCCCGTGGGGTGGCCGAGCGCATCGTTGATGCGCTGCAGCCGGTCGATGTCGAACAGCAGCAGCGCCACCTCGTCGCCGCCGTGCTGCGCCGCCGTCAGTGCCAGCTGCAGCCGGTCGTTCAGCAGGTTGCGGTTCGGCAGCAGTGTCAGCGGGTCGTGGTTGCTGAGGAAATCGAGCTGCGTGTGTGCTTCCTTCAGCGCGCTGATATCGCTCGACACCGAAACGTAGGCCACGACCTGCTCGCGCTGGTCGCGCACCGCGTTGATGCGCAGCCGCTCCGGGTAGACCTGGCCGTTCTTGCGGCGGTTCCAGATCTCGCCGGCCCACTGGCCCTGCGTTTCCAGGCTGTGCCACATCGCGCGGTAGAACGCGCTGTCGTGCCGGCCCGAGCGCAGCAGGCGCGGGTTCTGGCCCATGACTTCGCGCTCGACGTAGCCCGTGGTCTGCTCGAAGGCGGGATTGACGCCGATGATCCGGCCCTGGGCGTCCGTCATGGTGATGCTGTCCTGCGTGCTGTCGAATACCTGGGCCGACAGCCGCAGCCGTTCCTCGAGCGCGCGGCGCGCGGTGATGTCGCGCAGGATGCTGGTGAAGATCGCCTCGCCGTTCACGCTGACGGCCGACAGGGCCAGTTCGCCGGTGAACTCCTCGCCGTCCTTGCGCTTGAGCGTGAGTTCGACGAGGCGCGTGCTGTACGAACGCTCGCGGCTCTTGCGATAGCGCTGCACGCGCTCGCGGTGCTCGGGCAGCGAGCTGTCCGCGATCAGCAGCGTGATCGGCTGGCCGAGCATTTCCTGTTCCTTGTAGCCGAACATCGCCTCGGCGGCGCGGTTGAAGTGCAGCACGTGCTCATCCTGGTCCGTGCCGATGATCGCGTCGGGCGCCGATTGCGTCATCGCCCGGTAGCGCGCCTCGCTGGTGCGCAGTGCCGCATCCGCGCTGCGCCGCGCCGAGGCTTCCATCTGCAGCTGCGCCGCGTGGCGCTGGATCACCTCGTACAGGTTCATGTTTTCGTAGGCTACCGCCAGCTGGGCCGCCAGCATGCGGATGAACTGTTCGTCGGCATCGTCGAAGCAAGGTGCGCCGCGACGGTTGCCCGCGTACAGCCAGCCGTACAGGTGAAACTGGTCGCGCACCGCGAGGCCAAGCAGGCTGGCCAGCTGCGGATGCCCGCCGGGCAGGGCAGGCATGTCGCCGCTGGCGCGGCAGCGGCGCAGCACGTCGTGCCGGTCCATCATCGCGCCGGGGAACGCATCCCGGTCGACGAGTACCGGCTGCACCAGGGCCGCGTCGATGCCCAGTGCTTCCACGTGCTGCACGGCGCTCTCGTGCGCGTCGAGCAGGCACAATACGACGATGTCGGCGCGCAGGATCGTGCTGGCGCCGGCGCAGAAACGGCGCGCCATCGCGGCGGCATCGCGTTCCCCGTTCAGGCGCAGCGACAGCTCGTGCAGGGCCGCCATCCGCTCCACCGCGCTTTCCGGTGCCGGCGGCGACGAGGCCGGCGGAGAGTTGAAATACGCCGCGGCCGGCGGCGAGTTGAAATACGCCGCAGCTGGCGGAGAGTTGAAATACGCCGCAGCCGGTGGCGTAACGGCGCGGGCGACTTCCCCCGCCAACTTCGGGTACGCTTCCTCCAGGCCCAGCTCCAGGTGGATGGCTTCCAGGATCGCCTGCGGCTCGGCGGGCTTGGGCAGCACGGTGCGCACGCCGCATGCGGTGCCCATGGCCTGCAGTTCGGGCAGCGAATAGGTGGCGGAAAAGAAGATGATGGGCGTGTGGGCCAGGTCCGGCGTGGCGCGCAGGTGCTGCGCGAACTCGTAGCCGTCCATCGTGGGCATCAGGATGTCGGTGATCACCAGGTCGGGACGGTGGCGGTGGCACAGTTCCAGCGCCTGGGCGCCATCCACGGCTTCGAGCACGGTGTGCGACGTGAAACCGAGCAGTGTCAGCAGATAGTCGCGGTTCGTGGGACGGTCGTCAACGATCAGAATGGTGGACATAATGCCTTTTCGACCAGTCGGTCCTGTGATTCATGCTACTCCGCCGCCATGGCAGCGGGCGCACGCCTGTTGTCCTGTTCGCCGATCATAGCCAGTACGGTTGGGGTTGCCTATGGGTTTGTTGGTTTTCAGATAAGCATGACAGATTGTTTCAATGGAAATCCATTGCAATGGCCGGGGCGGTGGATTGTCGGGTGAAAGCGCGCCAAATCCATTAAAATAGCGGGTTGCGAAACACGCCAAGGATTTATTACATGACTATCTCCAGCACCGAAGAAATCGTCGCCGAGCTGCGCGCCGGCCGCATGGTGATCCTGGTCGATGAAGAAGACCGCGAGAACGAGGGCGACCTGGTGCTGGCGGCCGATTTCGTCACGCCGGAAGCCATCAACTTCATGATCCGCTATGCGCGCGGGCTCGTTTGCCTGACCCTGGCCGAGGAAATCGTCGACCGGCTCGAGCTGCCGCTGATGGCCACCCGCAACGGCACTTCGTTCGGCACCAACTTCACCGTATCGATCGAGGCCGCCGAAGGCGTGACCACCGGCATCTCGGCCGCCGACCGTGCGCGCACGATCCAGGTGGCCGTCGCCAAGGGCACCCAGCCATCCGATCTCGTGCAGCCGGGCCATATCTTCCCGCTGCGTGCGGTCAAGGGCGGCGTGCTGATGCGCGCCGGCCACACCGAGGCGGGTTGCGACCTGACCGCGATGGCGGGCCTGACGCCGGCTTCCGTGATCTGCGAGATCGTCAAGGACGACGGCACGATGGCGCGCCTGCCGGACCTGCTCGAATTCGGCAAGGAACACGGCATCAAGATCGGCACGATCGCCGACCTGATCCACTACCGCAGTGCCAAGGAATGCATGGTCGAGCGTGTGGCCGAACGCGAACTGCGCACGGCGCATGGCGATTTCCGCATGATCGCGTTCCGCGACACGCCGAGCGGCTGCGCCCACCTGGCGCTGGTGCATGGCGACGTGGATGCCGACGACGAAGCCCTCGTGCGTGTGCACCAGCCCGTGTCGATCCTGGATCTGCTGGAAACGGAAGCCACCACGCACTCGTGGAACGTGTCGGCGTCGCTGAAGGCCATCAAGGGCGCGAAGTCCGGCGTGATGGTGCTGCTGAACTGCGGCGAGACGGCCGAGCAGCTGTTCGGCCAGCTGGCCGCGCTGAACAAGGATGCAAAGCCGCAAGGCCGTGCCGCCAGCATGGACCTGCGCACCTATGGCATCGGCGCCCAGATCCTGCGCGCCATCGGTGTGCGCCGCATGAAGCTGCTGGCGAGCCCGCGCAAGATGCCGTCGATGACGGGCTTCGATCTCGAAGTGACCGGCTACCTGGCCAAACCCGAAGCGTAATCCACCCACATACTATATAAGAGGCCCCTCATGACGGTAGGAACCTACGAAACCAATCTGAACGGCGAAGGCCTGCGCATCGGCATCGTGCAAGCGCGTTTCAACGAAGATGTGTGCCATGGCCTGCTGTCGGCATGCCTGGCCGAGCTGAAGCACCTGGGCGTGGCCGATGAAGATGTGTTGCACGTGACCGTGCCTGGCGCGCTGGAAATTCCGCTGGTGCTGCAGAAGATGGCCGAATCCGGCCAGTTCGACGCACTGGTGGCGCTGGGTGCCGTGATCCGTGGCGAAACCTACCATTTCGAGCTGGTCTCGAACGAATCCGGCGCCGGCATCACCCGCATCGGCCTGGACTTCGGCATTCCCATCGCCAATGCCGTGCTGACGACCGAGAACGACGAGCAGGCCGAAGTCCGCATGGCAGGCAAGGGCGCCGACGCGGCCCGCGTGGCCGTGGAGATGGCGAACCTGGCGATCGCGCTGGAAGAGCTGCAGCAGGATGCCGGCGACGAAGAATAAGTGCCAAGAAGAGTAATACTGAAAGAACATCATGAACGATAAAGCTGTACACGCCAACCCAAGCAAGAACCGCACGCCGCGGCACCGCGCCCGCGAATTCGCGCTGCAGGGCCTGTATCAATGGCTGCTGAACAACGAGCCGGCGAAGACCGTGGTCAACAACATCCGCGCTGCCCATGGCTTCGACAAGGCGGACGGCGATTTCTTCGCGGCGCTGCTGTATGGCTCGATCGAGCAATCGGTCGAGCTGCGCGAAGGTTTCGCACCGCTGGTCGACCGCGGCATCGGCGAACTGTCGCCGATCGAGCACGCAGTGCTGCTGCTGGGCGCCTACGAGCTGAAGAACCACCCGGAAATCCCGTACCGCGTCGTCATCAACGAAGCGGTCGAGCTGACCAAGTCGTTCGGCGGCATCGATGGCCACAAGTATGTCAACGGCGTGCTCGACAAGCTGGCGCCGAAACTGCGCGCCGACGAAGTCGCGGCCGACAAGAAGCGCTAATCACCGCGCCGCACGATCCAGCCACCTTCGGGTGGCTTTTTTGTTGCCCGAAAAATGGGGACGTACCCCATTTTTCAGGCAACAAAAAGCAGATGTCCGGCTGCCTGAGGCCACATGACCACAATCGGCTGGCGTGCGTCCGCGCCATCTCGTTGGAAGCAGAGCTTGCCCAAGCGGCTGGAGCCGGATGGCTGCACCGTAATCCTCTATGCCGCTGGAAACATTGCCTGAAAAATGGGGACGTACCCCATTTTTCAGGCAATAAAAAAGCCACCGTGAGGTGGCCTGGGTTCGATGACTGGTCCGGATCACAGGCCGGCCAGTTGTTCCGCTTCGGGCTTGGGCGCTTCGGCCTGGGCAGGCTTGCGTTCGTTGCTTGCGGTGACCGTGGTCGGTGGCGGGGCAGAGGGGCGGGTGAATGTCGGCACTTTCTTGCCAGCGGAAACCTGCTTCAGGCGCCTGTATTCGGCCAGCACTTTCGAGCCGTAGCCATCGTCCGTTTCGAAAGCAGCGGCGCCCACGTAATATTTGAGGCCGGCTTCGACGGAGCCGCCACGCTTCACGTAATCCTTCAGGATCAGCGAGCCGACGCGGATGTTGGCCACCGGGTTCAAGGCGGCCTGGACGCCACCCATGTCCTGGAACTTGTCGTGGTGGACCTTGGACATCACCTGCATCAAGCCCTGCGCGCCCATCGGGCTTTCGGCGAACGGGTTCAGGCCCGATTCGATGGCCATCACGGCCAGGATCAGCAGCGGATCGAGCTTGATCTCGCGCGCCGTCACGTAGGCGGTGGAGACGAGCATATTGGCCGCGTCGTTCGCCACGCGGTAGCGCTTGGACAGCCAGTTCGTGACCCATTGCTGCTGCTTGCGCGTGCCCACCAGGGCTTTTTCCTCGGCCGGTGTCAGTTGCTTGCCGGCGTCCGTGGCGGCGGCGGTGATGGCGGGCGCTTCCATCAGTTCATGGAGCGGCGGCGCCGTGACAACCACCGCCGGTGCGGCCATGGCTGGTGCCGGCTGCTGTGCTGGCGCCAGCGATGCCGTCAGCGCGTGTGCCAGGTCGGGACGTGCCCACAGCACGGCCAGGATGACGAGGGCGCTCACGCCGAAGATCGTGAACGTGTGCTGCGCGGTCGTGAAGACGCTGCGCAAGGTGATGCGCTGCGCGCCGAGGCGCGCGGCCGGTCCGGAGACCAGCGAGCGGCCGGCATTTGCCAGCCCAGTGAAACGATTGATCATAGAACTCCCTGCAATGTCCGTAAAAGCATGGCTTCGCCGCGCGCAGGCGCGCGACACCGTAGCTGTGCAATTGCCGTGCATCAGATGTGTTTATCGTCCGCCGCCGCCGGGGGAGCGCGCGAGCCGGAACGCCTTCATTGCTTGCCTGAGCTGATTCGTTCGGTAAATCAGTCGCAATACAACTTTTTTCGGGGGTAAGGCTGAAAACGCCTTAAGGCAGACGCCTTGGGAAACAACACTCCTAAAATGTTTTATGGAGCCCCGACTCCGTGAATGAACGAGCGACACGTAGTTGGCATTTTTGCCATGTCCTCTTCAAGTAGGTCGAATTGTAGAAGCCGTTTTATATCAAGTCAATACTAACGAAGCAGTTCTTTATAACTTTTAGGTATGATATTGTCGAGCGTAGTTAAGCTAAAACCAATAGAATCAAGTACTTGACCGGAACACTTGACGCCGGCCTTCGACCGAGAAAAAAACGTAAAATTTGTATGAAATATTCAGATCTGCGAGATTTTATTGCCCAGTTGCAAAAAATTGGCGAACTTAAGCATGTTTCGTTGCCAGTTTCACCACATTTGGAGATGACGGAAGTCTGCGACCGCACGTTAAGGGCCGGCGGGCCTGCTCTGCTGTTTCAAAATCCTACAAATTTCGACATCCCCGTATTGGGCAACCTGTTCGGCACGACACGCCGCGTGGCACTGGGCATGGGCGCCGAGAACATGCAGGAACTGCGCCGCATCGGCCACGTGCTGGCGCGCCTGAAGGAGCCCGAGCCGCCCAAGGGATTCAAGGACATCATGGACATGGGCTCGCTGGTGAAAGCCGTGTGGGACATGGCGCCGAAGGAGCTGCGCGGCGCCCCGTGCCATGACATCGTCTGGGAAGGCAACGACGTCGACCTGGGCCGCCTGCCGATCCAGCACTGCTGGCCGGGCGACGTGGCGCCGCTGATCACCTGGGGCCTCGTCATCACCAAGGGCCCCAACAAGAAGCGCCAGAACCTGGGCATCTACCGCCAGCAGGTGCTGGGCCGGAACAAGGTGATCATGCGCTGGCTGGCGCACCGGGGCGGGGCGCTGGACTTCCGCGAGCACTGCATCCGCAATCCCGGCCAGCCGTATCCGGTGGCCGTGGCGCTGGGCGCCGATCCGGCCACCATCCTGGGCGCCGTCACGCCGGTGCCGGACACGCTGTCCGAATACCAGTTCGCCGGCCTGCTGCGCGGCAGCCGCACGGAGCTGGTGAAGGCGATCGGCAGCGAACTGCGGGTGCCGGCATCGGCCGAGATCGTGCTGGAAGGGCATATCTATCCGGATGAAAACCACCCATCGGGCTACGAACACGCGCTGGAAGGGCCGTATGGCGACCATACCGGTTATTACAACGAGCAGGACTGGTTCCCCGTGTTCACGGTCGACCGCATCACGATGCGCCGCGACCCGATCTATCACTCCACGTATACAGGCAAGCCGCCGGACGAGCCGGCCGTGCTGGGCCTGGCGTTGAACGAGGTATTCGTGCCGCTGCTGCAAAAGCAGTTCACGGAAATCACCGACTTCTACCTGCCGCCGGAAGGGTGCAGCTACCGGATGGCCGTGGTGCAGATCCGCAAGCAGTATGCGGGGCATGCGAAGCGGGTGATGTTCGGCGTGTGGAGCTTCCTGCGCCAGTTCATGTATACGAAGTTCATCGTCGTCGTCGACGAGGACGTCGACATCCGCGACTGGAAGGAAGTCATCTGGGCAATCACGACCCGCGTGGACCCCACGCGCGACACGACGCTGGTCGACCACACGCCGATCGACTACCTCGATTTCGCCTCGCCGGTCAGTGGCCTCGGCAGCAAGATGGGCATCGACGCCACGAACAAATGGCCGGGTGAAACGACCCGCGAATGGGGCACGACGATCCAGATGACGCCCGAGGTGAAACGCAAGGTCGATGATATCTGGCAGCAGCTGGGCCTGTAATTTCCTCTTTGCGGCGGGACGGGTTATAATGATGTCTGGCGGGCCCCTGCGCATTGCGGCATGGTTTACCTGGTCAGGTCGGGAACGAAGCAGCCAAAGCCGTTCACCGCAAGTGCCGCAGATCAGGCTCGCCTCCCGATTCCGAAAAAAGCTGCCCGGCAAAAGCTGCCTCGGCAGCTTTTTTTACGCCCGTATTTTTCGGCCCTTATATTGTCCAGCCCGTGTCCACCATGGGGGCAACCCCAAAAGTGGACACGGCCTCGGCGGTAATGGCGAGCGCGCCCCGTTCGGCATGGATGAGCTCGTGTCCGATTCCGGGCCTGGCCCCAAGGTGGACACGGGCCGGGCCGCGGTGCCGGCGGGCTATTGTCGGCCTCATCGTGGCTGGTCTGCGGTAAAATCCCGGCATGTCCTATCAAGTCCTCGCTCGCAAGTACCGTCCCCGCAACTTTGAAACGCTCGTTGGTCAGGAGCACGTCGTTCGTGCACTGACACATGCGCTGGGCACGGGCCGCCTGCATCACGCCTACCTGTTCACCGGCACGCGCGGGGTGGGCAAGACCACGCTGTCGCGCATCCTGGCGAAATCGCTGAACTGCACGGGGCCGGATGGCAACGGCGGCATCACCGCCACGCCATGCGGCGTGTGCGAGGCATGCCGCGCGATCGATGGCGGCCGCTTCGTCGACTATATAGAGATGGATGCCGCGTCGAACCGCGGCGTGGACGAGATGGCGCAGCTGCTCGAACAGGCCGTCTACGCACCGAGCAATGCGCGCTTCAAGATCTACATGATCGACGAGGTGCACATGCTGACGAACCACGCGTTCAACGCCATGCTGAAAACGCTGGAAGAGCCGCCCGAGCACGTGAAATTCATCCTGGCGACGACCGACCCGCAAAAAATCCCCGTCACCGTGCTGTCCCGCTGCCTGCAATTCAATTTGAAGCAGATGCCGCCGGGGCACATCGTGGGCCACCTGGAAAACATCCTCGGACAGGAAGGGGTGACATTCGAGCAGCCCGCGCTGCGCCTGCTGGCGCAGGGCGCGCACGGTTCGATGCGCGATGCGTTGTCGCTGACGGACCAGGCGATCGCCTACGCGGCCGGCGCCGTCACGCTCGATGCGGTGCAGGGCATGCTGGGCGCGCTCGACCAGTCGTATCTCGTGCGCCTGCTCGATGCACTGGCGAACCGCGACGGCGCCGACCTGATGGCCGTGGCCGACGAGATGGCCAGCCGCAGCCTGTCGTACAACGGCGCGCTGCAAGACCTGGGCACGCTGCTGCACCGGATCGCACTGGCGCAGACGGTGCCGGCCGCGGTGCCGGAAGACTTGCCGGAATACGCCGACATCATCCGCCTTGCCGCCGTGTTCGACGCGGAAGAAGTCCAGCTGTATTACCAGATCGCCGTCCATGGCCGCAACGAACTGGGCCTGGCGCCGGACGAATATGCCGGCTTCTCGATGACGCTGCTGCGGATGCTGGCCTTTCGCCCCGGCGTCGGTGGCGCCGAAGCCGCCCCCGGCGGAGCACCGGCCAACACGCCGGTGATGTCCCGTCCGGCCGCGGGTGGCTCGCCAGCCCGCGCAGCCGCGGCCGCCGCCGCGCCATCGGCACCAGCGGCCGCAGCGCGTGCCGCCGCGCCGCAGCCGCCAGCCGCCGCGCCCCGCGCATCCGTTCCGGTATCCGCTCCTGCGCCCGCATCTGCTCCTGCTGCTGCTCCTGCCCCTACGCCAGTGCCGCCGGCACCCGCGGCCGCGGCGCGTCCGTCCGGCCCCGTGAGCCCGGCGCGCGCCGCGATCAACGCGGCGCTCGAGGCGGCCCGTGCCGCCACGCTGGCGCGTACCGGCGGGCGGCCGCCGATGCGCACCGCCGAGCCGGAGGTCGCCCCGCCGCAAACCGCCACGCCACCGGCGCCGGCGGGCGCGCCGGGCAGACCGCTGCCGTGGGAAGAGGCCCAGCCGCAGGGCGAGGCCGCCGTGCTGGAAGCGCCGCCGGCGGTGCAGCCCGTGGAGCGGCAAGTGCGCCAGGCGCCGCCGGACGACGACCTGCCGCCATGGGTCACTGAATTCTCCGACGACAGCGCCGTCGCGGCACCGGGCCATCGCGCACCGCCGGCCGCATCGCAACATGCCGGCCTGCGCGCCGAAGCGCCGGCGGCGCCGGCCTATGCGGCTGCGCCCGCCCGCGCCGAGGCGCCAGCGCCCGCGCCCGCGCCCGCGCCCGCGCCCGCGCCTTCATCGGCGCCCGCACGCCAGCCGGTGCCGGCCCAGGCACCGTATGCCTACGTGGTCACGCCCGTGCCCGAACTGGCATGGGATGGCAACTGGCCGCTGCTGGCGGCGCACCTGCCGCTGCGCGGCGTGGCCCAGCAACTGGCCACGCAGGCCGAACTGATCTCGTGCAAGATCGACGGCAACGCCGTCGTGTTCCACTTGCGCTGCCCGATCGACACGTGGCGCACGGCGCCGAACGTGGAAAAACTGACCGCCGCGCTGGCCGAGCGCTTCGAGCGCCCGGCGCGGGTGGAAACGGAACTCGGCCCGGTGTGGTACACCACCGCCGCCGAGCAGCAGGCCCACCGCGAAGCATGCCAGCGCCAGGCCGAGGACACGGTGCACAACGACCCGTTCGTGCAGGCGATGGTGCGCGAGCTTGGCGCCTTCGTCGTGCCCGGCTCGATCGTGGCACCCGTCACGCCGGCGCACTGACCCGCATAACCCATTCTTTCAACCGATACGGAGAAACACATCATGATGAAGAACCAGCTCGCCGGCCTGATGAAACAGGCGCAAGCAATGCAGGACAACATGAAGAAGGCGCAGGAATCGCTGGCTTCCATCGAAGTGGAAGGCCAGTCCGGCGCCGGCCTCGTGAAGGTCGTCATGTCCTGCAAGAACGACGTCAAGCGCGTGTCGATCGACCCGTCGCTGCTGGCCGACGACAAGGACATGCTGGAAGACCTGGTTGCCGCCGCCTTCAACGACGCCGTGCGCAAGGCCGAAGCCACCGCCGCCGAGAAGATGAGCGGCCTGACCTCCGGCATGAACCTGCCGGCCGGCTTCAAGATGCCATTCTGACCGTTGCACGAGGCGCGCCATGTTCATCGTCACGCTAACGTACCTGAAGCCCAACGAGGAGATCGACGGTCTTCTTGCCGCGCACCGCGCCTTCCTGCGTGAGCAGTATGCGAACGGCATGTTCGTGCTGTCGGGCCGGATGGTGCCGCGCACCGGCGGCATCATCATCGCCGACGCCGACAGCCGCGCCGACGTGGAAGCGGTGATCGAGCTGGACCCGTTCAAGCAGGCCGGCGCGGCCAGCTACACGATCACCGAGTTCGTGCCGACGATGGCGGCGGACGGCCTGGAAACCTACCTGCCCGCTCCCCAGGCCTGAAGACGGTGAACTGATTTATGGCGAAATCGCTGGAATTGCTCACCGAGGCGTTGCGCCGGCTGCCCGGCGTGGGGCCGAAGTCGGCGCAGCGCATGGCATTCCACCTGCTGCAGCATGACCGCGAGGGTGCCGCGATGCTGTCGCGCGCGCTGTACCAGGCCGTCGAATCGGTCAACCACTGCGCACTGTGCAATACCTTCACCGAAGCCGAGGTCTGCGACATGTGCGCCGACGAGGCGCGCGACCGCCGCCTGCTGTGCGTTGTCGAAACACCGGCCGACCAGGTGATGATCGAGCAGACGCTCACGTACAAGGGCCTGTACTTCGTGCTGATGGGGCGCCTGTCGCCACTCGACGGCATCGGCCCGAAAGACATCCACCTGGAAAAGCTGCTGGCCCGCGCCGCGGATGGCGTGGTCGGCGAAGTGGTGCTGGCCACGAACTTCACGAACGAAGGCGAGGCCACCGCGCACTACATCAGCGAGATGCTGAAGGCGCGTGGCCTGGCCGTGAGCCGGCTGGCGCGCGGCGTGCCCGTGGGCGGCGAACTCGAATACGTCGATGCCGGCACGATCGCCCGGGCAATGCTGGACCGGCGCAGTACCTGACTGGAAAAAGTTGCTCGAAAAATGGGGTACGTCCCCATTTTTAGGGAAACATTGCCAGGAAAATGGGGCGGTCCGGCGTTCCGGCGTCCCCATTTCGCTCAACGGGCCGCTACCGCCTCCATCAGCATCGCCCCGATCGCTTCTTCCGTGGACGGGTGCCCGAGCAGGTAGCCCTGCGCGAGGTCGCAGCCATACTGCTGCAGCAGCGCCAGCTGCTCGCCCGTTTCCACGCCCTCGGCCACCACGGCCAGCTTCAGGCCATGCGCCATCGCGATGATGGCGCGGGTGATCGCGGCGTTCTCGGCATCTTCCGGCAGGCCGCTGATGAAGCTGCGGTCGATCTTCAGCGCGCGCACGTCGAAGCGCTTCAAATAATTCATCGACGAGTAGCCGGTGCCGAAATCGTCGATCGACAGGTAGACGCCGATCGCGCGCAACTGTTCGAGCGTGGCCAGCGTGGCCTGCGCGTCGTCCATCAGCGTGCCTTCGGTCAGTTCCAGTTCCAGCAGGCGCGGATCGAGGCCCGTTTCCTCCAGTACCGACAGCACCGTCTGCGCCAGGTTCTCGTCCTTGAACTGGCGTGCCGACAGGTTCACCGCAACGCGTACCGCGCGGCCGCTCTGCGCCTGCCAGGCGCGCACCTGCATGCACGCGGTGCGCAGCACCCAGGCGCCGATCGGCACGATCAGGCCCGTTTCCTCGGCCAGCGGAATGAAGTCGTCCGGCGCGATGATGCCCAGTTCCGGATGGCGCCACCGCACCAGCGCCTCCACGCCGACGAGCTGCGCGCTGCGCACGTCGATCTGCGGCTGGTAGTGCAGGTACAGCTCGTTGTTCTGCAGCGCGCGGCGCAGGCCCGTCTCCAGCTTCACGTGGCCCATGATCTGCGTGGTCAGCGCGGAGCAGTACAGCTTGGCGTTGTTCTTGCCGCAGTTCTTGGCATGGTACATCGCCGTGTCCGCGTACTTCAGCAACGACGTGGCATCGTCGCCATCGTCCGGATACAGCGAGATGCCGATGCTGGCGGTCACGCAGATCTCGTGCCCGTCCAGGTGGAACGGCCGGCGCATCGCTTCCTTGACGCGATGGGCCACGTTCAGCGCGTCCTCCACGCGTTCCAGGTCGGGAATCAGGATCGTGAACTCGTCGCCGCCCAGCCGTGCCAAGTTGTTGCCGCGCCGTTCCGGTGCGCCGCGCGGCGGTTCGCCGCCGGCCTGGTGCGCCACCACGTCGCCGGGGCGGATCGTGTCATGCAGCCGCTCGGACACCACCTTCAACAGCAGGTCGCCCACGTCGTGCCCCAGCGTGTCGTTGATGCGCTTGAACGAATCGAGGTCCATGAACAGGATCGCGAACTTGCGGTCGTGCTGGCGCGAGCGCACCAGTTCGCGTTCCAGCATTTCCAGGAACGCCTGCCGGTTCGGGATGCCGGTCAGGCTGTCGCAATACGCCAGGCGCCGGATCTGCTCCTCGGTGCGCTTGCGCTCGCTGATGTCGCGCACCAGTCCGAGCACTTCGCCGGCGCCCGTGCTGACCAGCCGGGCTTCGAAATGGTGCACCGTGTCGTCGCGCTCCAGCGCATAGTCGACCGAGCGCATCGAGTGCGTGGCGAGCACCGACCCGAGCTGGTCGAGCAGGCGGTCGGCGATCCCGCGCGGCAGCACGTCGCGCACATGCCGGCCCACGCACTGCTGCTCGGTGAACGCGGCGCCGGCATCGTGGCCCTGCTCGTAATCGAGGTAATAGCCATCCGGATTCATGCGGAAGAACGTGTCCGGGATCGCCGCCAGCACGGCGCGGTTGTGCGCATCGGCGATGCGCAGGCGGACGATGGCATCGCTGGCGCGCAGCACATACAGCACGCGGTGGCCCAGGATCGGCCAGTTGATCGGCTTCGACACGAAATCCGTGGCGCCCGCCTCATAAGCGCGCGTCACGGCTTCCAGGTCGTCGTCGCCGGTCACCATCACGATCGGCACCGCGGTGGGGTGGCCGCGGGCCTGCTCGCGGGCGCGGATCGCCCGGCACACGTCGAAGCCGTCCAGCCGCGGCATCTCCACGTCGAGCAGCACGAGGTCGGGCGCGAGCCGGTCGAAGCAGGCCAGGGCCTGTTCGCCGTCTTCGGCTTCGATCGTGTCCAGTCCGACCTGGGCCAGCATCTCCAGCATGAGGAGGCGCATGACGGGATCGTCGTCCGCCACCAGCACGGTGCCGCGTTGAGGGAAGGGCGCTGCCATACTAGGTCTCCTTGACGAACATCGAAGTAAGCGTTTCGCGCACGGCCGTGAATTCCTGCTCCATCGTCGAGAGCAGGGCGGCGGCGCCTCTGGTGGTATCGGTGCGGCCCAGCTGTTCCATGTCCCGGCTCAGCTGGGCCAGCGTGTCGGCGCCGACATTGGCGCTCGACGATTTCAGGCTGTGGGCGGCCTTGCGCAGGGCGCCGGCATTGCCCGCCGCGAGCGCCTCGTGCAGCGACGCGAGCCGCATGGGCGTATCGCGGATGAACGCGTGCAGCACGCGCTGCACCAGGGCCTCGCCCTTGTCCGCGCTGAGGCCGCGGATCGCTTCCAGCGCATGGCGGTTGACCGCGCCGCCGGCCGGCTTCGGTGCCGCCGGCGAGGAGGGTGCGCCGATGCCGACAGCCGCGTCCCGCGCGTCGCCGTGATGGCTCTGCGCCGGGCGCGGCAGCGCGATCCAGCGCGCCAGCGTGCCGGACAGCGCCGCCTGCGTAAACGGTTTCGACAGGTAATCGTCCATGCCTGCCGCCAGGCAGGTTTCGCGGTCGCCCTGCAGCGCGTTGGCCGTGATCGCGATGACCGGCAACTGGCGCGCGCGGCCCTGCTGCTGCTCGTGGCGGCGGATCTCGGCGGTGGCGGCCATGCCATCCATCACGGGCATCTGGCAGTCCATCAGCACCACGTCGAAGTCATCCGCCTTCACGGCCGCCAGCGCTTCCTCGCCGTTGCACGCGGAGCGTACGTCGAGACCCATTCTTTCCAGCATGGCGCTGGCCACTTCCACGTTGACCGGATTGTCCTCGGCCAGCAGCACCTTGTGGCGCCGTCGCGTGGCCGGGCGCGGCTCCGCGGGCGACAGCGATGGCGACAGCAGGTCCGGCTGCGGCGGCGACGCGGTGCGCACGCCTTCGCTGGCGCGCAGCGGCGTGACGATGCAGTCGTACAGGTCGCTCTCGCGTGCCGGCTTGATCAGCTGGAAGGCCACGCCGGCTTCCCGCCGTTGTACCGTGTCGGCCGCGCTGTGCTCGGTGGACAGCAGCAGCAGCCGGGCCGGCGCCAGCGCCGCATCGGCCTTGATTTCCGCCGCCAGCACCAGGCCGCCGATCTGCGGCACGTCCATGTCCAGCAGCGCCACGTCGTACGGCTGGCCGCCTTCGACCGCGGCGCGCAGCATGCGCAGGGCGTCGTCGGCAGTGCCGGCGCTGTCCGTTTTCAGGTGCCAGCGCTCCAGCAGGCCTTCCAGTGCGGCGCGCGTATCGGCGCCGGGATCGACGACGAGGGCGCGCAGGCCCTTCGTGGTTTTCTGGTTGAACGAGGCGTCGTCCACGTCCACGCGGCGTTTGTCGAAGCGCACGGTGAACCAGAAGATCGAACCGCGGGCCAGCCCGTTGTCGACACCGATCGCGCCGCCCATCAGTTCCACCAGCTGCTTGGAGATCGCCAGCCCCAGGCCCGTGCCGCCATGCTTGCGGGTCGTGGAGCCATCGGCCTGCGAGAACGAATCGAAGATGCGCGTGCGCGCATCGCGCGACACGCCGACACCGGTATCGTGCACTTCCACGCGCAGGCCGACCGACTGGGCATCCTCGCAGGTGACGGCGACGCGCACCATGATGCGGCCGGCATCGGTGAACTTGATCGCATTGCCCAGCAGGTTGACGATCACCTGGCGCAGCCGGTTCGGATCGCCGATCACGGCCACCGGGATATCGTGCGCGATCGCGAACTCGAGGTCCAGCCCCTTTGCCTGCGCCTGCGGCGAAAACACGTAGTCGATGTCGTCGAGCAGTTCGCGGAAATTGAAGTGGATGTATTCCACGGTCAGCTTGCCCGCCTCGACTTTCGAGAAATCGAGGATGTCGTTGATGAGCACCAGCAGGTGGTCACCGGAGCGCTTGACCATGCTGGTGTAGTGCCGCTGGCGCTCCGTGAGGCTGGTGGCCAGCAGCAGCTCCGTCATGCCCAGTACGCCGTTCATCGGCGTGCGGATTTCATGGCTCATGGTGGCCAGGAAGGCGCTCTTCGCCTGGCTGGCCGCTTCCGCCGCATTCTTGGCCTTTTCCAGCTGCTCGGTGCGCACGCTGACCTGGCGTTCCAGCTGGTCGCGGTACTGGGCCAGCCTGGCGTCGCGCGATTCGATCTGGGCCAGCATCTCGTTGAAGCTGTCGATCAGCGTGCCCAGTTCGTCGCTGCGCCTGTGCTGCACCGGCGCATAGGTCAGGCTGGTGGACATGCGCTGCGCGGCGGCGATCAATTCCCCGATCGGCTGCGCGATGCCGGCCTTGAAGCGCCTGGCCAGCACCAGCGCCACCACGAACGAGATCGCGGTGGCCAGCGCGGTGATGCCCAGGCTTTCCAGCATGCCGAACCACATGCGGCCGACACCCGCTTCGATCATGACCGCGCCGGCCAGGTTGCCGGCGGCGCCCACCGGGCGCACGACCTGCACCGGGCGGGAGAAAGCCTTGGCGAGGGGCTGCAGGAAGGACTGCCTGAGCGACTGCAGGTAAGGCTGAATAAGGGGCTGCATGAGGGGCTGTCCCCCCGCCTGCGCCGTGTTCAGTGCCGCCAGCACATCGGGCGCCAGCGCCGCGGCGGCGCCGCCGGCCGGGAAGGTGGCGAACGGCTTGCCATGGCGGTCGTACAACACCGCCTGCGTGATCTCGTCATCCACCACGAGTGCCGCGAGCGCCTGTTCGGCCCTTGCCCGGTTGGCATCGAGCAGCGGCGCCACGCTGTTGACGCCGATGACGTCCGCCAGCGATGCAAGCTGGCGGGCCTGGTTTTTCGTGTGACTGAACACGCTGGCCAGGGCGAAAGCGGCAAACACCAGCAGCAGGGCGCTACCGGTGGACAGCACGGTGATGAGGGTGAGTTTCCTGCTCAGGCCTGATTTTTCGAAGTTCAGCATTGTCGGCCCCGGTGAAAGATTCCATCAGGAAAGACTTTAACTGTTCAGAAAATCGCCACCTTGATACCCATCTACGTTTTTTGTCGCAAACTTCCCATTGTCAGGTTGATAATTGTCGAGTTACACTCGGTTTTTGTTTTGGAAAAAGCAAGCCATGAGCGACAACGGCATCGACGCGGCATTCTGGGAACGGGCGGATGCCATCATCCAACTGGCAAACGAACAGGGCACGAAGGCGCCCAACAGCAATGTGAGTGCATCGCTGCTGTACGCCGCCGCGCGTTTCAACGCCTTCATCGTGGCCAACGGCGCCAGCAACGCTGAAGCGATGCAGAAGGATAAGGAAGAAGCCATCCGCTACTTCACCGAGGAGTATCGGAAAATGCTGAGCCAGAACCTGGACGACTACATCGCCAACTTCGCGACCTATCTCGAAAAACGGTGACGAAAACCGGTGACAGGGAGGAGAGAAGGCTGGCAGGCCTTCTCTGCTGCACAGGCGAGGGGCAGTGCCCCTCGAAACACCCTGTTTCGCCACCGGTTTTGCCTGTGGCCAATGAAAACGGCCCGGCCGCTTGCGCGACCGGGCCGTTCATCGTGACGGGTCGGCGTGCCGCGTCAGCAGCAGCCGCCCCGCTTGCCGGCGCCGCCGTAGCGGGCCTCCTGGCGCTCCTTGAAGAACTCCTCGTAGCTCATGACCGGCTGGTCCGGATGGGTGGCCTCGCAGTGCGCCACGTAGGTGTCGTACTCCGGCAGGCCCACCATCAGCCGCATGCTCTGGCCGAGATAGCGCCCGGCCTTGACGATTTCATCGAACATGATGATCTCGCTCGCCTTACTGCGCCGGCATCATCTGCGGCGGCGTTTCCCGGTGGGTCGGGTTGGCCGCGGCGTTGGCACGCAGCGCCATGCGCACGCCGAACACCAGCACCGACAGCACCACCACCATGAAGAAGGCAGCCAGGCCGGCATTGATGTAGTCGTTGAAGATCACCTGGCCCATCTGCTCGAGCGACTTGGCCGGAGCCAGCACTTCACCCTTGTCCAGCGCCGCCGAGTACTTGTCGGCGTGGGACAGGAAGCCGATCTTCGGATTCGCGTCGAACACCTTCAGCCAGCCCGCATACAGCGTGCAGATCAGCAGCCAGATTGTCGGCACGATCGTCACCCACGCATAGCGGGCGCGCTTCATCTTGAACAGCACCACGGTGGCGAGGATCAGCGCGATACCGGCCAGCATCTGGTTGGCGATGCCGAACAGCGGCCACAGCGTGTTGATGCCGCCCAGCGGATCGACCACGCCCTGGTACAGGAAATAGCCCCACGCGGCCACGCACAGGCCGGTGGCGACCAGGCTGGCGAACAGGTTATCGGTCTCCTTCATGGCCGGGGCGAAGGCGCCCAGCAGGTCCTGCAGCATGAAGCGGCCGGCGCGCGTGCCCGCGTCCACGGCGGTCAGGATGAACAGCGCCTCGAACAGGATCGCGAAGTGGTACCAGAAGGCCATCATCGCCTTGCCGCCAATCACGTTGGACAGGATGTGCGCCATGCCCACTGCCAGTGTCGGTGCGCCGCCGGCGCGCGAGATGATGGTGTGCTCGCCCACGTCCTTCGCGGTCTGCGTCAGCATTTCCGGCGTCACGTAGAAGCCCCACTGCGAGATCGCCGCGGCGGCCGACTCGGCCGTGGTGCCGATCAGTGCCGCCGGGCTGTTCATCGCGAAGTAGATGCCCGGCTCGATGGTGGAGGCGGCGATCAGCGCCATGATGGCGACGAACGATTCCATCAGCATCGCGCCATAGCCGATGAAGCGGGCATGCATTTCGTTCTCGATCATCTTCGGCGTGGTGCCCGAGGAGATCAGCGCGTGGAAGCCGGAGACGGCGCCGCAGGCGATCGTGATGAACAGGAACGGGAACAGGTTGCCGGACCAGACCGGGCCCGTGCCGTCGATGAACTTCGTGATCGACGGCATCTGCAGCGTGGGCGCGACGATGATGATGCCCAGCGCCAGCGCCACGATGGTGCCGATCTTCAGGAACGTGGACAGATAATCGCGCGGCGCCAGCAGCAGCCACACGGGCAGCACGGAAGCAATGAAGCCGTAGCCGATCAGCATCCACGTCAGCTCGGTGCCGGTAAACATGAACATCGGCGCCAGCGCCTCGTGTTCCTGCACGTATTGGCCGCCGACGATGGCCAGCATCAGCAGCACGAAGCCGATGATGGACACTTCGCCGATGCGGCCCACGCGGATGAAGCGCGAATAGATGCCCATGAAGATCGCGATCGGGATCGTGGCCATCACGGTGAACGAACCCCATGGCGAGCCGGTCAGGGCCTTCACCACGATCAGCGCCAGCACGGCCAGGATGATCACCATGATCATGAAGGTGCCCAGCAGCGCGATATTGCCGGGGATCGGCCCCAGCTCGGACTTGATCAGGTCACCCAGCGAGCGGCCGTCGCGGCGCATCGACAGGAACAGCACCATGAAATCCTGCACGGCGCCGGCGAAGACCACGCCGGCCAGGATCCACAGCATGCCGGGCAGGTAGCCCATCTGCGCGGCCAGCACCGGGCCGACCAATGGGCCGGCGCCGGCGATGGCGGCGAAGTGGTGCCCGAACAGCACGTTCTTGTTGGTGGGGACGTAATCGAGGCCATCGTTGTGCTTGTAGGCCGGGGTCATGCGCTTCGCATCGAGCTGCATCACGTCGCGCGCGATGAACAGGCTGTAGAAGCGGTAGGCGATCAGGTACACGCAGACGGCGGCGATGACGATCCAGATCGCGCTGATCGGCTCGCCGCGCTTCAGGGCTACGACGCCCAACGCGCTCGCGCCGGCCAGCGATAGCGCTGCCCAGCCGAATTTCTTCATTACGGGGTTCATGTTTCCTCCAAGTGGGTGCCCAGATCGCGGTGTTATCTCCGCGCTAAGCTTATCGCAGTTATATATTAAGTATTCATCAATTGCATATCTATCACAAGCGCACTTCTACGCAGCCGCGCTGCGTAGTACTACGTAGAAATTCGCGCCAGTGCACGACGTACAATCGGCGCCATGAAACTCCGGCAGAAAGTCATCTTCCTCGCGATCACGCCATTGATCCTGGCCCTGTGCGCGATCGCGCTGGCAGTGTGGCACCAATCGGCGCTGCTGGCTACGCAGCAGAAGGCCGCCATCGAGCAGGCCTACCTGGCCAGCAAGGAGGCGGAGCTGAAGCACTACGTGGCGCTGGCCTCGCATTCGGTGAAGCACCTGTACGACTCGGGCCGGTCGGACGCCGCCACGATGGAGGAGGCCAAGCGCATCCTCGCCTCGCTGTCCTTCGGCAACGACGGCTATTTCTTCGTCTACGACATGCAGGGCAACAGCCTGATGCACCCGCGCCAGCCCGACCTCGTGGGCCGCAACCTCTACGCCATGCGCGACAGTGCCGGCAATCCCACGCTCGTGCGGCTGCTGGCGCGGGCCAGGGCGGGCGGCGGGCTGGAACGCTACCAGTGGGTCAAGCCGTCGACCCGGCAGGAAGTGGCGAAGCTGGGCTACGTGATCCCGATGGAGCGCTGGGGCTGGATGCTGGGCACCGGCATCTACCTGGACGACGTGGAGGGCGCGCTGGCCAGGATCGATGCGCAGCAGCGCGGCAATATCGAGAAGACGATGCTGTGGATCGCGGCGATCGCCATCCTGTCGGCGCTGGCCGTGGGCTTTTCCGGCCTGGCGCTGAATATCTCCGAATCGCGCGTGGCCGATGCGAAGCTCAAGGCGCTGGCCCAGCGCGTGGTGGAGTCGCAGGAAGAGGAACGGGCGCGCCTGTCGCGCGACCTGCACGACGGCATCAGCCAGTGGCTCGTGTCGATCAAGCTGCAGATCGAGGCCGGCATCGAACGGTTGTCCGGCCAGCCGGCGCAAACGGAAAAGGCATTGACGGTGTTCGAGCACACGGCGGGGCAGCTGAACAAGGTGCTGGGCGAGGTGCGCCGCATCTCGCACAACCTGCGCCCGGCGCTGCTGGACGATATCGGCCTGGCCCCGGCGCTGGCCCACCTGGCCGAGGAATTCCAGCACGACAGCGGCATGCCGGTGCGCTTCGTGGCCAACGGCAGCACCGCGCGGCTGCCGGACATGGCGAACACGGTGCTGTTCCGCATCGCCCAGGAAGCGCTCACGAACATCGAGCGCCACGCCCAGGCCACCCGGATCGCCGTGGCGCTGACCGGCAACGCGCGCGGCGTGACGCTGTCGATCGGCGACGACGGCGTGGGCTTCGACCCCGCCGGCATCGCCCAGCACCCGCAGCGCGGCATCGGCCTGCGCAACATGATGGAGCGGATGGAAACCATCGGCGGGCACCTGGAGCTGGAATCTTCACCGGCCGGCACCACGGTGCGGGCGCATATCGACTATGGACAATGACATGACGATCAGGATCTTGCTGGTGGACGACCACCCGCTGGTACGCGATGGCCTGCGCGCGCGGCTCGAAGCCGTGCCGGGCTTCGATGTGGTGGCGGAGGCGGGCAGCGCCACCGAGGCACTGGAAGCGGCGCGCGTGCATGCGCCGGGGCTGGTGCTCATGGATATCAACATGCGTGGCACGAACGGCATCGAAGCGACGGCCGCATTCCAGCGGCAATTCCCGAACATTGCGGTGCTGATCCTGTCGATGCACGACAAACAGGAATATGTGTCGCAGGCGATGGCCGCGGGCGCCCGCGGCTATGTGCTGAAAGATGCGCCGGGCAAGGATATCGTGGTGGCGATCGAAACCGTCATGTCCGGCGGCATTTACTATAGCGCGGCGCTGGTCCGGCAACTGGTGCAGGCGCCGTCGCAGGAGGAGCTGACCACGCGCGAACAGGAAGTGCTGCGCCACATTGCCAATGGCGAATCGAACAAGCAGATCGCCCGCGAACTCGACCTGTCGGTGCGCACCGTGGAAACGCACCGCCTGAACATCAAGCGCAAGCTCGGCATCGAAGGGCAGGCCGAGTTGATAAAATTTGCCGTACAACACGCTCGTAACTTGTGAGCAACAAATAAAGCGATTTTCTGTTGTTGGTAATGAACATCTCGCCGTGCATATTGGCACTCTGTACGGTGCACGTCCGTATTTCAGTGGTTTTCTGATATATTCCTGGGTGCATCTTTTGCTTCCGTGAAATATTCAGTGGGCAATAATCGGTATGTTGCCCTGCGCAAATCGGGTTTCCAGCCGTTAATCCTTGCATGACCATTGCGCCCAACCGCTCCGAGAAAACGATGTTCGATCCCGACCTGTTCCCCGTGCTGGGACTGGAAGCCGTAGCCGATGTCCGCCAACAGTGGACAGCCCTGTCCGTGCAATCCAGTCCGAAAACCGCCATCGCTGCCGTGCTCGCCCTGCTGGCGCGGCCGGAAACGCAGGCGGCGTTCGCCCCCCTCGACTGCATCGTTCCACTGCCCGAACCGCTGGCTGTGGACGCCGCACAGATGGCGCTATTGCCCGCCACTCACCTTGTGCTCCAGGTGCCGGCCGCCGTGCTGCAGGATGCCGCCGTGCGCAAGCATTGTGCGGCGCTGGCCGAGCAGGGCTTCCGGCTGCTCGTGGAAGGAGAGGCCGGCGTGCATGCGCCGCAGGCGGGCATCAAGGGCGTTGCGCATGGCGGCCCGGATCTGCCATCCGCGCTATCCCTGTTGAGCCTGCCCGGCCCGCATTGGGCCCATGGCGTGGCCGATACCGCCCGCCTTGCCGCCTGCCGCGAAGCGGGCATGAACTGGTTCAGCGGCCCCTATGCGCGCCGCCGCGCCGCCGATCCCAAGGATGGCAGCGGGGATGGCACATCGCGAAAACGGCTGCTTTCGCTGCTTGCCCTGCTGGCGCAGGATGCCGATTCGCGCGAACTGGAAACCGTGCTGAAGCAGGACCCGGCCCTGTCGTACCACCTGCTCAAGCTCGTCAACTCGGCAGCCTTCGGCTTCGCGAACCCGATCCATAATTTCAGCCAGGCGATCAATGTGCTGGGCCGGCGCCAGCTGCAGCGCTGGCTGCAACTGCTCTTGTACGCGCGCCCCCAGCAGGATGGTTCGCCGAACCTGCTGCTGCCCGAGGCGGCGCGGCGCGCGGCGCAGATGGAAGCGCTGTGCAGCCTGCTGGGCGGCGATCGCGACCGGCAAGACCTGGCCTTCGTGACAGGCGTGTTCGCCCTGCTCGACGAGCTGCTGGGGATGCCGATGGCGGACATCGTCGCGGCCCTGCCGCTGGACCTCGATGTCGTCGGTGCGCTGCTGGACCGCGCCGGCCCGTTCGGCGCCATGCTGGCGCTGGTGGAACAGCCGGTACCGGACCCCGCTGCCATCGCGGCCCTCGGCCTGACGCCCGAACAGTTCTGGCAAAGCCAGTTGCAGGGCTGGCGCTGGGCGATCCAGGTGAGCAGGACGATTTGATGTCCTTGCATCCGCCTACAGCTCTCCACACCTCCGATTACCTCGGCAGCAGCGCCGCGCTGTGCGACGCCGTACTGCGCCTGCGCGGCCCGGCACTGGCCGCGGAACTGGGCCGCATCGCCGGCGAAGTGACGGCCAGCCCGTGGGCGCGCTACGTTCCCGCCGATGCCACGCCCGCCGCGCCCACGCCGCCGCAAGCGCTGGTGCAGGAAGTGGCGCACGACGGCCACGCCTTCGGCCGCTTCGAAGTGGCCAGCGGCACCTACGGCGCCTGCGAGCGCCGCAACCTGGAATACCTGGCCAGCCTGGCCGCCGGCGTGCTGCACGTGCATTCGCTGGCCCAGCGCTCCACCCACGCCTATGCGCAGGTGGAAGCGATGCTGCAGCACCAGGCGCAGATCCTCGACCAGATCCACGAATCCGTGGTGACGATGGACCAGCATGGCTTCATCACGAGCTGGAACGGCGGCGCCGAGCGCCTGTTCGGCTATACGGCGGTGGAAGCGATCGGCCGCAACATCCTGTTCCTGTACGACGACGAAGACCCCACGTTCCACGACCCGTTCCTGGCCCAGGGCGGCCGCCTGATGGAAGTGCGGCGCAAGAAGAAATCCGGCGAAGTGTTCTGGGCCAGCCTGTCGCTGTCGCCGCTGTTCGACGCCAGCGACCGTTCCGCAGGCCTGATCGCGTACCTTACCGACATCACGGAGCGCAAGCAGGCGGAGGAACGCATCCACCACCTGGCCTATTACGACGCGCTCACCGGCCTGCCGAACCGCACGCTGCTGACCAAGCTGGTGGACCAGGCGCTCTCGGTCGCGCAGCGCACCAAGTCGCACGGCTGCGTGCTGTTCATCGACCTGAACCGCTTCAAACTGATCAACGACACGCTGGGCCGCGTGGCCGGCGACCAGCTGCTGCGCGAAGTGGCGCAACGCTTCCGCATGGCGCTGCGCGAACAGGACGTGGTGGCGCGCCTGAACGGCGACGAATTCGCCGTGGCCCTGGTCGAGATCTCGCAGGATTACGAAGCCACCACGGTGGCCCAGAAGCTGATGGCCGCGTTGTCGCAGCCGTTCGCAATCGATGGCCACGACCTGCGCGTGGGCGCCGCGATCGGCATCAGCGTCTACCCGGAGGACGGCCTGGACGCCGAAGCGCTGCTGCGCCAGGCCGACATCGCCATGTACCGCGCCAAGCAGGGCGCCGAGGTGGACGGCGTGGCGTTCTACAGCGAAGACATGAACCAGGGCATGCACGAACGCATGCGCATCGAATCGGGCCTGCGCCAGGCGCTCGGCAACAGCGAGCTGCTGCTGCACTACCAGCCCAAGTTCTCGATCACGGACGGCAGCATCATCGGCGCCGAAGCCCTCGTGCGCTGGCAGCACCCCGAGCGCGGCATGGTGCCCCCCGGCGAATTCATTCCGCTGGCCGAAGCCACCGGCCTGGTGGTGCAGGTGGGCGAGTGGGTGCTGGAAGCCGTGTGCGCCCAGGCCCAGGCCTGGAAGCGCGCCGGCATGCAACCGATCCGGCTGGCCGTCAACGTCTCCGCCCGCGAATTCACCCCCGCGCTGCCGCACCGCGTGCAGGACACGCTGCGCCGCTACGGCCTGGAACCGGCGTGGCTGGAGCTGGAAATCACCGAGAGCACGCTGATGCACAACATCGACCGCGTGATCGCCATCATGGACCGCATCGCCGCGCTGGGCGTGACGCTCTCGCTGGACGATTTCGGCACCGGCTACTCGAGCCTCTCGTACCTGAAACGCTTCCCGATCCACACGCTGAAGATCGACCGCTCCTTCACCACCGGCATCCCGCACGATGCCAGCGACTGCGCCATCGCCAGCACGATCATCAGCATTTCGCGGCAGCTTTCCCTGCGCGTGATTGCCGAGGGGGTTGAAACGGTCGATCAGCAGTCGTTCCTGCAGCGGTCGGGGTGCGACGAGGTGCAGGGCTATTTGTATTCGCGGCCGTTGCCGCCTGTGGAGTTCGAGCGGGCGTTGCGGGAGAAGGGGTGGGCGGCTTTGGCGGATTCGGCTGCTTCGGTGGAGTCCTCTGGCGGTGGGGAATGATTTCTGTATAATGCGGGGCACTTCAGGGTTCGCTTGATGGACCCAAAGTCAGAAGGAAGCGTGGCCGAGTGGTTGAAGGCAGCAGTCTTGAAAACTGCCGACGGTGTGAGCCGTTCGTGAGTTCGAATCTCACCGCTTCCGCCAATTATGTTAAAAAGCCCTTGATATTCAAGGGCTTTTTTTATTTCTGCCGGTCAATTTTCCGCCCGTGCCTACGCATGAGGGTGCGTAAATTTTGCAAGTTGCGGAAACGGTTTCCGCAACTCACGCCACTTTGTAACCAGATCGCACTCTTGATAATTTGGGACCTTCGTCTTGTTGCCCTTTCGCGCCTACAGGTTATATGTGATAATGTCAATAGGAAAAAACTAAGGCCGAGGCATCATCATGGACGTTACCGCAGCAATCATTGATCAAAGGGTCACCGCCCTGATGGAAACTATCCGGGAACCGGCTCGCGAACAGTTAAAAATTTATGATGACGATCGACTTAAGTCGCTGAGCTTTGTATTCCTATGCGTGCAGACTTTGCTCCAGTTAAACGACGAAGAAGCGTTTGATTGCCTTACGGAAGGCGGGAACGATTTCGGCGCAGACGCAATGTTTGCCAGCGAAGACCAAGATGGCGAGTTTGTTGTGACAATTTTCCAAGGGAAATACAAGAAGGCCTTGGATGCTACTTCTAACTTTCCTGAGGCCGGTGTCAAGTCAGCTATAAATGCTGTTAGATATTTGTTTGATCCCACCGCGACAATTACGGTAAATAAGCGTTTGTTGATCAAAATTGAGAGTATTCGCTCTCGCATTCGGGATGGTTTTATTCCCCAAGTCCGAGTTGTTCTTTGCAACAATGGACTGGCTTGGAGTCTTGAGGCTCAGGAACAGATCAATTTACTAAATGCTGGCAACCAAGTGACATGGGAGCATATCAACCACGAACGGTTGCTTTCAATTTTGCAGGCATCTAAGCCCGTTAATGATACGCTCAAACTCACGGGGAAAGCCTTAGTTGAAGATTTTGATTATAACCGGGTTCTTGTTGGCAAGGTCCCGGTCGCCGAAATCGCAGAGTTAATCGAGCGGCATGGCGATAGACTCCTTGAAAGAAACATACGACGCTATCTTGGGTTGGTTGGTAATCGGGTTAATGAAAGTATCCGTAAGACTTTAACTCATGATGACGATCGAGGGAATTTCTACTTCTACAATAATGGAATAACGCTAACGTGCTCTAAGTTTGAATATAACGCTCTGCAACAATCTGACTATCAGGTTCGAATTGAAAACCTGCAGATCATTAATGGAGGTCAGACGTCCAATACGATATATAGGGCGCTTAAATCGATGACGGAAGCCGAGCGTAGAGGCATAGAGAAAGCAACGGTTCTGGTACGTTTGTACCAACTATCAGAAGCTCGTGAAGGCTTCGTGCAGAACATTACTTATGCGACAAACAGCCAAAATCCTGTTGATCTACGAGACTTAAAGTCGAATGACGATATTCAGATTCAACTTGAGACAGATATTGCTCAGTTGGGTTATTCCTATCGAAGGAAGCGCACGGATGTCTCTACTAGATCAGAGGACATTACTATTGGTACTGCTGCGGAGGCCATTTTATCAGTATGGCTAAGGCGGCCCCATCAAGCAAAGTTCTTTACTCGCGAACATTTTGGGAAGTTATATGACACAATCTTTTGCGATCGCTTGACTGGTGCGGAAGTAATAATTTCCACTTTGCTTTACCGGATTGCCGAGAATAAAAGGAAGCGCTTAGCAGCGAATGCTCCTGACTTTGTTCCTTATGGATCCTGTTTTCTGGCAATGCGCATGGGGCAATACCTTCGAAGATCCCTCAATGTCAAAGATGGTGAGCCATTTAATCACCGGAATTTCCAGGCAGCGAAAGATTTGATTGAAGGCGAGGGGGAGGATATGTTTGAGAACTCCGTGTCCGATGTTCAGAAGGCATTGAAAAATTTGTATAATGACGAGGACTTGTCGCTTCAGCGATTGGCAGCAACGTTCAGAAGGGGCGATCTTATCGAGGAGTTGGGAAAAATTCCAGTTCAACTCGTATGAGTCGAATTGACAGCGGATTGCCGTTTCCTTCTGTACAAGTCCAATCACCCGCTGGATAGTATGTTTCCAGCTTAACGGGTCGGCTTTACGACTTCTCCTACTCGACGGTAGACCCTTTGCGTGATCTGGTTGTCGGTGTGCCCGAGTAGCTTGCTGGCGTCCTCTAGACTGACTATTTCGCTTGCTGCCTTCGGACGAATGTCTCGGAACTGGAATGCTCGGATGCGTTTCGCCAGGTCGCCCATGCCCGCCGCCTCGGCCTTTGAAGCCGCAGTAGCACGGGCGCCATCGAACCGCAGGCGTAGCATCTTTGCGGTGAGCGGCTGGCCGGTTTCGGTACAGATCAGCTCCCCGCTCATCGAAAGGACGGGCCGCGCTAGGAGGCGTTCGACCAACGTGCCGAGCCCGGTTGGCTGGCCGTCAGCATGCAGCCGGATCCGCAGCGCGTGGCGCGTCTTGTTCTGCCGCACGTGCAGTTCGTCGTTGCGAATGTCGTGCCGACTCATCTTCAACACGTCCGCCGGGCGCTGTCCGGACAGGTAGGCCAGGTCCATCGCATCGCGCAACTCGCCCGCGCCTGCGGCATAGACCGCGTCCCACACATCCGCCTCGGCGTAGTAGTCGCGTGGTTTTTCTTTGTTCTTGCGCACGCCGCGGCACGGGTTATCCCGCTGCGTGTATCCCCATTCCCGAGCCATGTTGAACACGTGCGAGAGCAGGGCGATCTCACGGTTTGCGCGCACCGGCGCTGTCCTGGCGTCGCGGTATTGCGCAATGGCCTGTGGCCGGATCGCGTCGATGGGCGCGTCGTCGAACGATATCCGAAGCTGCGTCAGGCACAGCATGTTCTCGCGCTGGGTCGAAGGCTTCTTCTTCGGCAGGATATCGCGCACGTACTGGTCGAACACGTGTTTCATGATCGACGCATCCGCCGGCACCTCCGCGCACTCCAGCTCGGCCCATTTCCGCTTTGCCGCGGGCAGGTCGGTGCCGAGGGGGATTTCCTGGCGGTTGCCGGCCTCGTCCCGGCCGTTGTAGTAGTAGCCGACCCATACCTTGCCCGACGCCAGCTTGCGCCGGCGCGCGATCATGCGCGGGGGCAGCTTTGCCCCCGTGGTCTTCGGTCGCATTGATTACCGAACCTTTCCTAAGTCGAGTTGCCAGCCGCCTGTCTCCGGTGCCGCAAGGGCGACCGGGTTGATGCCGGCCAGCCTCATGCGGGCGTACAGGCGCCCGACCACCGCGCAGCCGGCTTTGTTCTGGTGGAACACCCAGCCGTTCCGCTTGAACCAGTTCACCTGATCGTTCTTCCGCGCGCAGCCGGAAATTTCCTGCAACTCGTCCTGGCTGAGCGTTTCGGACTGCAGTTGCATTTCGAAGATTGCTCCCATCGCTATTCCTTTCCTGCTGGTGGTGCAGCAGCGGCCACGATCACCGGGCATTTAAATGCAGCCGCGCGGCACTTTGCCATTTCGTCGGCAGCGTATCCCCATATGTTGCTCTGGTCGAAACGCTCCGGGCCAATCCAATCAATCGACAGGCGACTCCCTGTACGGACATAGTGGGCCAGGCGTTCGACGAGGCTCTTCATCGTTCCTCCATGGCTGAACCCACTCCAGCGTCCCTGGTAGGCAACATAGATCGCCTTCCCTGTGTAGTCGTCCTGGAAGTACAGGTGGCCCTTTGCTCCGATCAGCATACGTGCAACGCGGTCATTGCGATCGTTGTAGAAGAAGCGGCGCCCATGGCCGGAGATGATCTTAATCAAGTCATTGACGTGCGCCAGGCGCTGCTGCTTCTCGATGATGTGCGTCTTCTGCATCGCGCCCTCTACCCGGCCTGCGTCACAGCAGGATCGGCGACCGTACCGTACAGCGGGTATACGCCATCCATGTCGTCGGTCCAGCAGCACAGCCCGGTGGACACGTTGCCATCGTCGTCCTTGTGCCGCACCACGCCGAACCTCAGTTCGTCGTCGGCTTGCAGGGCGTCGGCCGTGCCGTCCGGGTTGATGAATTCCAGTGCTTCGCGCAACTGGTGCCCGTTCATGGTCACTGTCGTCACCATGCTCCATGCCTGCTCAGTCGACGCTACCGGCCCTGTTGTCATCGCATCGAACAGCGCGGAGGCTGATTCTGGTGAAAGCGTCAGCGGCTCGCGAGTGTGAAGCACATGGCCGAAGTGGTCGCGCAGGTCAGTCAGGCTGGTAGCCGTGATGATCGGCACTACCGGTGTTGCTGGTATGGTGGCATATGCGGCGATAGTCAGGCCCGGGTGTGCTGCTGGATCCGGTTCTTTTGTCCAGAATTGCGCCACGTGGCCGGCGGCGTTCGTGCCCAGCCAGATGCGCGCGGCGCCTGCCATGGCGGAGAGGGTGGCCGCTTCGCGCGGCAGGTCGGAGGTGGTCATGTGTTTTGTCCAAAAAAATGCAGAGTTAGAAGAGGCTGCGCTGGCCGCCCTTGAGCTCGTACTGGCGCAGAATTCTTACGTTGTCCATCACGCCGCGCTTTACCGGGATGACCCAGCGACCGCCGACCTTCTCCCGGTCCCCGACGTATTCGACGGAGACATGCAGCTTCCCCTCGGCTGGGGTGCGGACGCGTGCGGCATCCTCGGGATTGGTATCCTCCAGAAGGGTGATCTGGTCGGTGGGAAGTGAGAACGACACGCCGAGTGCTTTGTCCTGCGCACTTCGAACAAGTACGTCGCCTTTCCTGAAAAACAGCGGTTCACAGATGACGCTGCAGCTCCTGGCAGAGGTGGCAGCGGCATCCAGTGCGTGACGCGCTCGGCGTCGATCGGCGTCCGGTCCGGGTAACGCCAGATGCCGGCGTCGCGGTAGCCAGTCCACACGTCGTCGTCATTTAGTGCGATCAGCACGAGGGTCTCGTCATGGGGCAGGCGCACGTCCGCCGGCGTCCAGTCGGCGAATGGCGACGTGCGGATCGCGGTGCGGCCTGGGCCCGCCTTCTTGAATACCACCAGGCCGACGCTGTAGGTGTGCTCGTCGCGCAGCTGCGCAAGCGCGTCGGTGCGAACGTAGCCGGCGGGTGCCGACGCTGCGGCGGGGGCTGGCAGCACGCGCTGCAGATCGCGCGCGCCGGCCAGGTGGTTTTGTTCTTGTTCCATCATGCGTTCTCCATTTCTTCATTCGGTGCGCCGGCCTCGGCCGCCGCGTCTTCGGTGTCCGGCGAGTCGCGCTGCGTGTTGCGGTGGTGCGGGCAAGGCGTCAGCGCTTCGGCCGGGACCGGCTCAGAACTTCCGACCAGGTAGACCACCACCTCTGGTGCGCCGCCTGGCTTCTGGAACTGCAGCGTGTGCAGGTGATGCAGTCGACCCTCGTACAGCACCGGGTGCGCCGTCTGCCAGGCATGCAGCAGCACGCGGTTCTGGCGTTCGGCCGCGTCGCGCCGCGACAGCGACTCGGAAGGCGCCTCGACTGGCGCACGATCTTCGGCCCGGCGCCGCTGGTTCATGGCAGCCACGACACCACCACGGCGGCCAGGGCGCCGAGGATCACGGCGATCTCGGCGACGTCCGCGAGCAGCGGGCCGATGTCCTCGGGCTTCATGCGCCCACCCACAGGCGCGCCGCCACAACGAGTGCGCCAGTGAAAAAGCCGAGCGGGGGCATCAAGAGCCATCCCATCGGGACGCTCCAGCAGTTCATCTTCTTCATGGTTTCCTCGTTAGAGTGGGGCGGTGCGGCGTTCGCTCGATGCCGGCAGCGTGCGGTGGACGATTGCGGTGACGCCCAGGGCGCCGCGGTCGTACGCGGCGTTGATCAGGGCGACCAGGCGGCCGATCGCTTCGTTCTTCTCGATGCGCCCGTCAGCAAAGCGGGCAGTGATGATGTAGCTCACGTGGTTCTCCTGGCGGGTTGTCGGTGCCGGGTGTCCATGTCCGGCTGGGCCTGTGCGTCGTCAGGCTGGCGTTGGGAGAACCACACGTGAGACCCCTCATGCTCTCGCTACGCCGGTCGATCCCGGCTACGAGGAGGCTCATGTCTGGTCACCGCTTGCGGCGGTGAATCGTGACTTTCGAATTAGTCTGCGCAGTCGCGGCGCGCAGTGCACGCATACGAGCCGGCGCAGGTCGCGAGCTGGCGGCAGTAAGCCGGACCAGGCACCAGGGTGTTGAGCCGAGGTTCCGCAGGGTTCGGCAACTGCGCGCACTTGGCGACGACCTGGCCCCGCAGCAGCTCGCCACCCTTCATCGCTGCGGTGCTGTTCGCCGCGTCGATGCATGCGGCGGAGTCGTCGCGGAAGGTGAGCCAGTAGCTGTTGAGGG
>NZ_JBUXKP010000016.1:0-118612 GCF_055502675.1 Pseudoduganella sp. jia 12
TGTAGTGGTCAAGTAATCCCGGACACGACGATAAGTTCTTTCTCTGCCATTTTGCGTTCGTAGACGCTGGGCGGCAGATTGCCCAATACAGAATTCAGGCGCTCGCTGTTATAAAAGCCGGCAATGTAATCAGCCACGTCAAGCTTGGCCTCTGCATGGTTCGCGTAATTGCGCTGCCAGACGCGCTCCATCTTCAGGTTCAGGAAAAATCGTTCAGCAACCGCGTTATCCCAGCAATTGCCCTTACGGCTCATGCTGCAGACGAAGCTATGTGCACTCAGCAGGGTCTGGTACTGCTCACTCGCATATTGGCTGCCGCGGTCTGAATGAACGATTAATCCCTAAACTGGCCGGCGTGCCTGGATCGCCATGCGTAAGGCATCGCAGACCAAGGTAGCCGGCATGCTCGGCGCCATCGCCCAGCCCACGACTCTGCGCGAGAATAGGTCGAGCACGATAGCCAAGTACAGCCAGCCGGCGCCAGTGCGGATATACGTGATATCGGACACATAAGCCAGATTCGGCGCTGGCGGGTTGAACTGCCTGGCAAGCACGTTCGGCGCAATCGGCAAGGCATGCTTGCTATCGGTCGTGTGCACGAACTTGCGCTTCCAGACTGGCTTCAGGCTGGCTTCTTGCATCAGCCGGCGTACCTTGTAACGCCCGATCTGCAGGCCGCTATTTGCCAGCGCCGTAACCAGGCGGCGGCTGCCGTAACTTTGACCGCTGCCCATGAACGCGGCACGCAGATGCACGCTCGCTTGGCAAAAGATCGGTGCAACGGCGCGGCGCTTGGCTTCATAAAATCCGGCCCGGCTCACGCCCAGTAGACGGCATGTTTGTGCAACAGGTACGGCCTTCGTTTGCAGCTCGTCGACGAGCCGGTAGCTCACTTGAGCTCGCGGGCAAAGAAGGCCGATGCCTTTTTTAAAACGTCTACATCGCTACGAAGCTGACGGTTTTCCTGCTCCAGCTGACGAATACGCTGCTGCTCAGCCGTCAATGGCTTGCCGATACCTGGCTGGCCATTTTGCTCGGCACCGTATTGCTCCATCCACCGACGGATCGAACTCACGCCAATGTCCATCGTCTGGCTGACGTGCGAAATGCTAAGGCCTTGTTCTGTGATCATTCGGACGACCTCCAGCTTGAAGCTGGGATCGAAATTGCGGCGCTGCCTGATCATGTAAACTCCTTCGAAGGTGAATTATCCACCTATCGAGGTGTCCGGGGACATTAGACCACTACACGACAGGCGGCTGCCGAGCCGAAGCAGACGTTCACGGCCAAGAGGACGGGTACGCTTGCATGACGCTATCGATTAATGTGTTAAATCATTTAAACAGTATGCATACCAAGGTGTACTGCCCTTAGACACATGAATCTTGAATAGCTTCAGTTGCCGGGAACACGAGGATACTTTCGCCCGTTGAGGAACACACCCATAAAGGTTGACCGTACCAGGTAGTGATAGCTTGTGAAAAGCAGAACACTGGTGATCACAAGAACCATCGAAAGCTTTATTGACCAGTGCAACGGCCAACGCAACATCCACGCCTGCAACAGCAGGACGATGGGGAAATGGACCAGGTACATCCAGTACGATGCATCTGCGAGGTAGCGCCAAAGTGCGCTCGGGGCCTGAAGGTAGCGCACAGCCAATCCAATGACAGCAAACATTCCGCACCATTGGGCGAACATGTACGCACCTGCATAGACTGCGCGCTCTACGCTGCTGAGTTCGACAATTCCGAACTTCGGCGTAATGCCGACAACATACAGGGCGACGGAGGTGCCTGCTACCGCCCCCAACGCATACAAATGCCAATCCGACGCAAGAATGCGCAAATTCTCCTGTTCGCGCTGCACAAACCACCCAACGAGAAATGCCGTGCCGTACGCAAGCAAACCAGGAAAGTTAGGCACGAGTCCCACGATCGGCGAGGGTACCCCGTTCCATTGCACCCACCACGGAGAAAGGAACATCGATACAGCGACCGGCGCACCCAGCAATACCGGCGCAATACGGAGGCTGAACGCGCAGCCGAGCAGTCGGCTGACGGTGGAGCTAAGCGTACCGCCCGTATCGAGACGTATTACCAGCGCTCGCATCGCCACCACCAGCAAGCATATGAACAGCAACAGGTAAAGGAACCACAAATGAAACCAGGGTACCGGCGGGCCGATGACGGGTGGAAAAGCAGCATTCTTCCCGGCACCTGGTATACCGAGTTGCCGCATTCCCCAGATAAAAGCGATGAAAGCAAACGGAAGGACCAGAAAATAAAAGGCAATTAGTGGCAATCCGAGGCGCCTCAACCTGTTTTTTATCAGGCCTTTTGTCCCCAAACGTTGTTGAAGAAGGCGCGCGAAGAACCCGGCAATAAGAAAGAACAACGACATCCGAAAAAGATGGATGACGAAGTAAAGGACCCCCAACCCGGCATTCGTGGAATTGTCGGAAAGCGGCCAATTGGCTTCCCGAAAACCCGGCATGTAAGACATGAGCGCGTGCAGCAGAATGCCGCCAAGGAGCGCACAGGCACGGACTGCATCTAGGGAGTGGAAGCGATCTTCGTTTATGGAATTGGTTTTCATATGGACGATCAAAAAAAATTAATAGTTTTAGCGCCTGTTACCACCCATGCATGATTTTAATCCCGTTTGCATGCCAGCTCGACGAAGCCCTTAGAGATCGAACCGATGCGGAACAGGGTGCCCTCGGTGTCCGGCGGCGACGTCGGCCATGCGGAGGTCGCCCTGCCAGTCAACTTCACCGTTCCTGAAGACGGCGCCCCCTCGAAAATGCCTGTCCCGGAGGATTCTCTTGACAGCCCGCTTCACTTCGGCAGTCGATTTGGGCACGGGTTTGTCGGGTGCGGCGGCGTCGGCGAATTGGGCGTCGACGCCCAGCGAAGTTCCTAACGCAATGATCTTCAATGTCATTTTTTCCCTCCTTGTTCAGACCAAGGCATCTTAGGATGAGCGGAACCGGCGTCATACACAACAGCGTGGGGGAATTGTCACGCTTCTGTATCGGTGCGTACGGAAACGTCGCAGCCGTCAGCATTACGGAATTCGTGCGCTAGAATCCAAAGTAAATGCACAGGGGAAGACGATGTTTGATGTGATGCTGGTCGAAGACGATCCGCGGATAGCCGAGCTGGTGGGAGAATACATCGGCAGCTACGAATTCAAGGTAGAAGTGGTTACCCGCGGCGATATCGTGCTGGAGCGCTTCCGTGCATCGCAGCCCGACATCGTCATACTCGACCTGATGCTTCCGGGACTGGACGGCATGGTGGTATGCCGCCAGCTGCGCGAAGTGAGCGATGTGCCCATTCTGATCCTCACCGCGCGCGAAGATGCCTTCGATGAAGTGTCGGGCCTCGAGCAGGGCGCCGACGATTACGTGATCAAGCCGATTCCGCCGCGCATCCTGCTGGCGCGCCTGCGTACGCTGATGCGCCGGCGGCAGCCGGGAATCAAGATCGAAAACGGAACGCTGCTGTTCGGCTCGCTGACAATATCGAAAAAGGACCGCACCGTGGCGTGGAGAAATGCGCCGGTCGCCATGACCGGCTCGGAATTCAAGCTCTTGCTGATCCTAGCCGAATCCGCCGGGGATGTGCTGTCGCGCGACGACATCCTGCGCCGCATGCGCGGCATTGAATTCGACGGACTTGACCGCAGCATCGACAATGCCATTTCCCGGCTGCGGCGCAAGTTCGACGATGCCGCCGCCGAGCGCATCAAGACGGTTCGCGGCGAAGGTTATCTCTTTAGCCCGTCGGCCTGGAAATAAGGCGCCGGCATGTTGCGCATCCTTTTTCGTATTTATTTCCTCACCGCGATCGCCTTGGTCGTGTTCGGCTACATCGTCGCTCATTCAGTGCGACAGCATTTTTCCTCCGAAATGGAACGCTATGCCCTGGACCGTGCGTCGGGTGAGATTTTCCTGCTCGGAAAATACCTTGACTCGGCACCGCCTTCGGAGTGGCTGGCCCGCTTCGATGATTACACGCGCCGGCACTTCATTCGTGTCTCCCTAATACCTATGAAAGAAGCGCAGGCGCATCTGTCGCAGGAAAAAATTGCGCGGCTGCAGCACGGCGAATGGGTCGCCAACATCTCGCCCGAGGCATATTTCGGACCGGCCCACCGTCCGCCGGCGCCGGGCGAACCTATGACAGACGACGTGATCCGCTTCGATCCGGTGGGGCCGAAGCAAGTTCCGATGATGGTGACGATCGGCTATACGTCGCTGGCCTTGCTGATGATGCTTCCAATGGCCCTCTGGGCGCGCCACCTGTGGAAGGAACTCGATTCCCTGTCGAAGACGGCGCGGTCGTTCGGCGAGGGACAGCTTGCCGCCCGAGCGGCGATCGCGAAGCGCTCGCCGGTGTATCCGCTGGCGGAATGCATAAACGACATGGCGACGCGCATCGAAAGCCTGCTGCGCACCCAGAAGGAGCTAGTCCACTCGGTGTCGCACGAGCTTCGCACGCCGATCACACGGCTCGATTTCGGTTTCGAGATGCTGCTCAAGCAGACCGGCGGCGATGGAATTTCGTCGCGTATCCGATTGATGCAGGGCGACCTGGCGCAGCTTAACGAGCTCGTCAACGAATTGCTCCAGCTTGGCCGGCTCGATCAGCCCCAGGCCCTGATGCGAAGCCCGGTCGATCTCATCGCGCTGCTTTCCGATTGCGCTTCGGCAGCCCGGCATGAACTGGGTGCCAAGCAACTCGAGCTCGATTTGCCGCGCCTGCTGGCCGCCATTGAAGCGGACGCCAGGCTGATCGACCGCGCCGTCGGCAACGTTCTGCGCAACGCCGCCAAGTATGCGGAACGGCAGGTAAGGCTAAGCGCGGTGGAAGTCGGCGACGGAATCGACATCGTGATCGATGACGACGGCCCCGGCATTCCGGCGGCCGAACGCGACAGGATTTTCGAACCGTTCTACCGCCTGGATCGAAGTCGCGATCGCACGACCGGCGGTTTCGGGCTAGGCCTGGCCATTGCGGCCAAAGCGATGACCTTGCATGGCGGCACGATCGCCGCCAGCGATTCTCCGACGGGCGGTGCGCGTTTCGTCATGCATTTTCCTGTCTGACGCCCGTCGAAATGCCCCCCTGAACGGCAGCTCTTGGCCGAAAGCCGCCTGTCGCATTGCAAAGTGTATGCGGATGTTGCTCCTGCGACAAGCGGAAGGTTTTGTCAGTCGCTCCAAGTCAGCGTGCCGGCAGCACGGTGCCTGCAGCCTCGCCGAACCCGATGCGCGGCAGCCCCGGGCGCACCGCGCGGCCGCGCAGCACGACCGTGTCGCCGTCCTCGAGGAAGGTGCGCTGTTCGCCGTTCGGCAGCGCGATCGCCGTCTTGCCGCCACCGGACAGTTCGAGCAGGGAGCCCGCGCTTTCAGGTTCCGGGCCCGATTGCGTGCCCGAGCCGAGCAGATCGCCCGGGCGCAGGCCGCAGCCGTTCACCGTGTGGTGTGCCACCATCTGCGCCACGCTCCAGTAGGAATCGCGGAAGTTCGAGCGCGATACGGATACCGGGGCCTGTCCCTCGCGGCGCATGGTGTCCGTTTGCAGCAGCACTTCCAGTTCGATGTCGAACGCTCCGGTTTCGCGCAGGGCCGGGTAATCGAGGTAGGGCAACGGTTGCGGGTCGGCGGCATCGCGCTGCCAAGGCGCGCGGTAGGGCGCCAGGGCCTCCGTCGTCACGATCCATGGCGAGATCGTCGTGGCGAAATTCTTGGCCAGGAACGGGCCCAGGGGCTGGTATTCCCAGGCCTGCAGGTCGCGCGCGGACCAGTCGTTCAGCAGGCACAGGCCGAACACGTGCGCATCGGCCGCCTCGACGGGGATCGTGTCGCCGTCGGCATTGCCGGTGCCGATGAAGATGCCCACTTCCAGCTCGTAGTCGAGGCGGCGGCTCGGGCCGACGTGCGGCGTGCTTTCGCCGCTGGCCGGGCGCGTCTGCCCTTTCGGGCGGGGGAAGCGCTGGCCGGAGACGCCGATCGACGAAGCCCGGCCATGGTAGCCGATCGGCACCCACTTGTAGTTCGGCAGCAGCGGCTCGTCGGGCCGGAACAGGCGGCCCACGCTCGTGGCGTGGTGGATCGACGTATAGAAATCGGTGTAGTCGCCGATGCGCGCCGGCACCGTGAATTCGGCCGAGGCCTGCGGCACCAGCACCTGCGGCAGCTCCGCCGCGCCGCTGCGCAGCAGCCACGAGAGGGCCAGGCGCAGCGCCGACCACGCGGCCGGTCCGGCACCCATGAAATCGTTCAGCGTATCGCGGCTCGCCAATGCCAGCGCGGCGCGCGCTTCCTCGCCAACAGTGGCCGGGTCCAGCGCGGCCAGGTCGAGCACCTGGTCGCCGATCGCCACGCCGCCGCGGAAGGGCTCGGCGGAGCCGGCGCGGCGGAACACGGCGAACGGCAGGTTCTGGATCGGGAAATCGCTGGCGGGATCGTTGGCCGAGGCCACCCAGCTGGTCAGCGACGGATCGTGTGTTTCGTTCGTTTGCATGGCGCTTCCTTATGCCTCGATTGCGTTGGCCGGGCTGGCCGGATTGAAATGCTTGCGGATGCCGGCCCAGCATTCATGGTAGTTCGACTGCAGCAGCGGCGTCGCCAGGGCGTGGGCGGTCGGGCGGATGATGTCGCGCGTCTCGAACATGAACGCCATCGTCGCATCCACCTTGTGCGGCTTGCTGGTATCGGCCGCGCTGGCCTTTTCGAACGTGGCGGCATCGGGGCCATGGCCGCTCATGCAGTTGTGCAGGCTGCCGCCGCCCGGCCTGAAACCTTCGGCTTTGGCATCGTATTCGCCGGCGATGAGGCCCATGAACTCGCTGGCCACGTTGCGGTGGAACCAGGGCGGGCGGAACGTGTTTTCGGCGGCCAGCCAGCGGGGCGGGAAGATCACGAAGTCCAGCGTGTCCACGCCGGCCGTGTCGCTCGGCGACTGCAGCACGAGGAAGATCGACGGGTCAGGGTGGTCGTAGCTGATCGAACCGATCGTATTGAAGTGCCGCAGGTCGTATTTATAAGGCGCGTAATTGCCGTGCCACGCCACGACGTCCAGCGGCGAGTGGCCGATCGATGCGCGCCACAGGTTGCCGGAAAATTTCGCCACCAGTTCGAAGTCGCCTTCGCGATCTTCGTAGGCCGCCTGCGGTGTGAGGAAATCGCGCGGATTGGCCAGGCCGTTCGATCCGATCACGCCCAGGTCGGGCAACTGCAGCAGCGCGCCGAAGTTCTCGCAGATATAGCCGCGCGCCTCGCCGTCGGGCAGCGCGACCTGGAAGCGCACGCCGCGCGGGATGACGGCGATTTCCTGCGGTTCCACATCGACGATGCCGAATTCGGTGGCGATGTGCAGACGGCCCTGCTGCGGCACGACGAGCAGTTCGCCATCGGCGTCGTAGAAGAAACGGTCCGTCATCGGCGCATTGGCGGCATACAGGTGGATCGCCACGCCGGCGTTGCCGGCCATCGTGACCCAGCCGTCGACGAAATCGGTCGGAGCGTCCGGCAGCGGCAGCGGATCCCAGCGCAGCTGGTTCGGCGGCGTGGGCACCTCGTCGAAACGGCTTGCGATGCGGCCGCTGTCGATGCGGGTGAACGGTTGATGCATGGCGGCAGGCCGGATGCGGTACAGCCAGCTGCGGCGGTTGTGCGCCCGCGGGGCGGTGAACGCCGTGCCGGACAACTGCTCGGCATACAGGCCGTAGGGGGCACGCTGTGGCGAGTTGCGGTGCGGCGGCAGGGCGCCGGGCAGCGCTTCGGTGGCGAATTCGTTGCCGAAGCCGGACAGGTAACCCGGATGCAGATCGGTCGTGTTCACGTCGTCTCCAGTGAGTGATTACGTGGCATGCACTGTAGACCATTTGCATTGTGAATGGCAAAATGAGCTTTATTTACGCGATGAATAGAGGTGCGATGGAGCTGCGCGAACTGGACCTGAACCTGCTGCTCGTCTTCCAGGAAGTGTTCCGCGAGCGGCAAATCTCGGCAGCGGCCCGCCGGCTGCGCCTGACCCAGTCCGCGGTCAGCAATGCGCTGGCCCGGCTGCGCCGCGCCACCGGCGACGAGCTGTTCGTGCGCACCGCGGCGGGCATGCAGCCCACGCCGTACGCCGAGCGCATGGCCGAGCCGGTGGCCACGGCGCTTGCCCACCTCGAACAGGCACTGGCGCCCGCCGAGTCGTTCGACCCCGCCGCCAGCCGGCGCCGCTTCAACATCGCCATGACGGACGTGGGCGAGGTGTACTTCATGCCCCGGCTGGTGGAGCTGTGCGGTACCGTGGCGCCCGGCGTCGGGATTGCGTCGGTGCGGGCGGGCGCCGCGGACCTGCGGGCCGAGATGGAAGCGGGGCGCATCGACCTCGCCATCGGCGCGTTCGACGATGCGCCCGGCGCACTGTACCAGCGGCGCCTGTTCCGGCAGGAATACGTGACGCTGCTGCGCGCCGGCCACCCGCTGGCCACCGGAACGCTGACGATGAAACGGCTGACGGAAGCCCGCCACCTCGTCGTGGCGGCGCTGGAAAGCCCGTACGACCGGATCAACACGGCGCTGCAGAAAGCCGGGATCCTCACGTCCGCCGGTTTTTCGGTGCCCCATTTCTCGGCTGCGCCGTACATCGTGAGCACGACGGACCTCGTGGTGACGGTGCCGCAAAAGCTGGCCGAGCGTGCGGCCGCGCCGTTCGGCCTCGTGTATGTAAAATCGCCGCTGCGGCTGGCGGCGCTGCAGACGAACGTGTTCTGGCACCGGCGCTACAACCAGGACGAGGGCAACCGCTGGCTGCGCACGCTGGTGGCGGAAGCATTCGGGGAATAACCGGCACGCAAACATCACAAAAGGAAAACCAATGCTCGTCAGTTTCACCATCCTGCTGCTGTTCCAGTGCCTGGGGGAGGGCATCGTCTACGTGCTGCACCTGCCCATTCCCGGCCCCGTCGCCGGCATGCTCCTGCTGTTCGCCGCGCTCGTCGTCTCGCCCGCGCTCCTCGCAAAAATCGAAGCCGATGCCAACGAACTGCTGCGCCACCTGTCGCTGCTGTTCGTGCCGGCCGGCGTGGGCATCGTGGCGGCGGCATCGTCGAGCAGCGGCCACTGGCTGGCGCTGCTGGCGGGCCTGATGGGCAGCACGCTGCTGACGCTGGCGATGACGGCCCTCGTGCTGCGTGCCCTCATGCCGAAGGACCGCGATGTTTGAGCTGGCCGAACTGCGCTCGTTCTGGGTCTATCTTTCCGCCTCGCCGCTGCTGGGGCTGACGCTGACCCTGTGCGCCTACGCGGTGGCGCAGGCCATCTATGCGCGGTGCAAGTTCTCGCCGCTCGCCAACCCGGTGGCGATCGCGATCGCGCTGGTCTGCGCGGCATTGTGGCTGTCGGGCATGTCGTATGAGCGCTATTTTGCCGGCGCCCAATTCGTGCACTTCCTGCTCGGCCCGGCCACCGTGGCGCTGGCCGTGCCGCTGGTACGGCAGCTGCCCCGGCTGCGCCGCACCTTCGTGCCGATCGCCGTCGCACTGGTGTGCGGGTCCGTCACGGCGATCGCTTCCGCCGTCTGCATCGTCGTCGCCCTCGGCGGCACGGCCGAACTCGCACGTTCGATCGGGCCGAAGTCGGCCACCACGCCGATCGCCATGGCCGTCTCCGAACGGCTGGGCGGCCTGCCGTCGCTGACCGCCGTGCTGGTGATCGGCACCGGCATCTTCGGCGCCGTCTTCGCAAGGTTCCTGTTCGGCTGGATGAGGATCCATTCGCACGAAGTACGCGGCTTTGCACTGGGCGTCGCGTCGCATGGCATCGGCACCGCAAGGGCGTTCCAGGTCAGTGCCGAGATGGGGGCGTTTGCCGGACTGGGGATGGGGTTGAACGGGGTAGTGACGGCGTTGCTGGCGCCGGGGTTGATTCCGCTGGTGCTGCGGTGGCTGGGTGCGTAGCAAAGAGCAGGAGGGCCAGCCCGACGGAGGACACCGTTTGGGCGCCGGGTCGTAATGCGGTAACCTGCCTTTTCGATGCAAAGCCATGCAGCGGTGCCCCGCGGGGCGATGAGGAGGCAACATGAAGCGGCGCGATTTCATGCGGTTCGGGAGTTTACTTCCAGCGGGACTTCTACTCCAGTCTCCACCGGCGACTGCAAATGCCGGCACCGGAAAAGCCTATCTCCATTACACGCAGCAGGAACTCGACGACGCGTAATCGGATGCGAAATGGGCGCCGAACATGCGCGAGCTGCTCGGCCGGCAGGCTGCCGCCGGTGCGCGCGTACGGGCAGCGTTTGCGCCGAAGACGGCAAGCTATGGTACTCGGCGGTCGGAGAAGCGCGATGTGTTCTCGCCGGTGGGCGCCGCGGGTGACGCAGGCGGGTCGGCGGCGATGGTATTCATCCATGGCGGGAACTGGCGGGTGGGCACCAGGGAATCGGTGTCCTACCTCGCGCCCGCGTTCGTTAAGAACGATGCAGTCTTCATCGCGCCGGAATACGACACCATTCCCGCAACCACGCTGCCCGGCATGCTGGAGCAATGCCGGCAAGCGATCCTGTGGGTGTGGCATCATGCGCGGGAATTGGCATCGATCCCGAGCGCATTTATGTCGCTGGCCGTTCGCCCGGAGGGCATCTTGCCGCCGTCATGCTGACCACCGACTGGACCCGCTTCGGCGCGCCCGCCGACTTGTTGACGGGCGGACTGGTGCTCAGCGGTCTGTGCGACCTCGAGCCCGTCGTGCTCGCGGCCTGCAACCGCCACCTGACGCTGATGGCGAACGAACGGCGCGAACTGAGCCCCGTGCATCGCCTGCTAACGGTGCGCTGTCCGGTGATCGTTGCGTGGGGCATCGCCCAAAGCCCGGAATTCAAGCGCCAGGGGATGCTGATGGCACGCGAACTGCGCGCCGCCGGGCGCCTTTGCCGGGACGTACGTCCTGGAAGGCATCAACCATTTCAAGATTCTCGACGCGATGGCTTCGGAACAGTCGCCGCTCGCGGGAGCGACACTGGCAATGATGCGTTGAGTCTTGGCAGACAAGGAGTCCGGATTCGCTGCATAAGGAGCTGATATAATTACAATTTAGAAATTTTTGATGTAATCATGAAATATCTTTCGATACTACTGGCTTGCGCGTTCCTGAGCGCATGCGGCAGCGCTCCCCGCATCCAGTCCGAGAAATTTTCCACTCCCAGGACCGTGGCACTCGTGCAGCCACCGGCAATGCGCAATATCGCGGTCATCGGCAGCCCGTACTTTCTCGATATCCATTACATGCCGCTGGCCGACTATGGTTTCATCCTGGCGGATACGAACGGCGGAAAAAGCACTCCCGGCTTGAGCGACAACATCGGCGAAGTCGCCGTCGCGGCGCACATCAACGCGGCCGGGAGCAACGTATCGGCAGGACAGATCGTGGGTGCATCGGTCGTCGGGGGAATCATCGACGGCATTGCCGCGGAAACGCAGCGCAAGGCCCAAGGGTTCCATGGACTGGTCATGGCACAACTTCCGGGCCTGGACCTGCGCAGGGAGTACAGCGAAGCCCTGCAGGCATCCCTTGCTTCCAGGGGAATCACGGTCACGCTGGTCGAAGACAGTAACAGCTCCCCTGTGCGATTCCGCTGGCTGCCCGGCGATACGAAGCTCCAGCCGGGCTACCTCACCCGCGATGACCGCGATCTCCCGACGGTCGACGCCGATCTGCTGGTCCAGTTCAGTCCGATGGCTTACTACATGGCGCCAGGACCACTCAACAACTACCGCGTACGCGTCAGTGTCGGCGTGGCTGTCTATAATGGCCGGACCAAGGAGTTTTATGGCAATAAAACCTTTGAATTCAATCCGGGTGCGTGGAAGAACGAGTATTCCACGTACTCCGCACTGGAGGGCGACATCGCACGTGCCATCCCGGCCCTGCGCGCCGGCCTGATGACGCAGGTGCAGCCCGTCGCGGATGCCATCTCCAAGACCACGCCCCGGTGAACGGAAAATGCCGTGCCGGCTCCGGTACAGCGAAACAGCGCGGTAAAGCGTTCAGCCGGCCATCGCCGACCGTCAGCCGGTAACCGTGGTTTCGCCGGGCGAAAGCCGCACATGCAAATCCCGCAGCTGTTGCTCGTCGACCACCGCAGGAGCATGCGTCAGCAGGTCGCGGAACTGCCGCGTCTTCGGAAAGGCGATCACGTCGAGGATCGACCCGGATTTCGTCATCAATGCCACCATGCGGTCCAGGCCGAATGCAAGGCCGCCATGGGGCGGGGCGCCGTACTGCAGCGCATCGAGCAGGAAGCCGAACCGCCGTTGCGCCTCCTCCGCGCCGATACCGAGGGTGCGGAAGACCCGGGACTGCAGCTCTTTGCGATGGATGCGGATCGAGCCGCCGCCCAGTTCCCAGCCGTTCAGCACCATGTCGTAGGCCTTGGCGATGCAGGCGCCCGGGTCGGTTTCCAGCATGGCTTCGTGGCCGTCCCGTGGCGCCGTGAACGGATGGTGCGTCGCGACCCAGCGTCCGTCCGCCTCGTCATAGTCGAACAGCGGAAAGTCGATGACCCACAGCGGTGCCCATGTGTCTTCGAACAGGCCGTTCGTCCTGCCGAATTCGCTGTGGCCGATTTTCAGGCGCAGGGCGCCGATCGCTTCGTTGACCGCCTTTGCCTTGCCGGCGCCGAGGAAGAGCAGGTCGCCGTCGCAAGCGCCCGTGCGTTCAAGAATCCTGGCCAGGACGTCGTCGCCCAGGTCCTCGACGATCGGTGAGTGCAGGCCGGCGCGGCCCTTGCCCCGTTCGACGACGCGGATGCAGGCAAGGTTCGTCGTGCCTCGAGTGGCCACGAACCGGGCATGGGCGCCGATCTCGGATTGCCCGATGCCCGCTCCGCCTGGAACGCGCAGAATCACCGCGCGGCCGTCCGGCAAGTTGGCGGCGGCGGAAAACATGTGCAGGCCCGCGTCTTTCATCAAGTCGGTCATTTCCGTGAATTCCAGCTTCACGCGCAGGTCCGGCTTGTCCGATCCATACCTGCGCATCGCTTCGGCGAAGTCCATGACCGGGAAAGGGTTCGGCAGGTCGATATCCAGCGTGTCCTTGAAGATCCTGCGCACCATGTCTTCGAAGAGGTCACGGATCTCCTGCTCGTCCAGGAAGGAGGTTTCGCAGTCGACCTGCGTGAACTCGGGCTGGCAATCGGCGTAGAGATCCTCGTCCCTGAAGCATTTCGCGATCTGGTAATAGCGGTCGAAGCCTGCGACCATGAGCAGCTGCTTGAACAGCTGCGGCGACTGCGGCATGGCAAAGAACTGGCCCGCATTGACCCTGGAGGGCACCAGGTATTCTCGCGCGCCTTCCTGCGTCGGCATCGCCAGGACGGGTGTTTCGATGTCGATGAATCCCAGGGCGTCCAGGTGCTTGCGTACTTCCATTGTTACCCTGTGGCGCAGGCGCAGGTTTTCCTGCATCCGCGAACGCCGCAAGTCCAGCACGCGGTTTGCCAGCCGGCTGGCTTCGCAGGGACGATCGTCGTCGAACCGGATGGGCACCGCCACGGAAGCATTCAACACTTCCAGCTCATGGCACACGACGCCGATGGTGCCTGGCTGTATGCTGCCCGCAATCGTACGAGGGGGGAGATCAGCCACGACACCCTGGACACGCACGCAGTACGCTTCGTGCACCTCTCCAGCAACGGTGAATGCCTCCGGCTCGGCGGAACTGCACACGACCACCACGATGCCTTCGCGGTCGCGCAGTTCGATGCGGATGGCGCCAGCGACATCCTCGCGACGTCGTACCCAGCCGCACAGACTGACAGTCCGGCCCACGAGCGCCTCGGTCACAAGGCCACAATAATGCGTACGCATCGGCATGATCATCGGTTTCGCTCCAGTTGACAGGACCTTGAACTGTAGCGCCCGGGGCGGCGTGACCGGAAACGTGCCGGATATACTGGCTAGACCGATGTGGATATAGTAGCGTCGGTGATGCTTTCGATGCAAAGCCATGCGTCATTGCCCCGCGGGGCGGTCGGGAGGCAACATGAAGCGGCGGGAATTCATGCGGTATGGAAGTTTCCTCTCAGCGGGACTTCTGCTCTCACCCCCGGCGGCCACGGCACGCGGCGGCAGCGAAAAAGCCTATCTCCAGTACTCGCAGCAGGAACTCGACGACGCGTATTCCGATGCGAAATGGGCGCCGAACATGCGCGAACTGCTTGGCAGGCAGGCCGCCGCCGGTGCGCGGATCCGTGCGGCGTTACCGCCGAAGACGGCGAGCTATGGCACGCAGCCGTCGGAAAAGCTCGATGTCTTCGCGCCATCGGGCGGCACGGGTGCATCGCCGGCGATGGTCTTCATCCACGGCGGCAACTGGCGGGTGGGCACGAAGGAGTCGGTGTCGTACCTCGCTCCCGGTTTCGTGAAGAACGACGCAGTCTTCATCGCGCCGGAATACGACACCATTCCCGCGACCACGCTGCCTGGCATGGTGGCGCAATGCCGGCGGGCGATCCTGTGGACGTGGCGCCATGCGCGTGACCTCGGCGTCGACCCCGACCGCATCCATGTGGGTGGCCATTCGGCCGGCGGGCACCTGGCCGCCGTGATGCTGAGCACCGACTGGACCCGCTTCGGCGCGCCGGCCGGCTTGCTGAAAGGCGGACTGCTGCTCAGCGGCTTGTGCGACCTGGAGCCTGTGGTGCTTGCGGCGGGCAACCGCCACCTGAGGCTGACGGCCGACAAGCTGCGCGAACTGAGCCCCGTGCATCGCCTGCAAACGGTGCGCTGCCCCGCGATCGTTGCATGGGGTACCGCCGAGAGCCCCGAGTTCAAACGCCAGGGAATGTTGATGGCACGGGAACTGCGTGCCGCCGGGCGACTTGCAGGGACCTATGTCCTGGACGGCATCAACCACTTTGAGATTCTCGACGCGATGGCTGCCGAACAGTCCCTGATCGCAGGAGCGACGCTGGCCCTGATCCGTTGATCCCGGCAGCGGCACCACGATGTGCGCCATCGCGAAAAACGGTTCGCGGCTCAGCGTTTCGCCCGTCTGCCGGTTGCGGCGGTTGACGATCGTGACGAAGGAGCGGGTGAACAGCTGCTGCTTTAATGCACTGAGCTACCTGGTTTTCCCGTGATCACGAGTTCGGCAGGCGGGCAAAGGCAATCGCGTCTTCCAGCCGGTCATAGTGATAAGGGCCGACGCTGAAGCGCCCGGCGCCGAAGCCGATTGCCAGGTCGCTCATCGTCGCACGCTGGGTTGCGTCCGGTTCCCACGCGGGCAGCCACCGGGGCACGAAGGATGGATCCGCCTTGTAGTCCGGCTTGCGATGCTGCGCGTCGGCATAGCGCAGCGCATCGTCCAGGCGCTCATAGCGATACTCGCGGAAATGGTAGTACTTGCCATCGAATGTGACCTCGAGCGCAGTGGCGGCTTGGGCGGGGATGGGCAGGTCGGTCATGTCGGCTCCAATGCCGCGTGGCGGCGCATGGTGAAAGGGTGAGCCTCAAGCGGAGGATGGAATTGGAAGTCCGACGGGAATCGCCAGCGAAGGCAGGACAGGAAGGAGGCCAGCAACTGGCAGCGCTCGATGAAGCGTGAATCTACTATACACGTGAATCAGCGCAGCACACAGGCAAATCGGCCGCGCTGATAGCGACCGATAATTGGCGAGCGCTTGCGCGTTTGAGCACCATTCATATTTTTTTTCGCGGAAGAGGACGTTTGGTTTTGCATAGCCAGCGTATGGATGTTTGCGCGTTACAAAAGTATCCGTATAAAAATAACTAACAGTGGCAGATTCGCAACGGCTTGCGAATAAGGCGCCTGTATCGTCGATCGAGCTTGCTATGTATTTTTGAGGAGGCGTATTCTGGCCCGAGCATTGTTGTGGCATTGCCGGCAATGCTCCCATCAATGCTTCACATGTTCGCCGGCGCCGAGCTAACGGAGGTCGTCATGGAAGTGAACGATTCACCAGAATTCAAACTGGCGTGGGCGAAGATCGTCGCGCGTACGTCCACCGACGTCGCATTCCGAAAGCGTTTGACCGAGGACCCGGTCGCCGTTTTTGCCGAGTACGGGTTCACGGGTGGCGACAAGGAGCAGCTGTCTCGCCATGTGGAAGGCAATCTGCAAGCCGCGCTGGACACGATCAACCAGCAACGGCAGCAGCAGTCTTCTCAGGATAACGGGGCAGGCAAGGTCCAGTTCACATCCGGCTGTGGCGGGGACCCAAGCTTGTGCGCCTGCCAGGGCAGCGCGACCCAGGCCTGCAATTTGCCGTGCTGGAGTGCGCAGGGTGCGCAGGGGGCGCAAGCACTGCAGTGCATACAGTGCGCCGCCGGCCCTGTGGCCACGAACTACTGTGGCTGCATGTGCCAGGCCTGCAACGGAACTTGCTGGACCTACGCCCAGCCAATGCAATCGACCCAACTCTCCGGCAGCGCAATGACAGGCGCGATGGCTGCCGCATGCGGCGCCGGCGGTGCCGACATGCGCTTCAACTGCTGGGGCACCGCGGCTTGCATCGGCTCTGCCGGCAGCTATTGCGGCACTGCCGGTACGGTCGGCACCGGCGGCACCTTCGGCTGCGGCGGCGACTTTCAGTCGACCCAGCTGTCCGGCAACATGATGGGCCGCAGCGCGGCAGGCCTGGCCAGCGGACCGGGGATGGGCGCCGACATGCGCTTTAACTGCTGGGGCAGCGCGGCCTGCATCGGCTCTGCCGGCAGCTATTGCGGTACCGCCGGCACGATCGGCACCGGCGGCACTTTCGGCTGCGGCGGCGACCTTCAGTCGACCCAGCTGTCCGGCAACATGATGGGGCGCAGCGCGGCAGGCCTGGCCAGCGGACCGGGGATGGGCGCCGACATGCGCTTCAACTGCTGGGGCAGCGCGGCCTGCATCGGATCGGCCGGCAGCTATTGCGGCACCGCCGGCACGATCGGCACCGGCGGTACCTTCGGCTGCGGCGGCGACCTTCAGTCGACCCAGCTGTCCGGCAACATGATGGGCCGCAGCGCGGCAGGCATGGCCAGCGGACCGGGAACGGGTGCCGACATGCGCTTCAACTGCTGGGGCAGCGCGGCCTGCATCGGCTCGGCCGGCAGCTATTGCGGCACCGCCGGCACGATCGGCACCGGCGGCACCTTCGGCTGCGGCGGCGACCTTCAATCGACCCAGCTGTCCGGCAACATGATGGGCCGCAGCGCGGCAGGCCTGGCCAGCGGACCGGGGACCGGCGCCGACATGCGCTTCAACTGCGTCGGGTCGATCGGTACCGCCGGCTGCGTGGGCAGTTGGTGCGGCACGGCAGGCAGTGCCGCCACGGTGGGCACCTTCGGCAGCGCCATCACGCAAGGGCCGGACGGTGCCACCGGGGCCATGGCCGGGGGCTACGGTGGCCAGAACGCGATGGCCGGCTGCCTCGGCTCGGGCGGCAACCTGCAGTCGACGCAACTGTCCGGCGCCATCGGCGGCATCGGTGGCATCGGTGGTACCGCGGGGACGGGCGCCGACATGCGCTTCAACTGCGTCGGGTCGATCGGTACCGCCGGCTGCGTGGGCAGTTGGTGCGGCACGGCAGGCAGTGCCGCCACGGTGGGCACCTTCGGCAGCGCCATCGCGCAAGGGCCGAACAGTGCCGGGGCCATGGCCGGGAGCTACGGTGGCCAGAACGCGATGGCCGGCTGCCTCGGCTCGGGCGGCAACCTGCAGTCGACGCGGCTGTCCGGCGGCACCGCGGGGACCGGCGCCGACATGCGCTTCAACTGCGTCGGGTCGATCGGTACCGCCGGTTGCGTGGGCAGTTGGTGCGGCACGGCAGGCAGTGCCGCCACGGTGGGCACCTTCGGCAGCGCCATCACGCAAGGGCCGGACGGTGCCACCGGGACCATGGCCGGGGGCTACGGTGGCCAGAGCGCGATGGCCGGCTGCCTCGGCTCGGGCGGCAACCTGCAATCGACGCGACTGTCGGGCGGCATCGGTGGCACCGCGGGCACGGGCGGCGACATGCGCTTCAACTGCGTCGGGTCGATCGGTACCGCCGGCTGCCTGGGCAGTTACTGCGGCACGGCAGGCAGTGCCGCCACGGTGGGCACCTTTGGCAGTGCCATGCAGGGGTAGGACCGTGCCGGCGCGGCGGTGGCTGGTTCCGGGAGCGCCGCCGGCCGGTGCCGGGTTTCGCTGTTGAGCATTCCCGGCTGCATTGGTGGCGTCGGCACGCTTCGGCCCGATGCGCACCTGTTGGAGCAGGGCCCCAATGGCCGCGCGCATCCTCGCATCCTGTGCGATGCGCGCTTGCCGCATTGCTGTACGCATCTGAAAGGCAGATATGTTCAGACCGAGATTGAAAGAGCGATATCACGTCGAACAGGTGAGGGGCGATGGCGTCTTCCTGCTCTCCGAACGGGACACGCATGTGCTGGAAGGGCAGCCGCTCGAACACCTGATCCCCTTGCTCGACGGCCGCCACACCGTTGACGAGATCGTCATGGCCTGCAGCGCATACGTGCCGCCGCAGACAGTGCATGAGGCCCTGAACATGCTGCACCGCGCCGGCCACCTGGCCAATTCCGACATGGCGCTGCACCCGCCATACGAGGCTTACTGGTCGGAGCTCGGTGTCGATGGCGCATTTGCGCTGGCGGTACTGGCCAACACGCACGTGCGTCTGGAAAGTGTCGGCTCGGTCGATCCCGGTGGACTGGCACAGGCGCTGCGTGCGCTGGGCATGCAGGTCGATCCTGCCGGTGCGGTCTGCGTCGCGCTCGTGGAAGATTATCTGCATCCCCGTCTCGCGCAGCTCAACGCGGAGTGCCTGGCCCGTCACATGCCGCTGCTGCTGGTCAAGCCCGTCGGTGTACGCCTCTGGATCGGACCACTGATCCAGGCCGGCCGGACCGCATGCTGGCAATGCCTCGCAAGCCGCCTGCGCGGCAACCGGGAGGTCGAAGCCTACGTCGAGCGCAGGACCGGTCAGCCTGGTCCCCTGCCGCTGGTGCGGGCACGCACGGCCCTGGGCGAGCTCCAGGCGCACGCGATGGTCGCCACGCAACTGGCGCGCTGGATCGTCACCGGCAGCAATCCGGAGCTGGAGTCCCGCGTACTGGTTGCCGACCTGATGTCCTTCTCCTTCGAGTTCCACCAGGTCGTCCGGCGACCGCAGTGCATTGCCTGCGGCAACCCCACCCTGGCGAGCGCAGCGGGGCAGCCAATGTCGATTGTCGACCGTGGCGCCACGGTGTCGAACCAGGGCGGGCTGCGCCTCGAACCGCCGGAAACCGTGTTTGCCAGGCTGTCTCACCACATCAGTCCATTTACAGGGGTCGTGACCGCCGTCACGCCTGCTTTTTGGCATGGCGCGGGCCCCATCCGAAGCTACATGGCCGGGCACAACTTCGCGCTGAAGAGCGACCAGCTCTGGTTCCTGAAAGATGGCCTGCGGACCAGCAGTTCCGGCAAGGGCCGCACCGACGCGCAGGCACGTACAAGTGCCTTGTGCGAAGCGCTGGAACGCTATTCAGGCGTCTACCGCGGAGAGGAACCGCGCCGCCGGGCCTCGCTCGCCACCTTGGGCGCCGAGGGCGTCGACCCACGCAACTGCATGCTGTTCTCGGAGCGCCAGTATCAGGAGCGCGAGGCCTGGCTTGCCCGTGGGGGACGCTTCCAGGTGGTGCCGCAAGCCTTCGACGCGAACGCCGTCATCGAATGGACACCGCTCTGGTCGCTGACCGGGCAGTGCCAGAAATTCCTGCCTACCAGCTACCTGTATTACAACTACCCTGCGCCCCCGCATCAATTCTATTGTTGGGCCGATTCGAATGGCTGCGCCGCCGGTTCGTCAATCGAAGACGCAATGCTGCAAGGCTTGCTGGAACTGATCGAACGCGACGCCGTCGCCATCTGGTGGTACAACCGCCTGCGGTGTCCCGCCGTCGATCTGGCGGCATTCGACGACGGCTTCATTACGCAAATGCGCGAGTTCTATCAGCAGCACGAGCGCGAGTTTTGGGTCCTCGACATAACGTCCGACTTCGGCGTACCCTGCTTCGTGGCACTGAGCCGCCGTACCCGCGGCCCGACCGAGGACATCATGATGGGTTTTGGCGCCCACCTGGACGCGGGCATCGCACTGAACCGGGCGCTCACCGAGTTGAACCAGTTCATTCCTGCCCTGCTCAACCTGAACCCGGACGGCAGCACCATGTACATGATGGGCGACCGCGACGCGCTGGACTGGTGGCGCACGGCGACGGTGGCGAATCAACCCTATCTGCCAGGCGATGACAGCCAGGCACCTTGTGGCCCGGATACCTATGGCCCGCCGGCCAGCACATCGGTTGCTGCATTGCTGACCTCCCTCATCGGGCAATTGCAGGCGGCCGGCCATGAAGTGCTCGTACTCGACCAGACCCGGCCTGACATCGGTCTTCCTGTCGTCAAGATGGTGGTGCCTGGCTTGCGTCACTTCTGGGCACGCTTCGCGCCCGGACGCCTGTTCGACGTCCCGGTCAAACAAGGCAGGCTTGCCCAAGCGACCGCGGAAGCGGACCTCAACCCGACGCCCATGTTCCTATGAAACGCAAATCGACGGCGCGGGCACCGGCCGATGCCACGCAAATGCCCAGCGATGTCCCGCAGCAGCCGGCTCCGCCCGGCGATACGGAGGAACCGGCACCGGCACCGGCACCGGCACCGGCACCGGCACCGGCACCGGCACCGGCACCGGCACCGGCACCGGCACCGGCACCGGCAGCGATCGTCTCGACGACGCCCGCCGGCATCGCCATTCGCCTGGCTTTGCCCAAGTCGATACCGGGCTTCGAACACCTCCACGCACTGGTGCCTGCCGGTGCCGAGGCGCTCTGGCTGGCCCTCCAGGACGGACCGGTCAGCCTGCGCCAGTTCGAAACGGGCGCCTGTACGTCCGTCTCCGGCGATACCGCGCGTCCCGTGGACATCGCGGCCGCCTTCCTGCTGCTGGCCAGGCTATGGGCCTGGCAGGCGATCGCCATTGGCTCTTCCGCAGTCGCGCCCGCGCTCGAGATACGACCAGCCGCCCAGAACGACACCTTGAACCTGGGGGTGGGCAATCTGCAAGGCACTTGGCGCGCCACGCGGTTCGCCTCGCTGCGCCACGAACGCGACGCCACCGGCCAGGCCGACATCTTCATCGAAAACCCGCGCACGACCATCACGACCCACCTGGCCGGCGAACATGCGCCTCGCCTGGCGGCGCTGTTCGCCCAACTGCTGACTGCGCGCGACACGGCAGACCTGTATGCGGCCGAGGACGGTTCGCATGACGGTGCGGGTATGACCGCCGAGTTCCTGTATCTGCTGGCCGTCGCCGGCGTGATCGAGCCGACGGACGAGCAGGGACGGCTGCGCGAAGACGTCGATGCGGTCCAGCGGCAGTGGGAATATCACGATCTGCTGTTTCACTTCCGCAGCAGGCAAGGGCGCCACAGCCATCCCATGGGCGCGGGATTCCGCTTCAAGGGTGTGCTCGAGCCACAGCCCGCGACAAAGCCGAATCCGTGGCGCGATCGCGCGATCCCCCTGATTCGCCCCGATCTCAACCTGCTCGCCGCCCGCGACCTGCCTTTCGGCATGGTGCTGGAAGGGCGACGTTCGCTGCGCTCGCATGACAGCCTGCGGCACATCAGCGCGCTGCAAATCGGCGAGTTCCTGTATCGTGCAGCGCGCGTGCGCGGGCGCCAGCAAACCGAGATTGGCGAACTGACCTCGCGCCCCTACCCCAGCGGCGGCGCCAGCTACGAGCTCGAAATTTATCTGTGCGTGAACCAGGCTGCCGGCCTTGCGCGCGGCTTTTACTATTACGATCCGGCGGCCCATGCCTTGTGCCTTGTGCGCGCCCCCGACGACGAGATGGAAGCGCTGCTCGACGACGCCTTCATTTCGGCCGCGCGCAGTTGCAGGCCGCAGGTGCTGATCACCCTTGCCAGCCGTTTCCAGCGTGTGGGCTGGAAGTACGAGGGCATGGCCTACGCGGTACAGTTGAAAAATGTCGGCGTGCTGTACCAGACTTTTTATCTTGTGGCCACCGCCATGAACCTGGCCGGCTGCGCGCTCGGGCTGGGCAATGCAGCGCGCTTCGCCAGACTCGCCGACACCGACTACCTGGTGGAATCATCGGTCGGCGAGTTCATGCTCGGTGTCCCCGGCTAGCGGGCGAGTGGCGTGCGCCGCCAAGGATCGACGCGGCACGACGCAAGCGCGGCATCAGAACCCGGACGACGGCGCGGCGTACAGATCGACGCACGAGCGCGCTGATGCCGCCATGCGGCGACCGACCAGCCTGTAGCCCAGGGAATAGCCACGATACGCCCCCCCGGCGCTGAAGGGCGAGAACCAGGCCATCCGGTCGTAGTGCGGGTTCTGCCAGTCCGCGCGCGCCTCGGCCTCGGCGTTCGCCAGGGCGATGTCATCCAGTGCGGTCGCGTACCAGGGCGCCTCGCCCCGGAACCCGGCTTCGAAATGCAGTGCAAGGCCTTCGGAAACGAGTGCATCGCCCAGGGTCATGCCATACCCCGGGCCGCGCCAGCGCGCGCAGTGCATCAACTCATGCACCAGCATCGGGGCAAGATGCCGCGGCACCATCGCGCGCAGGTCCGGATGGGCAGGGTCGATGAACAGGAACACCAGGTTCGCCGACGGCGAATAGCCGCCGATGCCGATTTCGGGCAAGGTCATCGGCGGTTGCACCTGTACGACAACGTCGACGTCGCCCAGGGCGCTCGCAGGCAACGCGTGCCGCGTATGGCGATAGGCACGGAAAATCAAATCCTTGATGACCGGCTTGTCAACGATTTTGCTGGTGCCGGCTTCGAGAAAATGGATGCGCAGGCCGCCGATGGACACATGATCTCCCAGCGCCCGGCACAGCCACGCCTGCACGGATTCCGATACCGCACGCATCACGGCTCCCCGCCTTGCCGACGGCACGCATCGCCATACCATGCGCAATTCGGTACGACTGGCTCCACACATCCTCCTTGTTGCGACCAGCACGGATACGTCGGCCCGGCGACAGCCAGGCCGCCGTAGTGGAAGGTAAATTTGTCTGCAATGCGAGGGAAATTCGTCTGCATTGGCCGTTCGCGGTAACTATAGGCTGAATATTCGATAAAAATCAACGGCTTGAAAGTTCCATGCTGATTTGTCTGCAGAATTTTGGCAGGAAGGTGAATTTGCCTGGATTTTCATCCCCGGGATTGCCGCGTCAAGTCACCGGTCAACAATGCCCGTACTGGCTGAAATACAGGTTCTGTCGCATGATCTGCGCCGTTGCCGGTCTCAGGCAGGCTGTGACGCCCAAACCCTGGATTATTGGCCATGCTCAGCTTCAAAGGAAAGCGTTTCCGATCAATGTCATCCTGGCCTGCATCCGCTGGTATGCGGCTACAGCACATTGCTGTTCGCCCTGCAGGTATGGAAGAAGTGATGGCACGGCATGCCCGCATGCGAAAGCATTTGCCAGGCATGGCGAAGCTGGAGGGGGATCGATGGTGCCGGTGGCCATTGCCCGATTCGTGAGCGAGGTCCACCGCATTGCCCGCCTCGGCGAGAACAGCGCAGCAATGGCGTCCAGTTGCGGACCAGCGGTCAGTACCAGCGCGTGGCCCTGCGGCGGTCCGGTTCAAGCATGAGGCGCAGAGTCGCCGCCGCGGTCATGCCATACTCGTCGAGCAAATCTTCCGCCTCGGTTCGGCGATTTCCCATCGACAGCTCCACGGCGCGATCGGCGACCTGCGCCGTGATGGTATCGCGGCGGCGGCGCTGCTCGCCATGCCGAACGTCCACCATGGTTTCGCATTCCGATTGCCAGTGCGTATGTTTGTATAGCTGCGCTTCCCGCATCGCGTCCTCATCGCTTTGCCGGCGCCGGCTGTCGCAGGCGATTGCCCTGAGCGCGGTAGCCGGCTCCACGTCACGCAGGCGCAAGTGGCACCATGCATCGGTGGAACCGAGCACGATATTGATGCGCAGCGCTGTTTCGAATACGCGCGCTTGTGCCATGTCGCGTCGGCGGTCAGTGAGCATGGCGTTTGCGGTATTGTCAGCACATCGCCTGGGCTTCCGCCACGGCGTGCTGTTCTTCGCTGGCTTCGGTCGCGTTCATGCCATCGTCGACCCGCCGGGCCGAGCGCTCGGCGACGGCGACCAGCTCGCAGATGCAGTTCCGGTCGGCCGATTCCTCGGCCAGCGCCATGTCGACAGTATCGAACACGCGTGGTGCCTGTTGGCGTGCATGGCGGCGAACGGGCGCCGGACTTTTGCTGGGGGTATTCATCGGGTTCTTCATAATGTTTCGACTGTAGGCCGATTGCGTCCATAGCGCACCTGATCGAATGGCTCGTGCACGATAGCGAGAACTCACTGGCACCGGTAGAGAGTCCTTGCGGCACCGCTGATGTGTGTCCCGCCATCCCGCTCTACGCCTGCGTGCCGCTCGCGGGGCTGACGGCGACCTGCAGCGTCGCCCGCAAGCCGGGCCGGTTGTCGGCCAGCAGCAGCGCGCCGCCGTGCAGCCGGGCCACGGCCGATACCACGGAAAGACCAAGGCCCACGCCCGGCGTGCCGCGGCTGGTGTCGCCGCGGTAGAAGCGTTCCACCACGCGGGGCCGTTCATCGGCCGTGATGCCGGGGCCATTGTCGGCGACCACGATTTCCAGCGTATCGCGCTGCGGATGGTGGATCGAGATGGCGATCTCGCCGCCTTGCGGCGCGTATTTCAACGCGTTCTCGACGAGGTTGCCCAGCGCCTGCGCCAGCAGAACAGGGTCGCCGACGACGCACGGCGCGCCGCGCGGCGTGAAGGCCAGCGCGATGTCCTTCAGTTCCGCCACCGGTGCGTAGAACTCGGCCACCTCGGCCGCCAGCTTCGCCAGGTCCACCTGCACGAAACCGTTGCGGCGGCTGCCGCTGTCGATTTCGGCCAGGCGCAGCAGCGCATTGAAGATGTTCATCACGCGGTCCACGTCGCCGATCGCCGCGTCGATCTCGGCAAACGTTTCTTCCTCGGCCGGCCGCGTCACCGACAGCTCTTCCAGCCGCGCGCGCAGCTCCGACAGCGGCGTGCGCAGGTCGTGCGCGATCGCATTCGACACATCCTGCACGCCCGTCACCAGGTGTTCGATCTGGTCCAGCATGCGGTTCACGGTGCGCGTGAGCAGCTGCAGCTCGTCGCCGTCGCGCGGTTCCTGCAGGCGGCGCGACAATTTGCCTTCGATGATCGCGGCGGTCGTCTGGCTGATGCCCTGTACCCTTGCCAGCAGCGCACGGCGGATCAGCACGCCGCCCAGCGCGGCGCCCATCAGCACCGTGGCGGCGCAGGCCAGCAGGCCCCACACGAACAGCCGTTCCAGTTCGTCGAAGCGGTTCAGGTTACTGGCGATCAGCAGGCGGTAGCCGTCGCCCAGCGTGACGCGCACCAGTTCGATGCGGCGCGGTTCGCCATCGACGTGGATCGTGGCCGACCCCGTGCCGTCGCGGTCCGGCAGGCCGGCGGGCCAGCCGGGCAGGTTGCCGGCCAGCTTGACGCCGTTCGGCGCCATGAACAGGATGATCTTGCGCACACCGTCGTTGGTGCCCACCACCTGGCTCTCGATGGCGGTCGTCAGCGCGAACGGCCCGCCGCGCGCGAACAGGTTGGCGAGCCGCTGCGAGTCGGCCGTGATCAGTTCCGTGCGTACCTTCTGGATATTGGTATGCCACGCATACCACAGCGGCCCGGCGAACATCGCCAGCACCAGCAGGCTGACGATACCGTAGCCGAGCGCGATCGTGCGCGCGGAAAAGCCGGGCAGCCTCACGCTATTGCTCCTTTCCTTGCCCGGCTCATGGCTGGTCGGTCAGCATGTAGCCGGCATTGCGCACGGTGCGCAGCAGCGGCTTGCCGAAGCCGGCATCGATCTTCTGGCGCAGCTTGCTGACGTGGACGTCGATCACATTGGTCTGCGGATCGAAGTGGTAATCCCACACGTTCTCCAGCAGCATCGTGCGTGTGACCACCTGGTTCGCGTGCCGCATCAGGTATTCGAGGAGCTTGAATTCGCGGGGCTGCAGCGCCACCGGCCTGCCGGCCCGTGTCACCTTGTGGGCCAGCATGTCCATGTGCAGGTCGTCCAATGTCATGGTCGTTTCCACCGGCCGATGCTGGGAGCGGCGCAGCAGCGCGTCGAGGCGGGCCAGCAGTTCGCCGAACGCGAACGGTTTCACGAGGTAATCGTCGCCGCCGCTCTTCAGGCCGTGGATGCGGTCGTCCACGCCATCGAGCGCGGAGAGGATCAGGATCGGCACGCGGTTGCCGCCCTGGCGCAGCGCCTCGACGATCGCGAGACCATCGACACCGCCGGGCAGCATGCGGTCCATCACGATGGCATCGTAAGGTTCGCTCACGGCGTGGTACATGCCGTCGCGGCCGTTGTCGGCGTGATCGACCGTGTGGCCCGCTTCCGTCAGGCCTTTCCTGACGAAGCGGGCGACCCGCTCGTTGTCTTCGACGAGGAGAAGTTTCATGGTCCCGCCAGGCCCGCATCCGCCGCGGCGGGCGCATCGCCGGTGCGCTCGATCCACCCGCCACCGAGCGCGCGGTACAGGCCCACGAGGGCGGCCAGCTGGTTCTGCCGGGCGGCGATCAGCGAAACGCGGGCATTGTACAGGTCCGTTTTCGCCGTCAGCACGGAGAGGTAGTCGTTCGTGCCGCTGGCGTACAGCAGCTCGGCCAGTTCCAGCCTGCGCTGCTGGGCGGCGACATCGCGCTGGCGCGCCGCCAGTTCGGACACGTAGGTGCCGCGCGCGGCCAGGCCGTCCGCCACCTCGCGGAACGCCGCCTGCACCGCTTGCCGGTACTGGGCCACGCCGATGTCACGGGCGATGCGGGCGTTGTCGAGATCGGCCTGGCGCGCGCCGCCATCGAACAGCGGCAACACGAGGCTGGGCGCGAACGACCACACGCCGGTGCCGGCTTCGAACAGCTTGCCCAGCGCGGCACTGGCGGTGCCGGCGGCGGCGGTCAGCCCGATGTTCGGGAAGAACGCCGCGCGGGCCGCGCCGATGTTGGCATATTGCGCGCGCAGTTGCGCTTCCGCCTGCAGCACGTCGGGCCGGCGCAGCAGCAGGTCCGATGGCAAGCCGGCGGGAATATCGGGAAACTGCGCGGCCAGCAGCGGCTGCCGGTCCAGTGGCGTCGCCGGCGCAGTCGCGGGCGGCAGCGGCTGGCCAAGGAGCAGCACCAGCGCGTTTTCCGCCTGCGCCCGCAGCCGCTGCTGGGCCGCCTGGTTGGCCAGCGCCTGTTCCACGGTGCCGCGCGCCAGCGTTTCATCGAGCTCGGAGACGGTGCCCGTGTCGAACTGCAGCTTCACGATGCGGTACGACTCGCGCGCCGCCGCCAAGGTTTCTCCGGTGACGGCCAGCTGCTCCTCGTAGGCCAGCATGGCGAGGTACTGCTCGGCCACCTGGGCGACGAGCAGGATGTGCGTGGCCTGCCGCGCGTAGGCGCTGGCCAGGTATTGTTCGCGGGCGACATCCGTCAGGCTTTGCAGGCGGCCGAACAGGTCCACCTCCCACGCCGCCGACAAGCCGGCGAAGTTGCTGTGCGAGGTGTTGCCACTTCCTGTGCTCCTGCCGCGCGTGCCCGACGCTTCGACGTCGACGCGGGGCAGGGCGGCGCTGCGCTGCAACTGCAGGGCTGTGCGGGCCTGGCCCACGCGCAGCAGCGCGATGCGCAGGTCCTGGTTGTTGGCCAGGGCGATGCCGACGAGCTGGCGCAGGCGCGCATCGACGAGGAAATCCTGCCAGCCCGTATCGCCCGCAGGGGTAGCGGTAACCGCCCCCGCCGCGTCGTAGGCCGGACCCGAAGGATAGGCGGCGGGTGCCGCGCCGGCCGGACGTTGATAGGGCGGCTGCAGGGCGCAACCGGATGCCAGCGCGGCCACCGACAGCAGGGTAGTCAGGCGCTTCATGAATTCACCTCCTGGGCGGCAATGGCGGCGCTCTTGTACGCGCGCCGTTTTCCCTTCATCTTGCCGGCAACGAGCACGAAGAACAGCGGGATCATGAACGTGGCCAGGAACGTGGCGGTCAGCATGCCGCCGATCACGCCGATGCCCAGCGCGTTCTGGCTGGCCGCGCCGGCGCCGCTGGCGACCGCCAGCGGCAGCACGCCGAGCATGAATGCCATCGACGTCATCAGGATGGGCCGCAGGCGCAGCTTGGCCGCTTCCATCGCCGCGTCCATCACGCCCTTGCCCTCGAGCTGCAGTTCGCGCGCGAATTCCACGATCAGGATCGCGTTCTTGGCCGACAGGCCGATCGTCGTCAGCAGGCCTACCTGGAAGAACACGTCGTTCTCCAGCCCGAACAGCGTGGCCGCGGCCAGCGCGCCCAGCACGCCGATCGGCACCACCATGATCACCGAGACGGGAATCGCCCAGCTTTCATACAGCGCGGCCAGGCACAGGAACACCACGAGGATCGACAGCGCGTACAGCAGCGGCGCCTGGGCGCCGGCCTGCGCTTCCTGCAGCGAGATGCCGCTCCATTCGTAGCCGATCCCTTCCGGCAGCTCGCCCATCAGGCGGTCCATGATTTCCATGGCCTCGCCGGTACTGTGGCCCGGCGCGGGCTGGCCCAGGATCTCGGCCGACGCGATGCCGTTATAGCGCTGCACGGCCGGCGCGCCCCATGTCCAGCGGGCGCTGGCGAACGCGGAGAAGGGCACCATGGTGCCGGCGCCGTTGCGCACGTGCAGGAAGCGGATATCGTCCGGGTTCATGCGGTATTGCGCGTCGGCCATCACGTACACGCGCTTGATGCGGTTGTCCGTGTCGAGGAAGTTGTTGATGTAGCGCGAGCCCCAGGCCGTGGAGAAGGTCTGGTCCACGTCCGTCAGGTTCACGCCCAGCGCGGCCGCCTTTTCGCGGTCGATGTCGATCTTGTAGGTGGCGTTGTCGGCCTGGCCCGTGAAACGCACGCGCGAAAGCGCTGGCTCGTTCTTCGCCAGTTGCAGCAACTGGTCGCGCGCCTTCGCCAGCGCCTCGTGGCCAAGGCCGCCGCGGTCCTGCATCTGCAGCGAAAAGCCCGTGGCCGAACCCAGGCCGCGGATCGGCGGCGGTTCCACTGCGGTGACCTGCGCGCCCTGGAAATCGCCGTAGCGGGCCGAGATGCGGCTGCTCAGCGCCGCCACGGACATGTCCTTGTCCGTGCGCTCGTCCCATGGTTTCAGGCGCACGAACAGGCGGCCCTGGTTCTGGCCCCGGTTCGGCTGGCTGGCGCCGATCGTGGCGAACGTGGAATCGACCATCGCCTTCTCGTCGTTCAGCAGGTAATGGTTGATCTCCTCCAGCACCTTGCCGGTGGTTTCCAGCGTGCTGCCGGGCTGCGTTTGCACCTGCACGAACATGTAGCCCTGGTCTTCGCGCGGCAGGAAACCGCCGGGCAGGCGCAGGAACAGCAGGGCGACCGCGCCGATCAGCACCACGTACAGCGCCATCCACACGCCGCGCCGGCGCACGATGGCGGCCACGCCGCCCAGGTAGCGGTCGCGGCTCGCGTCGAAACTGCGGTTGAACCAGCCGAAGAACCCGCGTTTTTCATAATGGTCCGGGTCGGGGCGCTTGAGCATGGTCGCGCACAGCGCCGGCGTCAGGGTCAGTGCGATGAACACGGACAGCAGCATCGACGCCACGACGGTCAGCGAGAACTCGCGGTAGATCGCACCCACCGTGCCGCTGGAGAAGGCCACCGGCACGAACACGGCCGAGATCACGAGGGCCACGCCCACCAGCGCGCTGGTGATCTGGCTCATCGCCTTTTCCGTGGCTTCGTAGGGCTCCAGGCCTTCCTCGTGCATCACCCGCTCGACGTTTTCCACGACCACGATCGCGTCGTCGACCAGCAGGCCGATCGCCAGCACGAGGCCGAACATCGACAGCGTGTTGACGGTGAAGCCCAGCGCCGACATGATGCCGAAGGTACCGAGCAGCACGACCGGCACGGTGATCGACGGGATCAGGGTGGCGCGGAAGTTCTGCAGGAACAGGTACATGACGAGGAACACCAGTGCGATACCCTCGAGCAGCGTGACCACCACTTCATGGATCGACACTTCGATGAACGGCGTCACGTCGTTCGGGTACACGACCTTCAGGCCGGGCGGGAAGAACGCCTTCAGCTCGTCCAGGCGCGCGCGCACCGCATCCGCCGTGGTCAGCGCGTTGGCGCCGGGCGCCAGCTGGATGCCGATGCCGGAAGCGGACTTGCCGCTGTAGCGCACGTCCACGTTGTAGTTTTCCGGGCCGAGGGCCACGCGGGCCACGTCGCCGATGCGTACGGACGAGCCGTCCGGCTGCACCTTCAGCAGGATGCGCCGGAATTCGTCGGGCGTGCGCAGCAGGCTGGCCTGGTTGATCGTGGCCGACAGCGTCTGTCCCGCCACGGCCGGCGAGCCGCCCAGCTGGCCGCCGGAGATCTGCACGTTCTGCGCCTGGATCGCGCGGTTCACGTCCAGCGGCGTCAGTGCGTAGCCCGTCAGTTTCACGGGGTCGAGCCAGATGCGCATCGCGTACTGCGTGCCGAACACGTTCAGGCTGCCCACGCCGGGAATGCGCGACAGCGGATCCTGGATGTTCGACGCCACGTAGTTGGCGATGTCGAACTTGGTCATGCTGTTGTCTTCGGAAACGAAGGCCGCCACCATCAGGAAGTCGCTCGTCGACTTCGTTACGCGCAGACCCGACTGCTGCACTTCGGACGGCAGGCGCGGCTCGGCCGAACGCAGCTTGTTCTGCACCTGCACCTGGGCGATGTCCGGATCGGTACCGGGCGCGAACGTCAGCGAGGTGGTCGACTGCCCCGTATCGTCGGTGGTCGACGTCATGTACAGCAGGTTGTCGATCGCCGTCATCTGCTGCTCGATCACCTGCACCACGGTGTTGGCCATGGTTTCGGCCGAAGCGCCGGGGAACGTGGCCTGGATCTGCACGGACGGGGGAGAGACGGGCGGATACTGCTCGACCGGCATCTTGAACAGCGCGATGCCGCCGACCAGCATGATCAGCAGCGAAATGACGATCGCGAAGATGGGCCGCTGGATGAAGAATTTAGCCATGCGCGGTCATCCTCATCGGGCTGCCGGGGCAGTCGTGGAAGCAGGAGCGAAAGCAGGGGCGGTGGCCAGCTTGCGCGGCGCCGCGGCGCGCGCCTCGACGATGGTGCCGGGCCGCAGCTTCTGCACGCCGCTGACGATCAGGCGTTCGCCTTCCTTCAGGCCGTGCTCCACGAGCCAGTGGCCGTCGACCAGCGCGCCCGTTTCCACGGTGCGCACTTCCGTCTTGTTGCCGGCGCCGACGAGCATCACGGTCGCTTCGCCCTGCGGGTTGCGGGTCACGGCCGGCGCGGGCACGCGCACCACGCCTTGCCGCATGCCCTGGTCGACGCTGGCGCGCACGAACATGCCGGGCAAGAGCAGCTTCTCCGGGTTCGGGAAACGCGCGCGCAGCGTGACGGAGCCGGTATCCCGGTCGACGGTCACGCCGGAAAATTCCAGCACGCCGGCGTGCGCATAGGTGCTGCCGTCTTCCAGCTTGAGGCGCACCCGCGCCTTGCCCGCGCCCTCCAGTTTCAGGCTGCCGCTGGCGATGTCGCGGCGCAGAGCCAGCCCTTCGGCGCTCGACTGCTGGAGGTCGACATACATGGGGTCGAGCTGCTGGATCGTCGTCAGCAGCGTGGCCGAACCGCCCTGCACATAAGCTCCCTGCGTCACCTGCGACACGCTGCTGCGGCCGCTGATCGGGGCGCTCACGCTCGTGTAGCCCAGATTGATGCGGGCCGTCGTCACGGCCGCTTCCGCCGCGGCCACGTCGGCGGCGGCCTGCAATTGCGCCGCCTCGGCATTGTCATATGCCTGCTTGCTGACGGCATTCCCGCCCACCAGCACCTTGTAGCGTTCCAGTTGCGACGTGCTGCTGACCAGGTTTGCCTTCGCGCGCTGCAGCGTCGCCTGGGCGCTCGACAGCGCGGCGCGGTACGGTGCCGGATCGATCACGTACAGCGGATCGCCCTTGCGCACATCCGCTCCTTCCGTGAAGCGGCGGTCCTGCACGATGCCGTCGACCCGGGCACGCACTTCGGCCAGCAGGAACGGCGCCGTGCGGCCGGGCAGTTCGAGCGCGAGCGGCACGGTCGTGCGCTCGACGGTCTGCGTGGTGACTTGGGGAACGGCGGCGGCTTTCGGCGCCGCCTTCTCGGCGCCGCAGCCGGCCAGGGCCAGCGTGGCGGCCAGCGTGGCGGCCGCGATGGGGGCCGATGAGGCGGCGCGCGCGGCAGCAAGGCCCGCGCGGCGCGGGCGGTAAGGGAATGGCATGGATGGTCCAGGTGACAAGGGTTAACGATGGAATCCTCGAACCCCCGCACTATGCCGGTTGCCGGCTAAAGGCGGAATGGCCGAATCATTAATTATCGTTAATCTGCGCGAACGGCGGCGCCGCTACCGCCGCTCTCGCGCATTGCTGCCGGCGTTGCCATGACGCCGCCACAGGTCGTTACTGACGGATGCGCCGCCGGCTGTTGTCCTGCCCGAGCACGCGGGTGATCACTTCGTCGGGCAGCGCCTCGCGGCGCAGCATGCGTTCGGCACGGGCATTATCCAGTTCCCCGACCAGCGTGATGGCGGCCTCCACGACAGCCGCGCTGACGACGTCGCGCCGGCGGCCGCCGACGTGATAGAAGCCTGGACCTTTCGGCACTTCCGGTGGGTGTTCGGCGCTGTCGGGCGGGGCCGCGGGCAGCGCTGTCATCGAGGTGCGGGACAGGCCGGCCGAAAGCACGCGCGCGACCAGGTCATCGGCCATGTGCGCCAAGCGCAGGTACTCCACTGCCGCTTCCATGCCACGCAACCTTTGCAGGATCAGCGCGATATCGATCGTGCGCGCTGTCGCGGTATCCCGGCGTGAATCTCGCATCCGTTCTCCTGGTGCTCATCGAATCCCGAGGCCGCCGGCCACTCTCCAGGCACGGCTTCTTTTCCCAGATTAGCCTGCATCGTGCCCTGATGCAAAGCAATTTGTGCTTCAGGCCGGGGACTGAAATGACCCGTTCCGGGATGACTTGTTGTGAATTCGTCACATCAGTGCGCGAATCGTCCCGTGTCCGAGCCGCCACGGCCGCCAGCGCCGGCACTGAAGGCGAGTCGGCAAGCCGGTGCGGGAAGCAGCGGCAAGGCCATGGCATGAGGGTGTTTTCCCTCTGAAAGCCGCATGAACCGGGCCTTCACGGGCGCTGCATCGTACGTTGGGTCTTGCGATCGGTCGTGCGTTTATCCTCGCGAGGTGATACCTGTTTGGATATCGAAAAGCGGAAAAATTTGATTGGATCGGTAATTTCCCCGTTACTAAGATGATTCGGTAGCGCCATGAAACGTGGTCCAGACCACGCATAAAAGAATTAGAACATAGGAGATTGTATGAAATCGCAAGTATCTGCACGTCCTTTGGCCTTGAAGCTGACGGTTACTGCGCTGATGGGGGCCGGCATGCTCAGCAGCGCCTCGGTATGGGCGCAAGCGGCTGCCGAACAGACAGCACCGACCGAAACCCCGACGGTGGTCGTCACGGGCGTCAAGGCCTCGCTGATCAAGAGCCTGGCGATCAAGCGCACCAGCGACCAGGTCGTGGAATCGGTCGTCGCCGAAGATATCGGCAAGCTGCCTGATAACAATGTCGTCGAAGCGCTGCAGCGCGTGACGGGCATCCAGGTCACCAACCGCGCCGGCGGGGAAGTCGGTACCTTGTCCATCCGTGGCCTGCCCGACGTCCAGACAACCTGGAACGGCCGGAGTATCTTTACCGCGTCCGGCACGCAGGTCGCGCTGCAGGACATTCCTTCGACCCTGGTTCGCCAGATCGACGTCTACAAGACGCGCGACGCCAGCCAGCTGGAGACGGGCATTGCAGGCCAGGTTGACGTCAAGTCGCTGCGGCCGTTCGATTTCAAGGGGCCGAAAGTGTCGCTTTCGGCGCGGGGAACCTATCTCGACCCCGCCGAAAAGACCAACCCGCAGCTCAGCGCCATGTTGAGCAACCGCTGGCAGACGGGCTTCGGCGAAGTCGGTGCCCTGGTCAACCTGTCGCAGACCAGGACGAGATACCGCAATGAGAGCGTGACGCCGGGTGCCATGGTGCCGTTCACCAGCCCCAATGCCGCCGAAGTGCCCGCAGGCTACACGCCCCTGCAGCGGATCACCGACACGAGTATCTGGACGCCTGGCACCCTCACCGGCTTGCCGACAGCGGTGGGATCGACGCTGGATTTCAATGGCAAGGCTCATCCATATTACCTGTCGCGCGACGCCATTTTCCAGTCCGACCTGCAGGGAGATCGCAAGCGCCCCTCCGCCAATATTGCCTTGCAGTGGAAACCGAACAGCAGTTCGGTCTATACGTTCGAATCGATGTACAACGGTTATCGTGACAAGGCCTTCAACCAGTTGCTGTTCAGCTTTGTCGACTGGTGGGGAGATCTCGGCAGCAACCCTGCCGGGACCATCACGACGTTCCCGGGAACGAACATCATCAAGAGCCGTACCGTCGGTAACGTCTATGGTTTCAACAGCGGCGACTACACCACGTCGGCAACCGATTCCCGCATTTATGCCCTGAACGGCAAATGGGACATTGGCGACAGGCTGAAGCTGGAAGGTGACCTGTCCTACCAAAGCAGCACTTTCCACTCGGAGTTCACGGCTACCCGGATCGAGCGCACCGCACCGTCCATCACCGTCGACTTCAATGACGGCGGCGACAATACGGCCTTCCGTTTCAATAACAACGCCGACCTGACCGACCCGACCAAGTGGAACGTCGCGCAGTTCTACGATACCGCCAACCGCAACAAGGGCAGCGCCGCGACGGCCAACCTGACGGGCGTCTACGATGCCGACTGGGGACCGCTGCAGACGCTCAACTTTGGCCTGCGCTTCGACGATCGCAAGGCATCGGAGGCCAACCGGACGCAGTCGGCCTTCCTGGGCCGCAACCTCGCCTCGCTGGATTCGAGGTATCAATCCACCAACTCGAACTTCGGCACGGACATCTCGGACGTTCCGCGCACGTGGCTGGAGCCCAATGCCTACTATATCCGCGACAATCTCGACGAGTGGCGCAAGCTCTATAACACGGCCGATGCGAACTTCCTGACGACGGACCAGCTCCGCCTGCAGAAGACGTTCAAGGTCAATGAAAAGACGGCCAACCTCTTCCTGATGGCGAATACCCAGAACGAGTTGTTCGGCCATCGCCTGCGTGGCAATTTCGGCGTGCGCTACGTCAAGGTCGATACCGACATGACCTTCTACAAGGTCGATGCCACCACCAAGGCGGTCACAGCGACCAGTGCCAGCAAGTCGACCAGCAAGCTGCTGCCCAGCTTGACCCTGATCTATGACCCGGTCCAGGACGTGGTGGTGCGCATGAACTATGGTGAAACCCTGCGCCGCCCGGGCTTCGGTGCCTTGAATCCTGTCCTGCAACTCGGTGACGACGTGTCGAAAGTGGGTTATGGTTCAGGCAGCGGCGGCAATCCCGACCTCGAACCGACGCGCTCCAAGAACCTCGATCTGACGGCCGAGTGGTATTTCCAGAAAGACAGCGCGCTCTACGGCACGCTGTTCAAGCGCAAGATCAACGGTCTGGTGGTGGACTTGCGCCGCAAGGTGCACGTCGATCCGGCGGACGACCCGTTCCGCAACTCGACCTCGGGCGGCGACCATACGAATGGTTACGACTACGTCATCAACTCGCCGGTCAACGCCTCTGACGGCACGATCAAGGGCGCCGAACTGGGCTTGATCTATTTCCCGAAAGGGCTGCCGAGCCTGCTGGACGGTCTGGGCATCCAGGCCAGCTATACACGACTCAGCTCGTCGCAGAATGTGCCGACCGCCAATGAAGCCGGCGTCATCGTCTCCCAGCTCGAGACACCGTTCTTCGGCGTGTCCGACAAGTCGTATAACGCCACCCTGGCTTACGAAAAGGGCCCGGTCAGCGCGCGCTTGTCCCATGTCTGGCGCTCCGGCTTCCTGTCCAGCAACGAAGCGGCCCTGTTTGCCAATCCGATCGGTATCTGGCGTCATCCCGAAAAGAGCCTGGACATGCAGATCTCCTACAAGATCAACGACAACATGTCGGTCGATATCAGCGGGGTCAACCTGACCAACGAAATGCAGCAGCAGTACTACCACTTCGGCAATGCGGGTAACGCGCAGGTCAGCAATTTCGGTACGCTCCAGATCGGACGTTCGGTCTCGTTCGGTCTGCGCTGGAAGATGTAAGCCCCGGCGATCAAGAAGACTCCGCCAGCGAAAATGGGCGTTGCCGGGTGATACCCGCAACGCCCATTTTTTTGGGTTCAGTTCAGTTGGCGCCAGGGGCCTGCATCAGAACCGGTACCGCAGCGTGGCCGACACGCTGCGCGGCGCCTGGTAGGTGATCGCGTTGAACGCGGAGAACATCGCGTAGTGCGTCTTGTCGAACGCGTTGTCGACGTTCAACTGGGCCGACAGGCGGTCGTTGATGTCGTAGCGCGCCATCAGGTTGACCAGTGCGAACGAACCCTGCTCGATGCGGCCGCCGGTATTGGCCGGCGCGGTCGGGTCATTGGTCCACGTGCGGCTTTCCCAGTTGGCGCCGCCGCCCACCGTCAGCTTGCTCAGCTCACCCGGGAAGCGATAGGTGGTGAACACGCGGAACGTCTTGCGCGGGTAGATGCTGTTGAACTCGACACCCTCCGCGTCCTCGGCCTTGAAGTAGGCATAGCCGGCGGTGGCGTTCCAGCCGCGCGCCAGTTCGCCGGACACTTCGGCCTCGAAGCCCTTGCTTTCAGCGCCTTCGGCCGCGCGGTAATAGGTTTCCGGCAGCAGCGGACCGGCGTCGCCGTCGCGGTCGACATTGCCGACTTCCACGCCCAGCTTGTCCTGCTTGATGCGGAATACGGAGAACTGCGCGTTCAGGCGGTTGTCCAGGAACGCGCCCTTGATGCCCGTCTCATAACTCTTGCCGACCACCGGGTCGAGCAGGCGGCCGTTGAAGTCTTTCAGGTTCTGCGGCTGGAAGATGTCGGTGTAGCTGGCGTAGGCCGACCAGTTGCGGTCGATGTCGTAGACCAGGCCGGCGTACGGCGTCACTTCGCGGTTCTTCTTGACCGTGTACGCGGCCGTCCACAGGCCGACGCCGGTCTTCTCGTAGTTGCTGACGCGCGCGCCGACGATCAGCTTCAGCGGATCGGCCAGCGAGAAGCGCACCACGCCGTACAGGCCTTCCTGCTTTGTTTCGCTGCGTTCGTAGAAGGTACGCGGGCCCCAGCTCGGCTCCGGGTATGCGCCGGGATTGAAGTTGTTGAAGTCGCCCACGGCGTGATTGGCATTGCCGTAGTCCGCGGCGCGGCTGTCCGAATTGAACTCCTGCTTCGAGTGCAGGTAGCCGAATGCCGCCTCGTGCTGGCGGCCGCCCAGCGCGAACGGGCCGCTGGCGTGCAGGCTGAAGTCGTCCTGCTTGACGCGGGTGTTGTACGAGCCGGAGAAATCGGACACGCCGAGACCCGTCACGCGGTCGGGAACGCCCGACAGGTACAGCAGGTATGTGTCGCCCCGGCGATCGCCGCGGCTGTACGAACCGCGCACCTGCCAGCCGTTGGCGAAGTTGTGCTCGAGCGTGACGAACGCGTTGTTGTAGCTGCTGCTCCACGTCGTCCAGTCGGCGGCGGTGGTCTTCGAGCGGTCCCAGTTGGTCGGCGTGCCGTCGGTGTAGTAGTACGGCAGGCCGCCCCACATCGAACCTTTCGGATCGGTTTCCTGGCGGCTGAAGCCGGCCGACAGCAGGGTGCCGGGGGCGAGGTCCGCCTCGACGGTCGCGAACACCGTCTTGTCCGTGTTTTCCAGGTAGTCGACCCAGCTGTCCGACTTGCTGTATTCGCCGACCACGCGGGCGCGCACGCTGCCGCTCTGGTTCAGGCCCGTGCCCACGTCCACCATGGCGCGGCGCTCGTTCCAGCGGCCGATGCCCAGTTCGGCGGTGCCGCTCAGTTCCTTGCTGGTGGCGCGCTTGCGAATCAGGTTGATCGCGGCGGAAGGATTGCCGGCGCCGGTCATCAGGCCGGTCGCGCCGCGCACCACTTCCACACGTTCGTAGATCGCCAGGCTGCCCAGCGTTTCGCCGGCGCTCCACGACTGTTCCCAGGTGGTGGGAATGCCGTCGATCTGCAGGTTGGTGATATCGAAGCCGCGTGCCGTGAAGCCGGCGCGGTGCGTTTCATACTGGTTCACCGAGACGCCGGTGGTGTTGTTGACCACGTCCGTGATCGTGGCCAGGCCCTGGTCTTCCATGCGCTCGCGGGTGATCACGGAAACCGCCTGGGGCGTTTCGCGGATCGACAGGCCCAGCGGCGTGGCGGTGCCCGTCACGCGCGTGGTGTAGCCGGCATCGCCTTCCTTCTGCGCCTGCACTTCGACGGTCGGCATGACGGGCTGCGACTGCTCGGCAACCTGGGCGAGGGCGGCCAGCGGCATCGCCAGGCCGGCGTACAGGGGGAGGCGGGCCAGCTTGCTGCCGGCGGCGCGGGGATTTTTCTTCATTGTTTGTCCAGTTGGCGATGCACAGGCGTGCGCAAAACGGCACGCAACGGCGGTCAGTTGACTAAGGAACGTGAATGATAACGATTCGCATTCTTATGTCAATGTAAACAATGTAACTGGACGACAATATTTTCGATGGCAGACGCCAGTGCTTCGCGCTCGCGGTTTCCGGCAGCGCGGCTTCAGGGCAGGGCACGCTCCAGCGCATCGACATCGGCGCCGCGGATCAGGTCGAGGTGCGCGCCGATCCATTCGACCGGCCTGTCCCACCATGCGATCGCCGTGAGGCGCCGCACGGTCTGCGTATCGAAGCGGGCGCGAACGGGACGGGCCGGATTGCCGGCGACGATCGTGTAAGGCGGCACGTCGGCACTCACCACGGAACAAGCGGCAACGATGGCGCCATCGCCGATCGACACACCGGGCATGACCAGCGCCTCGTAGCCCATCCACACGTCGTTGCCGATCACCGTGTCACCCTTGTACGGCAGGTCGCCTTGCGCCGGCATGGCCGACTCCCACCCATTGGCGAAGATGCCGAAAGGGTAGGTCGAGATGCCGTTCATCTGGTGATTGGCGCCGTTCATGATGAACCGCACGCCGCGGGCCAGCGCGCAGAACTTCCCGATCCGCAGCCGGTCGCCGATGAACGGGAAGTGATACAGCACATTGCGCCGGAACTGCTCCGGGCCATCGGGATCGTCGTAATACGTATAGTCGCCGATCTCGATATGCGGATCGTCGATCACGTTCTTCAGGTAGCAAACCTGCGGAAAACCCGGCATGGGGAACGGATTGGCGGGATCGGGACCGTACATGGCACACCTTTCGAAGGAACTGGAATGCAACTCTACCCTGTTCGCCCGTCCAGTCCAACCCACCGCGACCCCGCCCGGTCGCTCTCCAGCACGGCATCGATGAACCGCATGCCGGCCACGCCGTCGTCCACGGTCGGCAGGTCGGCCGTTTCGGCCGGCACCGGCAGCCCGGCATCCACGGCATGGATACGGGCAGCGGCATCGCGGTACAGTTGCGCGAACGCTTCCAGGTATCCCTCGGGGTGCCCGGACGGCACCCGGGTCGCATGTTCGGCCGCGGCGCCGCGTACCCGCCCGCGGGTGAGCCGCTGCGCGCTGCCCCCCTGGGGAGTCAGCCACAGCTCGTTCGGGTTTTCCTGGTCGAACGACAGGCTGGCCTTGGTGCCGAACACGCGCAGCGCCAGCGCGTTCTCGCAGCCGGTCGCCATCTGGCTCGACCACAGCATGCCGCGCGCGCCGTTCGGATAGCGCAGCATTACCTGCACATGGTCATCCAGCACGCGGTTCGGCGTGAACGAGTGCAGTTCGGCCAGCAGTTCGCTGGGCTGCATGCCGCTGACAAACCCGGCGAGGTGGAACGCGTGCGTGCCGATGTCGCTCGTGCAGCCGGTCGGGCCGGCGCGCTGGGGATCGTTGTGCCAGTTCGTGCGCTGGAATTGCTCGCTTTGCGGACCCGCTTCGGCCATCCAGTCCTGGGCATACTCGACGTGGACCAGGCGCACGTCGCCGATGGCGCCGGACGCCACCAGTTCGCGCGCATGCCGCACCATCGGATAGCCGCTGTACGTGTGGGTCAGCGCGAACACGCGGTTCCTGTCGCGGGCCAGAGCCGCCAGCGCCTCGCCTTCGGCCGTGGTGATGCCGAGCGGCTTGTCGCAGATGACGTGGATGCCCGCTTCGAGGAACGCGGTGGCCACGGGCGCGTGCAGGTAATTCGGCGTGACGATGGCCACGGCATCGATGCCATCGGGCCGCGCGGCTTCGGCGCGGGCCATCTCGCGGTAGTCGGCGTAGCAGCGCGACGGATCGAAGCGCAGCGCCGTGCCGCTGGCGACAGCGCGTTCCGGGTTGCTGGACAGGGCGCCGGCCACGACTTCATAGCAGTCGTCCAGCCGGGCCGAGATGCGGTGGACGGCGCCGATGAAGGCGCCGTCGCCGCCGCCGACCATGCCGAGGCGGAGTTTGCGGGGTGTGCTCATGCCTGCAGTCCCATCAGTTCGCGCACGGCGGCGCGGTCGGTGCCGCTGCCGGCAAAGTCGTCGAACGCCCGTTCGGCCACGCGGATGATATGGCGGCGGATGAACTCCGCGCCTTCGCGGGCGCCGTCTTCCGGGTGCTTCAGGCAGCACTCCCATTCCAGCACGGCCCAGCCGGTGTAGTCGTATTGCGCCAGCTTCGAAAAGATGCCGGTGAAATCGACCTGGCCATCGCCCAGCGAACGGAACCTTCCGGCACGGTCCACCCAGCCGCTGTAGCCGCCGTACACGCCTTGCCGGCCATCGGGCCGGAACTCGGCATCCTTTACATGGAACGCCTTGATGCGCTCATGGTAGATGTCGATGAACGCCAGGTAATCGAGCTGCTGCAGCACGAAGTGGCTCGGGTCGTAAAGGATGTTGGCGCGCGGGTGGTTGTCCACGGCGGCCAGGAAGCGCTCGAATGTCACGCCGTCGTGCAGGTCCTCGCCGGGGTGCAGCTCGTAGCAGATGTCCACGCCCGCGTCGTCGAACACGTCGAGGATCGGCTTCCACCGCTTGGCCAGCTCGCCGAACGCTTCCTCGACGAGGCCGGCCGGGCGCTGCGGCCACGGGTACAGGTAAGGCCAGGCCAGCGCCCCGGAAAAGCTCGCATGCGTCGTCAGGCCCAGGCGCCGCGAAGCCTTTGCCGCGGCCTTCACCTGGCCCACGGCCCACTCCTGCCGCGCCTGCGCATTGCCGCGCACGTGCGGGGCCGCGAAGCCGTCGAACAGCTTGTCGTAGGCGGGGTGCACGGCAACGAGCTGGCCCTGCAGGTGCGTGGACAGTTCCGTGATCTGCAACCCGTGTTCGGCCAGCACGCCGGTGATCTCGTCGCAATACGTCTGGCTCTCGGCGGCCTTGTCCAGGTCGATCAGGCGCGGGTCGGTCGGCAGTTGCACGGCTTCGTAGCCGAGGCCCTTCGCCCAGCCGGCCAGGCCGGCCAGCGTGTCGAACGGCGCTTCGCCGCCCATGAACTGGGCGAGGAAGATCGCCGGTCCCTTGATGGTCTTCATGCTGGTCTTTCTTAATAGGGAGAATTCGGGTAGTAGAACTGGCTGGCGTTGGCGCGCGTGATCAGTACCGACGGGATGATCGTCTTGGCCGGCAGCGTTTCGCCCTTCAGGCGCGCGTTGGCCGTCATCTTGATCGCGTCGTAGATGAACTTCGGCGAGTAGGAAACGTTCGCCTGGATCAGTTTGTCGCCGTCGATCACCTTCTTGACGGCGAACTTGGCGCCGGCGCCGCCGAACACCTCCTTGATGTCGGTGCGTTTCGCCTGCTCGATGGCCTTCAGTGCGCCGATGGCCATGTCGTCGTCGGCTGCCCATACGGCATCGATCGACTTGAAGCGCGTCAGGTAATCCTGTGTCACCTTGAACGCATCGTCGCGGTTCCAGTTGCCGTACTTCGCATCGAGCACCTTGATGCCGGGATGCTTCTTGATTTCGGCATTGAACGCGTTGACGCGCTCGTTGTCGATCGTGCTGGGCATGCCGCGCAACACGACGATATTGCCTTTGCCGTTCAGCTTTTTCGCCAGGTACTCGGCGGGCAGGCGGCCGAAGGCCGTGTTGTCGCCGGCGACGTAGGCGTTCTGCGCGGCCGGATTCGTGAGGCCGCGGTCGACGACCGTCACGTACACGCCCTTGTTCTTGACCTGCGCCACCGGCTGCGTGAGCGAGGCCGATTCCAGCGGCAGGATCACCAGCGCATTCATCTTGTTCACGACCAGCAGGTCCTGCACCTGGTTGGCCTGTTCGGGCGTGCTGCCGGCCGTCTTGACGATGACCTTCAGGCCGGGATGCGCCGCTTCCAGTTCCTTCTTGGCCTGGTTGGCCCACCACACGATGCCGCCGGTGAAGCCGTGGGTGGCGGTCGGGATGGCCACGCCGAGGGTGACGGGTTGCGCTGCAAGCGCGTGTCCGGCGCCGGCCAGCAGGCAGGCGACAGTGATCTTGTTCAGTAAATGCATGACGATTCCTTTGAAGACTAGCGGCGGCCACGCTGCAGGTAGGCCACGGTAATGATGACGACACCCTGCACGGCGGCGTTCAGGTACACGCTGATGATGCTCGTGAGGTTCAGGATATTGCCGATCACGGACAGCAGGATCGCGCCGATCACGGTGCCCATGATGCGACCGGAGCCGCCCTTGAGCGACGTGCCGCCGACGACGACGGCGGCGATGGCTTCCAGCTCCCACAGGATGCCGGTCGTCGGCGTGGCCGAGCCCAGGCGCGGCACGTACAGGATCGTGGCGATGGCCACGCACACGCCCAGCAGCAGGTAAGTGAGCGTTTTCACGCGGTCCACGCGGATCGACGCATAGCGCGCGACCTGCTCGTTCGAGCCGATCGCCTGCACGTGCTGGCCGAACGGCGTGCGGTTCAGGATGACGACGCCGGCGACGGCCACCAGCGCGAAGATCCACACGGGGATGGGGATGCCCAGCAGGCTCTGGTAGTACACCGGGCCATATGTCTCGGACAGGTTGTAGTCCAGCGTGATGGCGCCGCCGTCGGACAGCCACGTGAGTACGGCGCGGAAGATGCCCAGTGTGCCGAGCGTGACGATGAACGGCTCGATCCTGCCGTGCGTGACGAGGAAGCCGTGCGCGCCGCCGGCCACGGCCCCGAAGGCAAGGGCCAGCGCGATGCCGAGCACCACGGTCGCCAGGGGGGAGGGCGGCGAGGCACCCAGCGCCAGCGCGTTCATGGCCACGATCATCACGCCGGCGATCAGCGCCGCCATCGAGCCGACGGACAGGTCGATGCCGCCCGAGGCGATCACGAAGGTCATGCCGACGGCGATGATGCCGATGAAGGCCGTGCGCGTGAGCACGTTCATCAGGTTGTCGACGGTGGCGAAATCCGGGTTCAGCGCGGCGCCGGCGATGCACAGCAGGACCAATGCGATGACGGGGCCCGCTCCCTTGAGTCTGGAAAACAGGCTGGCAAAAGCGGGCTGGCCGGGGCTGCGCTCAGTGGTGGGTGTTGGTTGCATGGGAGATCAGGTTTTCTTCGGTGAGTTGGTCCGGTCCGAGCACGGCGTTCAGGCGGCCGCCGTGCAGCACGGCCACGCGGTGGCACAGGCCGATCAGTTCGATCAGTTCGGACGAGATGACGACGACGGCACGGCCCTCGGCCGCCAGCCGGTGGATCAGCGCATAGATGTCGCGCTTGGCGCCCACGTCCACGCCGCGGGTCGGCTCGTCCAGCACCACGACCTTCGGGCCGGGCCGCAGGTATTTCGCCAGCGCGAGCTTTTGCTGGTTGCCGCCGGAGAGCGAACGGGCCGCGCAGTCCGGATCGCGCAGGCGGATGCCGAAGTCGGCGATCGCCTGGTCCAGCGCGGCGCGGCCCGCTTTCGGGTCGACCCAGGGTCTGGCATCCTGTTCCAGGGTCATCATCGTCAGGTTCTCGCGCAGGCCCAGGTCCATGTGCAGCCCCTTGCCCTTGCGGTCTTCGCTCAGGTAAGTCAGACCATGTTCCATCGCCTCGCGCGGGCTGCGGATTTTTACCGTTTTGCCGGCGATCGTGATGGTGCCGGCGCTGCGGGGGCGCAGCCCGACGATGCTTTCGAACGCCTCGGTGCGGCCGGCGCCGACCAGCCCCGCGAAGCCGAGGATCTCGCCGGCGCGCACATCGAAGCCCAGGTTCTCGACCCAGCCCGGCACGGTAAGGCTCGACACGCCCAGCAGCACCGGCGCGCTGGCGGGCGGTGGCGCCTTCGCCAGGAACATGTCGGAGACGTCGCGGCCCACCATCAGGTTGGCCATCTGCTGGCGCGTCACGTCCGCCGTGTTGGCGCGGGTGACGAACTTACCGTCGCGCATCACGACCACTTCGTCGGTGTGCTTTTCCATCTCGTCGAGCTTGTGCGAGATGTAGACGATCGTCACGCCTTCGCTCTTCAGCCGGGCCATCAGCGTGAACAGCTTGGCCGTTTCGCCCGGCGACAGCGTGGCCGTCGGCTCGTCCATGATCAGCAGGCGCGCCTTGCGCGACACGGCCTTGGCGATTTCCACGAGCTGCTTTTCCGCCACGATCAGTTCCGATACGCGGGTATCCGGATCGACGTCGAGCCCCACCTGTTGCAGGTACTGGGCGGCTTCGCGCGCCATGGCACGGTGATCGAGCAGCCAGCCACGCGTTTTCTCGTGGCCCAGGAAGATGTTCTGGGCGATGGAGAGGTGCTCGGCCAGGTTGAATTCCTGGTGGATCAGCGCGATGCCGAGCGCCTCCGCGTCGCGCGCGCTGGCGAATCGGCGCTCGACGCCGTCCACGACGAGCTGCCCGCCGGTGGGGCGCTCGTAGCCGGCGAGGATCTTCATCAGCGTGGATTTGCCGGCGCCGTTCTCGCCCAGCAGGCCGACGACGCGGCCCGCCTCGAGCGCGAAGTCGACGCCGTGCAGCACGCGCACGGGGCCGAATTCCTTGACGACGTGGCTGAAGCGTACGGAAAGGCTCATCTTATTGCTTCGGCAGTTTCGCCAGCACGGCCTGCAGGCCCTTCAGCGACGCGGCCACGGTTTCCAGCTGGCCCATGCCGTTCGGATACTCTTCCTGCTCGATGATGATCCAGTCGGTGCCGCCCACCTGGCGCACGGCGCGCGCCAGGCCGGCCCAGTCGGTCTTGTCCTGCCCGATGATCGGCGTGCCGGCCACGCCCTCGGCCAGCTTGGCCTTGAAGTGCGTGGTGGTGGTGCGGCCCGGGTACTTCTGCACGTATTCGACCGGATCCTTGCCGGCATAGGTCGTCCAGCCCACGTCCTGCTGCATGATCGACGACTTCGGCGTGTTCTTCGCGATCACGTCCCACGGCGTGCTGCCCACGGCGCCGGCGAATTCGTCGGCGTGGTTGTGGTAGCCGATGCGCATGCCCTTGCCGGCCAGCTTGCCCGACAGGGCGGTGAGCTGCTTGCTCATGTCCGCGCTGCCCTCGGTGGTCTTGCCTCGTGCATCCATCGAGATGACGAGGTTCGAGCAGCCCAGGGTCTTGTAGAACGCCGTGGTGGCTTCGAATTTCGCATCGGCCAGCGCATCGAAGTGCATGTGCGCGCCGGCGCACTGCAGCTTGTTCTTCTCCAGGAAGGCTTTCAGGCCGGCCGGGTTGTCCTTGTACGGCCCGAACTCGCCGGCGAATTCCACACCCTGGAAGCCCAGCTTGCCGATTTTCGCCAGCGTGCCCTCGAAGTCCTGCTTGATCTCGTCCTTGACGGACCACAGTTGCACGCCGAGGCGCGGTTGCGCCGCCTGGGCAAGAGTGGCTGCGCCGGCCAGCGCCAGCAGCGCCGTGATATGGATCTTTTTCATGTTGTCTCCGTGATGTGTGGACGGGTTATCAGATGCGGCCGGCTTTCAGCTCGTCCACCGCGTGGGCGCAGGCACGGGCTGTCATGGCCATGAAGGTGAGCGAGGGGTTTTGCCACGCGCAGGAAGCCATGGCGGCGCCGTCCGTCACGAACAGGTTCGGCACGTCGTGCGCCTGGTTGAAACCGTTCAGCACGGAAGTCTTCGGATCGCGGCCCATGCGCGCCGTGCCCATCTCGTGGATGGACAGGCCGGGCGGCCAGTCTTCCAGCGACTTGATGTGCTTGCGGATTTCCTTCAGGCCCAGGTCTTCGAGGATGTTGGCGGCCGTGTCGGCGATATCCTCCTGCATCTTGCGGTCGTTGTCCGAATAGCTGCAGTCGATGTGCAGCAGCGGCATGCCCCACTTGTCCTTCTTCGTCGGGTGCAGGCTCACCATGTTCTCGTAGCGGGGCAGCATCTCGCCCTGGCCGCCCAGGACGAAGTGCCAGGCGCCGGGCTTCCTGATCATGGCCTTGAAGTCCTTCCCGAAGCCGGGCTTGTAGGCCGCCGACGTCCAGCCTTCGCGGCCCGCCCCGCCGGACAACGCATAGCCGCGCAGGAATTTCTCGTGTTTTTCCAGCACGTTGCGGAAGCGCGGGATATACGGCCCGGTAGGGCGGCGGCCCTGGTAGTAATCGTTCTCGAAGCCTTCGATCCGGCCGCTGGCGCCCGCGCCGAACAGGTGGTCCATCAGGTAGTGGCCCAGCACCCCCGACGAATTCGCCAGCCCGTTCGGGAACGCTTCGGAGGTGGAATTCAGCAGGATCGCCGTGGAGCCCAGGGTCGAGGCGCACAGCACCACGACCTTCGCGTGGAACTCGCGCATTTCCATCGTGTTGGCATCGATGATGCGCACGCCGGTGGCGCGGTTCGTCCTTGCGTCGTAGATCACGCTGTGCACGATGCTGTCGGTGGCGATGCGCAGCCGGCCGGTGGCGATCGCCGGCGGCAAGGTGGAGCTCTGCGTGGAAAAGTACGCGCCGAACGAGCAGCCGCGGTGGCACTGGCTGCGCGCCTGGCACTGGCCGCGGCCCTGCGCCAGCTGCGTTTCGCCCGGCGTCCTCAGGTTGGCAGTGCGCCCCATGATCATGCGCGCCGGCGCATATTTCGCGTCGAACTGCTTTTTCAGCGCCAGTTCCACCGTATTGAAGTCGAACGCGGGCAGGAATTCGCTGTCCGGCAGCACGGCCATGTTTTCCTTGCTGCCGCTGATGCCGACGTGCCGCTCGACATGGCTATACCACGGCGCCAGGTCCGCATAGCGGATCGGCCAGTCCACACCGTGGCCATCCTTCAGGTTCGCCTCGAAATCCAGGTCGCTCCAGCGGTACGACTGGCGCGCCCACATCAGCGACTTGCCGCCCAGCTGGTTGCCGCGGATCCAGCTGAACGGCCGGCCCTCGGGCGTGGAATACGGCATGTCGCGGTCGTTGTTGAAGAACTGCTGCGTGTGCTCGTCGAACGCGTAGCACGCCTTCTGGTTGAAGAACTGTTCGTCGGCCACTTTCGCGTCGACCTTGCCGCGGTTCGGCATGACCCACGGGTCCTTGTTCTCGCCGATGTAGTCGACACCGTGTTCGACGGGGCGGCCGCGCTCGACCATCAGCGTTTTCAGACCCCGCTCCGTGAGTTCCTTGGCGGCCCAGCCGCCCGTGATGCCCGAGCCGACGACGATCGCGTCGAACGTCTCCGGGCTGTTCTTGATGTAAAACGACGAGACAGGTTCCATGTTCAGAGTGCCCAGGTGCGTGTGGATCGGTTGATCTTGACATTGCCGGTATAGCCGCCGGGGAAGGGCAGGTACGCCAGTTCCTTCGACGCGCCGGCTTCGGACGTGTAGTAGGCAAACGCCACGTAGCCTTTCAGCCGGCGGAAGAACCCGATATCGTCGGCATTGAACGGCGCCGTGCCGGTATCGATGGCATGCAGCAGCGCCACCTGGCGCGCATGGGGCAGGGCGCCAAAGCGCTTGCCGCCCTGCGCCTGGGCCACGGACTCGATGCGCGCCAGGCCAGCGCGGAATGCGGCCTGATCCGGCTCCGGCACGCAGGCCTTCAGCAGGTGGTCGATCGTGCGGTGCGCGCCCACGGCCAGCGCGCCCGGCGTGTCCGTCTGCGGGATGATCAGTTCGGCCAGCACGGCGGTCAGCGCGAGTTCGTCGCGCGTCAGCAGTTCCGGCGCGGCGTTCTTGCCGGGTGCGGCCACGGCGGCGAGGATGTCGCCGGACAGTGCCAGCCCGCACAGCGCACCGATGCGCAGCAGGGCGGAACGGCGTGCATGAACAATGGTTGTTTCGGCGGGCTCTCGCGGCCCTTTTTCTCCAGGATGGAACATGCATCTCCTCCAATAAGACAACGATTTCAAGCGTGGTTCAACGCGTTGCGTGGTTGCCGGGCGGGTGCCTCGGCGACTCAGGCGTGGGTAAATCAGGCAGGGGTAAGCCTGGGGCGGCGCGCGGCCGTGCCGCGGCCGACGAGCGACAGCTGGTACTGCTTCGGCGTGATGCCCACCACCGTGCGGAACTGCTTGGTGAAGTAGCTCTGTCCACCGAAGCCCGTTTCGGCCGCCACACGGGCGATGTTGTTCACCTGCGGCAGCAGGCGGCATGCCTCGTGCACTTTCAGGTGCAGGATGTACTGTTTGGGTGTGAGCGAGAAATGCTGCTTGAACTTGCGTTCGAACGTGGACAGCGACATGCATGAAAGCCGCGCGAGATGCTCGATGCTGACGTTTTCCATCAGGTGTTCCTGCAGGTATTCGATGCAGGCGCGGAATTCGTGGAAGGGCGCGATGACGTCCTGCGAGCGCTTGGCGTCGCGCGAGAAGCCCTCGATGCCGACGATTTCGCCATGCCGGTCGCGGATCGGCGCCTTCGTCGTGAACAGCCACGTCAGCTCGCCGCTTTCGCTGCCGAGCACTTCGAGCTTGTTTTTCACGGTGACGCCCCGTTCCATCACCGACAGGTCGTCGGCGCGGATGCGGTCGGCGATGTCGCGCCGGAAGAAATCGTGGTCGGTCTTGCCGAGGATGTCGTTCACGTCCGCCCGATTCACATCCCCAACCGCGTGCTGTTCCTGAAGCAGGCGGTTACCCCACACGAACTGGCCCGCCCTGTTCTTGGCGAAGTAGTACATGTCGGACAGGGTGTCGAACAGCGCGCTGGGCTTGGAGATCCCGTGGGCTGCGAAAAAATTGGCACAATCCGCCTGCGTGGCGGCGCCGGTGCGGGTATCGGTGCCCGCCTGCAGGCGCTCGCCGGGCGCGCCCTGCGATACCACCACTCCCCTGCCAATGACGATCGTGCTCATCGTGGCTGTCTCCGTTTTCATTATGTCCGGATAGTAGCATTCCGGTAATTTTCGGCGTGTCAGAAAATCGGAAAAATTTATAACGAATTCGGCGCGGGTGCCTGGCCGTGCGACGGATCTAACCGTGCGTGGCCGCTCTCGCAAGCTGGGGCAGGGCGGCGGTATCGCTCTCGGCCAACGCCGCCACGGCCTCGAAAGGCTGCGGGTGGCCATACAGCCAGCCCTGCGCATACTCGACATCGCGGGTGCGCAGGTAATCGGCCTGCGCGGGCGTTTCCACCCCCTCGGCGACCATCACCAGCCGCATCGCGGACGCCATCGCGATGATATGGCTGACGACCTGGTTGGTCGGCGCCGTGGTGCCGATCGCTTCGATGAACGAACGGTCGATCTTCAGCGCGTCGACCTGCAGCGATTCCAGGTAGGACAGGCCGGCGTAGCCGGTGCCGAAATCGTCGATGGCGACCTTGATGCCGCGTGCGCGCAGTGCGCCGATGACCGTCCGCGCGGCCCCGATGTCGAGGATGCCGCGCTCGGTGATTTCCACGATGAGGTTCCCGGCCACGATGCCCCCGCGCGCCAGCATGGCGTCGAACATCTCGACGATCGGATCGGACTCCAGGTCGGTCGTGGAAACGTTGACGGCCACGTGGAAGTCGGGGTGCCGGGCCAGGAAGTGCTTTGTATCGTGCTCGACCAGTTCAAGGACACGCGCGGTCAGTGCCGTGATCGTACAGGTCTGCTCGGCAAGCGGAATGAACACGTCGGGGCCGATCAGTTCCCCGTTGGGCCGGCGCCAGCGCAGCAACGCCTCGGCACCGACGCACCGGCCCGACTGCAATGCCATGACCGGCTGGTAGAGCATGAAGAACTCGTCGTCACGCAAGCCCTGGCGCAATGCGGTGGCGAGCGACGTCTGCCTGCGGGCCAGCAGCAGGAAAGCCGCGGCCATGGCGATGCCCGCGACCGCGCCGGCCGGCACCAGCCGCAGCGCGATGGCGTTGCGCAGCGCCGGCAACTCTTCCAGGGGCAGCGCCGCCACGCCGGCCGATGGAAACAGCTGCGACCGGGTTACGGCAACCAGGTAGCGGCCGTCCGTGAACGTGACCTCGCGCTGGTTGCCCAAACGCTTGAGCCACGCCCTGTCGACGAAACCGGTCGACATCGACAGCGGTTCGTCCGGACGGCGTTCCAGGTGCAGCGCGGCCAGCGACATGCCGGGAACGGCGCTGCTGGCATCGAGCGGCAGGTCGCTGTGGAGCAGGGCCGCATAGCCATCGCGCTCGATGGCCATCATGCGTGTCGTGGAATCGCCGTCGACGGGAATGTGCGAGTAGACCCTTATGCCGTCGGACGAGCGCAGGACATGGTCGCCGAGCGGTATCGGCGTGTCGCCCAGCGATGAGCAGCGGATCACGCCGTCGCGCACGTGGCCGATGGCCTGGATGTAGGTCGACGTCAGGTCGATGCGCCGCATCAGCGCCAGCTGGTCGGGTGTGCACGGCGCGGCAGGGGACCGCGCCAGCTGGCGGATGCCGGCCAGCGTTGGCCGCACCATCTCGTCGGACCGGTGCCGCACCTGGCGCGCATACTGCAGGGCCAGGTCGGCCTGCGTGGCGTAGGCATGGCGCTCGGCCTCGTGCCACGCCAGCCACGGAGGGGCGAGCAGTGCCGCCAGCGCGGCCAGCATCGTGCAGGCCAGCAGGAACCGTTTCCGGATCGCGTTCTTCATCAGGTTTCGCACCTCCCGTGCGCCCTGCGTGCACCCGCCGGGTGCGGCGCCAGCGCTTCGTCGACATCCGCGGCCAGTATAGTGACAAGTGCAAGCCGGGGCCGCGCGGTTATGCTCGCCAAGCTGCCCGGCGCACACGTGCATCTGCCGATTCCATGCTATCCAGCCATGCTTGCGTCGTGCTAGATTGCGCTACCATTTACAATACTGCGAGACACCGATGACCTTCCTGCTCCGTACCGCCCGCCTGGGCCTGATGACCGCCGCCATCGCCTTTGCCGGCCACGCCAGTGCCGCCGACGGCACATGGAAATCGCTCTTCAACGGCAAGGACCTGAGCGGCTGGACCACGTGGGTCAGCATGCAGCCCACCTCCGACAACATGAAGACGCCGACTACGATCCGCGGGGCGAACAACGATCCGAAAAAGGTGTTCTCGGTGGTCGACGGCATGTTGCGGGTATCGGGAGAAGAGTGGGGCGGGGTGACGACCACGGGCGAGTACGCGAACTTCCACCTGAAGTTCGACGTCAAGTGGGGCGAGAAAAAATGGTTCCCGCGGCTGGACGCCCCGCGCGACAGCGGCCTGCTGTACTACGCCGTCGGCCCCGAAGGCGCGCAAAGCGGCCACTGGATGCGCAGCCATGAATTCCAGATCCAGGAAGGCGACTGCGGCGATTACCACAGCCTCGACGGCGTGACCGTCGACGCCCGCGTGGGCGATGCTAACCAGGGCGACTGGAAGTTCTTCCGCTACCACCCATCCCAGCCGCTGCGCACCGGCCTGGCCGCCCGTATCCTGAAGAAGGGCAACTACGAGAAACCGTCGGGCGAATGGAACACGATGGAAGTCATCGCCGATGGCAAGACGCTGATCCATATCGTCAACGGTCACGAAGTCTTCCGCGGCGAAAACTCGCTGCAGAAGGTCGATGGCAAGACCGTGCCGCTGGCGCGCGGCAAGTTCCAGATCCAGTCGGAGGGGGCCGAGACCTTCTACCGCAATATCGTCGTGAAGCAGCTCGATGGGCCGGCGGCGGTGGCGAAGTTCTGATCAGCAAAACAGGGGACGTACCCCTGTTTCAAGGCAACATAGCGGCTCCATCGAATTGAGCCCGGTCTTTCCTGCAAACAGGGGACGTACCCCTGTTTCCACGCAATGTTCCGACTCGCCGCATCGCTTGGCTGGCCGCTGTTTCCCAGAAACAGGGGTCCGTCCCCAGTTTTTCCTCGGCGAATCAGGTGCGTGCTTTTTCCCAGTATCCCGGCGAGTTGTACACGAGCTTGAGGTGATCGATGAAATGCCGGATCTTCGCCGGCAAATACCGCTGCTGCGGATACACGGCCTGGATCGGGTAGCTCGGCACGGCGTATTCGTCGAGCACCGTCACGAGTTCCCCCCGTTTCAGTTCGGACTGGATTTCCCAGGTCGAGCGCCAGCCGATGCCCAGGCCCTGCTTGACCCAGTCGAACAGCAGTTCGCCGTCGTTGCACGACAGGTCGCCGTCCACGCGCACGGCGAACGGCTTTCCTTCGTTTTGAAAAATCCAGCCGCGCTGCTGGCCGCCCTGCAGGTTGAACGCGAGGCAGTTGTGGCGCACCAGGTCGTCCGGCGTACGGGGAATGCCGTGGCGTTCAAAATACGCGGTGGTGCCGCATACCACGCGGCGGTTCGGGAACAGCGGCACGGCCACGTAATTGGGATCGGTCACTTCGCCGATGCGGATCGACATGTCGTAGCCCTCGCGCACCAGGTCCACCACGCCATCGGTCAGGTTGAACGACATTTTCAGTTCCGGGTGGCTGGAGCGGAACGCCGGCGCGTGCGGCGCCACGTGCGAGCGGCCGAAGGCGGCCGGCGCGGAAACCACCAGGTGGCCGCGCACCGTGGCGCGGCCGGCGCTGATGCTGTTTTCGGCGATGTCGAAATCGCGCAACAGCTGGCGGCACGGTTCGATGAATTGTTCGCCCAGCGCGGTAAGGGTCAGGCCCCGCGTGGAGCGGTGCATGAGGCGCACGCCCAGGCGGCGTTCGAGTGCATCGAGGCGGCGGCCCATCACCACGGGCGTGACGCCTTCGGCGACGGCGGCAGCGGCAAAACTGCCTTTTTCGGTAACGAGCAAAAAACTGCGAATTTCTGTGTAACGGTCCAATTGCATACTCCAAGTATCGACTGATCGAATACTAGCAGCAATTCAACAGATTGCGCCATCTCCGTAGGATGGGTCCATTGACATTAACCCCCAGGAGACAAGCATGGCCCGCATGAGAGCGATCGATGCAGCAGCAGCAGTGATGCGAAAAGAAGGTGTATCCACGGTATTCGGTGTACCGGGCGCCGCCATCAACCCGCTGTACTCGGCAATGAAGAAGGAAGGCGGCTTCAAGCACGTGCTGGCACGCCACGTGGAAGGCGCCTCGCACATGGCCGAGGGCTTCACCCGCGCCAAGGCCGGCAACATCGGCGTCTGCATCGGCACCTCCGGCCCCGCCGGCACCGACATGATCACCGGCCTGTACTCCGCGTCGGCTGATTCGATACCTATCCTTTGCATTACCGGCCAGGCTCCCCGTGCCCGCCTGTACAAGGAAGATTTCCAGGCCGTCGACATCGAGTCGATCGCCAAGCCGGTCACCAAGTGGGCCGTCACCGTGCGCGAGCCGGCGCTGGTGCCGCGCGTATTCCAGCAAGCCTTCCACATCATGCGTTCGGGCCGCCCCGGCCCCGTGCTGATCGACCTGCCGTTCGACGTGCAGATGGCCGAAATCGAATTCGACCTGGACACGTACGAAAGCCTGCCGGCCTACAAGCCGCAGGCAACGCGTGCCCAGGCCGAGAAAGCGCTGGAAATGCTGAACGCGGCCAAGCGCCCGGTCATCGTCTGCGGCGGCGGCGTGATCAACGCCGACGCGGCAGCCAAGCTGCAGGAATTCGCCGAGATCCTGAACGTGCCGGTCATCCCCACCCTGATGGGCTGGGGCGCGCTGCCGGACGATCACCCGCTGATGGCGGGCATGGCCGGCCTGCAGACGTCGCACCGCTACGGCAACGCCACGATCCTGGAATCGGACTTCGTGATCGGCATCGGCAACCGCTGGGCCAACCGCCACACCGGTTCCGTCGAGGTGTACACGGAAGGCCGCAAGTTCGTCCACATCGACATCGAACCGACGCAGATCGGCCGCGTGTTCGGCCCGGACTTCGGCATCGTCTCCGACGCCGGCGCCGCGCTGGACCAGCTGATCAACGTGGCTTGCGGCCTGGACGCGCTGGGCGCGCTGCCGGACCGTTCGCAATGGGTCGCCGAGTGCCAGGAACGCAAGCGCACCATGCTGCGCAAGACGCACTTCGACAACGAGCCGATCAAGCCGCAGCGCGTGTACGAAGAGATGAACAGGGCGTTCGGCCAGGAAACCTGCTACGTCAGCACGATCGGCCTGTCGCAGATCGCCGCCGCGCAGTTCCTGCACGTGTACAAGCCGCGCAACTGGATCAACTGCGGCCAGGCCGGCCCGCTGGGCTGGACCATCTCCGCCGCGCTGGGCGTGTGCGCCGCCGATCCGGAACGCCAGGTCGTGGCCATCTCGGGCGACTACGACTTCCAGTTCATGATCGAGGAACTGGCCGTGGGCGCGCAATTCAACCTGCCTTACCTGCACGTCGTCGTCAACAACGCATACCTGGGCCTGATCCGCCAGGCGCAGCGCAACTTCGACATCGACTACTGCGTGCAGCTGGCGTTCGAGAACGTCAACGCGCCGGAACTGGGCGTGTACGGCGTCGACCACGTGGCCGTCGTCGAAGGCCTGGGTTGCAAGGCGATCCGTGTCCGTGAAATCGCCGACATCCAGCCGGCATTCGCCAAGGCCAAGGAGCTGATGAAGGAATTCCGCGTGCCGGTCGTGGTCGAGATCATGCTGGAACGTATTACGAACATCGCGATGGGCACCGAGATCAACGCCATCAACGAGTTCGAGGCGCTGGCCACGGAAGAGGGCGATGCACCGACCGCCGTCGCGCCGCGCCTGAAGCAAGCGAAGTAACAGAAGCAACAGTAGACCATCCCGGCAGTGTGCCGGGATGGTCGCAACAAGCATTGCACGAGCAAACAAGGAGAACCACATGCCAAGATTCGCAGCCAACCTGACCATGCTCTTCAACGAGCTGCCGTTCCTGGAACGCTTCAAGGCCGCCGCCGACGCGGGCTTCAAGGGCGTCGAGTACCTGTTCCCGTACCCGTTCGCCAAGGAAGAACTGGCGGCGCAGCTGGAGCAGCATGGCCTCACGCAGGTGTTGCACAACCTGCCGGCCGGTAACTGGGAAAAGGGCGAGCGTGGCATTGCCTGCCATCCGGACCGCGTGGAAGAGTTCCGCGAAGGCGTGGACCGGGCGATCGAATACGCCACCGCGCTGCGCTGCCGCACCGTGAACTGCCTGGTCGGCATCGCGCCCGCCGGCGTCACCGAGGAAGTGCTGCGCCAGACGGTCGTGGACAACCTGAAATACGCCGCGGCCAAACTGAAGGAAGCGGGCATCCGCCTGCTGGTCGAACCGATCAACACGTACGACATTCCCGGCTTCTACCTGAATCGCACCGAACAGGCGCTGCGCCTGCTGGACGACGTGGGCTCCGACAACCTGTTCGTGCAATACGACGTGTACCACGCCCAGCGCACCGAAGGGGAACTGGGGGCCACGCTGACGCGCCACCTGAACCGCATCGGCCACATCCAGGTGGCGGACAACCCGGGCCGCAATGAACCGGGTACCGGCGAGATCAACTACGGCTGGCTGTTCCGCCATATCGACAAGATCGGCTACGACGGCTGGATCGGCTGCGAATACAAGCCGGCCGGCGATACGCGCGAAGGCCTGAGCTGGCTGCAGGACGTCAAGTAAGCAGTACACGCAGTACACGCAGTACATATGGCAGCACCCCGGACAACTGAAGAGAACACAGAGGAGAACATCATGGCAAATATCGGATTCATCGGCCTGGGCATCATGGGCACCCCAATGGCGAAACACCTGGCGGACGCCGGCAACACGCTGTTCACGTACTCGCAGACCCCGACCCCGTCGAACCTCATCGAAGCCGGCGCCAACGTGTGCGCCTGCGGTACCGACGTGGCCAAGGCCGCCGACATCGTCTTCGTGATGGTGCCGGATACGCCGCACGTGGAAGACGTGCTGTTCGGCGAGCACGGCCTGTCGAAAGGCCTCACCGCCGGCAAGATCGTCGTCGACATGAGCTCGATCTCGCCGGTCGCCACGAAGGATTTCGCCAAGCGCATCAACGCGCTGGGCTGCGAATACCTGGATGCGCCGGTATCCGGCGGTGAAGTCGGCGCCAAGGCCGCTTCGCTGACGATCATGGTCGGCGGCAGCCCGGAAGCGTTCGAGAAAGTGAAGCCGCTGTTCCAGTTGATGGGCAAGAACATCACGCTGGTGGGCGGCAACGGCGACGGCCAGATCACCAAGGTGGCCAACCAGATCATCGTGGCGCTGACGATCGAAGCGGTCGGCGAGGCGCTGCTGCTGGCCGCCAAGGCCGGTGCCGATCCGGCCCGCGTGCGCGAAGCGCTGATGGGTGGTTTCGCCAATTCGCGCATCCTGGAAGTGCACGGCGAGCGCATGATCAAGCGCACGTTCGATCCGGGCTTCCGCATCGACCTGCACCGCAAGGACCTGAACCTGGCCCTGACGACCGCACGCCAGCTGAACATGTCGCTGCCGAACACCGCGACCGCACAGGAACTGTTCAACGCCTGCGCCGCGCGCGACGGCGGCGGCTGGGATCACTCGGCCATGGTGCGTGCCCTGGAAGTGATGGCCAACTTCGAGATCGGCCAGCAGGCAGGGAACTCGAAATGATCGCCGCGCCGCGTGAACTGTTAGGGGCAATGTTTACCGCCGCCGTGAACGCGGCGCAGCCATCGCTCACCATCGGCAAGTACCTGCCGCCCGCGCCCAAGGGCCGCACGATCGTCATCGGCGCCGGCAAGGCGTCGGCGGCGATGGCCCAGGCGCTGGAAAAAAACTGGCCGGGCAAGATCGACGGCATCGTCGTGACCCGCTACGGCTATGCCGTACCGTGCGAACGCATCGAGATCCTCGAAGCGGCGCACCCGGTGCCCGACGCGGCCGGCCGCATTGCGGCCGAGCGCATCCTCGGCGCCGTGCAGGGGCTGACGAGCGACGACCTGGTGATCTGCCTGATCTCCGGCGGCGGCTCTTCGCTGCTGCCGCTGCCGGGCGAGGGCGTTACGCTGGAGGACAAGCAGGCGATCAACCGCGCGCTGCTGGCCTCCGGCGCCACGATCACCGAGATGAACTGCGTGCGCCGCCATCTGTCCGCCATCAAGGGCGGCCGGCTGGCAGCGGCCTGCTACCCGGCGCGCGTGGTCAACCTGCTGATTTCCGACGTGCCGGGCGACCACCCGGCCGACATCGCCTCCGGTCCGACCGTGGGCGACGCGACGACCTGCGCGGATGCGCTGGCCATCGTCAAGCGCTATGGCATCGAGCTGCCCGCCGGCGCGCGCCGCCTGCTGGAAAGCGGCGATGGCGAAACGGTCAAGCCGGGCGACCGCCGCCTGGAAAACGTGACCACCCACATCATCGCCTCGCCGCAACAGGCGCTGGAAGCGGCTGCCGCCGTGGCCCGCGACGCCGGCGTGACGCCCGTGATCCTGGGCGACAGCATCGAAGGCGAGGCGCGCGAAGTGGCCCGCGTGATGGGCGGCATCGCACTGCAGGTCCATCGCCACGACCAGCCCGTGCCGAAACCGTGCGTGCTGCTGTCCGGCGGCGAAACCACGGTGACCCTGCGCGGCAATGGCCGCGGTGGCCGTAACGTGGAATTCCTGCTGGCCCTCGCGATCGCGCTCGACGGCGCGTCAAGCGTGCACGGCGTGGCTGCCGACACCGACGGCGTCGACGGCGCCGAGGAAGTGGCCGGCGCCTTCATCGGTCCGGGCACGCTGGCACGCGCCTGGGCCGGCGGTATCCGTCCCCGCGACAGCCTGGACAACAACGACGGGCATGGTTTCTTCGGCGCGCTGGGCGATGCGCTGATCACCGGCCCGACACTCACGAACGTCAACGATTTCCGGGCGATCCTGCTGCTGTAATAGCGCAGCCCCGATTCACAGCCTTGCTTCGGCTGTCCTGAACGCATAAAAAATATTTGGAGAACGCATGCTGCGCAAGCGCCGCTCACGGATTCTGGCTACCCTCGGGCCGTCCAGTTCCACGTACCAATCGATTCACGCGCTGGCGAAAGCCGGCGCCGATGTCTTCCGCCTGAACTTCAGCCACGGCAGCCATGCCGACCACGCCGAGCGCTATCGCACGATCCGTGAAGTCGAAAAGGAAATCGGCCGGCCGATCGGCATCCTGATTGACCTGCAAGGCCCGAAACTGCGCATCGGCCGCCTGTCCGGCGGCAAGGTGCAGCTCACGGAAGGAAAGAAATTCCGGCTCGACCTGAACCCGGCGGAAGGCGACGCGACGCGCGCCAACCTGCCGCACCCGGAAATCTTCGCCGCCCTGGAAGCGGGCACCGACCTGCTGCTCGACGACGGCAAGCTGCGCCTGCGTGTCGATGCGTGCAGCGCCGAACATGCCGAGACCACCGTGCTGACGGGCGGTGTGCTGTCCGACCGCAAGGGCGTCAACGTGCCTGGCGTGGTGCTGCCGATCTCGCCGCTAACGGAAAAGGACCGTGCCGACCTGGCATTCGGCCTGGAGCTGGGAGTGGACTGGGTAGCGCTGTCATTCGTACAACGTCCAGAAGACCTCACCGAGGCGCGCGCGCTGGTCGGCGACAAGGCCTGGATCATGGCCAAGCTGGAAAAGCCGGCGGCCATCGATGCGCTGGAAGGCATCGTCGCGCTGTCCGACGGCATCATGGTGGCGCGGGGCGACCTGGGTGTCGAACTGCCGGCCCACCAGGTGCCGGTGCTGCAGCGGCGCATCGTGCACGCGGCGCGGGCAGCCGGCAAGCCGGTCGTCGTCGCCACGCAGATGCTCGAATCGATGATCGCGTCGCCGGTGCCCACGCGTGCCGAAGTCTCCGACGTGGCCACCGCGATCTACCAGGGTGCCGACGCGGTGATGCTGTCCGCCGAATCGGCTTCGGGCCAGTTCCCGGTCGAAGCGGTGCTGGTGATGGACAACGTGATCACGGAAGTGGAACAGGACCCGCTGTGGCGCGACGGGCTCGACGCCAGCCATTCGCCATCGACGGCGACGACGGCGGATGCGATCTGCTGCGCGCTGCGCCGCGTCGACCGGCTGCTGAAACCGGCCGCCACGGTCACGTACACATTGAGCGGCGCAAGCTGCCTGCGCGCGAGCCGCGAGCGGCCGAACACGCCGATCCTGGCGCTGACGCCGCAACCGGCCATCGCCCGCCGCCTGGCCATCGCCTGGGGCGTGCATCCGATGCCGTTCGACGAAGCGACGACGCTGGGCGGCATGATCGCCGACGCGCCGGCCGCCGCCGTGCGCAGCGGGCTTGCCGCGCCGGGCGACGACGTGGTCGTCATTGCCGGGTATCCGTCCGGCGCCGCCGGCAGCACCAACCTGCTGCACGTGGTAAGGGTTGAGTAATTCGGCCGAGTAATGCGGTCGAATAGAAGTTTGTTGTTGTAAAGCGCTGTAGCTGTAGATGGGGGAAAGGACAGGTCGGGGGGCCTGTCCTTTTTTTACTTGATGTTCGCCGCCAGCTTTTCCCACACCGCCTTGCCGAAATCCGGGCGGCCATCCGGCGCGCGCAGGACCAGGAAGAACACGTCCCGCTTCACGCCCGTCGACATGTACATGAAGTAGGCGGGCTGGCCAGTGGTCCTGCTGATCATCGAGACCATCACGGCCGGATGCTTCGCGTCCTTGAACTGTTTTACCTGGACGTTGGTGGCCGATTCCTTCAGCTTGTTGATCGAACCCGGGTCGTCGATACCGTAGAAGACCTTGTAGCGCGCGTCGTAGGTGACGGTGGTGGCCATCGAGCCATACATGTAGCCATGGGCGGTCGGCAATTTTTCAGCGGTTGCCGTGGCGGCGTCGGCGGGGCGCATCCAGTACGAGTAACCGATCTGCTTGACGTTCGACTGCGCGTATTCCACCGGTACGGGTACGTTCAGGGCGATCGGCAGCGGCAGGCGCCCCTGCATGAATACGTTGATCGGCACATCGCGCGTCTGGACGGAAACCGCGGGAGCCGCGGGAGCCGCGGGCGCGGCAGGCGCTGCGCATGCCGCGGTGCTGGCGGCCAGGCCGGCCGCAAGGAAAAACAGTTTCATGGCAAACCCAGTCTTTCAGTTGTGGATGTATTTCGCGAACACGTCGCTGAAATCGCGCTTCGTGTGCGTGTCCAGCACGGCCGTGTTCAGTGCCGCCAGCAGCGCGTTGAATTGCGTGGTGAGGCTGCCGCCGTCCGGCGCGATATTGAGCTTGTGGACGGAAGCCGTGGCTTCCAGCGCGCGCAACGCATTGTCGCGGCACACCTCGTCGCACTGCTGCTGCTTCTGGATGGAGATCAGCGCCTTGTAGATATCCTTCAGCTGTTCGATGTACGATTTCTTCACATCGATGGAAAAATCCGTTTCATCGATGCTGAACTTCAGTTCGATATCCATATCCATGGTGCCGGCTGTTTCGATGGTGACGTCCGAGATTTCATGGGACGAGTAATCGTAGCGCTTGATGGAGCGCTTCGACGACACGGCCGAGTCGCCGTCCACGTGGATCAGTGCGAAGTTCGTGAAGCAGTATTCATCCTTCTTGCTCTTGATGAGGAAGAAAATCTGTTCGCCGTCTTCGCTGAACAGGTAATCGTCCGCATCGACCTTGCTGTAGTCGGCAGGCCCGACGATGACGCCGATATCGCTGATGCCCAGTGCCTCGGCTGCGAATTTCTTGAACATGATTGCCCTCGGGTGGTGAAAATGGCCACATTAACATTATTCGCTGATAAATAATATTGGCCGAGGGTGTGCCAGCCGGCGTTTTCGCCACCTGCGGGCGGTGAGGCCAGGTCAATGCTGCATCATCCGCGCGCCATCAGGCCGGCCATCACGTGGCGCGAATCCTCGGCCCGCAAGCCGGCGATCACGCCTTCGCGGTCCGCAGGCGACCGGTTCTGGCTGGCTTTCCACTTTCCCTCGATCGCGCGAACGGGAATCTCGATGCCGGCCAGGCCCTTGACCAGCGCGGCGACGAAGTCCGCCGGCGCATCGGTCGTCTTCCACGGATGGTCGCGGCCATCCTCATGATTGGCCGTGAGTTGTTCGAGTTGGGCCATGATCCAGTGCGCATCGTCGACGATGCGCGGCATACCGCGCGCCTGCACCATCGTGAAGTTCCAGGTGGGCACCACCTTGCCGTGTTCCGCCTTCGACGCATACCAGGAAGGCGACACATACGCTTCCGGTCCGTGGAAGATGACCAGCGCCTCCGCCCCTTCGCGCAGCGCATCGATCTGGCCATGATTGCGGCCCAGGTGGGCGCGCAGGATGCCATGCTTGCCGCCTTCGTGCAGGGTGAACGGCACGAGGTTGGCCATCAGGCCTGTGCTGCCGCAGGTAACGAGCGTGGCCAGCGGGTGGGCGCGCATCAGTCCGTGGAGAACATCCGGGCGATCCTCACGGAAGTGGTCGGGGCAGTGCATCGTGATTCCTTCATGTGGCGGTCGATGCATGGATTTTCGGATAAAACTGGACTAACATTCAGGGCCGGTTAGGCATGAAATCATTAGTCCAGTTTTACAAAGGCTACCATGGCAAGGCGCCAGCTCGTCATTGAAATACCCGCGCTGGGCGCGATCGACAGCACGCGTGGCGGCGTAGGGCGTCAGGTGGCCGATGCGCTGCGCGGTGCCGTCGCGAAAGGCGAGTTGAACGCCGGCGATCGCTTGCCATCCACCAGGGCCCTGGCCGGGTCGCTCGGGCTGTCCCGCGGCACCGTGGCCGAAGCCTATGACCAACTGATCGCGGAAGGGTACCTGCATGCGCAACCCGGCTCCGGCACGCGCGTCGCCGCTGGCTTGCAGGGACTGGATTTCACCGCGCCGCGTTCCCCCGGCATGGCTGCGGGCGGCAAGCCACAGCTGCCTTCGACGGCATCGCGCCATGCCACGCTTGCGGACAGCCTCGTGCCCTTGCCGCAGGTTCCCTTTTCGGTGTCCGTGCCGCACGGCGACGTGGCGATGGACGACCACTGGCGCCGGCTCGGCAACCGGGTGCGTGCGTCGCGGGCGGCCGTGCCGTCCGGCTATCCGCACCCGCAGGGCTTGCCGGCCTTGCGCGAAGCCATCGCGGACTACCTGCGGCGGGCACGCGCCGTGGACACCAACCCCGGGAACATCGTCGTGACCGAGGGAACGCAGCAGGGCCTGTACCTGGCCGCCAAGGTGCTGCTGTCCCCCGGCGAAGCGGCATGGGTCGAAGATCCGGCATATCCCGGACTGACGGCGGTGCTCGAGGACCGCGGCGTCCACGCAAGGCGAATACATGTGGATTCGCAGGGGATGGATGTGGCGCATGCGGTGCGCAGCGCGCCCGATGCCGGGGTGGCTTTCGTGACGCCGTCGCACCAGTACCCGATGGGCATGCCGCTTTCGATGCCGCGGCGGCTGGCGCTCGTCGAGTGGGCGCGGCGGCACGATGGCTGGATCGTCGAAGACGACTACGACAGCGAATTGCGCTATGCGGGCCAGCCCTTTCCGGCCATGCAGGGACTGGACCGCGACAGGGTGGTCTACCTCGGCACCTTCAGCAAGGTACTGGCGCCATCGCTGCGCCTCGGTTACATCGTGGCGCCCGACTGCCTCGTGGACGCGTTCGTCGGGGCACGGGGTCTCGTGGGGCGGGGCTCGCCGACCCTGGAACAGCATGTGATCGCGGCGTACATGAAGGAGGGCTATTTCGAGACGCACATCCGGCGCATCCGCGGCATCTATGCCGAGCGGCGCCAGGTGCTGATGGATGCGCTGCATGCCGAACTGCCCGGCTTGCGCATCGAGCCGGCCGACCAGGGCATGCATATCGTGGTGTGGCTGCCGGATGGCATGGACGATGTGGCCGTCGCATCGGCGGCAAACGATGCGGGCATCGCGTTGCGCGCGCTGTCGCCCATGGGCTCCGCCAGTTTGCGTCATTCGGCGCTGATGCTTGGCTTTGGCGGTTTCACCGCGCAGGAGCTGCGGGATGCCGTGCGGCGGTTGCGCCGCGTGCTGGCGGGGCTGTACGATGCGCGGCTGTTTCAATCGCCAGGCTTGCCCTGACACTTTTTTTGCGTTCGTTCCGTCCCATGTCGAATTTCATCCGTCCAGTTTCCCGCCACGCCGTGCTGCGGCCGCTGTCTGCCGACGACTTGCCGGCACTGCTGCAAATCCAGCTGGCCTGCTATGGCCCCGGCTTCATCGAGAGCGCGGATGTCTACGCGCGGCGCCTGGCCAGTCCGGTGAACTGTTCGCTCGGCTGCGAACTCGATGGGCAGCTGTGCGCTTACCTCGCGGCCTACCGCTCGGTGCAGGGCAAGGTCACGCCATTGCATGGCGATTTCCTTGTTTCGCCGGTGGTGCCCGACACGCTGTATGTGCATGACATGGCCGTAGCGCCGACCCAGGGAGGACAAGGAATCGCGCACGCGCTGCTGGAACTGCTTTTCGCGCAGGGCAGGGCAGCGGGCCTGCACCATTCCGCGCTGGTGTCCGTGCAGGGGACGCAGGCTTACTGGGCGCGCCATGGTTATGTCGCCCAGCCGCTGGACGATGCGGAGGAAGAGGTCCAGTTGGCCAGTTATGGCGATGGGGCCGTATATATGCTGCGGCCACTTGCATCGGTGTGACCGGCGAAGCGTCGTACCCGCTGCCTCCAGCATCTTCAATGGTCGTCCATGTCCGCCTGCAACATCGCGCCCAGTGCATCGAAACGTTGCTCCCACATCTGGCGGTTGAGCGCCACCCAGGCCGCCAGAACATCCAGCCCATGATGGTCGAGCTCGCAGATTCGAACCCGGCCGACCTTGCGCGTCTGTAGCAATCCACAGGCCTGCAATACGCGCAGGTGCTGGGAGATGGCGGTCAGCGTTACGCCTAGCGCCGAGGCCAGGGAACTGACGGTCTGCGGTCCCTGCGTGACCAGTCGGACGATCGCGCGGCGGCTAGCGTCTCCCAGCGCGGCGAACACCTGGTCCACCGCGTCCGGCTGCATTGCTTTTGCTTGCTGCACGTTGGCCATTTATTCGACCGCCAGGGCGGCATGCAGCTGATCCAGCAACTGCTGCCAGCCGGCCCGCCGCAGTTCCGGGCCGTCCGCACTGCTGTCATACATCGCCTGGTGGGTGAAGACCAGGCGCGTCGAGTCCGGACCATCGATGAAAAACTCGAAGGTATGCAGCGAGGCGGAAAAACGCCGCCCGCCCATCGCCATCGTGGCGGCGATGACGATGCGATGCTGCGGCACGATATCGAGGAAGTAGCCTTCCGATTCGAGCGCCACGCCGGCGAACGGCGTACCGGGCTTGAAGCGATAGCGCGCCAGTTCGCGCCCGCCAACGTCGAACTGCATGTCGAACTGTTCGATCTCATGCTGTGCGCCTTCGGCAAACCAGCGCTGCTTCTTGCTCGGATCGCTGAACGCCTGGTATACCCGCGCCAGTGGGACGGCAAAGGTGCGCGCCAGGGTGAAGGTATCGAACTGTGCTGGCTCAGTCATGATCGGCCTCGTATAGTGAAGTGAAGGCTTCAGTTTAGAGGTGGTGGATTGTGAAGTCAATACTTCACTAATATGGGCTGCCCATGTTGCTGGACCACGATCCAGAGGTGGCATTATTCCGGCTCAGCCGTGGAGAGGGTCGGACGGGTTGGATAGGATGACCAGTGATGGTGGAGTTTTTGCTTCCACAACTCGCCATGCTCAGTTAAACGGTATGGTTTGGCTAGCAGCAGACGTTGAAGCGGTAGTGAAGTGCCCATGGATCCAATAACCGTCGCGAGGAGCCCCACCATGCGAAATTACCTCATTTTGATGCTGCTCTGTGCTGTCCACCTTCCCGGACTATGCAGCCCGAAGCAACCGCCCCGTGATATCAGGATCTTCGCCGCGAATGCCGCGGCCTGCGAGCATCTCGGCGGCGAGTACGATGGCGAATTGGCGGCAGGGCAAAAGCGGGACATAGAGCGGAACATCCGGAAATACTGCGGTGCGGCCAGCCGGCAGTTACCCATCTTGCGAAAGAAATACAGGCACGATGCCGCGATGTTCGAGACCATCGAGCGCCACGTCAACGAAGCCGTCACGGACTATCGCTAGTTCGTAAAAGGCAGGCATGCCGCCCGGGCGACCAGGCTTAAGACAACAAAAAAGCCCGCCTCTCGCGAGGACGGGCTTTCATCACCAAATCGGAACGCTTAATCCAGCAGATCGAACAGCGAGCGGGCAACCACCTTGGTCGCGCGGCGCAGGTCTTCCAGCACGATGTGCTCGTCGCCGCGCTTGGCGTTCGATTCGGACACGGTGCGCGGGCCGGCGCCGTACAGCACGGCAGGGATGCCGGCTTCGCCGAACAGGCGGGCGTCCGTGTACAGTGGGGTGCCTGCTGCGCCGATCTCTTCGTCGAACACGGCGGTGGCATGGCGCGACAGGGCGTCGACCAGCGGGGCGTTGCCCGGCAGCGGCTGCAGCGCCTTGGACAGCAGCATCTGGCGGATCTCGATCGTCACGCCTTCGCAGTCGGCCACGGCATCCTTCATCACGCGATGCAGCTTGGCTTCCACTTCGGCCGGGTTTTCTTCCGGGATCATGCGGCGGTCGACCTTCATGACGACCTTGCCCGGCACCACGTTCGTGTTCGTGCCGCCTTCGATCAGGCCGATGTTCACGTAAGGGTGGTTGATGCCCTTGACGCTGGAACGCACTTCCTTGTACTGGCGGTTCTGGTCGTACAGCGCGGTCAGCACCTTCGTGGCGGCTTGCAGCGCGTCGACGCCGGTTTCCGGCACGGCCGCGTGGCCCGACTTGCCGTGCACCGTGACTTCCATCTGCAGGCAGCCGTTGTGCGCGGTCACGACCTGGTAGCTGAAGCCGGCGGCGATCAGCACGTCCGGTTTCACCAGCTTGTTTTCCAGCAGGAAGCCCGGGCCCAGTTCGCCGCCGAATTCCTCGTCGTAGGTGAAGTACAGTTCGACGCCGCCCTTCAGCGGCTTGCCCAGCGATTCCAGCGCGCGGGTGGCGAACGTGAACGTGGAGAAGTCGCACTTCGACACGGCGGCGGCGCGGCCATACAGCTTGCCGTCGACGACGTCGCCGCCGTACGGGTTCTGCGTCCAGCCTTCGCCCGGCGGCACCACGTCGCCGTGGGCGTTCAGGCCCACGGTGCGGCCTTCACCGTACTTGCGGCGCACGACCAGGTTCGTGATCGTTTCCAGCCCCGCTTCGCGGGTGCGCTCGGCCGGCACGGCGTGCTGCTCGGCTTCGAAACCGAATTCCTTGAGCAGTTCGGCGGTGCGCTCGGCGTGCGGCGCGTTGTTGCCGGGTGGCGTGTCGGTCGGCACCTGCACCAGCGCCTGCAGGAAGCGCACCTGCTCGTCGAAATGCGCGTCGATCCACGCGTCCAGGGATTCGTATGGGGAAGAAGTCGTCGTGTTCGTCGTCATGTCAGGTCCGAAGCAAGTTGGTTGAGGAGGTTCTGGAATGCGCGCACGCACAGTTCCGTATCGTCGTTGGTGACCGATTCCAGCGGGTTGTGGCTGATGCCGCCATTCAGGCCGCGCAGGAACAGCATCGCCTGCGGCATCACGCGGTGCAGCATCATCGCGTCGTGGCCGGCGCCGCTCGGCAGGCGGAAGACGGGCAAGCCCAGCGCTTCGACGGCGCTTTCCCAGCGCAGGCGCCATTCCGGCGCGCACGGTGCGGCATCGGCCTGCATCGTTTCTTCCAGCGTGTACTGCAGGCCGCGGCGTTCGCAGATGGCCTTCAGTTCGTTGCGGATGTCTTCGGCGGCGGCGTCGCGCACCTCGTTCGTCGTGGCGCGCACGTCGAGGCTGAAACGGCAGCGGCCTGGCACCACGTTGATCGAGCCGTTCGGCACTTCCAGCATGCCCACGGTGGCGACCAGGTCGTCGACCGAACCGCCGCGCTTTTCGGCGTACAGCACCAGTTCGGCCGCGGCGGCCGCGGCATCGCGGCGCATCGTCATCGGCGTGGTCCCCGCGTGGCTGGCCATGCCGGTGATCTGGCCCACGTAGCGCACGCTGCCGTTGATCGACGTGACGATGCCCAGCGGCAGGTCGAGGGCGTTCAGCACGGGGCCCTGCTCGATGTGGGTTTCGATGAAGCCGAGGTAGCGCGACACATCGCGTTTCAATGCATCGATGGCGGAAATGTCCAGGTCCGCATTGGCCATGGCCGCGCGCATCGGCACGCCGTTGGCATCGAGCTGGTCGAGCCAGCCCTTGTCGAATTCACCCGTCAGCGCGCCGGAACCGAGGAACGTGGCCTTGTAGCGCTGGCCTTCTTCTTCGGCGAAGCCGACGACTTCGATGCCGTAGGGCAGGCGGCGGCCGGCCAGGTGCAGTTCGCGCACGCACGCCATCGGCACGAAGATGCCCAGGCGGCCGTCGTACTTGCCGCCGTTGCGCACGGTGTCGTAATGGGAGCCGGTCAGCAGGCGTTTCGCCTGGGGATCCGCACCGTGCTCATTGCCGCCAAAGTAAACGCCGACCACATTGCCCACGGCATCGATCGTCACTTCGTCGAAGCCGCATTCGTCACGCATGCGGGCCGCCAGTTCGCGGGCGCAGGCACGGTGCGCGTCCGTCAGGTAGGTCACGCACAGTTCGCCGCGCTCGGCGTAGCCGGCTTCGCTGTGGCACGCGAGCTGCTCGTGCCAGTCCCACACGAGGTTGCCCAGCGTGGGTTCGGTGGCGAACTTGTCGTTCAGGCGGATCTCGGCGATGCGGTGGATGTTGCGCAGCGCTTCGTCGAACTCGTACTCCACCGGATTGTTCAGGCGGCGCGAGAAGATGGCCATGATTTCGTAGCGGTTCATGCCCAGGCCGCGCGGCCCGCGCACGGCCAGGATGAACGGGAAGCCGAACTTGGCGTTGTAGTCCGCGTTCAGTTTCTGGATGCGTTCGAATTCCTCGGGCGTGCAATCCGTCAGGCCGGCCTTGCTTTGCTCGTTCGTGGATTCGGCGGTCAGCGATTTCGTGACCATCGCCTTGCCGGCCAGCTCCGGGTGGGCCTTGATCAGGCCGAGGCGGGCTTCCTGCGGCGACTCGCGCAGCGTTTCGATCAGCGAACGCTTGAGTTGCGCGAGGCTGCTGAAAGGCCGGGCGTGCCAGGTCTGTTCGGCGATCCACGGTGAATGTTCATACACGCCGTCGAGCAGGGCCGTGAATTCGGCCTGCGTGGCGTTGTTCAGTTGTTCCAGGGTCAGCATTGGGGTCTGCATATTATTCCCACGCGAATGCGGTGTCGGGGTTGAATGGATGCGCCTCTTTCCAGTGGCGCGCGATATCGATGCGGCGGGCGACCCAAACCTGGTCATGCTGGCCGATATAGTCGAGGAAGCGCTGCAGCGAGCGCATGCGGCCGGGACGGCCCAGCAGGCGGCAGTGCATGCCGATGCTCATCATGGTCGGCGTCTCTGCACCTTCCTCGTAATGCACGTCGAACGCATCCTTCAGGTACTGGAAGAATGGATCGCCGTGCGAATAGCCCTGGGGCAGGGCAAAGCGCATGTCGTTGCAGTCCAGCGTGTACGGCACCACCAGCTGCGGCGCCTGCGTGCCGTCGGTCTTGCGCACGTTGAGCCAGAACGGCAGGTCGTCGCCGTAGTAATCGCTGTCGTATTCGAAGCCGCCGTAATCGGCGACCAGGCGGCGCGTGTTCGGACTGTCGCGGCCCGTGTACCAGCCCAGCGGGCGCGAACCGGTCAGCTTCTGGATCGCCTCCATGCCGCGCGCCATGTGCTCGCGCTCGATGGCTTCTTCCACGTTCTGGTAGCTGATCCAGCGCCAGCCATGGCAGGCGATCTCGTGGCCCAGTTCCACGAAGGCGGCCGTCACGTCGGGGCAGCGCTCGAGCGCCATGCCCACGCCGAAGATCGTCAGCGGCAGGCCGCGCTTCTCGAACTCCTTCAGGATGCGCCACACGCCCACGCGCGAGCCGTATTCGTAGATGCCTTCCATCGACAGGTGGCGGTCGGGGAACGCGGCCGGCGCGAACATCTCGGACAGGAACTGCTCGCTGCCGGCGTCGCCGTGCAGCACGGAATTCTCGCCGCCTTCTTCATAGTTCAGCACGAACTGCACGGCGACGCGCGCGCCGTTCGGCCAGTTCGCCTGCGGCCGGTCGCGGCCGTATCCTTTCAGGTCGCGGGGATAGAGTGGATTCATGGTTGCTTTTCTTCTATCGGTTGAGGATTTCAGCCAGGTCCACCTGCTGTGGATCCAGGTTCAGGTTGTGTTGCACGTTGACGAGGTGCTTGCCGACCAGCCGCACCGCCGCCTTCACGTCGCGCCGCTCGAACGCGTCGACGATCGCCACGTGTTCACTGTGCGACTCGCCGGCCGAATGCGACGACTGGTGCATCAGCGCGATCAGCGACGACCGTGTCAGCAGTTCGCTCAGCATCTGCGTCAGCACTTCGTTGCCCAGCATGCGGGCGACCACGAGGTGGAAATCGGCCAGCAGGCGCGTGCGCCCCGGCACGGCCGCATCGTTCACCGCCGCGCTTTCCAGCGCGAGGTGCTCGCGCAACTGGCGGATCTGCTCGTCCGTGATGGTGGCGCACAGCCGTTTCGTGACGGCCGTCTCGAGGATGCTGCGCATCTCGAACACGTCGCGCGCTTCCTCGGCGGAAGGGGTGGCGACGAACGCGCCGCGCGCCGGTTCCAGCACCACGAGCCGGTCGCGGCTCAGCTGGTTCAAGGCTTGCCGGACGACGGTGCGCGACACCTCGAAGAGGTCGCCGATCTTCTGTTCCGACAGCTTGGTGCCCGGCATCAGCCGGCGTTCGGCGATCGCGGCGGTGATCGAATCGACGATGCGCTGGGTGGCGCCCGCGGCCGGCGCATGCGCATCCGGTGCCAGCGTGGCGGGAACGATCTTCAGTTGGGTAGGGGATCTGGCCATGAATATCGGGTGGTCGGAACATAAACTGGTTGACATCGGAAACAGAGTGTATACACTTTTCAAAAAAAGAAAAGCAAAAAGTGTATGCAATCCGTGACTGCGCGCTGTCGCCAGCGAGTACAATCCGGTGCATTTCAACCAACACCGGCAATCCTGCCGGCCAACTCGAGAAAAGGAGCCCCATGGGACATTTAAGTACCCACGTACTGGACACGATGAACGGCTGCCCCGCAGCCGGCATGCGTGTGCAGCTGCAGCGCATCGATGGCGACACCGTCACCACGGTCAAGAGCCTGGTGCTGAATGCCGACGGCCGTAACGACGGCGGTCCGCTGCTCAACGCCGAAACGATGGCGGTCGGCCGCTATCGCCTCGTGTTCTCGGTGGCCGAATACTTCCGCGGGCGCGACGTGCGCCTGCCGGAACCGGCCTTCCTGGACGAGGTGCCGCTCGACTTCGGCATCGCCGACGCCGCCGGCCACTACCACGTGCCCCTGCTGGTCAGCCCGTGGTCGTATTCGACTTACCGTGGTTCTTGAGCCACAAACCGTAATAAGTTAGACGACGTATATCCAGCTTAGACTGGATCGTATACAGTTATTAGTGTCGCCGCGGAGCACACCGGTACCGCCCCAAGCGTTGCCGATGGATGCGATGATTTGCCCCACACAGAGCCCGCTGTGGTGAGGGGACAGTACGGTGATCACACCGTGCTTCTCTGCTTGTTTGAGGCTCTATGGATATGTATTTGATGGACTGGGTCAACCTGCTTCTGCGCTGGACCCACGTCATTACCGCGATCGCCTGGATCGGCGCATCGTTCTACTTTGTTTTCCTCGACAACAGTCTCGAGAAGCCCACCGCGCCGGATCTCGTCGCCAAGGGCGTCGACGGCGAATTGTGGGCCGTCCACGGCGGTGGTTTCTACCACCCGCAGAAATACCTCGTCGCTCCCAAGTCCATGCCGGACCACCTGCACTGGTTCTACTGGGAGAGCTACGCCACCTGGCTGTCCGGTTTCGGCCTGTTCACGGTGCTGTACCTGTTCAACGCCGGCACGTTCATGGTCGACAAGTCGGTCTACGACTGGGCTGCGCAGAGCGCCGTCATCGGTGCACTGGCCTTCCTGGTCGTGTTCTGGCTGATCTACGACACCATCTGCCGTTCCCTCGGCCGCACCAAGAACGGTGACATGAAGGTGGGCCTGATCGTGTTCGGCTTCGTGGTCTTCGCCTCGTGGCTGGCCTGCCAGCTGTTCGCCGGCCGTGCAGCGTTCCTGCTGGTGGGCGCGATGATGGCGACGGCGATGAGCGCCAACGTGTTCTTCTGGATCATTCCTGGCCAGCGCAAGGTCGTGAAGCAGCTGAAGGCCGGCGAGCCGGTCGACCCGATCTACGGCTGGCGCGCCAAGCAGCGTTCGGTGCACAACACCTACTTCACGCTGCCGGTGCTGTTCGCCATGCTGTCGAACCACTACGGCTTCCTGTACTCGGGTGAGCACAACTGGATCGTGCTGGTCCTGATGATGATGACGGGCGCCCTGATCCGCCACAGCTTCGTGGCCCGCCACAAGGCACTGGTGCACGGCAAGCGCGTTCCCTGGGAACACGCGTTCGGCGGTACCGCCGCCATGGTCGCGCTGATCATCTGGCTGGTGCCCGCACCGCAAGCCGAGGTACCGGTCGAAGCGGCCGCGCCTGTCGCCACCGATGGCGCCACCGCCGCGGTCGAGCAAAGCCCGTTCGCCAAGGTGAAGACCGTGGTCGACCAGCGCTGCGTGATGTGCCACTCGGCGACGATGCAGAGCAAGGGCATCCGCCTGGACTCCACCGGCGAGATCAAGCGCCATGCGCAGGCCCTGTACCAGCAGGCCGTGGTGGCGAAGCTGATGCCGCTGAACAATGCGACCAACATGACGCCCGGCGAGCGCGACTTGCTGAAGAAATGGTATGAGGATGGCGCCAAGACGGAGTAAGCCGTCGTGATGTCACGCAGTTCATACACCAACCAAAGCAAAAGCAAAAGCAAAAAGCAATAAAACAAAAAAAGCAATAAAGCGATTCGCGTCGCAAGCGCGTGCCGGGTCCGGCCAGCTGCAACATGCATTCTGAAGTTTTTCATAACAACCAGGAGACAAGGCATGAAGCAACAACCATTGGACCGGGCACCGCCGCCCGGATTGGCAATCGATCCGGTCGACGAGCGCCTGCCGCTCGGCCGCCTGACGGCGCTCGGCCTGCAGCACGTTCTCGTGATGTATGCCGGCGCCATCGCCGTGCCGCTGATCGTCGGCCGCGCGCTGCAGCTGTCACCCGAACAGGTGACGATGCTGATCTCGGCCGACCTGTTCTGCTGCGGGCTGGTCACGCTGATCCAGTCCCTCGGCATGACGAAGTACTTCGGCATCCGCCTGCCCGTGATGATGGGCGTGACGTTTGCCGCCGTCGGCCCGATGGTGGCGATCGCCAACGGTGTACCGGGCGTCGACGGCGCCCGGGCCATCTTCGGTGCCGGTATCGGTGCCGGCGCGCTGGCCCTGCTGCTGGCGCCGGCGATGAGCCGCATGCTGCGTTTCTTCCCGCCTGTCGTGACCGGCACCATCATCCTCGTCATCGGCATCACGCTGATGCGCGTGGGGGTGGGCTGGGCGATGGGCGGTCCCGACACGACGGCCCGCGCCGTGGACGTGCCCACGCTGGTCACGATGGTCGACCAGCTGAAGGCCGACGCGGCCGCTTCCGCCGCGCCACTGGCCTCCAGGCTGCCGGGCCCGGTCCCCACGGTGGCCAACCCGAACTACGGCGCGCTCGACAACCTGGGCATCGCCACCTTCGTGCTGCTGTTCATCGTGTTCACGGTGCGCTATGCGAAGGGCTTCCTGTGCAATATCTCCGTGTTGCTCGGCATCGTCGCCGGCTGTGCCGTCGCGTATTCGATGGGCAAGATGAACTTCGACAAAGTGGCCGGCGCCACGTGGTTCGAGCTCGTCACGCCGTTTGCCTTCGGCATGCCCACGTTCGACATCGTGATGATCCTCACGCTCACGGTCGTGATGATCGTGGTGATGATCGAATCGGCCGGCATGTTCCTGGCGCTGTCCGAAATGACGGGTACGAAGGTCGACCAGAAGAAGCTGGCCGCCGGCCTGCGCACCGACGGCCTGGGCACGCTGATCGGCGGCATCTTCAACACGTTCCCGCACACGAGCTTCTCGCAGAACGTGGGCCTGGTGGCGGTGACGGGCGTGAAGAGCCGCTGGGTATGTGTGGCGGGCGGCGTCATCATGATCGTGCTGGGCATGCTGCCGAAGCTGGCCGCGCTGGTCGAGGCGATTCCCCAGTTCGTGCTGGGCGGCGCCGGCCTCGTGATGTTCGGCATGGTGGCGGCGGCGGGTATCCGCATCCTGACCCGCGTCGACTTCCGCACCAACCGCTTCAACCTGTACATCGTCGCGCTGTCGATCGGTTTTGGTCTCATTCCGCTGGTGGCACCGCACTGGGCGCAGCAGATGGCGCACAGCCTGCACCCGCTGCTGGAATCGGGCATCCTGCTGACCGCCGTTGCCGCCGTGGCGCTGAACCTGTTCTTCAACGGGTCCGGTGTGAAGGAAGAGGCGCACGAGGCGGAGCTGTCGCACGCCTGATCGTTTGACCGCCGGGGGGCGTCCTGCCTCCCGGTTTTTCCATCATTGCGGCGCCCAGTACCGGCTGATATCCTCGAAGCCCCACTTGGCCGCATCCTCGCGGCTCGCGATCCCTTCCGTGGATCCCGCGATGCCCAGGTCCACGTCCTGCGGCGCGATATAGCCCATCGACCGGGCCGAGAAAAACACCTTCACGACCGGCTTCAGCAGCGACTTGCTGTTGTCCACCACCACGCCGAGCCGGTTCGACTTCAGGCGCAGCAGCGTTCCCACGGGGTAGATGCCCATGCATTTCACGAACGCGGCGAACAGCACCGGATCGAAATGTCCTTCGCGGGTCCATTCGGCCATGCGCTTGAGCGATTCGGCCGGGCACCATCCCGACTTGTAAGGGCGGTTCGACGTGATCGCATCGTAGACATCGCAGATGGCGCCCATCCTGGCGTGCACCGAGATCTGGTCGCCCTTTAGCCGGTCCGGATACCCGTTGCCGTCGAAGCGTTCGTGATGGTGCAGGCACACGTCCCGCGCGATGTCCGGCACATCGTGCCACCCGGCCAGCGCCGCGAAGCCCTTGGCCGGATGCTGCTTGACGAGCGCGAATTCATCGTCGGTCAGCTTGCCGGGCTTGTTGAGGATCTCGACCGGGATGGCCGCCTTGCCGAGGTCGTGCAGGAGCCCGGCCAGCCCGCAGTCGCGCACGTCCTCGTCGGGCAACCCGAGCTGGCGCGCCAGCGAGACCATCATCGCGCACACCGCCACCGAATGCAGATAGGTGTAGTCGTCGGCCTGCTTCAGGCGCACGAGGTTGATGAGCGCACCCTGGTTGCGCATCACCGATGCCGCCACGTTCTCGACGAGCGTCACGGCTTCCGAGACATCCGCAAGGCGGCCCATGCGTGCCTCGTTGAACATGTTCATCACCGCGACCTTGGCACGCACGATGACTTTCGCTGCCCGGTGCATCTCGTCCTTTGTGGAGGTGCGCTCCACGGGCGCAAAGGTGAACGGGGCGCGTGCCGGCGCGGCCGGCGGTGCCGGCTCGATCGGCCCGGATGTCGCGGCAGGCGCATCCTCCCGCACGTCGATACCCCTGGTGGTATCGATCCACAGCGTGGAGATGCCGGCGGAACGGACCTTCCGCAGCGATTCGTGGGACTCCACCAGGAACGAGTTCTGCCAGAAAGGCGAATCGAGCCATGAGCCGCCCGCCTTGTGGACGTACATGCCGAGCCTGAGCTGGTCGATGGGGATCTGTTTCAGCATGGCGTCACCCGGTAATCCATCGACGGGGCGCGAGCGTATGAAGGGGCAAGAGAGCGCAGCATGTGACATTCCATGAACGATAGAAGGCGAATGCGTGGCCTCTCCGAAGCGCAACTGGCGATGTATGGGACAGTTCCGCGGTCGTTACTATAACATGCTTGCCGGAAACTATCATGTGCATGTTGCATTTTGACATCAACCGAACCACTCGTGTCCTGCCGGGGCAGGCAAGCCTTCCGCCGCGCAGGTTTGCCGGTAGCCGGCCCGATCAGAAGCGGTGCTGTATCCCCGCCAGCACGCTCTTCTGGCGGCTGCCGAACCCGGCCTCGTCCCGGGCCAGGCCGACGAGCTGACCGTGTTTTGCCTTCGCATAAGCGGCGGTGACGTACAGGTCGGTGCGGCGCGACAGCGCGTAGCGCACCCGCCCGACGACCATCACGGGGTCTGCTTCGGCGCCGCCGTGCCGCACGTCCTGGTAGTACACGACGCCGGCGAGCGTGATCGCCGGTGTCACCAGCACGTTCGTTCCTGCCCAATACAACCGCGCCCGCAGATCCGGCACGCCAATGGCCTCTTGCCGATAATCGCGCATGGCGGCCTGCAGCTTGACCTTCCCGGCCGAATACATGGCGCCAAGATGCCACGCGGTGGTGTCGCCGCGCGTGCCGGTTGCCGCATCCGGCACGCCGTTGATCCGCTCGTACGCGGCCATCGCCGACCACGGCCCGGCCGTGTAGTTGACGGCCACGGCGCCTTTCGCGCCATCGCCGGCGGACGATCCTTCGCCCGCGCCATAGCTGGCACCGTAACTGAGGTTGCCCGCCTTGCCTTGATACTTGACGAGGTTGTCGAACGCGAACGCCATGCCATATTTGCTGGCGCCGCTTGCATTGCCGGCCGGCGCCCACGAGTACTGGGGTGCGTAGCCCATCGGGTCGTATGGCAGCACGAAATCGTACACGGTGGTGAACGCGCGGCCCAGCAGCAAGGTACCCCAGCGGCCTTCCAGCCCGACGGTGGCTTGCCGCTTGAACAGTGGCGTGTCCGCCACGCCCGTGTCGGCCGCGATGCCCATCTCGAGCTGGAACAGCGCCTTCATGCCGCCGCCCAGGTCTTCGCTGCCGACAAAGCCCAGGCGCGACGTGTTCATGCCGCCGGAATTCACGCGCACCGTGTTATCCCCGTCGGCGCTGGCGTTATCGATCACGCCAATGTTCATGTCGACCAGGCCATACACATTCACGTTCGATTGGGCCGCGGCGGTGCCGCAGGCCAGGGCGCACGCGCCCCATGCGAGCTTGCGTTTCATGGTGTCTCCGTATTTTTATGGACGCGCCGGGCCCTTGCCGGGCCGGCGTCGCGGGGAATTGCGTGGAATTGCGGGGGGAGGGCGGCTTCCGGCGATGCCCCGGAAGCCGCTGCGGCTCAGCGGTCGACGGCCTGCTTCGGCAGCAGGGTGACGAGGCAGGCGCCGATCAGCAGCATGGCGGAGGTGAGCATCAGGCCGGCACCCTGCTTGCCCGTGAAATCGTTCAGCCAGCCGACGAGCGATGGCGAGAAGAAACCGGCCAGGTTGGCGATGCAATTGATGGTGGCGATGCCGGCCGCGGCCGCCATGCCGCCCAGGAACGCGGTCGGCAGCGCCCAGAACTGCGAGGTGCCGCACAGCGCACCGGCCGCCGCCACGCTGAGCAGGGCAAGGGCGGTGCCCACGCCATCCGTGAAGGGCAGGGCGAACAGCGCGATGGCCGCGGCCACCATCGGCACGCCGCAATGCATGCGGCGGGCACGGGTGCGGTCCGAGTTGCGGCCGACGAGCGGCAGGCAGACCAGCGCCACCAGGTACGGGATCGCGGCCAGCAGCCCCACTTCCTCCATGCCGTTCACGCCGGCGTTCCTGACGATGGTCGGCAGCCAGAACGTGAGGCCGTACTGGCCCATCACGATGCAGAAGTAGATCGCCGTGAGCAGCCACAGGCGCCTGTCGGCCAGGAAGTCGCGAATCGTCTGGTGCGCCGCCTTGCCGTCGTTCTCGGCGGCGATGTTACGCTGCAGGACCGCCTTTTCTTCCGGCGACAGCCACTTCGCGCCGGCGATGCTGTCGTCCAGGTAAAACAGGATGGTGACGCCGAGGATCAGCGAGGGAATGGCTTCCAGCGCGAACAGCCACTGCCAGCCGCGCAGCCCATGCACGCCGGCAAACGATTCCATGATCCAGCCCGACAGCGGCGCGCCGACGATGGAGGCAAGCGGGATCGCCATGAAGAACAGCCCCATCACCTTGGCGCGCCGCGCCGACGGGAACCAGTACGTGATGTACAGGATCACGCCGGGCGCAAACCCAGCCTCGGCCACCCCGAGCAGGAAGCGCAGCACGTAGAACATGGTGGGCGAGTTCACGAATGCGAAGCTGGCGGAAATGATGGCCCACGTGATCATGATGCGGGCCAGCCAGCGGCGCGCGCCGAAGCGGTGCAGGATCATGTTGCTCGGCACTTCGAACAGGAAATAGCCAAGGAAGAAGACGCCGGCACCCAGGCCGTACACGGTATTGCTCCACTGGAGGTCGGACAGCATCTGCAGCTTGGCGAAGCCCACGTTGACGCGGTCCAGGTAGGCGCCCAGGTAGCACAGCATCAGGAAGGGCACGAGCCGGCGCGTGACTTTCGCGTAGGCGCGGGTTTCAATGTCGGTGGCGCCGGATGGGAAGGCGCTTGCCGCAGGTGCGACGGTAGGTGTTTTCATGCGTGTCTCCAAATTGTTCTGTCAACGCGCGGAGGTCTTGCCGCCTCCTTGCGCGTGCGGGGAACTGCTGGCGGACCGGCGCTCAGCGCAGCCAGGACCGGATGCTGCCGACCATCGCCGCCGTCGAGATGCAGTAGCGGTCGTGCAGCGTGGGCAGCGCGCCCGCATCGAGGAACGCGTCCGGCAGCGCGATCTGCCGGAACGCCGGCGCCACGCCCGCGCGCAGCAGCGTACCCGCCACCGCTTCGCCCAGGCCGCCCACCACCGAATGGTTTTCCGCCACCACCACGAGCCGGCCGCTGCGCGATGCTTCGCGCACGATCGTTTCCGTGTCGAGCGGCTTGATCGTCGGCACGTGCAGCACGGCCACGCCCACATTATCCTGCGCCAGCGCCTGTGCCGCTTCCAGTGCGCGCATCGTCATGATGCCGCTCGAGATCACCAGCACCTCGCGCCCGTCGCGCAGCAGCTTCGCCTTGCCCAGCTCGAACTTGTAGTCGTACTCGTCGAGCACGAGCGGCACTTTTCCGCGCAGCAGGCGCATGTACACCGGGCCTTTGTGCTCGGCGATGGCGGCGGTTGCCTGTTGGGTGTCGAGCGCATCGCACGGGTCCACGATCGTCAGCCCCGGCACGCCGCGGAAGATGGCGATATCTTCCGTGGCCTGGTGACTCGGACCATAGCCGGTGGTCAGGCCAGGCAGCGCGCAGGCGATCTTCACGTTCAGGTTTTCCTCGGCGATCACCTGGTGGATGAAGTCGTAGGCACGGCGCGACGCGAATACGGCGTAGGTGGTGACGAAAGGCGTAAACCCTTCCTTGGCCATGCCGCCGGCGGCACCCATCAGCAGCTGCTCGGCCATGCCCATCTGGAAGAAACGCTCGGGATATTCCTTCGCGAACAGGTGCATGTCCGTGTATTTTGACAGGTCGGCGCTCATGCCCACGATGTCGGGGCGGCGGGCGCCCAGTTCCACCAGGGCGTTGCCGAACGGCGCGGCCACGGTGCGCTGGCCTTCGCTGGCGATGGAGGCGATCATCGCCGAGGTGGTCAGGCGCGGTTTGTTCACTACGGCATTCATGCTTGGTCTCCTGCTTGGTCTTTTGCCTGGGCTGCATCGAGGATGGCGATGGCCTGCTGCCATTCGTCGGCCTCGACGCGAATGAAGTGGTTCTTGTCGCGTTGCTCGAGGAACGGCACGCCGGAGCCCATCAGCGTATCGAACAGGATCACGCGGGGCTGCGGTGCCGGATGGTTGCGGGCCGCATCGAACGCCGCCAGCACGGCGGCGATGTCGTTGCCTTGCGCACGCTGCACGTGCCAGCCGAACGCTTCCCATTTCTGCGCCAGCGGCTCGAAGCCCAGCACCTTCGTGGACGGGCCATCGGCCTGCTGGTTGTTGATGTCGACGAGCGTGATCAGGTTGCCGAACCCGAAGTGCGCGGCGGACAGCGCCGCTTCCCACGTCGAGCCTTCATCGAGTTCGCCATCGGACATGGAGTTGTAGACGAAGGCCGGGTTGTTCTTCTGGCGCAGGCCCAGTGCCATGCCGACCGCGATCGTCAGGCCCTGGCCCAGCGAGCCGCCGGAGATCTCCATGCCGGGGGTATAAGTGGCCATGCCGGACATCGGCAGGCGGCTGTCGTCGCTGCCATAGGTTTCCAGCTCGGCTTCCGGCAGGATGCCCGCCTCGAGCAGGGCAGCGTACAGCGCGATCGCGTAATGGCCGTGCGACAGCAGGAACCGGTCGCGGCCTTCCCATTCCGGCGCATCCGCACGATAATGCAGCGCGTGCCGGTAGGCCACGGCGAGAATGTCGGCCATGCCCAGCGCCTGGCCCACGTAGCCCTGGCCCTGCACTTCGCCCATCCGCAGCGCATAGCGGCGGATGCGGTATGCGGCGGCCTTCAGGGCACTCAAACGGTCTGGTGCTTCAAGTTTCATTGCGGTCTCCGGTATCGAATCGTTGGTCTTGTCACGAAACCAGTGTAAGAATTGAAAGACCGACCGTATAGCGAGTAATTCTTGGCGATAGATGAAACCAGTTCAGCGATACCGCGCCCTGCGCAAGGCATCCCTCAAGGGTTTGCAGGCTTTCGAGGCCGCCTACATGCACCGCTCCTTTGCCGCCGCGGCGCAGGAGCTGTCGATCACGGCATCGGCCGTGAGCCATTCGATCCAGACACTGGAAGAGGCACTCGGCACGCTGCTGTTCGAGCGCGCCCGGCGCGGCGTGGTGCCGACGGAAGAGGGCGCCCGGCTGTATGACGTGATCCGCCGCTCGTTCGGCGACATCGACGACGAACTGCGCACGATCCTCGACCGCGGCAGCAAACAACAGGTGGTGACGATCCAGTGCGCGCCCAGCTTCGCGGCCATCTGGGTGATGCCGCAACTGCCGGCCTTCCTGCGCGCCCATCCGGACATCGACGTGCGGCTGTGGGCCGTGCACCAGGCGCCGGATTTTTCCAGCAGCGGCGTCGACGTGGCCGTGCTGTACGGCCGGCCCACTGCCTCGGCCGGCGTGCACGTGGAACCGATCTCGGAGCAAGAGCGCTACCTGCCGGTCTGCAGCCCGAAGCTGGTCGATGGCTGGACGTTGCCGCTGCCGCCAGGCGACATCGAGAATTTCTACCTGATCCAGAACGACGTGTCGCTGACGTCATGGGACGAATGGATCGAGCGCTTCGCGCCGGAGTGCCGGCACCCCGTGCGTGGACTGCGGCTGGACCGCGCGTTCATGACCCTGAGCGCGGCGGAAAATGGCCTCGGCATGTGCATCGAGAGCACGGTGCTCGTGCAGGATTACCTGCGGGACGGGCGGCTGGTGTGCCCGTTCGGCGAACTGGCCATCGAGGCGCGCGGGCATTACCTCGCGGTGCCGAAGAGCCGCGAAGGGTTGCAGGCGGTGCGCACGGTGGCGGACTGGATCAGGGGATTCGTGACCAACGATGGCGCGGCAGCGACGGAGGGATGAAGGAGAAGCTTGCAGCGGCCTCCACCTGTGGGCGCGGCAATCGATCGTCTGCGCGCGTTCGCAGACCGTCGGCAACCTTGCTATGATGCTATTTCCATAACAATCCTGCGGAATTGACCTCGACCATGACGACACCCCGTGACAGCAGTGCCTTTCCCCATCCCCACACCGGCCAACTCAGTGAAAGCGATGCATTCGCACGCTGGCTCGCGCTGCTCAGCGGCACGCCGGAGCTGGCCGAACAGGCCCGCTCGACAGTCGGCGACAGCGAGACCATGCCGGATTTTTTTTCCCTGATGGAAGCGCTGGCCTCGATCAACCTCGCCGTGCAGGCCGACATCAAGGATGACGAATCGTTTGAAGCAATGATGCTGGACATGTGCGACACGCGCCAGTTGCCGGCGCCTGGGCTGCCCGAGGAACCGCCGCAGGGGCCGGCGCGGATCAGCGTGCTGCTCGACCTCCTTCTGGAACACGCACCGAAATCCGGCAAGCGGATGATCGTGCTGGACACCGAAGACGACAGCTGGAATGTCGTGCTGGTCGACGAACACGACGGCGACGAGTTCCTGCGCCTGTGCGAGCAACTGGGCATTGGCACCATGGAACAGGACCAGTGGCAATAGGAAGCGGCAGCGGAGGGCAGCGGATCGTCCACCGGTGGATCGATGAGCGGTCGACCGGCACGCCCGCTCCTCCATCGTTTCATGATATGCCGGTCGCCCGTCGGGTAAGCCGCCTGCCCCGGCTGCACACCGGGGTGCCGGCGCCATCGTTCGACAGCCGCTCAGTGGATCAGCATCCCGCCATTCACATCCAGCGTCACGCCGGTGCAATAGCCGGACAAGTCGCTGCCCAGGAACACCACCGCCCCAGCAATATCGTCGGCCCTGCCCAGCCGCGCCAGCGGGATATCGTTGGCGATCTCGCCCTTGCGTTCTTCCGTCAGCTTGCCCTTGATGATGTCGGTGGCGATCAGGCCCGGCGTGATGGCGTTGACGCGGATGCCATCGGGTCCGAACTCGCGCGCCATCGCCCGCATCAGTCCCAGCACGCCGGCCTTCGCGGCCGAGTAGTGGGGCCCGCCGAGGATGCCGCCGCCGCGCTGCGCCGAGACGGAGGAGGTGCAGATGATGCTGCCGCTACGCTGTTCCTGCATGGCGGGCAGCACGGCCTGCGACATCAGCAGCGTGCCGCGCAGGCTCACGTCGAGCACGGCGTCGTAGTCGGCGGCTGAAATATCGAGCGTCTTGCGCGGCTGCGTGATGCCGGCGTTGGCGAACAGGATATCGATGCGGCCGAAGCGCTCCAGCGCGGCCTTTGCCGCCGCATCGCACTGTTCCTTGTTCGTGACGTCCGCCACCACGCCCAGGTGCCGAGGTCCCAGCTCGGCTGCGGCGCCGGCCGGGTTGGCGCCGGCCAGGTCGAGGATCACCACGTTCGCGCCGTGCGCGGCCAGCATGCGCGCCGTTGCAAAGCCCAGCCCGTTGATGCCGGCGCCGCCGGTCACGATTGCCACGCGATCTTTCAGTAACATTTGAGTCTCCGGTTGTTCATGTCGTGCCGCCATGTTGGCCGACGGCGGGCACGGCGACAAACGAGGAAAACTCAGGGCAGGGCGAATCTATTTCACGGCTGGCTTCCCCGGCAGCGGCACCTGCCGGATACGCCCGTCGGCCTCGTACTCCAGCGGCGCGATGGCGATCGAACGCCGGTGGCTGCCGCCGCCCGGCAGCAGGTCGTCGTGGTAGAACAGCCAGCTTTGACCGGCATGCTCGATGATTGCCTGGTGATTGGTCGAGATGTCGAGGAAGTCCAGCACCACGCCACGGTAGGTAAACGGCCCGAGCGGCGAGCTGCCGGTGGCATGCACGATCTGGCCGGGCCAGCCGGTGGAGAACGTGAAGTAATACGTGCCGTTGCGCTCGTGCAGGAACGGTGCTTCGCCGTACGCCTTCCTGCCCGTCTTGTTCGCCTTGTCCGCCTTCTCCGTCCTGTCCAGGGCGGGCAAGCCGGTGATCGCCACGTCGAGGATCGGGCCGTCCAGCGTGATCATGTCGGCCTTCAGTTTCACGACCTTCGGCACCCGGGTGCCGAAGTACAGGTAAGCCTGGCCGTCCCTGTCGACGAATATGGCCGGGTCGATCGGCTCGTCGCCGGCATTGGCGTCGCGTGCCTTGTCGACGAGCGGCGTGGCGCGGGCATCGGCGAAGCCGCCGTCCGGGCGGCTCGATACCGCCACGCCGATCTTGTCGCCGCCGACCGGCGCGTAGAAGTAGAACTTGCCGTTGCGCTGCGCCGCTTCGGGTGCCCAGGCCTTGGCATCGGAACGCGCCCATTTGAACACGTTCACGTCGAGCGGAATGCCGGCATCCGTCCACGCCTTCATGTCCGGCGACGTGTACAGGCGCCAGGTCGTCGAATCCCAGTATTTTCCGGAGTTGCCGGCATCGTCGGTGGCGTACAGGTAGAACTTGCCGCCGGCCTGCGTCGTGAAGTAATGAGGCGATGGATCGGCGTTGAAGCGTTGGGCGATCGGCTTGCCGGGTTGCGCGGCGGCGGGCACGGCGAGCGCGAGCAGCGCCAGGAGCGGGATGAACTTCAATGGACGCATCGGATCTCCGGTAAATGATCGGCTCCCGCAATGGTAACCCGTCGCATCCAGCGAGTTGCTCCGATCGTATGCTTGTGTCAACATGTTGATCATTGTCGTGGCCGAGGTGACGGCCATGAACGACATCCATGAACGACATCCATCACATCACGAAAAAATGACGGAGACCCCAGTGCGCACGATCGCCTTGCTCATCGCCCTCTCGGCCAGCCTCGCAGGCTGCCGCTACCTGCCGCACGATACGAACCAGTCATGCGACAAGCACATGGACTGGAACGATCGCAAGGCCTGCAAGGAACGGGTGGCAACCGAATCGAAGGAATGGGAAAAGCGCAACGACAAGTGATGGCATATAAGCCGGAGCAATCCCGCAGCCGGAAAGTCATGCACGTTGCCTTGCGCCGGTCGCCTACCTGAACCGGTAGGCCAGCGACACCATCACGTTCGCCGGATCGCCATAAAACCCGCCGCTGGCCGACGAGTAGTAGCGCTTGTCGAACACGTTGTTGACGTTGACCGTGGCCGTGGTGCTCGCGCCGAGCCGCCAGCGTGCCATCAGGTGCACCAGCGCGTAGGCCGGCTGGTCGAAGCGTTCGCCGTTCGGTCCCGCGTTGTCCTGGTACACGTCGCCCTGCCAGTTGACGCCGCCGCCTACCGTAACATCGCGCCAGTCGTACGTGGTCCATAGCTTGACATTGTTGCGTGGCTGGGCCGTCTGCAGGCGCCGGCCGGTGGCATCTTCGACCTTCGCGTGCGAGTAGCCGGCCGTCAGTTGCCAGCCCGCCCGCAACTGGCCGTTCACTTCCAGTTCCACGCCGCGCGCCGTGGCACCCTTTACCGTGTGATAGGCATTGCTGCCGTCGGGCAGCACGAACTGGTCGGTGTCGATCTCGGCCAGGTTGTCCTGCTTCATGCGAAAGAGGGACGCCGTGGCATTGAGCAGGCCGCCATGGAACGAAGCCTTCACGCCAACCTCGCCGTTATTGCCCTCCAGCGGATCGAGCACGCGATTGTCGCGGTCGCGGTACGTTTGCGGCGAGAAGATGCTCGTGTAGCTTGCGTAGGCCGACCAGTGACGGTCCAGCTCCCATGTCACGCCGGCGTAGGGCACGAACTGCCCATGCCGGGCGAAATGGTCGGAGGCCGTGCCGCCGCCGAACGTGACTTCCTCCGTATCGCGCTTCCAGTCGACCACGCGCGCGCCGGCGATCACCTGCAGCCGGTCCATCGGCCGCAGGCGCAACGTGCCGTAGGCCGCGGTCTGCCGTTCCTGTTCCAGCACCGTGCCGGTTTCCCTGCCGTCGTAGACAGGCGTCGGCGAATTGCCGTTCCACGTATGGAAATCGGGCACCTCCGGATCGTAGCCGGGCAGGATCCACGCCGGATACAGCGTGCCCTTCAGGCGCACGCGGGACGCGGTCGCGCCGAACACCGCCTCATGGCGCCTGCCGAGGAACGTAAACGGGCCGCTGGCGTAGACATCGGCCGTCTGGTTCACGGGCATGGAATTCCAGCGGGTGATCCACAATGACAGCCCGGCACCCGTCACGCGGTCGAGGTAGCCGCGCAAGGCGTAGGCCTGCACGGCGTCGTACTGGTTCGCCGTGCGGCCCAGCGTCAGCTTCGTCGTCCATTCGTTGTCGAATTCGTGCTGCACGCTGGCGAAGACGTCGCTTTGCCGGCGGTCGTAGTACGAGAACCTGGCGGCGCTGTTGGTGGAGCGGGGCAGCGCCGTGCGGCTGCCGTCCGCGTAAAACGAGGGAAAGCGGCGGCTGGCGCCATCGAGCTTGTCGTCCTGCCACGAGAAGCCCGCCGTCAGCAGCGTGGACGGGCCCAGGTCCGCTTCGACGATGCCGTACAACAGGTTCTTGCCCTGGTCGAAACGGTCGACGAACGATTTCTGGTCCTGCCTGGCCGCGACCAGGCGGCCGCGAACGCCGGTCGTGAGCGTGCCGCCGGCATCGACCTGCGCGCGATACCGGTCCCACGACCCCGCCTGCGCCTCGGCCACGATGCGCGTGTCGGCCGATGGCCGCTTGCGCACCATGTTGACGGCGGCGGCCGGATTGCCGGTGCCGCTGACCAGTCCCGAAGCCCCGCGCAATACTTCGATGCGCTCGAAGATGGCGGTATCGAAGTCGGTGGGTTCGAGCAGCCGCGATGCTGGCACGCCATCGACGAGGTAGGTGTCCACGGCGAAGCCGCGGGCAAAGATCTGGTCGCCCTCGCGCGTGGTGGACGCGTGGTCCAGCGTGATGCCGGTGGTCTGCCCGATCACATCCTGCACGGTCGTGAGGCGCTGGTCCTCGATGCGCTGGCGGCCGACGATGCTGACCGATTGCGGCGTCTCGCGCAGGCTCAGGTTCAGGCGCGTGGCGCCGCGCGAGCGGCTGGCGCTGCGCGGATCGTCCGGATTGCCGCCATCGAATTCGCCGATCACTTCGACCTGCTGCATGGTCGCGGCGGGAGGCGGTGCCGACGCGGCGGGTGCGGCAGCCGGTGCAGGCGATGTTGCAGGCGGTGGCGCGGCCTTCGCCAGCGCCAGGGTGCCGTCGCCGCGCTGGACGATAGCCAGGCCGCTGCCGGACAGCAGCCGGTCCAGCGCCGCGCGCGGCGTCATCGCGCCGTCGAGCCGCGGACTGGTCATGCCCTGCGTAAGGGCGGGATCGAACGACAGCGGCAGGCCGGCGTTCAGCGCCACGGTCGACAGCGTGCGGCCCAGCGGACCGGCGGGCATGCCGAAGGATTGCACGGCATCCGCCGCATGCAGGATCGGGGCATGGCCCAGGGTGGCGCAGGCAAGCAGCAATGAAGAGAGAAGTGCTGGCAGCGCCATGGCATGGCGCGGTTGAGGGGGGAGCGGATGCATCGGACGACTTCCTTTCAATGGCGGGTTTCATCGCTATGCCAGCCGGGGCGCGAAAAAGTATCAGCGGCGGACTCATTGCGGGTTCAGGGCTTGCACGGGATCGAGTCCGGCGGCGGTGCGGGCCGGCATGTAGCCGAACACGAGCCCGGTGGCGAGCGCGCAGGCGAACGATCCCGCCGTTGCCGCGGCGGACAACACGACCGGCACGGCGGACCATTGCAGGACCAGCGCGATCGCCAGCCCGAGCGCCACGCCCACGGCGCCGCCGGTCATGGACAGCAGCGCGGCTTCCGTGACGAACTGGCGCAGGATGTCGCGGCGGCGCGCACCTGTCGCCATGCGGATGCCGATCTCGCGGGTGCGCTCGCGCACCGTCATCAGCATCACGTTCATCACGCCGATGCCGCCGACCACCAGCGAGATCGCCGCGATCAGTCCCAGCATCATGGTCATCGTGTCGCCGGTCTTCGCCTCGGCGGCGATGGACGCGGCGGCGTTGCCGATGCTGAAGTCCTTGATGCCATGGCGTTCGAGCATCAGGGCCTCCACTGCGGCCTGTGTCTGTTCGACGCGCGCCACGTCGCGCACGGCCATCACCGTGTACGTGGGCTCGCGCTGGCCGAACACCTTCAGGCCCGCGGTGGAAAAGGGCAGGATCAGCAGGTTGTCCTCGTCGCGGTCGCCGGTCAGCGCGCCTTTTTCTGACATCACGCCGATGACCTGCAGCGGCAGCTTGCCGATCAGGACAATCTCGCCGACGGGGTTCGCAATGTCCGGCATCAGCTCGCGCGCCAGCTTGTGGCCGAGGATGGCCACGTTGGCCAAGTCGGCATCGTCCTGTGCCGTGAAGAAGCCGCCGCGCGCCACCGGCCAGGTCTGGATCGCCGGCAGCGCCGCGCCGCTGCCGCGCACGTAGGTATTGACGTCGCGGTTGCCGTGGCGGACCACCTGGTTGCCGGTCACGTTGGGCAGCACGTGCACCACGTTCGGCACGCCGGCCACGGCTTCCAGGTCCGCCAGTGTGATGCTGCGGCCGGGAATGCGCGAGCTGGCGCCGATCGACGACATGTACATCAGGTTCGAGCCGAACGCCCCCAGCTGCGCGACCACGCGCTGCCGCGCGCCCATGCCGACGGCCAGCATCGCGATCACGGAAGCCACGCCGATCACGATGCCGAGCAGCGTGAGCGCCGTGCGGAAGCGGTTCACCCACATCACGCGCCACGCCGCCCTGGCTGCCTGGCGGCCATCTTCCCACCATGGCGCCACTGCCTGCGTAGTGCTGCCGAGCCCGTGTCCCGGTGCCTGGCACGAGGACACGGGCTGAGCCGATGAATCAGTCCTCGATGCGCTGCCGAGCCCGTGTCCCGGTGCCTGGCACGAGGACACGGGCTGAGCCGATGAATCAGTCCTCGGTGCGCTGCCGAGTCCGTGTCCCGGTGCCTGGCACGGGGACACGGGCTGAGCCGATGAATCAGTCCTCGATGCGCTGCCGAGTCCGTGTCCCGGTGCCTGGCACGAGGACACGGGCTCATCCACAGGTGCGGGGCGGGAATCGGCGACGATTTCCCCGTCGCGGATCTCGATCACGCGCCGGGCCTGCGCGGCCACGTGCGCGTCGTGCGTGATCAGGATGACGGTATGACCGGCGTCCGCCAGCTCGTGCAGCAGCCGGATGACTTCGGCGCCGCTGGCCGAGTCGAGGGCGCCGGTGGGTTCGTCGGCCAGCACGATGCGCCCGCCGTTCATCAGCGCGCGGGCGATCGATACGCGCTGCTGCTGGCCGCCGGACAGCTGGCCGGGCCGGTGGTCCAGCCGCTGCCCCATGCCGAGCCGCTCCAGCAGCGCGGCGGCGCGGGACTGGCGCTGCGGTTCCGGCATGCCGGCGTAGATCGCGGGCAGTTCGACGTTCTCGCGGGCGGAGTCGGTCGGGATCAGGTGATAACCCTGGAACACGAAGCCGAACGCTTCGCGCCGCAACCATGCGAGCCGGTCGCTGTCCAGCGTGGCCACGTCGGTGCCGTCGAAGCGGTACGACCCGTCGCTGGGCCGGTCCAGGCAGCCGATCACGTTCATGAGGGTCGACTTGCCGGAGCCGGACTGGCCCACGATAGCCACGAAATCGCCTGCGTGGATGTCGAGCGAAATCCCGCGCAGCACTTCGGTCGCCGGCGCGCCATCGGCGCCACCGTAGCGCTTGCGGATACCACGCAGCGCGATCAGGGGTGTCTTGCCATGCGCGCTCACAGGCGCGCCCCGGTGTCCGGCACTTCGTCGGTGACGAGCAGGTCGCCCTCGGCCAGCCCGCGCAGCACCTCGGCCTGCAGCCGGTTGCGTATGCCCGTTTCGACGTCGCGCCGCACGACCCGGCCGCCGGCATCGAGCACGCGCGCCGTGTAGCGGCCGGGCTGCCCCGCGATGGCGGACAGCGCGGGCAGCGGCACCGCGATCGCATTGCGGGCGGCGGCGGTGACGAACGAGACCTGCGCCGTCATCTGCGGCATCAGCGCGCCGTCCGGGTTATCGACGTCGAACAGCGCCGTGTACAGCACCACCTTGGCGCTGGAAGGGGCGAGGGCGGTGCCGTCCGGGCGGGCGCCGTTGGGTGCCGGCGCCGGCAGCAACTGGCGCACCGTGCCATGCCAGCGCCGCCCGTCGCCCCCCAGCGTGCCGAAATACACGGGCATGCCCGGCTTGACGCGCCGCACATCGGCTTCCGACACTTCCGTCCACACGGTCATGCTGGAGAGATCGGCGATGCGCAGCACGTTCGGTGTCTGGTACGTGGCATTGAGCGTCTGGCCTTCGCGCGCATCGACGGAAACCACGGTGCCGCTCATCGGCGCATAGATGCGCGTATAGCCCAGGCGGGCCACGTCGGCGCTCAGCGTGGCCTGGGTTTGCGCGATCTGCGCTTCCAGGTCGGCGATGCGGGCCACGGCCACGGCGAGTGCCGCTTCGGCCGACTGCACGTCTTCCCCGCGCGCGGCGCTGGCCTCGGCCAGCAGGTGCTGCCGCTCATGCTGTTGCCGCGCCAGCCGCTGCTGGGCCTTGCGCTCGGCCAGCTGGGCATTCAGGCCGGCCAGCGCGGCGCGGCCCGCGTCCACGGTGGCCTTCTGCACGCTCGGGTCGATCTCCACCAGCAGCTCGCCCTTGTCGACGGTGGCCCCCGCTTCGACGTGGATGCGCAGCACCTGGCCGGAGACCTGGGCGCCGATGTCGACGAAGCTGCGCGGCTGCAGCGTGCCCACGGCCATCACGGTGGCTTCGATGTCGGCGCGGGCGACCGGCTGCGTGGCCGGCGGCGATGCCGGCTCATACTGGCTCCACGCGACGCCGGCGGTGGCGAGGACGATGGCGGCGGCAATGCCGGAACGGGCAGGACGAAACTTCATTGGTGCGACCTCATGCGACGAACGGCGTGCCGACGGGGGCGCCGAAAGGGTGGAAGTAAAGATGTTTCAACGTCTGCCGCCCGAACGGGAAAAAAGTATCAGGGCGCGGACCGGCCTCCCTGTGCGAGCGTGATCCACCAGCCGTTCCAGCGGCGAAGGACTGCGATGCGATGCGTCTGCGCCAGCATGGCCAGCGTGCGCTCGGTATCGCGGATCGGGAAGACGCCGGATACGGTCGATGCGGCCACCGCGGGTTCCACGCGCACGATACCGGGCCGGTAGCGTGCCAGTTCGCCGGCCAGCGCGTCGAGGCGCATGGCGTCGGCCAGCAGCAAGCCGCGGGTCCACGCCGCGTTTGCCGGGTCGAGTTCGACGACCAGCTTTACGGCATGGCTGTCGAACCGGGTCTGCCGCCCGGCAGGCAGCACCAGCGCCGCGCCATCCGCGGGCTCGACGCGCACGGCACCTTCCAGCACGGCCACGTCGGTGCGATCCTCGTGGCGCCGCACGGTGAACCGGGTACCGAGGGCTTCCAGCCCCCCGTGCGCCGTCGTTGTCCGCAGCGGGCGCCGCGCCGCGTCCTTGCCGCTGTCGACGAGGATCTCTCCGCGCCGCAGCACCACCCGCCGCTCGGTCGCGCCGAAGCGCACGTCGATGGCGCTGTCCGTGTTCAGCATGACGCGTGTGCCGTCGGCAAGCGTCACCGTGCGCTGCTCGCCCGGTGCCGTGGCATGATCCGCTGGCCTCTCCGACAGCCGCCATGCCCCCCACGACACGGGCGCCAGCGCCAGGATCGCGGCCACGCGCAGCACGGCGGCGCGGCGCGCGGCGCGATCGCGCTCGAGGGCCGCGCGGGACGGTTCCGGCGGCAACCCGCCCAGGCTGCCCATCAGCCGTTCGGCGCGTTCCCATGCGCGCGCATGCTCGGGATCCTCCGCGCACCAGCGCGCGCAGGCACCACGTTCCGCAGCGGCGGCATCGTCATCGCCATTCGCGCTCGCGACATCGAGGCGCACCAGCCATTCGGCCGCCTGTTCCAGCGCGTGCGGTGCAATCTTCCCCATCAATCATCCAGCGCCAGCAAGCATTGCAGGAACGCCTGCTTCATGTAGCGCTTCACGGTCGGCAGCGACACCCCAAGCACTTGCGCGATGGCGTCGTACTTCATGCCGTCGAGCTGCGACAGGAAAAACGCCTGGCGCACCCGTTCCGGCAGCGCGTCGAGCGCGGCATCGATGCCGTGCAGCGTTTCCAGCACCAGCATGCGCTGCTCGGGGCTGGCACCATCGCCTTCCGGCAGCACCGCCAGCGCATCGAGGTAGGCGCGTTCCAGCGCCTGGCGGCGATACCAGTTGACCATCAGGCCTTTCGCCACCGTCGTCAGGTAGGCGCGCGGCTCGCGCACGGCATCGAGGTCGCGGCGCGCCAGGATGCGCGCGAAGGTGTCCTGCGCCAGGTCGGCCGCATCGCTGGCATTGCCCAGCTTCAGCCGCAGCCAGCCTTGCAGCCAGCCGTGGTGGTCGTTGTAGAAAAGCGCGAAGGGTTCGCGGTGCAGCGCCGTCGATGCCATGGGATTATATGCAAATAAGAATCATTCTCATTGATTGTAGGGTAGAAATGTCCAATTGGCAACGAGCCGAACATCCATGTCGTACAATCACGGGCCGGCATCGACCGGCGCCCATCGGAACCATTAACCCACTTCGAGACGAATGACCCAACTTCGCACCCCGATCTCCGCCCCGCGTCACCTGGCGCGAACCACGCTCATGGCCCTGCTGGCGATCGCCGCCGGCGCGCAGGCCGCCACCACCAGCCTGAACGACGCCTGGCAATTCCATCGCGCCGACGCGGCCAGCCTTGCCAGCGCCGACAAGGTGCCGGCCGCCGGCTGGAGCACCGTGAACCTGCCGCACGCGGCGCACATCGAACCGCGCGTGCCCACCGCGCCCTGGCAGGGCACCGTGTTCTACAAGAAAACGTTCGACGCGGCGCTGCAGCCGGGCGAGCGGGCGATCCTGCGCTTCGAAGCGGTGATGAACGTGGCCGACGTCTGGCTGAACGGCAAACACCTGGGCCAGCACCTGGGCGGCTACCTGCCGTTCGCGTTCGACGTGACCGATCTGCTGAAGGCTGGCGGAAAGAACGAAGTCATCGTTCGCGCGAACAATGAAGATAACGCTATCACCGGCCCGAAGCCGCTGAAGGATCTCGATTTCATCCAGCATGGCGGCATGTACCGCGGCGTGAACCTGATCACGAAGCCGGCCGTGCACATCACCGATGAAATGCTGGCCGCCACCACGGCGGGCGGCGGCGTGTTCGTCACGTTCCCGCAGGTAGGCAAGGCGCAGGCCACCGTGCAGGTGAAGACGGAAGTGGCCAACACGTCGAAGGCCGCGCGCACCGTCACCGTGCGCAACACGCTGGCGTGGCAGGGCAAGGAGATCGCCCGCGCCGAACGGAAGGTCACGCTGAAGGCCGGCGAGCGCCGCCACGTGACGATGCCGATGACCGTGGCGCAGCCGAACCTGTGGTCGCCGCAGGCGCCCAACCTGCACACGCTGGACACGGCCGTCGTGGGCGAAGGTGCCGGCGACAGCGTGCAGACACGCATCGGCATCCGCCGCCTGGCATTCGATGCGCGGCACAAGCTGCTGGTGAACGGCGAGCCGGTGCAGCTGCGCGGCGTGAACCGCCACCAGGAATACCCGCACGTGGGCTATGCGCTGTCGCCGCAGGCCCAGTACCGCGACGCGCTGCTGATCAAGAAATACGGCTTCGACTACATCCGCCTGTCGCACTACCCGCAGTCGCCGGCTTTCATGGCCGCCGCCGACGAACTGGGGCTGCTGGTGATTCCGGGCGTGCCGGGCTGGCAGTACTTCAACAAGGATCCGGCATTCGCCAAGCAGGTGATCAAGACCTGCGAGGACATGATCCGCCGCGACCGCAACCACGCCAGCGTGCTGGCCTGGGAATGCTCGCTGAACGAAACGGACATGCCGGACGCGTTCGTCGACACGCTGCACAGGACCGTGCACGCGGAATATCCAGGCGAGGGTGTGTATTCGGTGGGCTGGCTGCCCCGTTCCTACGACATCTACATGCAGGCGCGCCAGCACCGGATCGGCGACAAGCACCCGCTGCCGAACAAGCCGCTGATCGTGTCCGAGTATGGCGACTGGGAATACTATGCGATGAACGCGGGCTTCAACCAGGGCGCGTGGAGCGACCTGAAGCCGGCCGACCGCTCCAGCCGCCAGCTGCTGTCGCAGGGTGAGAAGCACCTGCTGCAGCAGGCCGCGAACGTGGCGGAGGCGCATGACGACAATTTCACGACGCCTGCCTTTGCGGACGGCTACTGGGTCATGTTCGACTATGCGCGCGGCTATGCGCCCGACCTGGAAGCCTCCGGCGCGATGAGCATCGACCGCTTGCCGAAGTTCGCGGCCGAGTTCTTCCGCTCGCAGCGCGGCGCGGAACAGGCGAACGCCCAGTGGGGCGGCGGCCCGATGGTGTTCATCGCCAGCTACTGGACGCCCGAGTCGTCGCCGCGCGTGCGCGTGTTCACGAACGGCGAGGAAGTGGAATTGCGCCTGAACGGCAAGACCGTCGCGCGCAAGAAAGCCGCGCCGTCGTCGACGCACCCGCGCCTGAAGCACCCGCCGGTGGAGTTCGACACGGGCGCCTTCCAGGCCGGCGAACTGGTCGCCGTGGCCTACACGGGCGGCAAGGCCGTGGCCGAGCACAAGGTGCGCACGCCGGGCGAGCCCGTGAAGCTTGAGGTGGCGCTGGACGACATGGGCGTGCCGAAGGCCGTCGGCGACCTGGTGTTCGCCCGTGCCCGCGTGGTCGACGCGAACGGCACCACGGTGCCGGCATCCGGCCAGGCCGTTACGTTCACGGCCGATCCGGGCTATGAAGTGATCCACAGTCCGCAGGCCGTCACCGAGGCCGGCATCGCCAGCGTGCTGGTGCGCGTGACGCAGCCGAACGGCACGCTGTCCGCGGCCGCCGGCAAGCTGCAGGGCGCGCTCGCACCGAAGTAAGCCACCTCCGGTGCTGGTAAGCAATATTGCCGTAAAAATGGGGTACGTCCCCATTTTTGAAGCAACGTTGCTTGCTGACGCAGGTTGCGCTACGCGGCGAAGCCGCCGTCGATCAGCAGGTCCGCGCCGGTGACGAACGCCGCTTCGGGGCTGGCCAGGTAAGCGATCATGCCCGCCACCTCATCCGGTTTGCCATGCCGCGGCAGCGCCATCAGGCCATGCATGACGCTGGCAAACGCCGTATCGGCCGGGTTCATGTCGGTGTCGACGGGGCCCGGCTGCACATTGTTTACCGTGATGCCGCGCGGTCCCAGGTCGCGCGCCATGCCTTTCACGAGGCCCGTCAGCGCCGACTTGCTCATCGCGTACACGGCGCCGCCGGCGAACGGCATCCGCAGCGCATTGGTGCTGCTGACATTGATGATGCGGCCGCCTTCGCCCATGTGGGCCAGCGCCGCTTTCGACGCCACGAACACGGCGCGCACATTGATCGCCACTGTGCGGTCGAAATCCTCCAGCGAGAATTCCGCCACGTCGCCCAGGTGCAGCACGCCCGCATTGTTGACGAGAATGTCGATGCGGCCGAACCGTTCGGCCACGGTGCCGATGGCGGCCGTCAGCGCCGCGGCATCGGCCGCGTCGGCGCGGATCGCCAGCGCCGTGCCGCCGGCCGCTTCGATCTCGGCCGCCAGCGCTTCCGCGGCGCCGGCCGATGCCGCATAGCCGATCGCCACGGCCGCGCCGTCGCGTGCCAGCCGGCGTGCCGTGGCGGCGCCAATGCCGCGCGAACCGCCGTTGATGAAGGCGACTTTTCCGTTCAGGGTGGTGCTCATGATGTGTTCCTTTGGTTGGATGGATGAATCCAGTATGGCAGTGCCGATCCAAAGGCGGTAGCCACTGAATCGTGGTTCCTGTTTCAACCGCTGGTTTAAAATGAATGATGGATACCGAACTGACGAGCTATCTGGACGCCTTCGTGGCGGCCGGCGAGGAGCGCAGCTTTTCCGCCGCCGCCCGGCGCCTCGGGTTGACGCCGGCCGCGGTCAGCAAGAGCGTGGCGCGGCTTGAAACCCGGCTCGGCGTGCGCCTGTTCCAGCGCAGCACCCGCAGCCTTGCGCTCACCACCGATGGCGAGCGCCTGTACACCCAGGTAAGCCTGCCATGGCGCGACATCGGCGACGCGCTCGCCGCGGTGCAGCAGGGCGCCGGTGAGCCGGCCGGCACGCTGAAGGTGTCGCTCGCGCACACCGTAGGGCGCGACTACGTGGTGCCGCTGCTGGCGCCGTTCGTGCGGCGCTATCCGGCCGTGGTGCCCGACCTGCATTTCGACAATCGCCAGGTGGACCTCGTTGCCGACGGGTTCGACGTGGCGATCGGCGGCGGCATCGTGCTCACCGAAGCCGTGGTGGCGCGCGAACTGGCGCGCGTGCGGCTCGTGCTCGCGGCGGCTCCGTCCTACCTGGATGCGCACCCCGTGCCGGAAGGGCCCGAGGACCTGGCGCGCCACCAGGGCGTGGTGCGCAGGTCGCTGGATTCGGGCCGGCTGCTGCCATGGCAGTTGCACCACCGCGACGGCGCCCGGGTACTGGCGACGGCGCGCGCCGTCGCGGCGATGAACGATCCCGAGGCCATGGCCCACGCCGCCGCGTGCGGCATGGGCATCGCGCTGCTGCCCCTGGCCCATGCGCTGCCGCTGCTCGACAGCGGGGCGCTGGTGCGTGTGCTGCCGGAATGGGACGGCGGCCAGCGCACGCTGTCGGTCTACTACACGAGCAGGAAGCTGCTGCCGGCCAAGGTGCGCGTGTTCGTCGAGTTCCTCGTCGACCGTTTTCGCAACGGCGGCCTGGCGGCGCGGCTGTCCGGATCATGACGGCAGGCCCGGGACGCGGAAGTGAACATGCGTGCGTGAAAATCGGAGCGAATTCACGCTTATTGTCGAGTGTTATCGTATGTTGGCAACAACACGTTGTCGTAAGCTACCGTGAATTGTAACTTGCACGCGACAGATTGTTAAAAGATCTAGCTGAAGAAACTTTACGTGCGGCAACTGCATGCGGATAATGGGTTCACGGCGCGCAGGACCGGCGCCGGTCCGCCGCCAGGTGGATCTTGCCCACCTCGCCATCAGGACCCCGCATGAACAGCTCCGCACTTGCCCAGCACGCCTCCGAACACGACCGCCACGCCGACGCCATCGCCATCACCGGTGCCCTGGACCGCGTGCAGGCCATCATCGAATTCCGCCTCGACGGTACGATCATCCATGCCAACGAGAATTTCCTGAACACGCTGGGCTACACGCTGGACGAAGTGGTGGGGCGCCACCATTCGATGTTCTGCGCCCCGGACTACGTGCGCTCGGCCGAATACGACGCGTTCTGGGCCGGCCTGCGCCGCGGCGAGTTCGAACGCGCGCAATACCGCCGCATCGGCAAGGGCGGGCGCGACGTGTGGATCGAAGCGTCGTACAACCCGATCCTCGATGCCGGCGGCAAGCCATGCAAGGTGATCAAGTTTGCCTGCGACATCACGGCCTACAAGAAGCGCGCCAATGAACACGCGGGTCTCGTGGGCGCCATCGACAAGGCGCAGGCCGTCGTCGAATTCGACATGCACGGCGTGGTGCTGAATGCAAACGAGAATTTCCTTTCCGTGATGGGCTACGAACTGGGCGACATCCAGGGCGAGCACCACCGCGTGTTCTGCGAGGACGACTACGCGTCCAGCCTGGAATACCGCAAGTTCTGGCAAAAGCTCAACCGCGGCGAGTTCGACGCCGGGCGCTACAAGCGCATCGGCGCCAATGGCCGCACCGTGTGGATCCAGGCCACCTACAACCCCATCTTCGACCTCGACGGCAAGCCGTACAAGGTGGTGAAATTCGCCACCGACATCACCGCGCAGGTCGCACTGGAAGCGGAAGTGGAACGCAAGAGCGAAGCCGAGCGCCGCAAGGTGGCGCTGCTGCTTGCCCAGGTGGAGCGGGCCGCGCACGGCGACCTGACCGGCACCCTGGACATGTCCGGCAGCGAGCCGATCGACCAGTTGGGCGCCGGCGTGGGCAAGATGATCGCCGACCTGCGCGGCGTGATCGCGCACGTGGTGTCCGAAGTGGCGCGCCTGTCGTCGTCGGCCGGAACGATCGCCGAGCGGTCGAACGTGGTGGCCGGCGGCGCGCAGGCCCTGGGTGCCACGGTGGAGGAAATGAACGCGTCGGTCGACGGCCTGACCGCGTCGATCACCACGATCGCCCGCGGTGCGGGAGAAGCCAACACGCTGGCGCAGAGCACGAAGGAAGCGGCCGAAACGGGCGCCAAGGCCGTGGCCCGCTCGATCGAGGCGATGGCGCTGATCAACCAGTCGTCCGAGGACATCAGCGAAATCGTCAAGGTGATCGGCGAGATCGCCAGCCAGACCAATATGCTGGCATTCAACGCCGCGATCGAGGCGGCGCGCGCCGGCGAACATGGCCTGGGCTTCTCGGTGGTGGCCGACGAAGTGCGCAAGCTGGCCGAACGCTCGTCGCAGGCGACCAAGGAAATCTCGAAACTGATCGCGGAATCCGTCAAGCGCGTGGCGCAGGGCAGCGAGATCTCGCGCCAGGCCAGCGATGCCTTCGACCGCATCGCCAGCGGCGTGGAACGCACGTCGCTGGCGATCGGCGACATCTCGGCTTCCGTGAACGAACAGTCGCTGTCGGCGCGCGAAGTGGCGGTGGCGATCAACCATATCGCCGAGGAATCGGAAAAGTCCGCCGGCTCGTGCGACAGCATCGCCGTGCAGACCGATGAGCTGAACCGCACGGCGGCGGACCTGAACCAGACCGTCTCGGGCTTCACCGTCTGAGCGGCCGGCCATGCAGATGCTCGACATGACGCCGGCCACTGCCGCGGCGGCGATGGAAGCCGCCCGCGCCACGGCCGCACGGGCCCTGGCCGATGCGGCGGGGCTGGAGCTGTTCGGCTCCTTCCACCTGGGCGGCGAGGAATTCGCGCTGCCCGCGCTGGCCCTTCGGGAAGTGGTCGCCTACCCGGAGCGTGTCACGCGCATGCCGCTGTCGCCGGCCTGCCTGGAAGGCATCTTCACCTTGCGCGGCACCGCGATCCCGATCGTCAACCTGGCGCGCATCTTCGACGCCGCAGCACCCGGTGCCGGCGCCCACCAGAAGATCGCCATCCTCGACCATGAAGGCGTGCTGGTCGGCCTCGTCTTCGATGCCACCGGCGAAGTGCTGCGTGTGCACCCCGAGCAGCGCAGCATCGTGAGCCAGGGCGCGGGCCGGCAAGCCGTCATCGGCGGCACGATCCTGCTGGAGGATGGCGGCCACGAAGCGGGCGCCCGCCTGCTGCAGGTGCTGGTGCCCGACGCGCTGGTCCGCATCGACAACGTGCCCCAGGTGCGCTCGATGTCCTCGGCCACGCGCGCGGCGGAACGGGCGCGCTTCCTGCGCCATGCCGAGGCGCGCAAGTGCCTGTGCTTCTCCGCCGGCGGCACGGCGTTCGCGTTCGCGATGGCGGCCGTGCAGGAAATCATCGGCGTGCCCGAGCTGCGCACGTCCGTCATGCTGGGGCCCCTGTGCAAGGGCTGGATCAATTTTCGCGGCCGCGCCGTGGGCATCGTCGATTTCGCCGCGCTGATGGGGTGCGCCGCCGACGCCGGCAAGGAAAGCGACCGGCGCATCCTCGTTGCCCGCATCGGCGAAGAGCTGCTGGGCTTTCTGGTCGATTCGGTCGACACGATCATGCCGTACTTCGATGGCGACGTGCTGCCGATCCCGCTGCTCGGCACGCGGCGCGGCGCCATGTTCCGCGGCTGCCTGCCGCGCCAGAACGGCCCGGACACGCTGTTCCTCGACCATGCCAGCGTGCTGAGCGACGCGGAACTGGCCGAGGTGTGCGCTGGCCACCGCCGCATCTACCAGGACGAGGCGGCGAGCGAGGCCGGCCGCGCCACGGGCAAGGCGGCGGAGCGGCGCCAGGTGTACCTGGCGTTCGAGCTGGGCAGCCCGTGGGCGACCGACATCGGCCAGGTGCGCGAGATCATTCCCCATGCCGGCGACATGGTGCGCCCGCCGGGCGCGCCGGCCTGCGTGCAGGGCATGCTGAACCTGCGCCAGCGCATGATCGCGGTCATCGACCTGCGCCGGTTATATGGCATGCCGGCGCTGCACGACACGGCCGACTGCAAGATCCTCGTGCTGGAACGGGGCAGCGAACGCTATGGCGTGATCGTCGACCGCGTCGACAGCATCGTCCACCTGCCGGCCAGCGCGCGGCGGCCGTCGCCCAGGCTGCTGCGCGCCGGCGGCGGCGTTGCCGACATGCGCTGCGAGGTCAGCGAAGTGCTGGAGTTGCCCGATGGCGCGGTGAAAAGCCTGTTCGAGCGCGAAGCGTTCTTCGCCACGCTGGAACGGGCGCTGGCCGTCTGACGACCTGCGGCTCCCGCGGCCGGCATCGGCACGGCCGCCTATCAAGTACACTGCTCGCGATCCAATACTTCGCTGACCGAGCAGATGACGAAAAAAGACGACAAGCAGAACGCGCCGCCGCCGCAGGAGCCGGCACCTGCACCGGCACGCCGCCTCACCATCAAGGACGTGGCGCTGGCCGCCGGCGTGTCGCTGACGACCGTATCCCATGCGCTCAATGACCGCGGCTATGTCGATCCGGATACCCGGGCCAGGGTGAAGCGTGTCGCCACCGAACTGGGCTACCGCCCGAACCTGCGCGCCCAGCGCCTGCGCACCGGCAAGGCGAACAGCATCGCGCTGCTGTCGTCGATGCCGTTCGCCGTGGCCGGCGGATCGTCGCGGCTCGGCTTCATGATGGAAGTGGCGGCCGTGGCGGCCGAGGCGGCAATGCGGCGCGGCCAGGCCCTGATCCTCGTGCCGAACCTGGAAGGATCGAAGCAGCTGATCGACGAACTCGATATCGATGGCGCGCTCGTGGTGGAACCCGTGGCCGACGATCCGCAGATCCGCCGGCTCAGGGAGCGCGGCGTCGCCGTCGTGTCGATCGGCCGGGTCGTGGACGAGACGCTGCCGATCCCGCAGGTCGACCTGCAAAGCGCCGCGGCCGGAGAGCTGCTGCTGGAACACCTGCGCGCGCAGGGCGCGCGCCACATCGCGCTGCTGGTCGGCTCGCAGAACCGGCATTCCTACCAGGAGATGGAGCGGGTGTACACCGCGTTCATCCGGCGCCACCGCCTGCCCAAGATGGTGGCCAAGGCCGACGAATACGGCGGCGAGGAGGCCGGGCGGGCCGCCTGCCATGAACTGCTCGCCGACTTTCCCGCCATCGATGCCATCTGCGTGCCGGTGGATGCCTTCGCGTCCGGCGCGATCACGGCGCTCGACGAAATGGGCCGCGCCGTGCCCGGCGACGTGATGGTGGCGACGCGCTACGACGGCCTGCGGGCGCGCAACGCCGTACCGCCGCTCACGGCGGTCAACCTGCACCTCGAACAGGTGTCGGCACTGGCCGTCGAGCTGCTGTTCCAGCACATCAATGGCGACAATGGCCCGCAGACCGTCCGCGGCCCCGCGCCGGACCTCGTACCGCGCCGCTCGTCCCGGGCCTGACGGCGAACCGGCGCCGGCCCGACGCCCCCAAGGCTGTTGCTGTTTTTTTACAACCCCACCGCGATTCCGGACGGAACGCTTGCGTGCGCCGCCGGGTTCACCTACACTTACCAAAACGATTTGGGAAAAATGTCGCGGTCATCCGCCGGCCCGCCGCCGTTGCAACTGCCGGTTGGGCAGGCTCTTTCTCCGGCAGCCGTTCTTTTTTTTAATCTTTGTCCCAAATCGATTTGGGGTGGTCATGGAAGATTGCAGCAGCATGCCGCAGAGCAGGCGCCACAACCGGTAACCGGGCCGCCCGACGCCAATGAAGTGACCAACAACCATGGAGACAGACATGACGGAAATTTCGGCCAGTGCCGCCAGCGGCGCGGGAGCAAGACCATCGGGCAGGGCGGCGCCACGCGGCGGCGCCGGGGACGAAAGGCTGGAAGACAGCCAGGCGAGTGACACGGCGGCGACCACGTCGGCAACCGCGCCGGCAACCGCGCCGGTCGACGAGCGCCTGCCGCTCGGCAAGCTGTTCGTGTTCGGCCTGCAGCATGTGCTGGTGATGGCCGCCGCGCCGATCGCCTCGGTCTTCATGATGGCCAAGGCGCTGGGTTTCGCACCCGACCTGACCATCAACCTGCTCAGCGCCACCTTCATCCTGTGCGGCCTGGGCACGCTGCTCCAGTCGCTGGGGCCGCGCGGCGTCGGCGCCCGGCTGCCGTTCGTCATGCTGCCGGGGGGCGCCCCCATCGTGCTGTTCATCCTGATCGCCCAGCAGACGGACCTGCAGACCGCCGCCGGCGCCGTCCTGCTGACAGGGGCGGCCTACTTCGTGTTCCTGCCGCTGTTCCGGTGCTGCCTGCGCTTCTTTCCCGCGCTGGTCGTCGGCACGATGCTGCTGCTCGTGTCCGTCAACCTCGTCAAGGTCTCCGGCCTGCTGATCACGGGCAGCCCGGGCACGCCGGGCTTCGCCCAGCCCATGAACATCGTGCTGGCCTTCGCCACCATCCTGTTTACCGTGCTGTTCTCGCGCCTGCTCACCGGCCTGTGGCGCCAGTTGTCGATCCTGCTCGGCCTCGTGGCGGGCACCTTCGTCGCGTTCGCGCTGGGCGCGGTGCACAGCGCGCCGATCCCGCTGTGGCCGCTGGTGAGCGTGCCGACGTTCCTGCCGTTCGGCGTGCCCAGGTTCGACGTCATCGCCGCGCTGCCGCTGATCATCTTCTCCGTCATCTCGATGGTCGAAGCGACGGGCCAGACGGTCGCCATCAGCGAAACCGTGGGCAAGGAAATCGACCAGAAGCGCGACGTGCCGAAGACGATCCGGGGCGATGCCGTCATGTCGCTGCTGGGTGGCCTGTTCGGCACTTCGCTGATCGTCACGAGCGGTGAAAACATCGGCGTCGTGCGGGCCACCGGCGTGCGCTCGCGCTTCGTTACCGTGTTTTCCGGCCTGATCCTCATGGTGTTCGGCCTGCTCGCGCCGCTGACGAAAGTGGTGAGCCTCGTGCCGGAGGCGGTGGTCGGCGGTACCGGCGTCATCGTCTTCGCCATCGTCGGCGTGATGGGCATCGACATGCTGCGCCGGGCCGACCTGCGCAACCACGCCAATATGTACATCCTTGCCGTCGCACTGTGCGTGGGCCTGCTGCCGATCGTCATACCCGGCATGTACAGCAACTTCCCGCCGAATGTGCGCATGTTGCTCGGCAATGGCGTGGCGATGGGCGCGATCACTGCCGCGCTCCTGAACTACTTCTTCTTCCACCTCGGCCCGAAGGGCGCCACGGACGCGCCGGCCGACCCGCACTGACATCCACCAACCTGTACCACCACGCTTCGCCGCCATCCCGCCGGACGGGAGGGCAGGTCGCGTTCATCGACAAAGGACCACAATGACACCAGGCTTGACTGCAAGACAATTCGACCATGCCGAGCAACTGCTGCTGCCCGAATGGGTCATGCTGAAGGACGGCCCCGTGCGCGCCCACGGCGTGCTGCTCGGCGGCGGCAAGTTCCGCGACGTCGCTCCCGCCGCAGTGCTGCGCGACCGCCATCCGGGCATCCCGGTCCACACCTTGCCGCGCACGCTGCTGATGCCCGGTTTCATCGATACGCACCACCACGTGACCCAGTCGTTCGGCAAGTCGCTCGTGTTCGGGGAGCCGTCGGAAATCTTCCGGCGCGTGTGGGTGCCGCTGGAAGGCTGCCTGACGAGCGAGCACCTGTACATGGCCACGAAACTGTCGGCGCTGGAAGCGTTGCGGGGCGGCTTCACGACCGTGTGCGACGCGGGCACCCGTGCCGGCGGCACCCTCGATGCCGTGACGGGCGCGCTGGCCGACACCGGCATCCGTTCGGTCGTCGGGCTGATCTGCAACGACCTTGGCGTAGCGGCGGGGGCGCCATCCTTCACGGATATCCAGCGCCGGGCGGAAGCGCATATCGAGCGCTGGGGCGGCAACCACCTGTTGCAGCCTTCGCTGGCGATCTCGATCCCGGAAGCGGCCACCGACCGCATGCTGAAATGGGTGGCCGATGTGTGCGACGAATCCGGGTGCATGTTCCAGACCCACGTCAACGAGCACCTGGCGTCGGTGGAACGCTCGATCGAACAGCGGCGGCGGCGGCCGATCGAACACCTGCACCACCTGGGCGCGCTGAATCCCTGCACCCTGTTGGCCCATGCCACGCTGGTGACGCCGGAAGAGATCGCGATGCTGCGCGATACCGGGGCGGCGGTCAGCTACAACCCGGTGGCCAGCGCGTGGAAAGGCAATGCGGTTGCGCCGGCGCACCTGATGGCGACGCTGGGCATCCGCATCGCCCTGGGCACCGACGGCACGCGCGGCGACGGTTTCCGCCTGCTCGACCATGCCGAGGCGGCGCAACGCTACGCGTTCGGGCTGGCGGTCGGCGATTCCTCGTGCGGTGCCGGGTGGCGCTGGTTCGACCGCGCCACGCTGGGCGGTGCCGACGTGCTCGGCATGGCGGGCAGCACGGGCGAGATCGCCGCCGGCAGGGAAGCCGATTTCCTGCTGCTCGACCTCGATGTGCCGGAGATGACGCCGTCGTGGGACCTGACATGGGAACTGGTCCGCCTCGCCAACCGCAGCCAGATCATGGCGGTGTTCGTGGCCGGCAAGCTGCGCCTGCTCGATGGCTGGCCGGTGGACTGGGATGGCAGGGCCTTCGTGGCGGAGGTGGCGGAAGTGGCCCGCGCCGTGGTGGCCGACGCCCCCATCGCGAAGCTGCACGGCACCACCGAGGCATGCCGCATGGCGGCCGCCAATGCGGGGGCGGAACGATGAGCACGGATATCCTGGCCTGGATCGGCCTTGCCGTGTTTGCCGGCACGTTCATCCAGGGCACCACCGGCATGGGTTTCGCGCTCATCGTGGCGCCCGTGCTGGGCCTCCTGAAGCCCGAACTGCTGCCGGGGGGGCTGCTGCTGATGATGCTGCCCCTGAACGCCTACGTGGCGTGGCGCGAATGGCGCTCGCTCGACCGGCGTGGCGTGGCATGGATCACCGGCGGGCGCGCGGCCGGCACCTTCGGCGGGCTGGCCGTGCTGCTGGCATTGCCGCCTTCCGCGCTGAACATCATGATCGGCGCGACGACGATCCTGGCCGCCGTCGCCACGCTGGCGATGCCATCGTTCGCGCCGAAGAAAAGCGCCTTCCTGTCCGCGGGCCTGTTTACCGGCATCACGGAAACGGCGACCGGCATCGGCGGGCCGCCGCTGGCGCTGGTCTACCAGCACATGCCGGCGCCAACGCTGCGATCGTCCGTGGCGCTGTGCTTCCTGCTGGGCGAAATCATCTCGATCGTGGTGCTGGCCATCAGCGGCCGGATCGACACCGGCACGTTCGGCACGGTGGCCTGGGCGCTGCCGGCGCTCGTGATCGGACTGGTCGCCAGCCAGGCCGTCTACCACCGGGTCAACGCGCGCTTCCTGCGCATCGCCGTGCTGGCATTCGCCATCGTGTCCGGTGTGTTCATCCTCGTCCACCACTGATCCGTCGTTACGCGTACCCGGAGACCTTATGTTCCAGATTGCCAGCACCAGCAACAAGCATCGTAAATTCGCACACCGGAAACTCGCCGCCGCCGCCATGCTGGCAGCGGCCTGCAGCAACACTCAGGCCCAGCCGACGCTGCGCTTGACGGGCCTGATCGACAGCTACGTGGGCAGGAACCAGCTGAGCGGCATGTCATCCGCCGTGGCCAGCGTGGGTGCCGGCGGCATGTCGACATCGTGGTTCGGCGTGACCGGCACGGAAGACCTGGGCGACGGCTTGCAGGCGCAGTTCGCGCTGACGTCGTTCTTCAAGCCCGATACCGGGATGCAGGGCCGCTTTCCGAGCGATACCTTCTTTTCGCGCGATGCCAACATCGGCCTGAAGGGGCGCTTCGGCGCGGTCCACGTCGGCGCCTGCACGAGCCCGAACTTCTTCCCGACCGTGCGCTTCAACCCGTTCGGCAACTCCACCGTGGTATCGCCGCTGCTGCATTCCTACGTGCAGACCAATGGCGATCGCGCCACCTGGCGCAATGCGATCGCCGGCGACACCGGGTGGAGCAACCAGGTGTCGTATACGACGCCGGAGTTCGACGGTTTCACGCTGGACCTGCACTACCAGTTCGGCGAAGTCGCCGGGCATTCGGGCAAGCGCAACGTGGGTGCGCGCGGATCGTACACGCGCGGGCCGCTCGCGCTGGCCGCCTACGTGCAGCGGGTGGCCGTCAACAATCCGCTCGATCCCGGCCTGCCTCGCTCCGCGCTCAACGCGCCCGGATCGCCGTCGCGCCAGCTGGCGTGGTTCGTCGGCGCCATCGGCGACGCCGGGTTCGCGAAGCTGTATGGCACGTTCCAGCGCGCCAGCAGCGATGCCGATGTCCGCGACCGCACGTTCCAGCTGGGGGCGAACGTGCCGGCTGGTGGCGGCGCGTTTCTCGTGTCATGGGCGAAGACACGGCGCAGCGGCCCGCTCGACGGCCCGGCGCTGGCGCGCAACACCGTGTCGGCAGGCTATGACCATCACCTGTCGAAGCGCACCGACCTTTACGCCGTGGCCATGGCCGACCGTATCACGGGGCAGGCGCGGGCGCACACGGTTATCGCCGGCATCAGGCATCGGTTTTAAGGGCATCCGCGGTCGCGTCGTCCGCATGCGCCCGTGTAAACGCGCCAGGCACGACGAGCACCACGCAGGTGCCGGCCGCGCTGCTGTCGAAATGCAGCCGGGCGCCGATCTGCGCGGCGCGCTCGCGCATGCCCGGCAGGCCGAAGTGACCGGGCTTGCCATCGGCGAATGCGCCCAGGCCGGCTCCCTCGTCGCTCACCGACAACGTAAACTCGCGTGCGCTGGCATCGGCCAGCAGCGTGACCGGGCCGGGGGTATGCCGCAGCGCATTGGTCAGTGCCTCGCGGGCGATCGCGTACACGTCGCGCTGCAGCTTCGGCCGCAGCCGGGCCACGGCCTCGGGGCCGATCAGCCGCACCCGTTCCACGCTGCGCGGCACGGTGAGCTCGACGTCGCGCAGCAGCGATCCCCAGAAATCGCCGTCCGACGCGAATTCGCCGCGCAGCCCCCGCACTTCATCGCGCCCTTCGACCAGCACGAGTTCGGCGCGCTCGAGCACCCGTTCCAATTCCACCCTTACCGGGCTGGCGGGCGGCAGCTTCACCATCGCCGCGTGCATGCTGAGCAGCATGCCTTGCACGCTTTGCAGGAACGTGTCGTGCAGCGAGCGGGCGATCGATTCGCGTTCGCGCACGCGCACCAGCAATTGTTCCTCGATGCGGGCGGCCATGCGGCGCGTGCGCAGCCGGTAAGCGAGCGCTATCAGCAGCACCGCTGCGAGTGTCGCCGCGCCGCGGAACCACCATGTCTGCGTGAAGCGCGGCGCGATGTGAAAGCGTAGTGTCGTGATGCGGCTGGCGGTACCGCGTTCGTCGAAGGCCATGACATCGAACGCATGGTCGCCTGGGCCGAGGCGCTGGAAGAACGCCGTGCGGCGCGTGCCGGCATCCTGCCACGCTTCGCTGCCGGCCATCCGGTAGCGGAAGGTGACGCGCTGCGGCGTACGCAGGCTGGGCACCGTGTAGTCGACCTGCACATCCTCGGTGCCTTCGGGAAGCCGCACCGGCATGGCGGCGCGATGGCGCTTGCCGCCGGCCGTCACGGACAGCACTTCCAGGTCCGGCATGGCGGCGTCCGGCGGGAGCTTGCCGGGATCGATCCAGGCCAGCCCGCGTTCGCCGGTGAACCACAGCCTGCCATCGGGCGCGGCGAAAGCCGTGTTGGTGAGATGCGACGATTCTCCGCCACCCACGTAGCCCTCGAACGAATCGAACAGCGTTCCCTTCAACGGCAGTCGCGGATCGGCCAGCGTGCGCGACCAGGCGCCGGGCTGGACGCGGAAGATGCCCCGTTCGGCGTTCAGCCAGCGGGTGCCGCCAGGACCTGCCGTGAGGCCAGTGACGACGCCCAGCCCGCCCGGCACGTCGGCCCGGAGCGGCTGGAAGCGCCCACCGGCGAGGATCTGTGTGCCTTCCACGCCGGCCACGAGCAGCGGCGTGCCCGGCGAAATGAGCGTGAACTTGCCGACGGCGAGACCGTCGTCGGGGCCGTATTCGCGCACGCCGGCACCGTCGACGATGCGCAGGCGATTGTCGGGCAGCCCCAGGTAGGTGCGGTTGGCGGTATCGGCCGCCACGACAATTGGGCGTTCATCGCGGTCCGCCGGCGGCGGTGACCAGCGGCCAGCGCCGTAGTGCCAGGTACCGGCTTGCGCGGTCCACAGCCAGAATTCGTCGAAGCCCGCCATCACGCGGTTGATCCGCAGGTTGGGCGTGCCGGCCAGGGCGGGCGGCAGGGCGATGCGCCGTACGCCATCCTGCGCGTGCAGCGCAATGCCATGCTCACCGGCCAGTATCAGGGTGCCGTCCGGTGCGCGGTCGAGCGCGCGCGCGGCGAGCGGGTCGGGCTGCCGTTCGACCTTGCCGCCGGCGATGCGCGACAGGCTCGCCGTGTCGTCGTACCGGCGTACCTGCACCGTGAGGATGCTGCCATCGAGCGCTGGCGCCGCCTGCGATTTGCCGCGGTCGAACAGCTCGGGCACCATGTGCACCGGCTGGTCGCGCAGCCGCTCCAGGCCCGATGGCGTGCCGATCCAGATGCTGCCGTCGCGGCCTTCCATCATCGACACCACGGTCAGGCTGGTCATCTGCCATGGCTGGTCGAAGCGCTCGGCGGCATCGACCGGCGTGAACGCAGCGCCATGCCGCCAGTGCGCCGGGCGCAGCACGCACACGCCGACCGGGCAGTTGCCGGACCACAGGTTGCCATCGCGGTCGAACACCGACTGGAACGAGCTGCTGCGGCCGGGCGGGGGCGGCACCCGGCGCGCCGACGGGGGCGCCACGCGGGCGAACGCCTTGCCCTGCACCAGCCATATGCCGCCATCGCCGGCTTCGATCACCATTGCATTCGTGTTGGCGGCGCGCACGCGTTCGAACGCCTTGCCGCCCGGCGCCATCACGTACAGCGCCTGGCCATCGACTGCCCACAGCCGGCCGGCGCCATCGGCCAGCGCGTATTCGGCGCGGGCGTTCGGATAACCCCGTTCCATGCCCACCCGCTCGGCCTTGCCGCCGGCCAGCCGGAACAGGCCGCGTCCGGTGGCCGCCCAGGCCACGCCGTCGCTGTCTTCGGCGATCGCGTACACGGCGCCGGTTTGCGCCGGCAACAGCAGGTGGCGGTAGCTGCCGTCGCGCAGCACGGTCACGCCGCCGCGGCCATGGCCGATCCACAAGGCACCGTTGCGTGCCGGGCGCAGCACGGTGACGGCCGGATTTTGCAGGCTGCTGCCGTCCACCGTTTCATACGGCTGGAAACGCACGCCGTCGAAGCGGAACAGGCCGGCCTGGCGGCCGGCAACCCACAGCCAGCCGTCGGGCGTCTGCGCCAGCGTATCGATGAAGCGGGGCGCGCCTTCGGCTTCGCCCCAGCGGTCGTGGCGGTAGCCGTCCAGCGCGATGGCGGGATCGAGCGCGTGCGCGGGCGGCCCGATGGCGCACAGCGCCAGCAGGCAGGAATGGAGGAGCGCCCGGAGACGGTGGGTGGATAACATCTTGCAATTGTCGTATGGGAACGAAGCGGCGTCCAGTCCGGCCGGGGGCAACAGGTGCCAGGCGAGAGCCGGCGTCATGGTGTTGTCATATAAGTAGTTTAAGTTTGACAACTATCTTTTCTTCCGGAGCCCCCGATGTCCCTGCCACGTTCCCCGATCCTGTGCCGCCGCACCGGCCTGCCGTTCAACATGCTGGTGCTTGCCGTGGCGCTGGCCGGCCCGGCGCTGGCCCATGCCGCCTCGTTCAACATCGCGGCAGGCACCACCACCGCGGCGCAAAACCTCGGCAATGGCCAGGCCGGTTCCGTGGCAGCGGGTGCCTCGCTGACCGTGGGCGGTTCGGCAGTCGCCGTGGCGGTCACGGGCGACAACGTCATCCTGGACAACCAGGGCACGATCACGCAAACGGGCGGCGGCCGCGCGATCCGCGCCAACGGCGCCGTGCAGCAGTTCGTCATTACCAATGGCAGCATCACGAACGGCGCGGCGCTGATCCGCACGGCCGATGCCGACGTGATCCAGATGAACAGCCCCGCGTCCAGCGTCGTGCTGGACAACTATGGATCGCTGGTTTCGGTCAACGCTTCGGCCGGCGGTGCGCAGGCCGTCGACTTCAACGCGGTGACGGGTGCGAATACCATCAATAACCACGCGGGCGGCCTGCTGCTGGCCAGCGAGGCCGATGCCGTGCGGCCGGGCGAGCGCGGCGTCGTGTTCAACGCCGGCACGATCCGCTCGGTGACGGCGACCGGCAGCAGCAGCGACGGCATCGACGGCCAGGAAAACAGCGGCATTCGCGTGACAAACGCGGCGACGGGCCTGGTGGACGCCGCCCGTCACGGCATCACGTTCGAACAGAAGAACGCGAACACGACGTCGACGCTGGACCTGACGAACCTGGCCGGCGGCATCGTGCGCGGCAACGACGGTTCCGGCATCAATGTCGACGGCTTCAATGGCCGGCAAGTGGTCCTGGTCGTCAACGGCGGCCTTATTTCGGGCAACGGCGTGACGGGCGACGGCGACGGTGTCGACGTGGATGGTCTCGTGAACATCATGAACACGGGCGTAATCCGCTCGCTGAACGCGGTGGACGCGGGCGGCCTGGCATACAGCGAAGGCATCTCGGCCGGCGGCGGCACGATCGTCAACAGCGGCACCATCGAGGGGCTGGTCGCGGCGGGCAATACCAATGCCGTGGGCCGTGGCATCACGCTGGCCGGCAACGACGTCGAGACCGGCCCGCTGGCCGGCACCCGCGAAGGCCTGTACGGCAATGCGGCGATCATCAACCAGGGCGGCGGCGTGATCCGCGGCCAGGGCGATTCCGCGATCGCCGTGACTGGCGGCACGGCCAGCGGCTACCAGGTCAGCATCGACAATCACGTGGGCGGCACGATCCGCGGCGGCGGCACCACCGCGGCCGCGATCCGCACGAATGCCGACGACGCATCGATCACGAACGCCGGCACGATCGACGGCAGCAGCAGCGGCAAGGCGATCGCCTTCGGCGGCGGCAACGACAGGCTCGTGATCAACGGCGGCAGTGCCGCGGTGCTGGGTTCCATCGATGGCGGCCTGGGTACCAATACGCTGGTCGTCGATGCCGGCGCCGGCGGCCGCTTTGCCTACGCCGGCGCGATCACGAATTTCGCGAGCGTGGAAATCCGGAGCGGCGCGCTGGCGCTGCAGGGCGCGGATGTCGTCGGCGCCGGCAGCGCGCTGGTGCTGGCCGGCGGCACGCTGGACCTGGCGGCTGCCGCGTCGCAAACCTTCGCCAGCCTGGCGCTGGCCGACAGCTCGACCATCGTGCTGGGCGACACCGTGCTGACCTTCAATGGCCTGGGCACGATCGCGGCCGGCGAATCGCTGGCGCTGACGCAGGCGGGCGGCAGCTTCACGCTGCGCTTCCTTGGCGACTATGCGGGCAATGCGGCGTTTTCCCAGCTGATCGGTGCGACCACGATCGATGGCGTGGGCGTGACGTACAGTTTCGACGGCAGCTACACGAATGTCAGTGCGGTGCCGGAGCCGGCGACCCTCGGCATGCTGCTTGGCGGACTGGGGATCGTGACCGCCGCGGCGCGGCGGAGGAAGGCCGCGGCGGTGTAAGCCGGCCACAAAGCAAAAAGCCCGGCACATGCCGTAGTGCCGTTCAGATAAGCCAACCCAGCGGCAGATGCCGGGGTCAGACCCAGCGGGTCTGACCCCAGACCTTCGCTTTTGGGGTGTATGCATGCGGATTCGACATGCCGGCCGAACGCTAACTGAACGGCATTGGGGCCTATGCCGGGCTTTTCACATCGGGAGGCGTATCAGGCGATATCGACCTGCTGGTTGTCCTCGCCATACGGATACAGCGTGACGATGCGCCCGTCGTCGTCGTAGAACAGTTCCGTGACCTTCACCGAGCGCAGGTGCGTGATGCCGCCGGACAGGCTGCTGTCGTGGTAATACAGGAACCACCGGCCCTCCACCTCGACGATGGAATGGTGCGTGGTCCAGCCGATCACCGGTGTCAGGATCCTGCCCTGGTACGTGAACGGGCCGTACGGATTGTCGGCCGTGGCGTAGCACAGGAAGTGGGTATCGCCGGTCGAGTACGAGAAGTAGTACTTGCCGCGGTACTTGTGCATCCACGGGCCCTCGAAGTAGCGGCGGTCGTGGTCGCCCGCCAGCAGTTCCTTGCCGTCCTCGTCGAGGATGACCACGGCGCGCGGCGCCTCGGCGAACTGTTTCATGTCGGCCGACAGGCGGGCCACGCGGGCCGTCAGCGCCGGCTCGTCGTCTCCCGGCTCCTCGTGGGACGCGCCGTAGGTGTTGTCGCGGTATTTCTGCAACTGGCCGCCCCAGATGCCGCCGAAGTAGATGTAGTGTTCGCCGCCATCCTCGAACACGGCCGGGTCGATCGAATAGCTGCCTTCGATCGGTGCCGCTTCGGCCGTGAACGGGCCGGTCGGGCTGTCGCTCGTCGCCACGCCGATCTGGAAGATGCCGTCGGCGCGCTTGGCGGGGAAGTACAGGTAATAGCGGCCATCCTTGCGTGCCGCGTCCGGCGCCCACATCTGGCGCGCCGCCCACGGCACGTCCTTCACGTGCAGCGCCACGCCGTGGTCGGTCACGTCGCCATCGGGGCGGTCCATCGAGAAGACGTGGTAATCCTCCATCGCGAAATGGTCGCCGTTGTCGTTGAACGGAACGCCGGCTTCGATGTCGTGCGACGGGTAGAGATAGATGCGGCCGTCGAACACGTGGGCCGACGGGTCGGCCGTGTAGACGTGCGTGACGAGCGGTTGCGAGATCGCGCTGCTTTTGAGCTGTTCAACGCGTGCCTGGTTGTCCTTGGAGTCTGCCATGTCGTTGCTGTTTCCGATGTTGATGGTGATTGGACTATCGCGGGGCTGCGGCGCGGCGCAGGCCCAGTTCCTGTTCGATGGTGCGTTCCATCGACTTCCTGATTTCATAGAATGCCAGGCTGCCGACGGCGAGCAGGAACGGGATCGCCGCGTACAGGCTGACGGACAGGCGGATGCCGTCGGCCACGGCCGGGGGCTGCACCGCCTGCGTGGCGTCATAGCCGACGGTCGACAGCAGCGCGGCGACCATGGCGCCGCCGATGGAGAGGCCCGCCTTCAGGCCGAAGATCATGGCCGAGAACAGCAGCGCCGTGGCGCGGCGGTTGTTTTTCCATTCCGAATAGTCGGCCACGTCGGCAATCATGGCCCACAGCAGCGGGATCGTGATGCCGTAGAAGAAGCCGTGCAGCAGCTGCGACACGAAGACGATGCCGATCGACGTGGGCGCATAGAAGTAGAACGCCAGCATGAACAGCGTGGAGATGAACAGCGCGACGCCGAATACTTCGCGCTTGCCGAAGCGGTCCGCCAGCGGACGGGAGAAGCCGATGCCGATGATCATCATCACGATGCCGATCGCATTGAACACGCTGAACGCGGACGTCGGCGCGTCTTCCGGCCACTGGAACGCGGTGAGGCCCACGCTTGCCAGCACGGCGTTCAGACCGGCGATGAAACCGTTGAAGCCCACGTCCTGCAGGAACGCGGCCAGGTGCTGGCTCGACAGGTAGCTGCGGAAGTAATAGATGTACATGCCGCCCTTCAGCGCCAGCGTGATGAACACGAGGATCGTCACGGTCAGCATCACCATCCACGGGCGGTTGCGCAGCAGGTCCGTGATGTCCTGGCCGATGCTGGAGCGCTGCGCCGCCGTGGGCACGATGCGCTCGCGCGTGGTGAAGAACGTGATCAGGAAGCAGATCGTGCCGGCGATGGCAAAGATGATCATCGTGTTGCGGAAGCCCGCCACCTTGTCGCCATCGCCGAGGATCAGCACGAGCGGCAGCAGCAGCACCTGGATGATGAACTGCGCCACCATCACGGCCACGAAGCGGTAGGCCGACAGGCTGTTACGCTCGGACATGCTGCCGGTCAGCACGCCGGACAGTGCGGAGTAGGGCAGGTTGTTGGCCGAATACACGAGCATCAGCAGCACGTAGGTGAGCGAGGCATAGATGATCTTGCCGTCCGGGCCCAGGTCCGGCGTGCTGAAGGCGAGGATGGCGATCAGGCCGAACGGAATCGACGTCCACAGGATCCACGGACGGAACTTGCCCCAGCGCGTGACCGTGCGGTCGGCGATCAGGCCCATCAGCGGATTGAAGCACGCGCCGACAAGACCGCCGGCAAAGATGATCGTGGCCGCCGCGTTGGGGGAGACCTTGAATACGTCCGTGTAGAAGAAGGCGATGAAAGTCAGCAGGGTCTGGAAGATCAGGTTGGCTGCCAGGTCGCCCAGGCAGTAGCCGACTTTCTCCGTGACCGTCAGGCGGTCGGCAGCGCCCGGCTCCACGGCAGGCTGTTGCATGTTGGTCATGATGTCTCGCTTTATCGTTATGAGGTTGTAACACTCGCGTTATCGCAAATGAATAGCGCAACCATTTCTATATGTTAGCCCAAGTTCATCGGTTGTTGGAATATTTCTGGTTGCGCTACCGATATGCGCGTGAACAGTTATTCACAAAACTTATCTGTGTCATGCGGGAAATAAAGTGGCGGAATGCCGGAGCAGCTGCGATGATGCACCTGTCTCCTCCAACTCTCCCAGAGAATTGGAATTCGCCGGCCCCGAGCCGGCATTTTTTTTGCGCGAACAGTTTCCTCAAAAACAGGGTCCGTCCCCATTTTTCGAGCAATGTTGCACCAAAAATGGGGACGTACCCCATTTTCTGGGCAACATTCAGCGCAGCGCGGGGTAGGTGAACATCAGGAAGTGCGTGGCGTTGAGCGCGAAGTGCGTGAGGATCGCGGCCTCGATCCGGCCGCTGCGCTGGTAGGCCAGGCCGTAACCGAAGCCGGCGAACGTGGCCAGCACGATGAGCGCGGGGCCGCCGTGGGCGTGGGCCACGCCGAACAGGATGGCGGCCGCAGCCACCGCGATACGCGGGCCGTTCGGCCGGTGCGCCAGCGCGGAGGCGAGCCGGCCCTGGACCAGCGCACGGAAGAAGGCTTCCTCGGCAAGGCACGTCGTGAAGAGGTTCAGCAGCAGGAACAGCGGCGCGTAGTGGAACCAGCTGGCGAACCACTTCGGGTCGATGGCGATGACGCCGGCGCCATAGCCGGCCAGCAGCACGATGACCGGCGTCGCCACGATCACGGGCCATGCGGCGGCCACGGCGCCCCATGACCCGCGGTCACGCGCAACATTGGCGAACGTGGCGCACAGCACGATGCCGACGGCTGTCTTGTCCAGGTTCAGGTACAGCGACACGGGAACCGATGCCGCGCTGACCTGCAGCTTGTCGATCAGGAGCGGGTTGGCGAAGCCGGGAACGGCGTGCAGCGCAAGCGCGAGCGACAGCAACGCGATCGCCGCCAGCAGCACGCCCTTCAAGACCCGATGCGTGGCGCGCTGCCAGCCGGCGCACAGTGCGATGAGCGCCAGCAGGGCTAGCACGCCGGCCGGCTGCATCGCGCCGAGCGCCACCGCGGTAGCGACGACAATGGCCAGGCCGATAGGCCATGCGGGAACGCGCCCCAGCGGGGGCACCCACAGCGACAGTACGGCAAGGAGCCAGGCGGCGGCCAGTGGCCAGAACGAGGGCGGCAACGAAGTCATGGTCGGCGCAAGAGGGGAAGGTTGGCCATTATAGACAAACGGGCAATGCCGATGGCTGCCGAGATGCATGCCGCGATGGCTCCCGTGGTCTGTACCTTAGAATGGCGGCTCCATCGCTCCAGGAACCGCACGATGTTCGAGATCAGCCAGCTCCGCTGCTTTGTCGCAGTGGCCGAGGAATTGCACTTCAGCCGCGCGGCCGAACGCCTCAACATGACCCAGCCGCCGCTGAGCCGCCAGATCCGCCTGCTCGAGCACCATGTCGGCGCCCAGCTGCTGGAACGGAACAGCCGCACGGTGCGGCTGACGGCGGCCGGCAAGGCGTTCTTTCCCGAAGCGTCCCGCATCCTGCGCATGGCCGAAGAGGCAATCTTTACGGCCCGCCGCGCCGCGAAGGGCGAGCAGGGCACGCTGGCGATCGGTTTTACCTCCGCTTCCGGCTACAGCCTGTTGCCCGAGGTGGTGCGCCGCCTGCGCGAACGGTCGCCCGGCATCTCGCTGACCTTGAAGGAGCTGGTCAGCACGACCCAAGTCGAGGCACTGAACGCGGGCCAGCTCGACCTCGGCCTGATGCGCCCGCACCCCATGAACCCGGAACTGCAAAGCATGCTGCTGGCGCGCGAGGCGCTGATGCTGGCGATCCCGGAACGGGAAGCAGACCAATGGCCGGCCGAGCCCACATTGGCCAGCCTGCACGGCAAGCCCTTCGTTATGTATTCGCCCTACGAGGCGCGGCCGTTCCACCAGATGCTCAGCGAACGCTTCGAGCGGGCCGGCGTGGTGCCCGACATCGTCGAACACATCGGCCAGGTACACACGATGCTGGCACTGGTGCGTGCCGGGCTGGGCGCCGCGCTGATCGCCGAAGGCGCATCGCGCCTGCAGTTCGATGGCATCGTGATGCGCCGGATGGAAACGGAGCCCGTGGAAACCGTGTGCGCCTACCGCCGCGACAACGAAAATCCCGTGCTGCAGCTGTTCAAGCGCGACGTGCTGCCGAGTTTTCACTCCGGCTAGACAGCGCGGCGTCGATGCCGGCCGTGCATCGATCAGGAAGCTGATCGGGGTACTAACCCGTTGATGCAATGGCTGAAAGCGCCATCGCACCGGCAGGCTCTTGATCAGGAGTAATTCAATTATTGGATTGGTGCCGTCACTTATTGGTTTGTTGGCACGGGAGCGCAGGCATATGATTCCCGGGCGTACAAGACAACAGGAGACACCATGCAGCACGCACCACCGATCGACAAAGCCGCAACCTCGTCCGCCACCCGCACCCGCACCCGCACCCGCTGGACCATCCTGGCGATGCTGTTCGCCGTCACCACCATCAACTATGCGGACCGCGCCACGATCTCGATCGCCGGCCCGAGCCTGAAGGCCGATCTCGGCCTGTCGGCCGTGGAAATGGGCTATGTATTCTCGGCCTTCGCCTGGTCCTACGTGCTGGCCCAGCTGCCGGGCGGCTGGCTGCTGGACCGCTTCGGCACCCGCATCACGTATTTCTTCAGTATCTTCCTGTGGTCGCTGTTCACGATGTTCACGGGCGCCATCGGCTTCTTCACGGGTGCCACCGCGGTGGCGCTGCTGTTCGCCTTGCGATTGCTGGTCGGCGCCGCCGAGGCGCCTTCGTTCCCCGGCAACAGCCGCATCGCCTCGTCCTGGTTCCCCACCCACGAACGGGGCCTGGCCGCCGCCGTATTCAATTCGGCGCAGTATTTTGCCACCGTGCTGTTTGCCCCGATCATGGGCTGGCTGGTGCACACCTACGACTGGCACAGCGTGTTCTACGTGATGGGCGGCCTGGGGATCGGCCTGGCGTTCGTGTGGCTGAAGGTCATCCACGGCCCGCGCCAGCACCCGTCGATCAACGCGGCCGAACTCCAGTACATCAAGGAAGGCGGCGCGCTGGTCGACCTGGAAGAAACGAAGCATGGCGCGGAGCCGAGCAAGGTCGACGTGTTCGCCGCCATCAAGGAGCTGCTGTCGAACCGCATGCTGCTGGGGGTTTACGTGGCGCAGTACTGCATCACCACGCTGACGTATTTTTTCCTGACCTGGTTTCCCGTGTACCTCGTGCAGGAACGCGGCATGACGATCCTGAAGGCGGGCTTCGTGGCCTCGATGCCGGCTATCGCCGGTTTCCTCGGCGGCATCGCCGGCGGCTGGCTGTCCGACCGCCTGAGCAAGGCCGGTTATTCGCTGTCCGTATCCCGCAAGGTGCCCATCGTGCTGGGCATGTTCCTGTCGATGAGCATGATCGGCTGCAACTACATCGAGACGGACATGCTGGTCGTGGCCGTGATGTCGCTGGCTTTCCTGGGCAAGGGCATCGGCGCGCTGGGCTGGGCCGTGGTCGCCGACACGTCGCCGAAGGAAGCGGGCGGCCTCTCCGGCGCACTGTTCAACACCTTCGGCAACACCGCCGGCATCACCACGCCGATCGTCATCGGCTACATCGTGCAGAACACGGGTTCGTTCTCCGGCGCCCTGGTGTTCGTCGGCGCCAACGCGGCGGTCGCGATCTTCTGCTACCTGTTCATCGTGGGCGACATCAAGCGTGTCACGTTGACGAAATCCCTGATCAAATAACTGGATAAACCACCATGACCAACTACGTTTCCGGCGCCCCCACCGTTACCGACATGCGTGTCGTGCCCGTCGCGGGCCAGGACAGCATGCTGCTCAACCTCTCCGGCGCGCACGGCGCCTGGTTCACCCGCAACATCGTGATCCTCACCGACAGCGCCGGCAACACGGGCCTGGGCGAAGTGCCGGGCGGCGAGAAGATCCGGCAGACGCTGGAAGACGCGCGCTCCCTCGTGATCGGCAAGAGCCTGGGCGAATACAACAACATCCTCAACGCGATGCGCAGCACGTTCGCCGAACGCGACGCCGGTGGCCGCGGCCAGCAGACCTTCGACCTGCGCATCACGATCCACGCCGTGACGGCGATGGAATCGGCGCTGCTCGATTTGCTGGGCCAGTTCATGAACGTGCCCGTGGCTGATCTGCTGGGCGAGGGCCGGCAGCGCGACAAGGTGGAGATGCTCGGCTACCTGTTTTATGTCGGCGACCGCAGGAAAACCAATCTGGACTACCGCGCCGAACCGGATGCCGGCGACGCGTGGTTCCGCCTGCGCAATGAAGAAGCCTTGACGCCCGAAAGCATCGTGCGCCTGGCCGAGGCCACGCGCGAGCGCTACGGTTTCAACGACTTCAAGCTGAAGGGCGGCGTGCTGAGCGCCGACGCGGAGATGGAAGCGATCGTCGCGCTGCACGAGCGCTTTCCCGAAGCGCGCGTGACGCTGGACCCGAACGGCGCCTGGTCGCTGCAGGAAGCGGTCCGCGTGTGCCGCGACAAGCACGGCATCCTCGCCTATGCGGAAGACCCGTGCGGCGCCGAGAACGGTTTCTCGGGCCGCGAAGTGATGGCCGAGTTCCGCCGCGCCACGGGCCTGCCGACGGCCACCAACATGATCGCCACCGACTGGCGCCAGATGGCCCACTCGATCCAGCTGCAGTCGGTCGACATTCCGCTGGCCGACCCGCACTTCTGGACCATGCAGGGCTCCGTGCGCGTGGCGCAGCTGTGCCAGATGTTCGGCCTCACGTGGGGTTCGCACTCGAACAACCATTTCGACATTTCGCTGGCGATGTTCACGCACGTGGGCGCGGCGGCGCCGGGCAAGGTGACGGCGATCGACACGCACTGGATCTGGCAGGACGGCCAGCGCCTGACGAAGGAGCCGATGCGGATCGAAGGCGGTTTCATCGCCATTCCGCAAAAGCCGGGCCTGGGCATCGAGCTCGATGAGGCGGAACTGGAAAAGGCGCACCAGGCGTACAAGAACATGGGGCTCGGTGCGCGCGACGATGCGGCGGCCATGCAGTTCCTCGTGCCGAACTGGCAGTTCGACAACAAGAAGCCTTGCCTGGTGCGCTGA